>JAFUGJ010000021.1 GCA_017469425.1 Bacteroidales bacterium
AACGGCTACGCCAAGCTTCACATCGCGCTTGCCAGGGGCAAGAAGGAATACGACAAGAGGCAGTCCATCAAGGAGAAAGACATACGGCGCGAAATGGAGCGCTCCTAATAATTCCATATCATGAAACACTCACTCGACTCATTCCTCCCTGTAGCCAGACGCCACCTTTTGCTTGCGAACGCAATCATCTGGGGTGCCCCCGGCATTAAAATCCTCATAACCGGCATACAATCGTACCTTGAAATACTGCCTTCAAAGTCTGTAGCATGGCTGGCGCTCGGCACTTTGCTCGTCCTCGCCGGATTCCTGTGGATGTTCGGTAAAATCGTCAAAAAGTATTCCGACAGGATTCTGTCCTTCCCTGAAGAAAAAAAGTCCATCCTGGCCTTCCTGCCTGTGAGGGGCTGGATACTGATTATCTTCATGATGTGCCTCGGAATCAGCCTGAAGTTCATCCCCGGCATCCCGACAGAGTTCTTCGCTTCCTTCTATCCCGGGCTTGGAACGGCGCTCATCGTAGCCGGAGCCACTTTCCTGTCAAACTGGGTCAATGCAAATAATTTTGCAGGTTCACAAAAATAAATTATATTTGCAGTCCGATTCGGGGGATTAGCTCAGCTGGTAGAGCGCTTGCATGGCATGCAAGAGGTCAGGGGTCCGAATCCCCTATTCTCCACAGATTCGCCCTAACGCCATAAATACCAACGGTTTAGGGCTTTTTTACACCCCAAACCGGGGCAAAACCGGGTCAAATCAAATTCTTTCCGACTCTGCATTATATCCAATACTGCAGGAGTTGTCGGAAAGAAAAAAAATGCATTTTTTCGTACCAATCGTAGGCATACATTACAGGCTGTGCAGCCTTACAGAAGGGAAGGAATGGTTCGTGTCCTTCTATGTCATCAACCCGGCTACAGGCAAGCTTCGGAGGATTCGGATTAAAATCAATCGCATAAAAAATAAAGTTGAACGCCGCCACCACGCAAAGATGATGATGGCGGCAATCAATCAAAGGCTCGCATCCGGATGGAATCCCTTGATTGAAGAATCCGCGCCCAACGCCTACATAAAGATGTTTGACACCTTTGACGCTTTCCTGAAGGCGAAAGCCCGAAACACGGAAGAAGAGACAATGCGCAGCTATACATCCTTCATCCGTGTGTTCCGGGAATGGTTGACAAAGCAAGGATTTACAAAGGATTCATACTGCCAAATGGTCAGCAAGCAGGTCGCAGGGGCTTTCATGGATGAGCTGGAAACCAGGGTATCCGTCATAACTTACAACAACTATCTTACCTTCATGCACATCCTCTTCGGATGGATGATGAAGAAAGGGTACTCAAGCGAGGATCCATTCGAAGACATATCCAGGAAATCGAGGAAGAAGGCGGTGAAACGGCGCAGGCTGATGACAGACGCGGAACTGGGGCGGCTGTTCTCATTCCTATCGGGCGGCAACAAGGAATATCTTGCCATGTGCCTGATATGCTACTGTTGTCTTGTGAGGCCCAAGGAAATTGCGATGCTCAAATGCTCCGACATCGATCTGCGGAGCCAGCTTTTGCATGTGGACGAATCAGTGGCAAAGAACGACAACGATTCATACAGGACAATTCCGGATGGACTGATACCCCTGTTGGCCGGGCTCGACCTGTCGCATCCTGAATGGTATCTATTCGGCGACCATAAAGGGGATGATTTCTCCGCAGGCCCCAAAAAGATGCGAAGCCGCAAGATTAGCGCATGGTGGAGCCGAAAAGTTCGTCCGGCATGCGGATTCAACGAAGAGCTCGAGTTCTATTCCTTGAAAGATACCGGGATAACAAACATGCTGAGCGAGGGTGTGGCTATCAACTTTGTTCAGCAGCAGGCGGACCATTCAAATGTTGCCATCACCTCCATCTATATAGGCAAGAAAAATGGCGCAAATGAGGAATTGCGGAATATATACATCATCCCCATGGGTGCCGGAGCGTGACAAGAACAGCCGTACCTATTATTGCGAGCAGAACCCAAAATCCCCGAAGCCGGAATCTCTGCCACGAAGACAGAGGTTTCTCGATATAAACCGGTTCCGGAACCTGGCTGAAGGTGGCCGCCGTTGAATGGGTTGAGTTCGTATCCTTTACCTCGACGGCGACCGGGATGCTGATGCTCTGCGGCTTGGTCGCCAGCGTATGGGTCAGATAGCCCCCGCTAACCGAAGCGTAGCTTTCGGCATAAGTATTTTCAAGATAGGACGAAGTATCCCGTGTCGTTGTCTTCTCAGATTCTTTGCCAACACTGAAAACGACAGTATCATGTATTATCCGTTCGCGGTATTCGGTGCGAATTGAATCCCGATATTCTACCGTCGGGAGAGGGTGGCAGATTGCGCACGACGCTAAAAAAATAGCACTGAATGCAATTAAAGGGAATGATTTCATTGTATATCGATCGTGATTATTTCCCCTTCCGAATGCGCAGCCAGCATCTTGGCGTAAAGCATGGCAAAGGTAACCCGGCTCTGTGTCAGCCCGCCCTTGACGGTATTCCGCCCTACGAGAATGCATCCCCGAGAATCTGTTGCGCTGGAGCCCGGATGTATCAGGATGCCTTCAAAGCCTTTTACCTTTTGAAGCCGGGGCATTTTCCCCTCGCATAAAGTGCGATACCAGGGAATCGCTGCATATTTAGGGCTGACAGTATCCATATCTACAGGATAGCTACCTTTAGGTATAGCTGTCTCTCCCGGTATTTTCAACGAGGAAATGTCGATGGCGTCCATCTGTTCGTCAAGGCCCCTATCGCGGTCCTCAAGGGTATTGCAGAAAAACACGCCATCGATATACAGATTTCCTACTGTGTAAGTATCCCGTTTATACTTTCGGTCAATTAACAGTTCCATGGTCCGACTCGCTTTTGATTTCTTCCTTGAACTTCGCAACCTCTTTCTTCGCCGCGTAATCAACGCCTATCAGAGCTCCGGCAAAGGTGAGGCTCTCGCCGTAGGCAATCAACACGGAGTTGTGAATCTCCCCTGTAGGAGGAGCATAGAAACCTATAAATAGAAGGATTATGCCCGCAAGGATGACAACAACGGCAACTGCAAGTTGGAATGTCAGCTTGTCTTCTTTTGTTAAAGTTTTCATTTCATGTTGATGTTTACACAAAAATACAGTTTGCCATCGGGAGGAAAAAGGACAGCCGTTTACAGCCGCGAACCAGGCTGCCTTTCGCGTAGTTCATAAACAAACATGCCCTGCTCCCGCCATACAACGACTGTATAGCAGGAGCAAAGCAGCCGGATTAAATCCGTGTTCAATTCACCGGACTTCAGCCTGATCGGCTCCACATCCTTCACGGACATACTCGATCGCATCCTTTGCCCTCTCTTTAGCCATGGCACGCCACTGCTGCAGCTCATTCATTTCATCCTTGGCAACGCTGCTTCTCGGTGTCAGGGAATAATTGCAGATTATGGCCTCCGTATCATCCTCGGAATAACGACTGCGGACAATGGCGGAAACAAGTTTTCCATAATGTTCCTCCGACAATGGCCCGTCCGTCGCTATCGTTACGGACGCCACCTCGTAGCCATCCCCGGATTCCTCGATTAAGTAATTCAATGTCGAGTGGTATTTTTCGCCACTCTTGCTCACCGATATGAGCGGAGGTCTTTTTTCGTAGTACATATTATATAATGATTATGCCGTCATGCTGAACGGCAGGTTTATCGGTCTGTATTTGGTCTTTGCCCTGATGGAATCGTGGTGATTCCTGATGTAGAAGTACTTATAGAACTCGTGGCCGAACTCCTCAAGTGCGGCTCTGCGAATCCTATATGTGCGATGAGGCTTGCAGAATCCCAGATAAGAATTGATTACCTGCTCGATGCGCTGGCAGTCGAGGATATTCAGTTCTCTTTCCCTGCAAAGCCGATCGAAGCCGTGAATGCGCTCCATAAAGCGGGCAATGGTCATTTTTGAAAGGTATGTTCTGTGCGGCTTGATGACAGAGCCGACGAACTTTATACCATGGGAAACAGGTTGGATATAGCGCTTATCCCTGTGTAGAGTCAGCAATAGGCTGCCAGACAGGAATGCTTCAATCTTTGGAATGGCAGACATCAAGAATGCCAAATCATCGCAGGTTATCTCGAAGTCATCCACGAATCTTGCATAGGCATAGTTCTTCCCACGGAAAAGAAACTGAACATACATATCCAGGAACGAAAGCAGAAAGTTGGCAAACAACTGCGTTGTAAGGTTGCCAATAGGCTCGCTCCGGTCCTCGCCGCATGTAAATGTAGATTTGTTGGGAGCGAGCCCCTTCCATAGTGCCGGATCTGTGTTGAAGATGCAATTCCGCTCGGGGTGATGCATAACAGTGGTTTTGACGGCAAACAGAAGGATATCCTTATAGGTTCCGCTATACTTCCTATTGATAAAGCGTTCCAACAGATACCAGAGACGGCTCTTGCAGATGCTCATGAAGAAGCCCACGAGGTCGCCCTTAAAAACGAAGGCTGGCTTGGTGTAATTGCGCGATACGCGCTCGAACCCATCCTTGACAGCTTCCACGGCCTTGTTGGTGCCGAATCCCTTTCGGCAGTTGAAAGATACATTGCCTTGGGCGACGAAACGCTCCTCAAAGAGCGGCTCCAGCCTCATGCATATCCACTGATGCACTATGCGGTCGCGGATGGCCGCTGCAAAGACCTCGCGGAGTTTCGGATATGGCACCAGAAAGCAGGTGGATGTGGTCGGCTGGTAGGTTCCAGTCCACAACTCCCATGCGAGCACCGGCAGATCGGTCTCGGCGATTTGCATGTAGGCAAGCACCTGCGGAGAGGACATCTTTCCCTTCAGGCAGTCGTGGTAAGCCGCCCTTACAGTCAGATAAAAAAGAAGGAAATCGTGGGATAATCCATCAAATGCTGCCACCGGACGCACCGTTAACGCGTTATACTTGTTGTTGATGTTGACATTGCCACTATTGAAGTTCATGTTCCAGGCGTTGTTGCCATTGTACTCGGTGCTGCTCCAGTAGTTGCTGTCTTCCTGCGGTTTTGCATCTTCGTAACTACGGCGGCCAGCCAAGCAGCCTCCCATCGTAGTAAACCGCCCATTTAATGGATTATGAAGCACCCTGCGACTTATCATTTCGCACCCTCGCTTCTGGTATAATCCCGCCATCCCACCAGCTGCGCGATTATACTCCTCACAAGCCGCTTCATCTTGTTGTCAACATCTTTTTCAAGAAGTCCAAGTTTCCGCAGGATTGTGAGGTAGAACTTCACCACATTCACAAGCACAAGGGCGCTGTCTATGTACCAAGCTCTATCCTCGGGATTCCTCGCGGCATCAGCCATTCCGATTGCCTTCATAACCTCGGCAGTGTCGGCCAGCATGATGTCGTAGAATTTCCGAAGGGAGTTCGGGCCACCTTTCACCGCTTCTGTCACAACATACAGGAGGTTGGCGGCGGCTCGGAAGACAGGCAGTTGCGCCAGTGTCTTATCCTTCTTTTTCTTCTTAGCGTCGGAGGCCGCAATGATTTCTTGCGGCACCTCGACACCTTGAAACATCTGACTTAAATTATCTTGCATCTTATCTTTTTCTCTGACACACCAGCCCGTGCGCTTCGAGATAGCGCACGGGGAGAAAGTGAAAGGTTAAAGGTGAAATCTATATGCTGCCACCGGACGCACCGTAAACGCGTAATACTTGCCGTAGATGCCGACATTGCCACTATTGAAGTTCATGCCCCAGGCGCCGCCATAGTACTCGGTGCTGCTCCAGTAGCCGCTGTTAGTAAGCATCGTGAACGGGGAAGCAGTCGTAACGGCACGGATGCGCTTCAGCAGGTTGGCGAACAGCGGCAGGAGGGCTTCGCTCTCGGGAGCCTCATTGGCATAGGTCTCGGAGATTCTACCGCCATTATCGTAGGTGACGCGGCCGCAGCTGTTATAGAAGAAATTGTAGATCCGCGCAAGGGAGCCAGGCGCAGGAAGATGCCATTTCGTCTTCGCATACTGCTCATCCAATTCCTCGCCCTCCGCCACCGAAGGCTGGTACAGGTATGCAGCGAAGGCCGCAGGGCAGAACAACTGGCGGTATCTGGAAGGAGATGTCGCCTCGGAGTTTTCCGCCTGAAGGGCTACCATCGCATCGGCAAGTTCCGTCAGTGTGGTCGGTATCTTGATGTCCTCGTTATTCGGGTAGGTTTCCTGGAGATAGCGCTCAATGATTGCCTTTGCATGATTGACGATGATATCATTCTTCGTCTTTCCTGCGAAGTCAGCAGCTGCACCGCCTGTCGCAATCTGGGCGTAGCCGTCATCCTTGGTGGAATCGAGGAAGGAATCGCGGACGTAGTTATAACTGGTTGAAGTGCCGTCAGCGTTCGGGATGCCGGAACTTGTGATGTTATCCATCGGTAGGTCAATAGCGGAAGCCAGTTCGGCAGCGTCGCGGATTTCATTGTAGAACGAGGCCGGGAAGCCGCTTGCACCGCTCTCATCGGGATAGATGGCCCACGGCAGATCGGAAGTATTGATGCTGTTGTCTGTGCTCTTTGCTACGGTATTCTCCTTGGCGTACACCTCGCACTCATACTCATCATCGCTGATTTTCGTCACCCTTGTGACTGCTCCTGCAAGCGTCTTCGATGCGTCGTACTCATCGTCAAAGGTGCCATCCACATAGGCGAAGTCATTTATCTTCGGGATGCGGTTATAGAAGCCCACCTTTTTGTCAAAAGTCAACACGCCGCCTCCCACAAGGGTGATTTGTACGCGGATAGTGAAAGTCAGGTCGATGGAAGGGTCGGAGAGTTGCTTGACATTCAAGACACCCCGCACATTGTCGGTGAATTCCGCATAGGTCGCAGCCTGGGCGGCGTTGGAGCCGGTGAATGACCACTGAACGGCCTCGCGGCCATTGGCAATCGCCACATTGTTTCCGGAGGAAGGCAGGATATTCAGCTGCCAGCCGTTGAAGGTTCCGGTCGTTTTGATGTATTTCCGGCCCTTGACATTGAAGCTCGTGATGGTTCGCTTGGGGTAGTCGATGAAGACACCATTGCTCGCCGACTGGATATCCCCGAAACGGTCAACCAACGACTGTATCTCGATAAATGTAAGGTATCTGTCAGACGCTGCAGGCAGCATCGACACGGAGCCAGTAATCTCGCATACGGAAGAATTGGAGTAGAACATCAGCGTATCCGCCCGGACATCTGACCAATCCACATTGTAGAACTTGACTGAAGACAGCCCGCCGGTCTCATGCTTGGCGTTGTAGATATTGAGAGCCAGCAGCCCGGTATCGAACGAGCCAGCCCGCGCCTGATCCACATAGATGGTCGACAGGTACTGCACCCCCTCGAAGTCTACCGTTTCAAGGTTTGGCTGCGCATCGATGCGAAGCGTTGTCAGCGATGCCGGGAAATGCACCGTTCCCAAGCGTTCGGAGGCGGGCAGCTCTGCCAGAGCAAAGGTGCTCCCCCGCAGGTCGATGCTTTCCAAACGCGCGCACTTCGACAGGTCGATTTCGCCGGTTGCGGTGTTCACTCCGCGAATCCTGATGCTTTTGATGTTGGTCGCATTGGCAATCGCAATGGAGTTCGCCAGCATCAGGTTCGTGTCCGCGCCGTCCGGGTTGACTTCGATTTTCTGAAGGAGCTTCCCGTAAAAGGCAAAGGTGCCCTGGTCGGATGAAACGCCCACATTCATATCGCCCAGGTCGAGGAAGTAGTTGATACCACGGATGGAAATCCAGCTGTCGGATGACAGCGTGATGGTAGGGTAGTCAATGGTCTGTCCGGCAGGCACGCGGACACGCTTTCCGCTTGCACTTGCAGGATAGTTGCCGGAATCGGAGCCGACGCGGGGATACAGCCACTTGGCCGTGGTGAGCTTGAAGTCGTACACAGCACCATTCTTGCCACGCCATGACAAGCCGTTGGCCGCAGAGGAACTTCCGGCGAACTCGCCATATTCGCACCATGATGACAGGTACATAACGCGATTCTTCAGCCAGTCGTACTCACTCCACCGCTGGGAGCCGACGGACTGGGTGATTGCCTGCACGGATGTATTGACATAGGCTCCCGCCTCCTGAGCCACGGCCGCAGCCTCGTAGACCAAACGCGCCTGCTCGTTGTAGGCGATTGCAGGGAAGTAGTCCTGTGCCTCCAGCATCCGGCTTTCGAGATAGTCCATGGCGGAGCCGCCGAGCGAAGCCATGGCCGTGAAGATATTGTTCATCATCGCGGTCAGTTCGTCCTCGAATGCAGTTTCAAGGAGATTGTAATAGCCGCTCTCCTCTCCCTGCCAGTAGAACTCACCCGATGCATTGGTATCGTGTTCCTCGACATAGTAAGGCTTGCGATTCTGACCGACATTGTTGGTTTTCATGATGGTGTCCGTATCGTCCTGATAGTGTCGGATTTTGAGCGTATCAGGGTCGGTGTAGTAATAGGTATTCTTCGCCCTGTTATCGGTGCCTGCAAAGAACTTAATCATGCCGGAGTGGTACAGACAGTCATCCACATGCATGTATGTAGAAGCATTGTTCTTGAAGTGGATTGTGCGCCGTGCAATCGCGGAGTCGTTGATGGACTTCCACTGGCCCTGCGTCCATACGGAGGTACCTCCGAACGCCTCATACTGCGTGCGGAGGTTCAGTTTCTCGTAGCGACCCGTGCCAAGTTTGGCAATGCCTGCATCGACCCAGTTTCCGGTGATTTCATCGTAGCGGTACAGGTCGTACTGCGCCGAATTGAGGGAAGCGTCGGCGGTGGTCACCCAGTAGAAACGGGATTTATCCACGCTGTCCGAATTGCGCAGTTGTGACAGAGTGCCGGAGAAATAGGAAATCCGCTGATGGTGCAGGTAGTTGAAGTTGAAGAAAGCCTGATGGGCGGCGATTGCCTCTGCATTGTCCGGGTACTCCTCCCCGGCGGCATTCTTTGCGGTGTGCCCGAATCCGAAGTTCAGTTGCTTTTGGCCGTTATACATCCACGCCTCATCTGCAGGGCTGTAGGTCACATCGTCATTCCACGGTATGCGGAACAGGGCGAGCGGGCGGTCATTGTTCGCGCCCTCAAGCATCAGCATCCTCGGAGTTGCGGAGTTGCTGTAGCCAAAGGTCGGCTTGTCGCCCTTGCCTGCGCCCCAAGTCATCAGGTACTTGAACACCCAAGGGTCGTTGGCCGTCTCGCGGTGAAAGAAAAGGTACGGTTCCTCATAGACAGCAAGGCGTGCATTGGGCTGGCGCGTAACCTGCGACGGCTCGCTCATCACGCCCATGGCCACGAGGCGCTTGAACACCTCCGTATAAATCTTGCACATCCCCATCTTGTGCCCCTGCATGGAAGACGCAAAGTTGATTTTTCCGTTATTTTTCTTGGATGCCGCCTCTCCGTCCTTCCACGACCAGCCATCTTTTATACTCACGGGGTTGTCCGGGTCATTGTCCGGGATGAACAGGGAGCCGTCCGTGTGCTTCTGCTGCTGATTCCAGTCGTAATAAGTCATGGCGGTGGTTCCCTGCCCGCTGTTTTCCTCCTCGGTAAGAGTGCCTGTATGCTCGGGGTCGCCGGGGCGGCTGTGGTAGAGAGTACATCCCTCCGTCTTGCCCTTGTTTTCGTCACCGTACTTCGCAAGATGCCCGGTCAGGCCAAGCACTCGGTATTTCTCTTTCGCCTTTGAGAAGGAGATTGAGCCGTCATCACCCAGAATGTCGTTCGCCTCGGCAAAGGCTATTTTTTCTGCAACAGTGGAGAAGGCGGCCTTGCGGTCTTGCATCACTTCGGTGGTCGACAGGGATTTCTTATAGACGCGGATGCCGAATATGTCAAGGTCGGAGGTGGTGTTGCCGAACTTCATCGACACCTCTTCGCCAACGAAGATGTCGTTGGAGGCATAGTTGAACTCGCGCTCAATCGTTCCGTTGATGAAGATCCGCACATAGTTCAGCCCCGACAGGCCATAGACGATGTTTACGGCAAGGTGTGTGCGCACGCCCTCCGCCCAAGTCGCGTTCTGGTCATCAAGCGCCCTCTTTCGCTGCGTCAGCATGTACACCTCTTTCGGCAGCAGCTCCAAGCCCCAGGCCCTGCCATCGGCGGCATAGGTGCTGCACATCTGGATTATCGGCTCATCCTCGTCAAGGATGTTGTTGGTGCGGAAGTCCATCTCGATTGTAACATGCCGCCCAGTGTTGTTTCCGCTCATGAAGTCCGCGAACGGGTTGTAGTCCACGGTAAGCTTTCGGCCTGCGGGGATATGGAGCGCCCGCACCGTTTCGGCGCTGGCAGCTGTTGAATCCACATTTTTGTTCACATCCATCCAGCCGTCGGTCACCATCCCGAAGCCTTCCCAAGAGGACGGAACCTCCTGCCCTGTTGCCTTGTTGATAACAGTTTTCGGATTAGCCTCGCTGTTGGCGCGGTCGGAGGGCTGGATGATAAGATCCGCCCCGGCGGTCGGCGTGTATGAGGCGCTGTTGCCGAATGTGAAAAATACCGGTGTCGTGAGAACGACGCCGCCGTCATCCGGGGTATCAATCATCATGTATGCATAGAACTCCTCGATGCCCGGGTCATCAAGCTCGATACCAAGTTGGGTTGACAGCGTGTATGATATGTTGTCTTCGACTTCCTGCGTCCACGATGCATATTCTTTCGATTGGTCTGCCGAATCAACCAGGCGGAACCGAACACGCATTGAGCCCGCTCCGGCTGTAAAGACGGCAAAGTTAAAAAAGTTCACATCAGTCCAGTTGTCAAGACGGTCGTGAATATTGTTCAGCACTATTGCCGGAACCTCTGCAGCCGCATCGCGCGATACCATATATTGCGATTCCACCCAGTCTGTCTTCACTGTTTCGCTCACATACAGGCGCGCCCTTACCGTGTGCGCTCCGCTTGACATGATATCCGCAAGCATGTTTGCATCGGTGAATTCGTAGGTTATGCCGGTCGAAAGGTTTGTGGTGGTTCCCACTGAGCGGGAGCAGCCCGGGTCGCCATTCATATAGGAATACTGGGCAGCAAAGTCGTTGCCGAGACCATAACCGAACTCGAATTGTATTGTCTTTGCGATAGCACCTCCCACAAGATAGTTCAGCGAAAGGGTATCCCCTGTCATCGGCACCTCGAAGGCGGTGTTCGGAGCAAGAGACAGGGCTACCACATTCAGGGTGAAAGAGCGCCAGATAGATGTCGCATACTCTCCCACGGCCCGTATACGCACATAGTTCGTTCCGGCGAAAAGGTAGGCCGCAAGCGAAACGGGGATATAGTCGCCATTGGCGGCAAAACTCACCCGCCCGCGTGTCGTGTACGCGGCTGTAGTGCTCGTGCGCGTCTGGATTTCAAGAATCAGGTCTTCTTGCACGGTGTCAGTACCGCCCGCACCGTATGCTACCGAAGATGTCGCCTTAATCCGTACATTGACATGCGCATCCGCCTGGATCTGAGCAGGCGTAGACTCCAGCTGCAGGTTGATATTATATACATCCCCCTGCTCAAGGGAGGGCAGAGTGGTATAGCTCAGGATATGCGCAAGGCCCTGTTCCTCCCATTTCACGGAATCCTCCAGGGAGTTCCATTCCTGGAAAGCATTTTCATCCGCGAACGCGGCCATTACCTGGGATGAGCCGTCGGAGCCGGACACGACCTTCAGATACCCGGCCTTGCCGCCAAGTTGTTTTTTGATGAATTCTTCCACCCTTTTCCCCTTGTAGTTGTTCCAGGGAGTTGCAAGGTTTGTAATTTCGGTGTCAATTTTTGCCATATCGATGTATTGTTATTCGTTTTTCCATCCGTCTTCATCCAGCCATGGATAATCCTCGATCCAGGCGCCGGAGCCGAAACATGAAGAGATAGCCTGCCAGACGACGCGCCCCATGTAGAGTATTCTGGCTATCCCCTTCCCCGTGTAACGGAACGCTCCGAAGGTCTTTTCGTCTTTTAGAATCATTTCCTCTAATCCTCCTCCTCGTATATTGCATAGAACGCATCTTCAAGCGATGTGAGCGCATCGTATTCCGCCTGCGTGAGAGGTATGATGGGGCGGCGCTTCGCAATGGCCGCCTCGATGTTGTCAAGGCGCTCGGCAAGCAAAGGCCCCGATATCGCTCCGGGCGTGCTGCCGGAACCGCTGCCGAAATCCGTGCTTGCATCGCCGGTAACGGTATCCATGGAGAAGTCGGCAAGTTCGGTGCGGGCCCGCCCCGCTACCGCCGCAGGGTCTGCGCAGAGCTTGAACTTGAAAGAGGCGGAATTCACTCCGGACACAGCTGCCTCCATCTTCACATCGGATATTACGATGGGAAGCAGGGTGCCGTCCTGATTCATGATGTAGCGGAAGTCCGAGCGGAAGAAATCCTCCCACAGATGCTGTTCGTCGGTTCCGGAGAACCGCCCCGTATTCACCTCCCAGGCCTCGGTGTATTTGTCATTCCTGCCATCCAGTTCGCCGCCGTTGATGAAATGGCTGTATTCGCTTTCGGGTACGAGGGTGAGAGAGCCGCGGCTGTGCACCTGGTCTGGCGCGCCGAAGCGGTTCCGGAAGAAGAATTCCCGATAATTGCCTTTCCCCCGGCGTACGACGAAGCGGATTTTGTGCGTATTGAATGTCTGGATTTCTCCGTCACCGGTCTCTCTGCTGATTTTCGCATAGGTGTCAATCGCCGCTATCCCGTCCGCGTCGTCAAGCTCTGCAAGCGTGGCAAGCGTGGCTACGCTCAAGCCTTGCGTGAATATGCTCGTATTATCCGTGCTGCCTGCATTTTCGTCCAGCTCCAAATCAGCTATCTGCGTGCCGTCGGCCCTCAGCAACACGGCCTTCACTGTAATATCATAAGAATAATATACAGCATCACCATACGGAGTTGCAAGTTCGGACAGACAGAACCGCGACCAAGGATATATATCCTGCACCTGGGGCCCGGGGGTCAGGAACTCACACGCCAGGTCATCAAGTGTCGAAGGATTTCCGCCTCGGATGATGTCCATGTGCACGGTTGCCTTTTCGGAGGTATCCTTTCCCGCAAATGTAATCTCGACGGATTCTACGCAGGAAAGTCCGGATATTGCGTCAAAAGTCGAAGACTGCGGCGTGCCAAACGGATACGCCGCCAGCACATCCCGCAAGGGGATGTCGAGCGTACCGTTCAGCGGTGTTAAAGGCCCCAGGGCGTAACCGCCGATGCTCACTTCTACCGCCGACGCCTGTATTTCAGAGAGGCGTACCGTTTTCGCGTTCCGCGAAAATACAGTCCGGCCATTTGGATTGCTTACTTTCATTGTAATCGGGTTATATCGTTATAAATTCGCCTTCAGTCTCGAAAGTGTTTCCTAATGCGCGGAAAGTGGCGGAAATCCTGCTTATCAGCCAGCGCCTTCCGGCAAAGTATACAGGTTTTGCCAGGTCTACCGATGCCAGGTCGAGTGCCGACATATCCATCGTGCACCGCACGCGGACGCGATCCCTGCTAATCCACCTGGCGAACTCCTTGTGGAATCGCTCGTAAAGGGCCTCAGTACGAAGGGCCGGGGCGCCCGTATCGTGTCGCAGGGTGCGGTCGGCGGTGTAGTACCAATCGCCACGGCCGAACTGGCAGGGATATCCGGCAACCTGGGATACGATACCTATATACAGGTCCTCGCTTCTGTCCGCATCGGCGGCCTGCGCCGGAACGACGGGCGCCAGCATGCGAGACAGGCGGTCGGGCTGTCCAAACCTGCGGATGGACACGGGAACCACCTTCGGAAGGTGCGCATTTACGGTGGCATCGAAGATTTCACTCTTTCCCGTTCCGGTACCGGCCATCTTGTCATTTTGCCAGGTCACATCGGCGTCTATCAGGGCGGAGTCATCCCCGGTTCCGCCTATGGAAGAATCGTTGACAATCCTTCTTGCAATCACATCCCCTACATCTCGCACCCGGAATGCCTTTGTGGTCCACCTGGCAGACTCGACGGAAAACAAATCGTCGTATGTCTGAACATCGTCCTCGGAATTTCCGCCCTGGCCTGTCAATGTATCAGCCGTAAAAGTATCGGCATCGTCCAGGAAGCCGAACTTGTACCCCTGCGCCGGTTCCACCTCTGCATAATAGATATCGCTCACCTTTGAGGAATAGTCTGTCGCATCGACGGAATCCCCAAGGATTTCGGCGGCGTTCAGCAGGGAGGTCTTGCCGGATCTGGTGTACACAGCACCGCACACCATCTTCATGCATTCCGCAAGCAGCTTCCCGTATGTTACCATGGGGGCGTTCCTGTTCCCGGCGTCGAACATGGGGCCTCCCATCATTTTGACGCCAGCAATAATCACAGGAGCGGAGCGGAAGAGTATCGACAGGGTATCCAGGAAGCCATAAACGGCGGAATTGGCATGAGCTTCACCTATGACATGCTTCAGTATCGCCGATATGCTCACAGCGGGGCAGGATACGGGCCAAGAGGTCGCACCCTCGCTGTCATATCCGTAATAGTTTCGGAACTTCACTTCCGGAGCAACCGGCTCAATGGAGCGGTTGTTTGAGTAAATATGTTCGGCAACCGCATTTTCGTTCACGATGAGAGGAAGCGACACTTCGCCTCCTTCAATCGCATCGTCGAGCGGAATGCCGGTCTTTTCGTATGAAATTTCCTCGTCCAGGTCGGTGAATGCCGACGAAAAGGTGTATTGGAGTTTCCCACCGTCGATGCTGTCGAACTTGAGAAAGCCGGATACAACATGCAGTCCGCAAAAATACACGGATGCCGGAACTGTCAGCACCGACGGGATGGAATACCTGACGGGATACCAGCCGAACACCTCGCGGTTGGTCGCGGTGGCGGGGAAGCTTATCGCCGTGCTGAACGGCGTTACGGCACGGCTCTCGGAAAGAAGCGGCTGGTTCATCTCAATGACGAACTCCGCATCCGTGGAAAGGTCCAGGGCGACGCCCTCGGCTGTCTTGATCTGCAACATGGTCTCTATAGATTTGCCCTGCGCTTTGCGCGTTTGTAATTCTCGTCCGCCTCATAGAACCCGCCCCGGCCAAGCAGCCGGACATGAGCCTCGATGCCTTCATCGAGGCGGGCATTGAGACGGGCTATGACCCGCACGAGCTCCGAAGAAGCACTTTCGGACGCCGCACCGGCGGAGGGCTCCGAAGATACCGTCCTGGACACCTCCGTGCTGCCGCCCTCTCCCCTGCCGCTGACAGGAGCGGAAGGAGAGTACACACTGCGGAAGTCAAGGTTTCGCAGCGTACCGGCCCTGCGTGCCGCCTCCATCGTTGCAAGAAGAGGCGCAAGCGTCGGGTTCTGCATCCCGGCTGCAGGAATCACATACTCTCCGCCCTCTTCTCCGACGATAACCGTGGGGCCGTTTATGCGACCGCGCTTGCCGGGAGCAAACGATGCCTTGAAACGCCTGCCGTCCTGTTGTCTTGTCACTTCACCTCCTTCGGCATACCCCACAGGCTGCTTTGCAATCATCGCGGTCTGCGCGGCACCGAGAGCGCCCATGATTGCAGCGGGAGCAACGCCTGCTGGCCATCCTCCGAACTTGGTAAAGGTCTTCATCACCGAAAGCGAAGTCTCTATGATGGACTGGGTGATGGCAAGGGTCTTGCTTCGCTTGGCAGCGGCGAGTTCGGCTTCTTCCTGCTTTGCATCCTGTTCGGCCTGCATGCGCTCCAACTCGGCATCATACTGCGCCTGGGTCATGAGTCCGGAATCCAGGCGCTTCTTCAGGCCGTCCCTCCGGGCGTCGTTCTGCTTCACCCAGTCATCGTATGCCTTCTTTTCCTTGGCGTTGGTGAGTTCGATGGCCTGCTGTGCGAGGCCGAACCCTTCCTGCGCTGCACCTCCGAGACCTGACAGTATGGATTGCATGTCGGACGCCATAAGTTTACCCTCTTTCAAATGCTCAAATAACAAGGACCATTGAGCTTCCGATACTCCGAAAAGGGAGCCTCCGGAACCTTTGAATGCACCGAGGCTATTGCCTGTTATTTCCTTGTTGACCTCGGCCTCCTGTTGAACGATCTGTTGTAACTCTAACCGAATCTTTTCCAGTTCCCCGTCCGGAAGCGTCACCCCTTCTGCCAACCCTTCAGCCAGCATTTTCTGCAGAATTTCTTTCTGCTCACTCAAGGATTCGAGCCGGGCTTCAAGGATTTTACGCTGCATCTCTGCCTGGGCCCTGGCATCATCCCAACCGTCGGCGGGCATCCCTGTCGAGTTCTTGGCATATTGTGCCTTGATGGTAGCTTCCCGTTCCTGAAGCGCCGTCTTGAGGTTTCCGAGGGTCTTGGAATATCCGTCAATGGCTATCTTGGCCATTTTGTTCTGATGCTTCTGCTCAAGGCTCTCCAGTACGGCGTCGTGGTCCTCATATAGGTGTTTCACCTTCTCGAACTGTTTTTTCTCGTTGCTGTAGCGATCAAGTTCCGCCTTGTAGGCTGCTATGGTTTGATCACCTTCAAGCTCCTCGAGCAGCTTTCCGGCTTCTTTGCGAAGCTGAAGCTCCTTCTCCGTGTGCGAGAATATCAACGCCTGCAGCTGCTCTTCGAGCCTGGCGCGGGCAGCGCCCTTCTCCTTGTTGAGAGCGAGCCTGGCCGTCAGCGCTGCGAGTTCCGCCTCGTAGAGTTTTTCATCAAACTCTTCCTTGGTTTTGATTTCCCTGTCATTGAATTGTTTTTGAAGGGCGGCCTTGGTTCTCAGGAATGCCTCATCGCTCTGAAGCGACCACGCCTTGCTTTTCTTGTCCTTGCTACCGCCGGAACCATTGCCCGATGATGCCGATGGAGTGGATACGGTCGTAGTGTCATCTTCGGGCAACACCAACAGGGCTGCGGCGGCCCTCGTGACGGCAATTTCGTGCCCCCAGGCCTTAATCTGTTTCTCAAGGATTTTGCGCCGATCCTTCGACGCAGCTTCAAGTTCTGCAGACGCGGTCAATATCCATGACTTATACTTCTCTTCTTCATCCTTCAGGACGGAAATCACCTGCGAATCATCGCCGCCATACAGTTCGCGCATGCTCTCAAGGAGCTGCCTGCCCTGGCGGGGCACCTGGTCGCCGATCATGTCGGTAATGGTGTTGATGCCCTTCGCCAGGAAATCAAGAACGCTCTTGATGGCGCCCTTGCTGTTGCTGAAGGAAAGAACGAAACCCTCCCATGCCGACTGAAGCTTCTTCATCGAGCCCGAAACGGTATTCATCCGTTCATCGGCAATGCGCTTCAGCTCTCCGTCCACATCTTCCAGGGCGTCACGAAGGGCAAGGGAATCCTCCGTTCCCCGAAGGAAAGAGTTGAATGCAGACACGGAGCGCTTGTCGGTCAGGTCGAGCGAGGTAGCCAGGTCGATGCCTTTGGAGTTCAGCTCCTGAAGACCCGCCATGAGTTCGGGAAAGGTGCGGACCGGTCTTCCGAGCGCCTGTGCGAGCTTGCCTGAACTGTTTGCAAGGTTGAGCAGGATATTTCGTGTAGCCGTCGCAGCGGAAGAAGCGTCGAACCCGGCGTTTGCAAGGGTGCCAAGGAGGGCGGTCGTGTCACGGACGGAGAAGCCGAAGGTTCTTGCCACCGGGCCTACCGTACTCATCGCATTCTGCAGATATGTAAAGTTCAGGGCGCTCTTATTGGTAGCCACTGCCAGAACTCCGAGCGTATCTTCGTTTTGTGAAGCCTGAAGTCCGAATATGCGAAGCGTCGCACCGGCAAGTTGGGCGGCCTGTGGCAAATCTGTTCCTACCGCCGTAGCAAAATGCAGGGTGGATTCGGTCATCGCCAGAATCTGAAGCTCGGTAAAGCCCAGTTTGGCGAGTTCCGTTTGCAACAGCGTCACCTCCGACGCCGTATATTCAGTCTCGCGTCCAAGCGCCAGGGCGTTATCTGTGAGGGCCTTTATGTCGTTGACGGTCTTCCCCAGCACGGTGGCAAGGTTGGCGTTCGCCTGCTCAAAATCGGCGATTCGGGTGGTGAAGTATGATATCGCCTTCGCTGCGGCACGGAGCCCGGCAAGAATGGCTCCGCCTTTCACAAGCGACGATAGGGCGGTTTTCGTCTGCTTAGCCTTGCCGTTCAACTCATTCAGCCTGGCCTGGGTATCCCTGACTTCTTTCTGAAGTTTCTTCCAGTTCTCAGTACCGGGAACAGCATTGGCAAGGGCCTTTTTAGTCTGCGAGAGGTGTTTGCGCAACTCGGTAAGGGTCTTTCCCGTGAGCCCCAAATCCTTGTTGAGCCTTTTCATCTGCTCCTTGTCGCCCGAAAGGATGATGTTCAGTCTGAGGTCTTCTTCCTTGATTCTTGCCATAATATCGATATTATGGCACAAAAATAACCGCCCGCAGGCGGTTAAAAAAGGACAAAGTCTATCGCAATATTTTCAGGAATTGGCGGCTGCGCAAAGGTACTCGTAAAATGAATTGCAGAACTCATTGAAATACTCGTTGAATCTTTCAACAGCTTTAACATCCCGATTATATGTCCTGTTATTTGGATAGCACTCACGAATCAAAGTCTCTCCCTCTCCGCAAATATATCCCGAGCAGCCATATAGATTCGACGCTGTGACAATACAACGGCCATCTTCATACCGGAAAGAGCAATCAAATGATATAAAGTTTTCGCCGTTTCCTAATAAGAACCACCAAATATCCCTGATCTTTGAATCAAAGGCCCCGTCGGTCTGATATACTTTATCCCCTTCCCTGGAATAAAAACCAATGCACAAAGGGGAAAAATAGCCCTCCTTTGCAATCCACTCCTCCATTGTGATTTTGAACACCTCAAGATTAAGAGCTCCGGCATAAAGAGTTTTTGAAACTGTATATTTGGGGTATTCCTGGGCGGAAGCCACCGCACCCGCGAGAATCAGCAGTATTGTAACCAGCCTTTTCATTGCACATCCTTTTCAGGGGAATAATGCAAAAATCGGACCTTTAACGAAACCGCAGGCGGATTTCCTCAATCTCCTTCCGGAGAGATTCCTGGACTTCATCGGCAAATTCATTCATGAGACGGTACGCAATCCTGCCATAAGCCTTCATCATATACCGGTTATGAATGATGCGCCTTTTCTGTCTCTGACCGGCAATCGACTTCATATCCAGGAACCGTTCATATACGGTGTGCGTGAATGTCAGCATCCCGTCGAAGCTGGAACCGTCGCCACCATAAACCCAGATGTTCCGGGCTCGCATGAGCCGTCCGGTGCGCTCATGCACCTTGGAGCGTATGGCCTGGCTTTGCTGTTCGAGCAGCCGGTTCCCCTCTTCGGTGAAGACCTTGCGGATAAATCGCGAGAGAATGCGGATATCGTCCATCATTCGAAGGTTATTACGATGCTATAGCCGAACCAGCTGCCGAATGTAGAAGTAACCGGCACGATCTCGAAGCCCGTGCAACGGATTCCTGCGAGCTGGGAGCAGCTGCCAGCCCTGCCATATATCTCCGCAAGGACGGCATCGGCGATATCTTCCATATCGTCGTATGCTTCGAGTTCCAGGGCATCAGTGCGGGCGGAGCCGAAGTCCTTCATGAGAATGAACACCGCCGACTCTATCTGGGCGTATGCTGCAGCCTCGCCGTCCGGCGACTGGGAATGCATTTCCGGACGGGCGATGAGTACCTGGACGCCCGTCTCGTTATTAAGGCGCGATGTAGCATCGGCGTATGCCGTAACATACGACACCTTCACATCATCCCTGCCTGGTACGGTGAAACGGCGCAGATAGCTATTGAGCGCCCTGAGCTTTCTTAACAGATGACTCATATCTCTTGTTCTCCTTGTAATTGGTCCACATATACAGCAAGATGGTAGGCAGCGGCGTCTCTTCCACGGCGTCGACCGTACCGATGGCCCCCTCCTTTGCAAATTGGATAAGCAAATCATTCCAGGTCGCAGCGGGCCCTTTGCTTGCGCCGCTCCCGGAAAAGAGCAGGGCAAGATCCACATCCTCCCCGCCGAGATGGAGGGTTCCGGTCTGGATATAGTTGATGCAGGAGGAGAACCACATCATTATGAGATTCTTCTTCCAGGGTTCCAAACGCGTGATTAGCGCTGCTTCCTTGCCGAAAGTTTCACCATCGGCAGGCCACACCTTGCGCCCCGCCTTGTTTGCCCTGGGCGCCACCGGCCTGTAAAGATGAGTGATGCACTCATCGAGGTCGGACACCGCGCCGCCCTTGAAAAAAGCATTCAAGGAAAGTGCGGCATTGCGGAACTCCCCGAATGTCAGGTCCAAGCACAGATCTGAAGGGCCGACAAAATGCACTCCCCTTATGGAAAAAGCCTGCAGGGGATTGCGGACGGAATCGTATTTGATGCGCCCTTCTGCATCCAGAACGAAATCGGTAAGAGGCAGCAGCATCGCGAGATTCTCGCTTATGGCATCATCCCCCATGGCGCGGCGTGTCGGCTTCCTGATTCCGAGAAAGAGGTAAAGTGCCAGCATGCGGAACTGAAGCTCATCGATACGCCCGGCGGCATATCCGTCATATATCCGGAACAGGCTCTGCACCTGTGCCGGGCTGCATTCATCCCAGCTGCCCGGCACATCCACTCTCTTGCGGGCTCCGAATTCCAGCGTAATCATACCGTGAAGTATTTGTTTCGGGGATCGTTATCCGGAATCAACTTGACGGCAGGCACGCCATCGGAGCCGTTCACTTCATCCAGCAGGGCCTTCTTCGTTTCGTCGATGTCGGCAAGCAGCTGGTTCAGGAACCAGTCAATTTCATTCAAGGTGGCGGCACGGCTCTCCTGGTTCCCCTGATACGAAGGAGCGAACCGGCGGGCGATGGCAAGAGGGAAAATATCTATCCCCCAGCGGCGCACCGCCGTAGATAACCCCGTGAGAATTACGAATTTACGGGAATTCGATATCATGGAGGCGGATATCGCGCTCTCGCCTGCCAATAATGCCGACAAATTATCCTCCCCGATGATGGCGCGAAGTCTCGTATCCTGCATTTCCAGGAACATCGGCGTAAGCCTGTAGAGCATGTAATAACTGTGCTCCACGGGATACACTGCCTCGAGGTCGGCAAGGTCACGAACTATGCTCCCGTCCAGCTTGGCGCGGGAACTCATACCGGCGTAAAGGTCCGGCTTGTTCTCCTTCAGATAAAGCAGCAGCGCATCGAGGGCGCCGTAATAGCGTTCCCGCAATTCGCGGTCGTCACGGTCGAGCATCCACGCAAACGGTGTCTTTTCATTTTCGTCGGTCTTCATTTTCCGGCCCTGCTCTCCATGAACGACGGTGTTTGCCTTGGAGAACATCAGCACTGCGAGATACGCCACAGGACGGCGCACCGCATCAACGAACTCAAGTTCCGCATCCGCTGCATTGTCGGCATCATATATTTCCTGCGCGGCGGCAATCACTTCTTTTCCCACGATTGCGGAAACCTCGTGCCCGGCCTGAAGCAATTCCGGGCGCACGGCGCTGAATTTCGCTCCTGCCTGGAACACCCCTGTAAGAGCATGCAGCTCTTCGGAGCCGTTGTTATTCTTGTTGAAAAGCATGGCTATGAGTTTTTAATACGGTCTGACGAACTGAGGGCCTCTTCGGTTTGCACGCTGGAATGGTAGAATCCCAGCCTGATATCCTTTCCCGGGAAATTGAACGCTATGGCCTGATTTATGGGTTCCAGGATGATGCCCGAAGCAATCTCCACATCCGAATGCAGATAAAGCTTGAAGGCATACAGCATCTCGCTTCCGGATGCGAGCTTTCCGTTCACCATGATGTTGGAGAGCGAGGGATGCAGACCCATGCCGGAAGTGATGGCGGATACCGACGCCTCGTTTATCTTCAGCTGGCTCTCCACGAAATCCTTTATTTTCTGGTCGATGGCCTCAATCTTCCACGGGTGGGAGTTGCCCTGGTCGTCTATGATGTCGATGGAGTGGAAGAGCTTTCCTGCGTTTTCCTTTCCGGTGAGCACCGCCACCATGGAGTCGAGCATCTTGTTGGTTATCACTCCTATCTCCTGCTCCAGGCGGGATTCATCCCAGTCTGGATGAAGGTTTCGCAGCACATCCCGCCGCTTATCCCAATACGCATCGGAGCTGTGCACATGATATGCCAGGTTGATACCGTTGTCGGTGACATACTTGAAGATTGCAGGAATCTCGCTCCCCCGGATGATCCAGCGAAGGGCGCCCCAGAACTGCGGCACGCTGTAGAAATCCCGGGCGAACGACTCAAGCCTGTTATATGATGCAGACGCAGGGTACTTGCCCGGATCGCGCCTGTCATAAACAGGATAGAGCGTCACGCCGGTATCCACGCAGCCGTTTTCGAAGTCGCCCACTGCTATATGCTTCACATCTGCCAGGCGGCGACCGTTATTCTCCGGCCATTCCAGACGGGCGTTCTTGGCAGGTATATGCTCAAGCATGGCGATGCGCTTATCAAGACCGATGCGCCGCCCCCTTGCAAGATACTTCGCATCATAGAAGCCCCCGAGATGCAGATAGTCATTGATGCAGCCGCGAAGATACGCCTTGTAATCCCAGGAATTCAGCCATGCCTGCACTTCGCGGTCGTCCTGCCATATCTGCAAGATTTTCCCACCTTCATATCCGAGCTGGTAAAAGTGCGGACCCTGCCCCCAGAGAAGACCGGCCTGCCGGTTTATGATGCCGGGAACCAGATTGTTCTCATCCACCACATCCCTTACGAAGGTGGGAATGTTATTCTGCCACCCGTAGGGCACGACCTTCGTTCCCCCGTAGGTCTGGGGGAGCACCTCCCAGTTCCGGGCATCCGCCTTCCAGAGTTTATCGAAAGTGCCCAGCCCGGGTTCGGAATTTGACAAAATCAGCACGCGCCCGTCTTCAAGGGTGGCGGCGTAGCTGTGCTTGGATATCTTCTCTGCCATGTTATGATAATGTTACTTTCTTCCCGTTGAATGTCATAAGAAGGGGCTGATAAAAGTGCCTTGGCCGGGCAGTGTCGAGATCCAGGTATCTCTCGACGAGTTCCGCATCACGGTGGTAGCGCCCGTGCTCTCGTGACAGCAACTTCGCGTGCCTCACTTCCACACGGCCCTCGCTCTTCCCTTCGGTAAGATTGCACGACATGAACGAGAAGCTGAAGGGCTTTCCAAGGTCGGAGAGCCTTCGCATTTCATGTATCGCATCGTACAGATCCATGGTGCAAAATTAACATCCATTTCTCGCCTGCAAAGGACAGCGAAAGGCCCGGCGGATAGTTCGTTCTGACGGGTCGATGCGCCCGGGGCGAAAAACCGATGTCCGTACACGAAAAGGTAGATTCCGGAGGGAATTTTCAAAGTTCGAAAACGATATTTCCCTGATTTTGAGAGGAAAAGGGCCCGCTCTCCGAAAAAAACAATTTTTCGTGTTTTTCCCGAGACCGGCCCGCCCTCTATTGCAAATGAAATTACACATGGCTCCAAAAGGTGAAATATGGCGACGGGAGCTACCTGGGGGCAGAAACGATGTCGAAATTGCCGGAGCCGGATGAGCCGCCCGCGCCCTTTACAATCTTCCGATATTCCGGCGTCATGAGCAGATACTTGAAAGAATCGGAGGGGTTTGTGGACCGGGCGGGGAGGTCGGCGATTGGCAGCTTTTCGCTCGACTTGTTCTTGTAGACGATGCCGGAGCGCACGGCGGTACGGGCAAGTTCCAGCGACAGCTTCAGATTCTTGGCCTGGTAGGCATCGATGCGCAAGAGCGGCAGGCGCGGGTTGGCTCCGCTCATGAAAATCTGCATGAAGTGGTATTCCTCGCTTTGGCGGAGGTCGCCCTGGTGAAGGCTCATGAGGTGTACGCTCCACCCCGTGCGCTTCCCTCCTTCGTCGAGCTCTATGGCCCGCTTGAGACTGCTTACCTGGTCCTTGCCCACCTTTTTGTAGGAGTTCCCGGCGCGGTCGTAGTACAGATAGATGACCTTGGTTTTCATTGGAGCAAAGAAAGTGCGGAACTTCCTTCCGAGGTCCTCGATGTATTCGGGTGCGAGAGTGTAGATGAACTTCAGTATGCGCATTACCTCGCGCCCTCCCTCGCGTCCGAGCTGGGCACAACACATGGAGCACATGTTGCCGAAATCAACTCCGAGCCGGAGCGGCGCATCGACATTGAGATATCGCAGTATCCGGCAGTCCGGGCGGTCGCGCATGGAGAGCTTGTCATATTCCGCTTCGTCGACGCCGTCAAAGTAGAAGTGCTGTTGACCGAGCGAGGAGTAGAACCGGTCGCCGGATTCGATGCCTTGCCGCAGCGACAGGATGGCAGACTTGGTATCCGGCAATCCGGAGGCAAATGCATCGTCGAACCAGTCGGGGGTAAGGATATCGGCATTCACATAACTCGACACTTTCATGTAGAGGGTGTCGGCCCCCTGCTGCCGACGGGTAGTTTCGTATCGCCTGCGCCATCTTTCCGCAACCTTAAGCTTGCGCTTGTAGGTATCCAGGTCCGCCGGATCCCTGCTCCGCAGCCATTCATCCTTGCAGGCTACGGCCTCGGCCATCGCTTCGTTGTAAACCAGCCCGGCCTTCACCACCAGCAGTATCGCATCCGGATCCATGTCCGCACCGGCCTTGCGCATCCAGTCGTATTCACCCGCCCTGGAAGGGTCGGCGATATCCGATGTGAAGCACTGGCCACGATAAAACGGGCTGGAACCGAATTCCAGGGAATACCCCCTTACAGCCTTGAGTGCATTGGCAACCTGCTCCGGACGCAGGTACTTCCCTTCATCGCCGAAGAGGAACACATAAGAGCGCCCGGCAAGGGTCGAAGGGCGGTCAAGAGAACCGAAGGTAAGGTTGAACCCCGTGAAGAACACAATCGTACGCTTGTAGGAGACGATGTGATTCACCGGCTTCCAAAACCGCGCCTTCAGCCATTCGGGGAGTTTCTCCTTCTCCTTGTCCGTGAAGGTTGGCGGCGCCTTCTCTATCACGAAATGCGTGCCCTCCCGGAATCCCTTGCGTCCGAGACCTTCCAGTACGGAGGGGAGCACATTGGATGTGAGATTGGTAAAAGTGTCGGATATCCACAGCGCGGGGGCACCCGGCATGTCGTAGATGAGATCCACCAGGCGCTCGACGAGTATCTCCGTGGTTTTTGCGGAACCACGCCCCGCCTCGATGTAGGTCTTGCGCGCCCCGATGAGCCCCACCAGTTGCGCGAACTTGCTCTGATACTGGACATCAGCAGCCTGCGTGCTGTCAATCTTGATGCGTTTCCTCTGAGGCATAATGCAGTTTTTCCGAAAGGTCGTAATCGATGATTCCCGCATCCATCGCAATGCTTCGCTTGTCGCGTTCCGGGATGTCGTCCAGGCTGTCAATCTGTTCGGCGAGCCGGTCGCGGTTGGCAGCCGGGAGCCCGAGGCTCGCGGGTTCCATGGTACGCACGATGAAAGGCTTGTGATACAATTCGGCAGGCAGTCGCTCCACATCCGGCTGGTCAAGTTTGAGAATCTTCACTTTTTTGTCAAGTATTCCGGCAGCCAGAGCGTAGTCCTGGGTGGTTTTCGCATTGTCAATCACAGCGTGATAAAGCGTGTCGTAGGTCTGGGCGATGTGGTGGCGCATCGCTTCCTTGGAGGTCTGGCGGCCTCCGTTGAAGAGCTCGACGGCCTCACAAATGATTTCCTTCGACTGGGCGTATGAGAGGCTGAATGGTTCCCTGGCAAGCAGCTTGAGGGTCTTGCGGTCACCGAATTTCACTGAAAGGGAATAGACAATCTGAAGCAGCTCGATGTACAGCTGCTCCTTGGCACTCATGTTGCCAGGGCTTCCGGCTTCGATGTACTTTTGCACCGACTCAAAGAGCGACACATCTTCCGCGCCACCGAACAGATCGAGCTTCGACATCTTGAAGCTACGATCGCGCATGAGGTCCGAAAACTGTTTGGCGGCTGTCAGGTTTCCACCCTCCGCATCGGCCTGCAGGCGGGATTCCAACTTGAACGCCGACCGCAGCTCCCCCCGGAGAATCAGCTTGGATATTTCGCTTTCCGGATTGGAGAGTTCTTTGTGCAGGGCCGCCCGATCCCAGCCAAAGTAAGCGGCAATCTTATCCTCGCTCCACCGGAGGCCCCCCAGGGTAACCAGGGCTTCGCGGTCAGCATCCTCAAGGATTATCTGTTTTTCACTCATTTTTTCTCGGATGTATTGATTATTTCAGTGACTGCAGCCAGTTCGCGGAGCTTCCCGGCAAGCCGCTGCTCACGCTGCGCATCGAGGTGCGGCTTGTCGCCTCTCTTCAGTTCGGCACGAATTCTCCAGATGGCATGTTCGAGATTGCGCTTTTTAAGCGTCAGCTGGTAGATGCCGAGTTTCCGGTAAGAGTCCAGCTTTTTCCTTTCCGCAAAAACCGGGTGTTTTCCCAAAATGCAGCCGTGTTCCTGGTAGTAGGCAAATTCGGAAAAAATTTCCCGATTTTGCCTATAATTTTTCAGAAGATTTTTTGCGACGCTGAAACAGTCATCGAGGTCGGCACATTCAAAGAGCCTTTCATGCAGACTGACATAGTTGTGGTAGGCGGTGATTTTGTCGCTTGCCAGAACCTTGAGTTCCATCGGACAGTCCGGAGAAGAAAGGAATGGCCACTGTCTGCGGAATGAGCCCCGCGAAACAGTGGCCGGTTCCTGAATTTCACGGGGCCCGCTTATTCCGGCAGCAGGCGGTCGACCAGGTGCTCGATGGCATCCCACGCGCCCCTGGATTGAGGGGCTACATACTTCCTTCGCACGAAGGCTTCCAGTATCACGGACTCGCAGGGATTGGCGCGAAGCACGGGGGTTACCAGGTTCCCGAAGGAATATCCGGCCCACACCGGCACTTCGGTAATGCGGTCTATCTGGGCATCGCACAGCTGCTCCGCATCAAGGCCGCCTTCCAGGAACTCGCGCACATCGGCCTTCACGAACTGAAGCGGCAGGCAGCTGAAGTGACTGATTTTGCCGCCTTTCGACACATACACCGTACAAAGGCGCAATTCTTCCGGAGTCACGGCCTTTGCCGGGAAAGTGTTCGGCGGCACGAGCGTAAAGCGTTCCGTCACGCCTTCGTCGCCAGCCAGGGAGGAGAGCACTCCGATGAGGTCGAACCGGTCGCCCCCGTCCGGGGCTTCCACTGGTACGACCCTGATGCTTTCGTCGCCGGTGGCGCGCTGCCAGAGGGCGCGCATCTTGGCTTCAGTGCCCTTGAATGCGCACACTATTACAGCATCGGCGGCTCCCGCCTTCACGACGGGGGCCGCTTTTGCTGACTGAGAAGCACGAGAGGTAGGCATGACTAAGCGGTTTCCTTTTCTTCCGAAGACTCAGCTCCCGCCAGGGTCGGAATCGTTCCGGAGTAGATTCCGGGCAGGAAAGCGCCTGCAATCTCCTGGGCCCATGCAAGGGCCGTCTTGTTGGCATCCTTGCTGTCGGTGGGGGTAGGAGTGAGGAAGAGGGGGTTGCACTTGGAACCGTAAGCCTTGGTGACACCTTTTGCAGAGCCGTCGCAGTCCTTCACGAGGATAACGACGCCCTTGTTGACGGTGCCTTCGACGAAGCTTTCCAGCTCCGGGTCGTTTCCGGGGTGCTCACCGCCCACACGATGCTTGAAGCCGCGTGCGTCCACATCTCCCTCGGCGTCGTAACCGGCTTCGATGGTGGAAGGGGTGAGGTAGATACCCACGGCGGTTGCACCATCCTTGAGGGTGTAGTTGCCGGTAAGGGCAACATTGCCATGGGAACGGGTAGGTTCCGCAGTGATGTCCTCAGTGAAGAGGACAATCACATTCGGATCCTTGGGCACGGCGGCGCCTGCGCCGTCGGCCTTCTTGGGGATTGCGGTTTTGATGTACATAATTCCGGTAGGTCAAATGGTTTGACTATGCACCTTCGCCGTTTTCATCTTCGCCCTTGCCGTTCTCCCAGAGGTCGGTGTCAACTTCGGAAGTGGCGATGGAGTCCTTGGGGTCGTACCCGGCAGGAACGGCAGCGTACACGGCTTCCTGAATGCGGAATCCCACAGCCAGGGAGTATTCGCCGAAAATCTTCACATCGTAGTTCTCCTCGGCAATCTTGTTGATGCAGCGCTCGGGCTTCGAAAGGTCCACGAGCATCACGAAGTTCTCGCGAGGGGTGGCGAAGAGGATGGGTGAACCGTACATCGACTCCAAGGCGGAGAGGGTGAAGCGGGTGAAGCGGATGCGTCCGTCGTTTTCTTCGCCGGTGTACTTGCCGTTGACCGCAAAGTCGGCGCGCTTGTACGCGGTGAGGAATTCGGGCGAGCAGTGAAGGTCGAGACGGCCCGCAAAGAGGGGCTTGATGGCATCGACGAAGGAATTCACATATTCGAGCAGGCTCTTGGCGTCAAGGTCTTTGAAATTCTTCGCAGCCTTGAAGTAGTTGAACTTGCACTTGGGATCGTTCCTTCCTTCCACAAGCATGGTCTCGTAGCCGTCCATGGACGCGGAAGCGGCGGAACCGGCTTTGCCGTCGGCGGCGTCGGTGACTTCTACGAACTTGCCCTTGCCGAGCATCGACAGGGTGATATCGTCCGAAACCTTGGGGAGGATATGATTTTCAATCACATACTTCACGAAAGGCATCTCTGCCTGGGTCTTGCCCTGCTCGTAAAGGAAGAGCAGCCAGCTGGTGAGAATCTCCGCGGGTTTCACTGCCACATTGATCTTGTGGCGGCGCTGCTTGATTTCGATGGGGGTGAACTTACCGGTTCCCTTGGGGGTCCAGTAAGGAGTGAACTGCTGCGACACTTCGCCCCAGATAGCGGCGGATGCGCGGTAGTTGGTGTTGGACTGGATACGGGTGAAGAACTCTGCATCCTTGAACCCGTTGTAGATGCGCTTGTTCAGGATGTCGAGGCGCACGCCTGCGGGCATCGCAATGTCGAGTTCTGCATTGAGTTCGGAGACATCGACGCCGTTCTCCGCAGCGGCCACGGCGACGGCTACGGGGTTCTCGGCATTGAACATGTTGGTGGCGGCTGCATTGTGCTTGGCAGCCATGTTCACGCTTGCCTTGCGGGCGCGTGCAGGAGCGGTCACAGCAGCGGCGGCAGGAGTGGGCTCGGGGCTTGCGGCGAGCTCGCTCACGGTAGCCTGAAGCTGCGCGATGGTGGAATCCCTTTCCGCCAGCTGGGCAGCCTGTGCCTGTGCTGCGGAAATCATCGAATCGAAGATGGAGGTCGCCTCGGCGTCGGCATCTCCGGAGAGATTCGCGCCTTCCAGGGCGGCAAGGAAGTCCTTGCCATAAGTGGTGGCAATCCTTGCCCTTTCTTCATCGGAAAGCTCCAAGGAACCGGACTTACCGGCGAGCTTTTCACGGCCAAGCATCTTCGCAACTATGGCGAAGACGGTGGGGTTTTTGATTTTCTTTGACATGGATTATGAATTTAGGTAATGGTGTTTATTTGAGGCTTGCACGCGCATAGGCAATCTCTATGCAGTCGTCCAGGTCGGCCATGCCGTCAATCATCCCGAGGTCGACGGCCTTGCCGGGGCTGAAGACGGCTCCGCTTAGCACGCCCGCTTCCTCCTTCAGGTCCGGACGGCCCTCCCGCACCGCTGCAATGAACATCTGCACAACTTCGGAAAGATCGCCCTGCATACGGTCGAACTTCCCTTCCAGAGCTTCGCGATATGCCAGGTTCTTGTCGGTGGATTCGGGGGCATACACATCTATCTCGCGGTATCCGGACTCCTTGTTTTCGCGGTCGTAGATTACAGTGCGATACACTCCTATGCTTCCGATACTGGAAGTAAGGTTGTCGGCAAATATGGCATCGGTGGCACACGCAATCCAGTATGCCGCGCTGCAGCAGAGGTCCACATGCGCAAGGACCGGACGCCCGGATGCCTGCACCTTGCGGATTGCCGCCACCATCGGAGCGACGGCGTTGCCAGCACCGCCGGGGCTGTCGATATCGAGCACCACGGCGCCGATGCGTTCGTCACCCAGGGCGTACTCTTCAAGGATGGCGGCCGCCTCCAGGGTGGAGACACCGAGACAGCTGTCATACTTGGTAAGCGTGCCATGGAGAGGCACGACCAGCACGAGCGACCTTTCTTCCGCCCCGCCTGCAGGTGAAGCATCCGAGCTCATGGACTCAAGACGGTGCTCTACAGAAGCAGCAAAGTCTATGACGCTGCAATCGTCGCGCAATACCGTTTCGGGCACGGAGTCCTTTCCCTTCAGCTCTCCGTTGATGAAAGCCCGTGCGATGTCGCGGAACTGGTGCGGATTGTCGAGCAGCCAGTTCCCTCGGATGATATCCATGGCAAGGCTGCGGGGATTGCGGTAGTTCTTTTTCATCGGTTTATCCAATTTTCTGCAAAGATACCGCACCGCGCGCCCGCAGAAAGGACAAAAAGAAAAAGCCCCCGGATTTCTCCGAGGGCCGGTGTCAGGTATTATGAAGTCTGCGATAACTAAGCAAACCTGACAGCCGTCAAATTATGGGCGAATTGTTGAACGCCCGTCTGGATTTTGTCAATGGTCTTCTGAGAAGGTTTGCGGCGGCCATGGAGATAGTGCCCCAGCTGTGTCTGGCTGACGCCCGTAATGCGCTCCAGGCCTGCGAGGCTGAAGGCCTTGCAGTACTCCTGGAGGAAACTGGCCGTGTCGTAGAAGAACTCGTGCTCAATCTCCTCGAAGGCTTTCCCGTTGCGCTCGTAGTATTCGCGCATCCCTGCGTATGACTTGTTGAAGTCATCGATGGTTTCTTCTACGGTCTTTCCCTCGCCGAAGACGCTGTAGCTGAGGGGAGTGTCATCCATGTAGGCGGAATAGCCATAGGAGGACTTCTCGATAAATACTTTCACATGTTTCATTATCTTTTCCTTTTAGGAAGGGGTGGGGATTATTTAAGCCCCGCCGCCTTCAAGATTTTGTTTAATGTACCGGTCGCCACTTCTTCGCTGTGGTGGTTGCTCATCCAGAAGTCCGCGTCAGTGAGTGGACTGTGCCAGATTGGGTGGCCGTTGGCTTGCTCCCCGGTGTCGAAGCAGCCGGCCTTTCGTAGCTTTTTCTCTAACTCTGTGTACTTCATAGAACTTATTGCTTTGTTATCGCACTACAAAGATAGGAATTTTCCTACTATTTACC
>JAFUGJ010000091.1 GCA_017469425.1 Bacteroidales bacterium
AAGAGTAGGTCGTAACTTTCAGCGAGGTGCTGCCACCGGCAATGATGCTGTCGAGCGCAGAAAGGGCGGCGGCATTGTCAAGATAATCGCTTAGTACCTCGGAGTCATCGAAGCGAAAATAGATGCGAAGCGGGCTTTCCTGTGCATTCGCGCGCTGCGCGAGAAAAAAAAACAGCACGAAAAACACCGCCAAAACCCCGTTCATGGCCGAATTTCCCTTATGGTGTACATAAGAGAAAACGGCTCCGGAGGGCCTTAGAATGGCGTTTATGATGTTTTTGCGCTTCATTGCCTCATAAAAACGAGCGTGCAAATATAGCGCTTATTTTCATTTTTCCAAAAATAAATTAGAATAATTTTCAAAAATAATTTTGGATTCGTAAAATTTTACTACGATAAATAACAAGATTTAACAAAAAGACCGCAACGCGTTCCTGCGTGTACCATTATATAAATATATTCGGGAGCAGATTCGGAAACAGTCCGAATTTTTACTCATTTACCCCCCCCCCGTCGCTGAAATTCATTTTTCAAAAATAAATTTAACATTTTCGAAAAAATTTTTGTTTGAAGAAAATTTGTCTTATATTTGCAGGGTATCAAACACATAAAGAAACATGAAGCGGATATCCATCATAGTTTTACTGCTCTCCCTCGTTGCCGCCTCCTGCAACAAGATTGACGACATGCCAGGATTGCAGAACGACAATTCCAAAAAGCGCATGGATTTTGACATTATGGTCACGCGCGACGGGCAGGTAATAGAGAAGGGGCGTACCGGTGTCATGACCAAGGGCGCCGCTGTCGACACGGACTCTAAACTCGCAACGATGGATTCCGACATTCCTTTCGGACTTGTCGGTATCGACTTCGAACACGGCGATGTAGTTCTCGACAACGCAAGAGTCAGCGCTTCCGGAGGCGATTATTCCGCTTCGTTCGACGACTATCTCTGGTCGTCGTCCAACAAGATTAGTTTCAGTGCCTACTATCCGTATGTGAACGAACTCGACTATGGCGACGGGTACGAATCCTATGCAATTCCCTATTCAGTCAACGAAACCGAGGCCGGTCCGCTTGTATCCAAAACCGTGGAAAAAGCGGTCAATCAGCTCAACATGGTTCCGCTCGTATTCCAGCACATTACCAATGACATTGGTTTCAAAATTTGCGACATTACCCCGGACCCCGCCCTGCAGGGGCTGATTCATCTGCGCAAGGTAACTGCAACCAATGTCGCGCAGGCGGGCGTGTATATAAATGACATTACCTCAAACAGCGGAACCTGGCACAAACAGGGATATTACAGGAAAATCGTAGTATTTGAAGGCGACGCACCCGTGGGCGTGGGCTCGGACAACGAAAGGTTCATAGGCTACGATTCCCTCGTAGAGAGGCTGGCCGACAGCCACCGCTATTATTCCATCCCCGACGACATCGAAATAGGCAAGCAGTGCGTGGAAGTGGTTTTCGATGTGGATGGGTTCAAGCACAACAATTTCTATTATCAGCCCCTTACAAATCAGGTGAAGAAGTTCATGCTATATGGCCTGCTTCCCGACAACATTTTCGTCTATGGGAAACAGTACACCTTCCACCTGGGGCTCGACCTGAGTTCCATATATCACGAAATTACTTTTGCCCCTTCGGTAAGCGACTGGGAAACAAGTATATACGAAAATAACGACGATTTTTGATGCTATTTGCAATCATACTCTTCCTGCCATTCGGCACATGCCTGTTCTGGATGCTCATCCATTCGCTGATGACATTCAGGACTTCCGGCTTCAGTACCTTCATGGTGTTGTTTGCCATAGGTGCGCTCTTCAGCCTTGCCGACGCTTCCTATGTCTGTCCGGGGATTCCGGCAGAAACCCTTACGCTCTGCACCCTTCTTTCAATGCTCACCGCGCCGTCGGTCATCCCTGCACTATGGGGCTACATGCACAGGTTGCGAAATCCGTCCGGCGAATTCAGGCCGCATCATAATCTATGGGTAATCGTTCCGGTTGTGATTTTCACGGCCGGAGTAGTGCTTATTCTGCTGTCCGAGCCGGGCAGGATTGCGGGCGTGCTGAAAAACGGCAGCTACTTAAGCTTTGCCGACCTGTTCAGCATCGGACAGGACTCGGGAGGCTACTTTGCCCTGCTCGCCTTCGTGGTGGTACGGGCGATGGTTCTGATAGAGCTGGTTTATGCAGCCGTAAAAACCGCCGTCGCCTGCAAAAGGGATGGTTATTCGCTGCGGCATCTCGGTGCCTTCCTGCGGGGGGATAAAATCAGGGTTCCGGAACTTCAGGTGTTCACCATGCTGATTCCCGTCCTGATTCTCATAGCCAAAATGGCGGTTCCCAAATCGTACGAAGCGATGCACCCGTGGATACCGGCATCCGAAGCCATAGTGCTGACGCTTTTCCTGTCTTTCTTCGCGTTTGCCGCCATGTTCGGAATGAAGAACAGCGTCACTATCGCCCAGATGCTGAACGGTTTCCGCTACAACTTCGGCTTGTCCGACAAGGGTGCGGTGGTGGAGCGGATGATTGCCGACCTCGTTGACGACGCGGAGGAAGAAGCACTTCTGCGCATCCAGGCCAAGATAGGGAAGAACCTGCACATCGACCAGTTCCGCTCGGCGGAGGTGACGGAAGAAACCCCCACGGTTGCAAGCAACATCTTCAATGCGGTAGCAAATTCATGGGATGATGACAGCCTGCTTTCCCGCTTCCAGTCGCTGATGATGAACGAACAGCTCTTCCTCAATCCCCGCCTTACCCTTAGCGATGTTGCCGAAAAACTCAGCACCAACAAGACCTACATTTCCAAACTGGTGAACAACACATACAATCTCGGCTTCCCCGAACTTATCAATACCCTGCGCATCGACTTTGCGGAGCAGTACATCCTCAAGAACCGCAATGCAAAACAGGAGGAAATTGCAAGGGAATGTGGATTCCTGAGTGCATCGTCGTTCAACATCACCTTCAAGAAAGTTACCGGAATGACCCCCAAAGTGTGGATTTCCAGCGTTGATAAACACAGCAGATAAATGAGTGCATTCGACATACAATCTTCCGACCTGTCCGGCTGCAGCGTCCTTGCCGTCGATGATGTTCCCATCAACCTCCTGCTGGTGGAAAAAATGCTTTCGAGATTCAATTTCCGCCTTCGCCGCGCCTCCAACGGACAACAGGCGCTCGAGGAAATCCGCCGGGAGAGGCCCGACCTCGTCCTGCTCGACCTGCTGATGCCCGTGATGGACGGTTTCGAACTGCTACGCACCCTTCGCTCCAATCCCGAAACCGCAGACATACGCGTGGTTATCCTGTCCGCACTGAATTCCAATGAAGACATAGTGCGCGGATACCAGCTCGGAGCGAATGATTTCATCACAAAACCCGTCGTGATGGAAAAGCTCATCAACTGCGTCGCCACCCAACTTACTCTGGCTCAATCAGAAAGGTAAGATTTCGCCCGTGAGCTGATTTTCCCTTATGTACACCATAAGGGAAAAGTTTCTGTGAACCGGGTTTTGGTAGTGTTTTTAGTCCTGCTTTATTTTCTCGGAACGCGCGCAAGTGCTCAGGAAAGCATGCTTCGCATCTATTTTCGCTTCGATGATTCCGAGGTATTAAGCGATTATCTTGACAATGCCGCCGCCCTTTCCGCGCTCGACAGCATCATTGCCGGTGGCAGCACCTCGCTGAAAGTTACGACCTACTCTTCCCCTGAAGGAAATCTCGAATACAACAAGGCGCTCTCGGCAAAACGCGCCGGGGCGATGGCAAAATGGCTCCGTGAGAAATATCCTTCGCTCGAGGGCAAAATCGTCGAGAATCCCGACGGGGAAGCCTGGCAGGCCCTGCGCGACGCAGTCCTTGACGACCCGAGAATTCCCGAACGGACGAGGGAAAAGATGCTTGCCGTCATCGACTCCGACGCCGACCCCGACAGGAAGGAGGCGGAACTCAAGGCCATGCCGGTTTTCGGAAGCCTTTACGCTACGCATTTTCGCAGGCTGCGCTTTGCCGCCCTCAGTTTCGAAGGGCTTGCAGAAGCACACGGCGCATCCTATGCCTGGATGCACGGCGACAGGGTGATTTATCGCCTGAACTCGGCGACAATCGACCCGGCCTATATGGACAACGGCGCAACGCTGGCGCAAATCCGCATCGCACTCGGAAAGGTTGACGCCGACAGAATCGAAAGCATACTCATCAGCAGCGCGTCTTCACCGGAAGGCCCGCTCGCAGTAAACCATTCCCTTGCCCTGCGGAGAGGAAAGGCCCTGTTCGAGCTTGTGGCAAAGGAATTCCCGCAGCTGGCGGGGAAAATCACCGTGACATCCACTCCCGAAAGTTGGGATGTGCTCCGCGAGGCCGTCGTATCCGACGGGCAGATTGGAAGCGAGGCCAGGGAGGCGATTCTCAAGGTGATTGATGCCGATGTCGCGGAGGATGTGAGGGAAGCAAGGCTGAAGGCACTGCCGAGTTACGGTTATCTGTACCGGGAACATTTCCCGAAAATCCGCTACGCTTCGCTGAATGTGAAATACGCGGAAGAGCCGCAGCCCGAACCGGAGCCGCAGCCCGAGCCAACTATCGAGCCTGAGCCCGTGCAGGAGGTCGTTCCCCTGCCTGAACCCGAACCTGCGCCCGTTCCTGAGCTGTCTCTTCCCGAGCCTCAAAGGGAGTGGAAAACCATCTTTGCGCTGAAGACCAACCTGCTCTATGACGCCGTGTCCACCCTCAACTTCGAGGTGGAGGTCCCCTTCGCGGGACGCTGGTCGCTGATGGCGGAAGATGTGTTCCCCTGGTGGGAAACCGGCAACAAGTACTGCTTCCAGATGTGGGAGATGGGCCTCGAGGGCCGCTACTGGCTCAGGCCCTGGGATTCTCAGGGCACCGAGAAGCTCCGCGGATGGTTCGGTGGAGCCTATCTCATGAGTTCGAAGTACGACTTCCAGTACAAGGAAAAGCTCAACTATCAGGGCGAATACTGGAGCGCAGGCGTATCCCTGGGCTACAGCAAACCCGTCGCAAAGTGGGCGAACCTCGAGTTCAGCCTGGGCCTCGGCTACCTGCACTCCGGCTACCGCCACTACCTGCCCGCCGACGACTACTCCATGCTGCTGCGCGACCGCAGCAAGGACGGGAAGCTCAGCTACTTCGGCCCCACCAAGGCGAAGGTGAGCCTCGTGGTGCCGATCAATGTTCCAAGGAAAAAGGAG
>JAFUGJ010000092.1 GCA_017469425.1 Bacteroidales bacterium
AAGGCGGATTCGCTCCCGCTCTCAAGGGCATCGACGACGCTCTCGACTGCATCATCGAGGCTGTCAAGGCCGCAGGTCTGGAGCCCGGCAAGGACATCACCATCGCAATGGACTGCGCTGCTTCCGAGTTCTGCTTCAAGGGCGAGGACGGCAAGTTCTACTACGACTACAAGCAGCTCAAGGACGGCAAGAAGAAAGATCCCAAGGGAAAGAGACTTTCCAGCGAGCAGCAGATAAAGTACCTCGAAAAGCTCATCACCAAGTATCCTATCGACTCCATCGAGGACGGTCTGTCCGAGGAAGACTGGGAAGGCTGGGTCAAGCTCACCAAGGCAATCGGCGACCGCTGCCAGCTCGTGGGTGACGACCTCTTCGTAACCAATGTGAAGTACCTCGAGAAGGGTATCAAGATGGGTGCAGGCAACTCGATTCTTATCAAGGTGAACCAGATCGGTTCCCTCACCGAGACGCTCGACGCCATCGAGATGGCTCACCGCAACGGCTACACCACCGTTACCAGCCACCGTTCCGGCGAAACCGAAGACACCACCATCGCCGACATCGCAGTTGCTACCAACAGCGGTCAGATCAAGACCGGGTCGCTCAGCCGCACCGACCGTATCTGCAAGTACAACCGCCTCATGAAGATTGAGATGGAACTCGGCGACACCGCCCAGTACGGCTACAAGAAGATCCGCTAATCACGGCTCTTGACATTCTGAAGGCCGTCGGCAAATGTTTGCCGACGGCTTTTTTTGAGCTCTGAGGAATCCAAGCGAAAAGCCATGCAAGATTTTGCCGATTTTAGTATTATATTTATGTAATGAAAAAATTTTATTATTTGATAATAGCTCTGTTGCTCATATCTTTGACGGCAGCATCCGCACAGGAAAGCAGACTGTCCGGCAAACGACTGCAGAACTCTGTCCTGATTGCAGGCGGCCTGTTTTCCGAGTCGGGCAGCATGGCCAACGATGTTTTCCCAGGAGCGATATTGCGCTTTTCCTACGGGCTGGATATACTGCTGAACAACAACTGGTCCATAATGCCAGGTGCAGGCGTACGGGTACAAGTTGGAGAGATTAATCATCTCGGATGGGTCGGCGGAGATCCGGATGCAATGGATATGGCCGATATTTACTGCCAGGCGCGTTATCGCGTGCAAGCAGACGGTGCAACGATGATTATAGGGCTGGGGCCACAGATTTCGCGTATGATAGAACCGGACACCTACTATATAGATGCAAATCCCAACGATCCTCTGGACGGGAAAGATAAGTTCACAAGATGGTCTTTCAGCCTTATGCCAAGTATAACTTTCCAGCAAGGAAAGCGCTTCCAATGGGGCTTCGAGGCAAATATCGGCCTGTCGAATTCTATGAAACAATATCCGGAACTTGGGCGAACGGGTGTAATCCGCTTTCAATATACGGCATTGACCTGCGGGTGGCATTTTTAGAAGTAAGGGCTGCAGAAGAGTGTCAACAATTGAAGACCCCCTGAAACTTGAAAAAAAGTTTTTACCTACTATTATTTTATGAATTGAAAACTTTTCCATTTTTGCCCAGCCGCGTTTTCGCCAGTTTTCGCGACAGGTCCCAGTCAAGAAAACAGGACCTGCAGCAAATTCTCACGAAACTGCTGCAGGTCCAAAGTCGTAAAGGGCAATGTGGTATTATGCCACCAGCCATTTGTGCTTCTCTACGCTGTAGATGGGCACGAGAGGCAGAATTATAGGGACTATTTTCGCATATTCCTGATATTCGGGGTCGGAGCCGTAAGTTTCATTCTGGCGGATCTCCAGTCGACGGGCACCGCTGAACATCACATAAACAATGCCGGCGTAGCCGACTGCTACAATCAGCCATTGCCACCAGTTGAGTCCGGTCCCAATTCCGGAAATGAGTACTCCGGTCCAGATGGTAAGCTCGCCCAGATAATTGGGGCAGCGGACAATTCGGTAAAGCCCCGTATCCACGAAGCGTTTTGAGTTCTTCTTTTTAGCGGCATTCTTCTGCGCATCAGCACCGGCTTCCAGGCATGTTCCCAGAATGACCAAAACGAATCCTACCCATGCCCAAAGGTCATTTACGACAGCGCCGTCGGCTGTGTTTGCCAATCGGAAGGCCACCGGACTCACCTGTCCTACATAGAGCAGGGCACAGAAAAGCCATACCGTGAGAATCACAAATAGTGGCTTCTTCTTTTTCAGATTAGGGTCGAAAAGAATTTTGCGGTAAGCGGCGGCTTTATGCTCCCGGTACAAAAGATACCCTCCCAGACGGCATCCGAATATGAACATTGCAACGCACAGGGCAATGGTGGGAGCACTGAGGACATCGCGGAAAATAAGTGCAATCGCTATGGAGAGTGCGGCGATTCCGAACCCGTACCCAAGTGAGAAAAAATAAATGAAATACTTCCAGCCTATGGCCGAAACAAGCAGCGAAACTGCAAGAAGGATGAGAAGATAGTGCATTTATAGCAGATAATAATAGTAGAACCAGTAGGTGTCGCCGAAGCGGGATTGCTGTTCGGGAATCGGGGCGGCGTTTCCGAATGCAGCCATGAAGCCGCGGTAACGGGTCTGAACATTCGCTGAAAGTTCTTCCATGCACGCGGGGTCAGCGAGGGCAAGAGCTTCCTGATGATGGACCGGAAGTTCCGAGAGCTTGCCGCCGTATGTGCGCAGCGCTTCGCGGAAGCGGGTCAGGTCGCGCTGAAGCATGAAAGTGCAGAGAAGCCTGTCCATGATGTTAACAGGCGGAATGCCGTCTGCCATGAAAACCATCAGGTTGTGTGAGGGGCTGTCGGTGATAACCGGCACGGAGGTGCGAAGCGACAGGCTGTCCGCAGGATGCGGCGAGCCGCCTTTCATGGCTTTGCGGTAATAGGATGTGTATTTGCCGTGGGTCTGGCTCCGGTCGAGAATCTTGCAGTACTTTTCCACAAGGACGAAGTTTCCGGCAAGATAGTTTTCAGCTATCAGGCTGCGCAGTACCATAAAGCTTGTTCCGTGAGGCACACCGGTGGCAAGCTGCGAATAATTATGGATGGCTTCGTTATGGCATCCTATCAATGAATGGAACGCAGCCCTGAAGAAAATGCTGTTGTAGTAATCCCCCTCCCGGCACATGTCAAGGTCGTTTTCTTCATATACCGGATAGCTGAACATGCGGCTGCCAAGCTTATGCTGCGCATCCAGGGAAAGCAAGGCAAAAGGCGTAAATTCATGCGCACCGGCCGTCAGTTCCGGAGTTACGCTTGCATTCAGGACGGCCCATTTACGATACATGGTTGCATTCTTTACTTTTGCCCATGTTTCGGCGTGACGCACTCCGGGATTGAAAACAATAAGCATGGAAGCAATCAACACGACTGCGGACGACGCGATTACATCTGCCCAGGCAGAAACGGAGCCCTTGCGTTTGCGGAAAAACAGGGATAAGCCACACACGGGAAGCAGGCAGAGGATTGCGGCCACTGCCGGTTTGGGCGAGGCTTTAACTGCCGTAACATACCAAAACACCACCGCCACAAGCGAAGCCGGCAGCGACGGGCGCAGGGGTGTCGCTCTCAATATTCCCCGTACCAACAGAAAAAGCAGCACGACTATCCCCGTAACAATAAACGGAGCGCTTGGCGACAGCCGGTAGAACTGAACAAGGAAGTCGCTCACAACCTGCGAAATGGGGAAAGGCTGCCCGAACGCCCAGCTGAAATAGTCCGGAGTTGCAAGAAAAAGTCCGTCGCACTCCTGCAGAAGCAGGGTATAGCGCTGGGAGAACATGCTCACTGAGAATACGCAAAGCGCAAGCAGAATTGGCGGCAGTATCTTTTTCATCGTGAGAAAAGTTTGGAGGTTTGTTTCTGCAGGCTGCCGGGATTACCCTTTACAAATTCGGGGATATTGTAGGATTTCAGGCGCAGGTCATTATGGGCGGGCTTTTTTTGAGGAAGCAGGAAGGGCTTTCCGAAATGCCCCTCGCCGTCGAAGTGGGCAATATACAGCCGGGTATATCTGCCGTCGATGCGACGGCTGCTGAACACCACCCATCGGCCATTGGAAGACCAGCTGTGGTAGCTCTCCGTGTCGTCACTGTTGAGTTCATCCGCCGGGCGGACTGTTCCGTCTTCAAGATTCATCAGCATCAGGTCGGCCTCTTTATGCCAGATGGGGAAAGTGCCATAGGCAGAAGCGGTAAAAAGCATCCATTTGCCGTAAACGCGGGGGAAAGACACCGACTGGGCGGCCTCGCTCCAAACTTCCCTTGGTTCTTCGGCAAAATTCCCTTCCTCAAAGTCGAGCGCCATGAGCGAATAATGCAAGTCTGCCCTGTCCGATATGACATCGGGCACCGCATCGGCGCGGCAATAGTATAATGTGCTTCCATCAGGACTCCACGCGGGAAATGTCTCGAGCTGCCCTGGGCCTCCCGCCTGCGGAATCATCCTGACAGAATCCGTCTGCACATCCATATAGATAAGGTCGGACTCCAAATCATAAACCTCTATCGGCTGGCTGCCGCTGATGGGGAACGACTGGCGCGTAGTATTGGATGAGAAAGCAATATACCTTCCGGAAGGATGCCACGCCGGATATGTTCCCTGCCTGTGAGGGCCGGTGTCGGCAAGATTCAGGATACGCGCGTTTCCATTGTCGGAGAAAACGGTTCCGCCACCCCTGCCCCTGGCATGGAATATCATGCGGGAAGGATCCCCGGAAGGGAAATGATGGCAATTGACGCATCCCCCTCCGGAAGCCTTACTGGTGACAATGGCCCTTTCGCGCCAGCTCGAGAGCTCGCGGCAGTAGATGCCTATGTCCTTCCAACTTTCGTAGTTTGGCTCAATGAGGCGGTATGCAATGAAGGGGTCTATCGGGTCGGAAGAAATGTAAATGGGGAAAGCTTTGTACCGGACAACCCTCCTATCCCCTTTCTTCCATGCGGAAACCGTAATGAAAAGAGTATCTCCCCTGCGCTCGCGGACCTGCCTGAAAGACCTTCCGTCGCGCATTTCGAAGCGCAGCGGCGCCATATCCTTCGGAACGGTGACACCTATATAGTCGGGGCGAATGGGCGGATACTCTTCCACATCCTCAATAGCTTCCGGAGCGCATGCTGCAAGCATCAGGGTGGCGAGAGCTGCCAGTGGCCAACTGAATCTTATCATGCTGATTTGTTTGGTGCAAGATAGGAATTTATCGGAAAAAACGAAATACTTTTACTATATTTATAGCCACCAATCGATTTAACACTATGACCTTTACCATGATTATCGAGCTGCTTATCGTGCTCGGCGCCCTTTATGTGGGTTCACGCTACGGCAGCCTTGCTCTCGGCGCCATTTCCGGAATCGGTCTCGCCATTCTTGTATTCGGATTCGGGCTCAAACCCGGCACTCCGCCCACGGATGTCATCTACATCATCATTGCCGCAGTAACCTGCGCAGGCACCCTGCAGGCATCCGGAGGCATGGACTGGATGATTCAGATTGCAGAAAAAATGCTGCGCAAGCATCCGGAGCATATCACCTTCCTGGCGCCACTGGTAACCTTTTTCCTTACGGTGCTGGTGGGAACGGGGCATGTGGTATATACCATCATGCCCATCATCTGCGACATCGCCCTCAAGAAAGGAATCCGTCCGGAGCGCCCCTGCGGCGTGGCATCCATAGCATCGCAGGTAGGAATTACCTGCTCGCCAATCGCAGCGGCAGTGGTGGCGTTCGTTTCCATATCCAATGCCAACGGCTATATGGTTTCGATACCCCAGGTGCTCATCGTCACCATCCCTGCTTGCATCATCGGACTCATGTGCGCTGCCGCCGCCTCTTACAGGCGTGGCAAGGACCTCGACAAGGACCCTGCATTTCAGGCCCGTCTGAAAGATCCTGAGACATACAATTACATGTTCGGCAATTCGGCCACCACTCTCAACAAGACCATCACGCGCGAAGCCAAGGCATCAGTGTTCATTTTCCTCGGAGCGCTGTTCGTAATCGTGTGCTTCGCATTCATGCAGATGATTCATATGGGAGAACAGAGCCTGGCCCAGTATCTGAACATTCCAAAGATGAATATCGTCATCCAGATTATCATGCTCGTGGCAGCCGCCTGCAACATCATGTTCTGCAAGGCTCAGCCCAAGAAAGCGGTTGCAGGAGCCGTATGGCAGAGCGGAATGGTGGCGGTGGTTGCAATCTACGGCATTGCATGGCTCGCAGATACTTATTTCGCAAATTACATGGATGAGATGAAGACGATGCTCGGCGGAGTCGTGGAAAGCGCGCCATGGGCCATAGCCATCGTATTCTTCCTGGTGTCGGTGCTCATCAATTCGCAGGGTGCCGTCGTGGTTGCCATGCTGCCGCTGGCCTATTCATTAGGAATTGCCGGGCCGGTACTTCTCGGAGTGATGCCCAGTGTATACGGATATTTCTTCATCCCCAATTACCCTTCAGACATAGCCACAGTAAACTTTGACCGCTCCGGCACTACGGTAATCGGCAAATATCTGCTCAACCACTCTTTCATGATGCCGGGACTCATCAGCGTGATAGTATCCACTGTCGTGGCATACCTGATTACGAATGTATTCTTTGCGGGCTACTTCGCCAGCTTCATTTCGTAGCCTCCAGCCAGTCTTTTGACTTTAAGCTTACTGATTTGCAGCACTTATATATTTGATTATCAACGCTTTTCCAGAAAACAAATCGGTCAATTTGGCCGATTTGTTTTATAGCAACCTACTGCTGGTCAACATGTTAAGTGCTGCAGAAAACATAGCAACAAAAAAGAACCCGGACGAACAAGCTGTCGGAGCGAAGCGACTGCTCCCCTTCCTCGGGGAAGGGGAAGGGGGATGGGGCTTTGGAAGCCGGTAGGCGCCGTTACTCGGTTTTGGGCGCAGCACAAAACAAAGATAGCCGGGCGAATTTCTTCGTCCGGCTATCCGAAAAACGGCGGCTACCTACTCTCCCACCTGGTCGGGCAGTACCATCGGCGTTAGTGCGTTTAACTTCTCTGTTCGGAATGGATAGAGGTGGGTCCACACTGCTAAAACCACCGCAGTATTTTACTTGAGAAACACAAAGACAAG
>JAFUGJ010000093.1 GCA_017469425.1 Bacteroidales bacterium
AGCAGGAAACCGTCATCATGGCGCTGTCCCTGAAAACGGGATAGCTCAGTTCGTCGGTATCCGGGGCATAGCCGTTGGCAGTAAACCAGTATAGGAGTCCGCTTTCGGTATCCACATAGTATTCCCCCGCGCTGTCGAGCTCACGCAGAATATTGTACGCGATGTACCGAAGTCCGCTTTTGAACCCGTACCTGCTCCAGCGGGAGTCTACTTTGATGCGTTGTCCTTCAATCGCCTTTATCCTGTGCGAAGAATGGTTCCAGTCATAGTGCATATATCCCTGCACGGCCCCGGAATGTTCGTCGCGCCAGTTTTCCACCCGTCCGGTATTGGCGTCGAAGTCGCCCTCCCAGAACACATCTATCTGTTCTTCCGGCAGTGCTGCCATGCTTGGCGTGGGTGTCTTTCCGAAGTTCTGCCCCGCTTGCAGGTAGTGGTCTTCGGGCCACCGTGCCGAAGGCTGGCGTTCGCCGTTGCAATACAGGTCGAAGCGGTTCTGCAGGCCCGCAGGTTCGCCGAAGTCCGTGATTCCGAAATCTTTCAGGTCCGCCTTCAGAATCCTGCTTCGCGTGGCGCTGTCGCTTATCCAGGGGAGCTCTCCGTCTTCAATAGGGTGCATTTCTATTGCGACATCGCCTCTGAGGCTTACCTTTTCCGAATGGAAGGACTTGATTGTGAGGTTCTTGAATCCTATGAGGCGAAGAGGCTCCGCAGGACGGTACTGCCCTTCGCGCAGAATTATGCTTGTGCGCTTTGTGCTGTCTACCCGCGACAAGGCGCATTCAAGGCTTGCGAGAGGAGAACTGAGCTTGCCGTCGGCAGAGTCGATGCCGTCGGGTGAAACATAAATCTTCTGCGTGCAGGCACTCGCTGCAAGCAGCACAAGAAACAGGGCTCGTTTTTTCACTTGAAAAGTTTGTCTATGGCTTTTACGCTGTCGGGCAGGGCGAAGATGGCCACCCGGTCGTTAGGAAGAATCTGCGTGCTTCCTATTGCGATGAAGGCTTCGTCGGCACGGATGACTCCGCCCACGATTGCCCCGGCGGGGAACTTGATGTCCTTAAGAGGCGCTTTCGTTATCGGGCTGCCCTGGGATGCGGTGTATTCTATGACTTCGGCACTTGTGCCGCGCATGTACTTTACAAAACGGGCCTTTCCTCCGAGGGTGAAGCGGAAGATGCTCGCCGCGGTAATGAGTTTTTTGTTGATAACGCTGTCAACCCCCATTTCCTCTGCGAGATGCACATACTCCATGTTTTCCACTTCTGCCACGGTGCGCGGAACTCCGAGTTTCTTTGCCACCACGCAGGACAGGACATTGGTTTCGTCGCTTCCGGTGAGCGCCACGAAAGCATCGCAGGAACTGATTCCTTCTTCAAAGAGGAAGTCGGAATTCCTTCCGTCGCCATGGACTATCTCTATGTTGTCGTCAAGCTTCTCCCAAAGTTCGATGCAGCGGTTGTGGTCTTGCTCCACAATCTTGACTTCTATTCCCTGGGAATACAGCTCCGCCGCGAGCATGGAAGCGATGGCATTGCCGCCTATTATCATCACCTTTTCCACCTGCAAGGTGCTCTGTCCGAAATATTTGATGAGCAGTTCCACCCCTTCCTCGCGGGAGAAGGTGAACACAAGGTCGTTGTATTGGAAGATGGTGTCGGGCCCGGGAATGATGGTGTTGTTGCCTCGGGAAACCGCGATTATCCTGAACTCCCCGAGCTGGGATGGCTCCAGCTGCCCTACGAACTCTGCCAGGCTGAGGTCCAGCAGGGGCGACTCGTCGTCGAGCTTGAATACCGAAATCTGAAGCTTGCCGCGTGCGAAATCCATGGTTTCCGACGACGAACTGCGCTTGAGCTGGGCCACTATCTCGTCGGCTGCGATGCGCTCGGGATAGAACAGGAGTTCAATGCCCATCTCGTTGAACATCAGCCGGTTCTCGGCGGAGAGATATTCTTCGTCATTAACCCTTGCAAGCACTTTGGACGCACCGAGGTGCTTTGCGAGCAGCGCACCCACTATGTTGGTTTCCTGCAGGGAGGAAGGATATACGGCAATGAATAGGTCTGCCTTGGCTACCCCGGCGTCCTTCAGCACTTTGGTTGAGGAAGGATTGCCTTGGACGACGCGCACATCAAGCCCCTGCGAGAGCCCGCCGAGGCGGCCTTCGTCGTTGTCGATAACCGTAATGTCGTTGCCTTCGCCACGAAGCATTTTGGCGAGGTGTGAGCCCACGGCTCCGGCTCCCAGGATGATGATTCTCATAATCAGTATCTAAAAATAATACTTCTTCTTGTCAGGCCGCATACTTTTGCCCCTTCAGCGGGGGGCGGGCAGGGCATCTTCTGTTTTCGCAGTTCTTTCCACTCCGAATGTGCCTGCCCGACAGCCTTCGCATAAGCAGCGTTACCTGTGCAAAAATAAACAATTCTCGCGCAATTATCCAAAAAAGCCCTGAAACGGATAAAGCGGGCCGCTTTCCTGCGGGCACGCCCTTCCGCCATTCCACGCGAGATATATGTATACGCAAGATTGTTTTCCAGCAGAAGGAGGTTGTTGCGCCAGTTGAGTTTCAGTTTGAACGGCGATGCCGGTTCAAGCGTGCCGCCGCCAAGATGCCATACAAGCGACTGCGGCACTACCTGCACCTTCCATCCGGCAAGCTGAGCGCGCCAGCAGAGGTCGATTTCTTCCATGTGGGCGAAGAAGCGCGGGTCGAATCCGCCGAGCTGCCGCCACAGGCTGCTCCGTATCATGAGGCATGCCCCTGTCACCCACAGTACATCGGGAGCGGCGGCATCGTATTGCCCCCTGTCTTCCTCCACTTTTTTGCCTACCCGCCCGCGGCAATAGGGGAAGCCCCAGCGGTCGAGCAGTCCTCCCGCAGCACCGGCGTATTCAAA
>JAFUGJ010000022.1 GCA_017469425.1 Bacteroidales bacterium
CGACAAACTGCCGCAGACGGCAAGAATTACCAAGTGAAATACTACAATCTGGATGCTGTAATCTCCGTCGGATACCGAGTTAATTCCGTGAGAGCCACCCAATTCCGTCAGTGGTGTACAAATGTACTCCGTCAATTCGCCATCCGTGGCTATGTCATTGACAAACAGCGAATGGAAAACGGCACTTTCCTGAATGTCGATTACTTTGAACAGCTCCTGGAAGAAATTCGGGAGATCCGTCTCAGTGAGCGTCGCTTCTACCAGAAGATTACCGACATCTATGCTACGGCCATCGACTATAATTCCGATTCTCCGACCACGCGTATCTTCTTCCGGAAAGTCCAGAACAAGATGCACTATGCAGTCCACGGCCATACAGCTGCTGAGCTCATCGTAGAGCGTGCCAATGCAGAAAAAGAGCATATGGGCCTTACCACCTGGGCTAAATCCCCGCGTGGCAAAATTCTTAAATCCGATGTCTCCATCGCCAAAAACTACCTCAAAGAGAATGAACTGGAGTCAATGGGAAGGATTGTCAGCGCATTCCTCGATCTCGCTGAAGAGAGGGCCAAACGCCACATTCCGATGACGATGGAAGACTGGGCTACCCGCATTGACCGCTTTCTGGAAGGCGACGACCGTCCCATTCTTGATGATGCTGGACACATCTCCGCAGACTACGCCAAAGAATTCGCCGAGACTGAATTCGAAAAATACCGCGTTATCCAGGACCGCCTCTTCCAGTCAGACTTTGATAGGCTCGTAAGCAAAGAAGATTTGCTTGAACTCCCGGAAGCCGACAAGTAATCAATGCAATAGGCTCACAAAGGGCTCATGTTAGAAAAGAACAGCGCCAAGGCCTTTTGGCCCGGCGCTGAGATAGCGAATTAACGCTTATGATTGGAACGATCCTCTATCACCGAGAGAAGTTCGCATGCGATAAAGACACCAACCGTCATCATCGGAGATGGTCATAGGATGCTCGCAACGGTTAAGGCAATTCGCCCTAACCGGAATCAATTAAAAAAGAGATTCTGTTTCATAAACATTTAATTTTTAAGAGGTTATAACTGCCACTATCGCAGTGTCGTGGTAGAATCTTTTAATTCTTGAATCCACACGTGAATTCCATTCTTCGGTCGACCTAATCCCTGCGAAGGACTTTATCGAATCTTGACATTTCTGGCATAATACTTCGAACCAGATGAAATATTGATGTAACGGACACTACTCGGTAAAGCCGGATATGTTTCTGTAAAATCATAGGGGCTCGCATCCTTGAGGGTTTTTCTGTTATTATTTACTCCGATGCTACTGTCGGTCAAATAATACTTTCTCCCAGTTTCCGCATCTTCAATAAACTCATCAGTGCTGCTAAAGACCCATGTGTTCCTTGATTTAGGGGTAACTCGTTTATAAACATATGTGCAATTATCCCGCACTTCAACCGCAACAGTTTCCCATTTATGACTATCTGTTTCTATCTTAGTCGAAGAAACTGAGACATATATCGGAGCAGAAGATGATGCAGACTGTCTTGACTGGCTTGGCGTCGAGGATGAATGTGAATAAGAAGAGCCTGTATTCCCGTCATCAACATTCTTTCTTAAAAGACTTGTAGCTCGTTGAGAATCAAGATTCCCATATTTTGCTGACTGCTCAGTATAATAAGAAGCAAGGCTTTGATCAGCATCGCATCCTCTACCATAGCGATAGCAACCAGCCAAACAACGATATATATTGGCTTTCAGTTCATCAGATAGACTCTCGAAATCGTTATTTCTAACAGCCTCTGTAAGATACATAAATGCTTGATTATAGTCCTTCTCTCTAATGAGTTCTTCCCCTTTGTAATAATAATAACCGAGGATAGACTGGCTATAAGAATCCCCATCTTCGGCAGCCGCTTTATACCAGCTCAATGCTTTGGAGTAATTCGCACCTCCGGGAATATTCTCTCCAGAATAGTACTCGTACCCAAGAGCAGCTTTTGCGCTCGTGTAGTCTTGATTTGCAGATTTCTCAAGTGCTTCCACAAACTTAGACATATTTTTGCCAGTGCCTTTACCCTCTAAATAGCAATATGCGAGTCGATAAAGCCCTGGTCCACTATCTTGGTCTGCGGCTTTCTTATACCATTGAAATGCTGTCCAATTATTTTGCGTTACACCACGACCCTGCATATAGCAATCACCAAGTCCACATTGTCCAACTGCATAATCAAGATCTGCAGCCATCTTGTAGTACTTGTACATAAGATTATAGTCGACACTGGCTCCAATTCCATTCCCATACATCCAGGCAAGTTGGCACATAGAGTACTCGTCGCCTAAATTCGCAGCAGCCTTATACATATCCATCGCAGTGTTGTTATTCTCCTCCACGCCAAGGCCATAGTAATATATATCACCTAATTTCTCGTAAGCATAGCCATTGTCCTGCTCTGCCGCAGCCTTGAAATACTGATATGCGGAAGAATAATCCACATCAACTGAATCTCCTGTTAGGAAAGCATATCCTGCCGCTGCCTGCGCATCAGCATACCCGAGTTGGGCAGCAGAACCGATGTTTTCAAGATACTTGTCATGATCTTTCGTAACACCTATTCCGACTTCATAACATAAACCCAAATAGTACAGGCCTTCTGCATCTTCTTGTTCCGCAGCCTTCTTTACCCAATTATATCCAGTAAGCCCATTTTGTTCCACGCCATACTCTTTTGAACCTTTCAGATAAAGAACTCCCAACTCTGACTGTGCTTTGGCATATCCGGCGTTTGCGGCTTCTGTTAGATTCTTTATGTAACCACCAGCTGCGTTGCTCATGTAGCCTTCTTTAAATATCTGCGCTTTTATCCAGTATGATGGCCCAAAACCTTTTTTGATTGCCTTCTCCGCCCAATCCCATGCAGTCCTCCAATTCTGAGTAATTCCAACTCCATACAGATAGCACAACGCCGTCATATGCTGTGCCGGTTGATGATTCTTTTTCGCTGCTTTTTCATACCAATAAAAAGCACTTGCATAGTCTTGAGTAACCCCGCCGTTACCACTCCTATAGCACCCAGCAAGGTTGTACATAGCATCTTTATCACCCTTATTTGCATACTTCATATAGAAAGACGCATCTTGTGCATTCAAGCTGGGCGAAATCAGCACAGAGAATAAAAGAATGAGAGATAAGATTTTGGACTTCATATTATCATGTTTTAATTGTTGTTATCCGTTTGTCTGATAATCCTTGAGAGATAAAATGACCTTTAACTGATCAGCGCATTCCTATTAGTCATAGAAACCCAACGCCTCAAGATCATCAATAACACTCTGTGCACCTTTTATTCCTGCCTGCTTTGCTTTTTGTGCGTATTTGTCGGCTTGATTATGAGTAGAAGGTGTTTGTAGGTAGTGTTTAGCAAGAGGGAGATATGCCGGGGAATAACCGCTATCTGCGAGCTTTTTCACCGTGGAATAGTCTCCTTCCTGGATAGCCATTTGCAACTTTATAGCATTATCATCTGAAGGTGCTTGATTGCTTGTATTTGAGGATGACGAAGGTTTCTGGCTTCCAGAGTTTGTTGTAGAAGAGCCCTTGCTGTCTTTGGGGCTTGAAGATGAAGGCGTTGCCAGTGTTATTTTCTCTTCTCCCTTCTGCGAAGGTTGCGCAGGTGCAGTAACCGACATTTGGGGCTTTTGTGGTGTCGTTGCTGGGGCAGGAGTATTATCTCTATTGCCTACAGCTATAAGAACTAACAGAATTGCAAACAAAGACGCAACAATTGTGAGAATAATTTTCTCAATATTATGCCATTTCCTTGTGCCCTTGGGGAATTTATCTTTTATATCCTCTGAAGAGTAAAGGTATGTCAGCCAGATACAAGACCAAACCATATTGCGAATGACTAGCCCCCAGGAGTCAGATTGGTTAGTTATCAAATTGACAAAAAAGAGGAAAAGGGCATCCAAGGCTATCATAATGCAATATGCGGTCGCCAGAGGAACAGCATTCTCTTGTTTCCGATAGAAAGCGATAATGGCTTTTATGCCTATAAGAAGGAACAGGGCCAAATAGAATAAACTATAACCAATAGTTATCCCATCCATGCCAGGGGTAAAGACGGTAACGAAAGTCCGTATAGTTGAAATAACAAGTCCTAATCCTATACCGAACCAAAGGAAAAACGCAGTCCATCCGCCACTTTGATCTATACTTTCCTGAACTTCCTCTTTCCTTTTCTGTTCTCTCTCCAGTTCTTCTTGGTCAATAACCAAATTGTTGCATCTGGACTTGAAATCAGGCTTTTGACCAGTCAGGCCACAATACAAACCTGTATTCATGTCATGTTTGCGGTTCTGGCAAGTGCGGCAAATATCAATGCGTTCCTGATCAGTCAGGGTAGAAGAATCATCAGTTCCTACTCCGGCAAATCGTACGGTTTTGCCGGAGTCACCGGCAGTTTCTCCAGTTGTCGGCTTCCTTGGCTCTTTCCATGGAACTTTTTCAAAATCCCCGTTAACGCATTTACTTGCATAGGTTTCCAGTTGAGCAGCAGTGGGACGATCCCAGGGCTCTTTTTCCAAACAAGCTTCCACTGTTCGCTTCAATTCGTTCGACCAAGATCCTTTCAATTCAGGAATCTCCGCACCTTTTTCCAGCATAATTCCTCCCTGCCCATAGAAAGGAAGCTCTCCATTAATCAACTCGAACAGCGTTGCGCCAAACGCCCAGACATCTGTTGCCTTTACAGCTTCTGGATTCCTTGTAAATAATTCAGGAGCCATGTATCCGATAGTCCCAGAGATGTCCTCATCGGTCATCGAACGTGTGGAATTCCTGCGAAGGGTGCTCTTCATCTTGGTACTTACACCAAAGTCTGTAATAAGGAAGTTCCCTTCAGCGTCAGCAAGGACATTATCAGGTTTGATGTCTCGATGAAGGATGTTCTTGGAGTGGAGATACGCAAGACCCGACGAAACATCTTTGATGAACCGCCAAATCAGAGCCTCATCGGTGGTCCCAATATTTGCTTCGGCAGAACCAGGGCAAAACGGCATGACAAGGAACGGTCGCTTTTCAATCACATCAAAGTGATAGGCGTGAAGCAGGTTGGGATGATTGAGGGAATACGCAGTTTTGTACTCCGATTTGAAGTCCTCAATACCACGCTCGTCAAGAGCGATATATATTTTTACCGCAACATCAAGATCGATTTGCTCATCGTGAGCAAGCCACACTTCGCCAAAAGCGCCACGACCTTTTTCGGAAATCAAACGATAACGGCCGTTGAACAGTTCTCCTTCTTGTATTTTCATAACTTGAGGTATCAATTAAATTGTGTTAGTCTTGAGGTTTTAGATACTTATTTTGCTTGTGTCTGCTTTAGGAAGATTCTTCGTAGGGTTCTCCATATCCTGAACTGGTGTCAGTTTAGGCCTATCCTTTGTTCCTTCAGTAGTTCCTTCCTTTTTTTGAGAGGGCTTCCCATTATCAAGAGGATTGCTATTAGGGTTATCGGCAGGTGTTAATCTTCTGCGGATATCTTCTGGTTTGCTATTTCCGGACACTGCCTGATTAACAGTATCTGTTTCAGCTTCTTCTGGTTTCGACGCAATGGTTTCTTTTATACTATTTTTGTCTGAAGGCTGGGCTCGACGGGGTTGAGACTCTGGCTCACTTGCCGGGGCCAAAACAGGATCTTCACCCGTTGTTTCTTCTATAACGGCTGACTCTTCAATAATTGGACTCTCTTCAAGGGTTTCTTTATGGCAAGAGCGAGTGGTGAGGAAAATAATTGCACCAATGAGAATTGCGCCCAAAACAGCAAGAGTCAGTTTCAGTCCCTTTTTACTAATCTTAATATTGAAAAAACTTTTATTAAGGTCTTTCTCTTCAATGCTATCCAAAGCAGGACTATATTCTGTACCTTCTGTGATTTCACAAAGAATAGCCGTTACATTGTCATACCAATCCGCTCGTTCGGCAGCGTGCCACAGTGCCGCACGGCAAGAGGACATAGTCTGACAGTTCTCACTGATGATACTTTCAAGTTCTGCATCCCGAAGAACACCGCTAAGGCCATCACTATTAACCATAATGATGTCTCCACGGAATACGGGAACTGTTACGCTATCAGGTCTCGCCTTATGAGCAGCATCGCCGAGACTTCTGGTAATCACATTGTTGTAGGGATGGTCAAATGCTTCATCCATCGTAATCTTCCCTTCATCCACTAAATCCTGAACATAGGAATGATCCTTGGAAATCTGCTTAAGGCCCACGCTGGGTCTATACAGATATGCTCTACTATCCCCACACCATGTTACTGTAACCTGCCCTTCGTAAAGCCATGCCATTATTATGGTGCTGCCCATTCCCTCACACTCGGGATGCTGCTCGGCATGCCTTTTAATTGCAGAGTCTGCACGAACTACGATACCCTCTAAGAAACGTGTTCTTGTCTTAGTACTTTCAAAGACGGCAGACTGGATGGCATCTGGCGAAAATGATTCCTTAACCACATTGATGGCGATTTCGGAAGCGACCTCACCGGCATTCATTCCGCCCATACCATCGGCTACTACAAGAAGGCAACCTCCTTTGCTTAGAGCTTCCTCTTTGTCAATCGAGAATAGGGTTTCCTGACTCTTTGAAGACAAGTCAGCACAAACAAACATGTTGTCCTCGTTGCCGTTATGTGGCGCTTCCGGATTTGTTTTTCCGGCAGAGTCCGTATATGCGGCCAATCTAAACTTATATTTTTTCATACTCGTTTTATTTCTTCTTTTTCAACGATTTCTTCATTCCTACAGGAGAAACGACGGAAGGGGCCACGACTTCGGGCGCAGCTACAAGAGAATGTCCTTCGACTTCTGTATTTTTGTCCGGGATAAGACATATAGCTTTCCACCCTTCAGCAAATCTCTCAACTAAGGCAACCAAGCGGAAACGGATAACCCCAATCTCAGACATGTCTGCACTCAACATAACTCCGGTGAGAAGATCTTTCTCTTCAACTGGTTGAATAACAGGTGCTACACGGAGTGTATCAGAGGCATTGATGCTTTGTCTAATCGGCTTGAATGACAATCTGTCTCCATCTCTGTAAATCCAAATTAACCATCCATCTTTTCTGCCTTCAACCGTATCTATCCCAATACCTTTAGAAGCATAAAGAGTATCTTTTACAATCACTTTTTCGGATCTATCAATTTCTTCAAAGTCAGAATACTCCCTGTGATTTAGTTTTTCCCAACTTCTGTCCTGTTGATTATATTCATATAAATACGACAACACGGGCTTGTATTCTGGATATGAGCCGATGTTTTCATCATACTCCCAAGGACAGACTATTCTTTTTGAAGTGATGAACCCACCTGCAATCTTTACACATAAGGCATCCGAATAGCCAAAATAACTCAATGAGTCAAGATTATACTTCTGACCTGTAGCCTCATTTAACAGCTGAAATTCCTGTTTGATGATTGAAAATGCAGGCGCAATAGCACCTTCAACAATGCGTTGGTTATCTGTTGTTAGAAACTCCTGAAGGGATTGCCCCTGAACTCCTATGGAGAGGAACAATCCAAAGACCATGATTAAGCTATGCTTGAAGTATTTCATGGCATCTTTATTATCGAATAACCGAGATAGGAACAATCATTCCGAGATTCCTCCCGGCTCCGGCCGATACCAATCCGATGGTTATCAGATCTCCATTAGAATTTGAACAGAAAACTGGGCCACCAGAATTTCCGCTTTCATAGTTGGTGTCCGTAGTAAGAATTACGCCATCATGCACTCCTTGAGATGCTACAATTGCGCTTCCATATAGAGGACTAATATCTTTGGGTGAATTTGCCCCTAATCCAAACGGGAAACCAAGGACAGTAAGCTTAACTCCCCGTTCAAGAGTCTTACTTAGATTGGAGTCAAATGGAAGGCCCCCAGACAGATTTGTTTTCATATATGCGTAGTCTGTGCCATCACAAGCAGCTAAGGATAGTTTGTAGCCATCCTCAGTTGTTCCGAATTGATCGTGAGACCTATTGCAGACGAATTGCTTACTGGTACAATTAAACTTGCTACCAGAAGATGAAGCACATACAAAGTGTGCCACAACGGACCCGCCATTGTTTACAATAGCATTAAGTTCCTGACTGAACTCATTCACCCCACTTGCGTCTTGCCAATAATTCCATCCTTCAACAACATGACGCGCGGTGACAAATCGTCCATCGGACAAGAGGAATCCTGTACCAGACCATCCTGGAACATCTTTCCCGCACTCGGCGAAGCCTCCTGTTCCGTCTGGCAACTTTATATCAAACCCGACAACAGTTATAAAATAGACATAAGGAAGGCACTTATCAATCGCGGCATTGTTGACCGATGAGGAAACTTTCGGAGCAGAAGCATCATTAATCTTGTTGATATCGCCTTTCATCTTGGCGATGTCTTTCTTGCTCTTATCGAGTTTGGCGCTCATGTCACTGTTAACCTTTGCAAGTTCATCCATTGTCTCCTGCATCTGAGCTTTTTCTTCAGCCCACTGTGCCTCGGCCATCTGACGATACTCCTGCTCAGATTTGAGAGCCTGATTAGTCTTGGACAGAAGCAAACCTCCAACCACACATACAACAACTAAAGCAGCTACCACGGACCAGATGGCGGTCTTGTAAGGGCGAAGTGCCTGTTGACGGAAAAGGCTGAGCCTCTTGGTTAATCCCAAACTGCCTACTGTCGCATTCTTGCCCTCAGGAATAATGAAACCGAGTTTAGGGCCATTTGTGGAGAGCTGAATCTCATCTCCATTCTGGAGATACCATTCATTTTGAACCTTATGGCCGTTCAGATATGTGGAATTTGTATGAGACAGCTGAACGAGTTTCCAGTTATCTTTATCCCTGACAATTGCCGCATGACACCGACTGACAGTTGTAAAGGATTCATCAAAGCGGACTTGGCATTTCGCATCACGTCCAATCTCAATTTGATTGACAATGATTGCCTGGGATTCTCCTGCTTTATGATACTGACTGGAGACCTTGTGAACCAACATATAATATTTTGCCCCATCACCTCCCATAATAGATTTTACACCAGAGCCGACCGATCCGGCAAAAGAGCGTTTATACGCTTGTGTTGCTTGTGCCATAGTTATGTTGTTTTATTATTAATATCCTTCTACCCTCAGTTTGACATCTCCTATTGAGATGATATCACCAAGGTTAAACTGTATTCCGTATTTGTCGACTTCCGTGGAATTTACGAATGTACCGTTGAGGGATAGTTTCCATCCATCCGGAGTCCATTGCCCGTCCCGAATAAACCAATTGCCCGACAAATCATCTTTTTCCAAAGTACAATGATGACGAGAAATGTACCGGCTATAGGTCTCTTTAATGGGAATCATGTTGACGGTATCCGTGTCATTGCGACCGACAGTGAGGAGCAATCGACCTTTCAGGAAATTGTCAAGATAATAGACCTTGCCATATTCCTCTCCTTGCATGATGCGCAGTGAGAATCCATTGGGTGCCTTCATTATGCCGGAATCTTCAACAAATGACCGGTCCATATCAGCCTTGTCCTCGGGCAGCATTTTAATGATGCTGTCTGCAGACTGAATCCTTTGTTTGAAATCAGGGCGAAGGCATCCCTCGATAATATCCTTCCAGATGCTCGAATTCAGGATACGATCCAAAGGCTTCCGATCCCAAATACCATTCTTGCCATTGTATAGATATTTGGCTAAAGTATCAGCATTCAACTCTCCAAAGGGAAGACGACCAACCATAAGTTCGTACATCATCACTCCGAAGGAAAAAATGTCAGTGGTCGGAAGAACTGTTGCCTGTCCACCGCGCGGTGGATTGACCTGTTCCGGAGGCATATAAGGATACGTGCCGAATATTTGCTGAGGCTTGCCCATCATGCCTCTTTCTGTCATACGCTTGTTCTGGTCGCCTGAGATGCCAAAATCGGTCAGAACAGCTGTCCCATCTGCACGTATCAATACATTCTCTGGTTTTAAGTCGCGATGCACTTTACCGCAGCTATGCAAAGCAGAGAGCCCATAAAGTATTTGCCTTCCTATGCGGATATAGTCTGCGTCATTTCTCTCAAGATAAGACCGCAGGTCACCATTAGGGCAGAATTCCATTAAGATATACGGATTCCCTTTGACTTCACCGTATGCATACGAATGAACAAGGTAATCACACTTTATCTGGCCGGTTCCAAATTCCATAGTAAACCTGTTCCGAAGATTCTTACATACTTCGGGGGGAACAGCCCAGAGTTTGAGAAGTTTAATGGCGCAACTCCGATTCCGATTGTCTCTGGCTTTATAAACAGTTCCGAAAGAACCTTCACCAAGACTCCTCTCTATTCGGTATTTGCTGTCAAACAAGTCTCCCGGGTAGAAATCACATCGCTCAGGAACCTGCATTTACTCTGCTTTGAAAATGAATTTTCTGTTTCCGAGCATGATGACGTCACCATCTTCAAGTGCAATCTTTCTCTTTGCCTGGATAAATGTTGTACCTTGGCTGCTTTTATCCTCAATTGACCACACTCTATTATCGCAGGAGATTTCCGCCTGCACCCTGGACGTAATGGTGTTGTTGGTCGGATCAGTATTGTTCCGGTTCAGTTCAACACTTTCCCCAATGAAAGACTGTGCTGCTGGTGTCCCTTTTTCTCCATCCCAGGCAACGGGCTCAAGTTTGAAGGTTTTACCCGCATTTGGATTGGCCCAGGGATTGACAGTTGCGTTATGTTTTGGGGCAACTTTATGAACTTCTTTTGCTGACTGCGCGCTCGATTTCTCGGGATTCAGGTCTTCACCACAATTGGGGCAGTGATGCATCCCATCCCGGAGCGGGTAACCGCACGTGGGGCAGTTCTTGTCCTCTCTGTTGGTCGGAGCCGGATCAGCAAACACCTGCTGCTCCGATATTGTTCCTCTAAGCACTTCTTCGTGCTCTGGGGCAGGATGAGCGGGGGCCTCATGGGCTATGTGGGCATCAAGCGGAGAATTGCATTTCTCGCACTTTTGAAGGTTGTCGGGATTCTCCCAACCGCAGTTCAAACATCTCATGGCGGATTCGCTTTCAGTTTTACATCTTCTCCGCGAAGCCCCAGACGGATGGCGGTCACAATAAAAGAAGTGTGGGCTTCTTTAGCATCTTACTCTAAGCGGGCTCTGGACTGCCGTACAATGAATAAGACTCAGCTCACACTTCTGCTATAGCGTGGGCTGTGCCCATAATATAGCCAGTGCAAGCGTCAAATCTCATTCCCATTGTACTTCAATGTCTTGCGACACGCGAATTGTCCAGATTCGCTTAAGGAACAAGCTAAACGCTTCTTGTATGTAGTATTCTCCGAAGAGAACACGACAAATTTACATTATTTTTTTATATTCATGCAATGATTTTTTATTTCTCAAATAATGTTCCGTTCCTATTTGAGGATGCATAATTTCAATAGGCCATTATCGTATTCAATTTGTTTCATGCATTCCTCTCACCCCATGAAACGGAACGAGGATTTATGCCGATGGTGCCCAGTGTCACCGGCAGTGCCAATGCCGATATCGATAAGGAAAGCTATTTTCCTCCTTGCAGTTCGGCAGAGCAAACAAGCTTGCTTTGCACTCACTCGATGCATCGGTTAGCGGCAAGTCCGTACCAAGACAGGCCTGGAACAGCCGAGCTGTTCAGCGCCCTCGATACTTTCCTGCCTCCAACAACCATCCGGGGCCCATGACGCCGGGTCTGGAATTCGGAACACATCCATTTGATGCATAATTGAACCTGATGGGGATTTCAAAATCATTGTCTTTGTAATCAAAGAATGGAATCTGAAGATTCATGGTTCCCGTGTACAGTGATGGCTCAATTTCCCCATACTTGATCATCTCCCATGAATCGGCAGAAGGTCTGGTAGGTTCAGGTTGCATACGCAACTGACCATTGGTAGTAATGCTTCCTCCAAAAAGAGTTAAGAGCAGCAGTAGCATCCTTGATGCCACTTGCTTTGAAAATGATGTTAAATGTTTCATTGTAATAACTTCTATTTAAGATTTCCGGAAAATCTCAAGGCGAAGATATTACAACAATACTTATTGGAAATGCATTTGGAAGGATTCGGAATGTCAGTAGGAATTCCGAAAAGGTTCCGAACTATATCGGAACCTTCTTATTGACGAAGAGCGGCAGGCTCAGAACTTTGAGGAGGAAGAAAACTGACCGTCTACTTAATCCCGTACTTCTTCAGGATTTTCAGGATGGGCTTTCGGATTGATTCGGCCCAGAGGTAATAGCCCCAATCGCCGGGGTGAGTGCCATCCTCCGTGGTGTCGTGTTGGGAGGATGTAGCATTGGAAGTGTTCACATAGTACACATCCTTGTACTTCTTCACGGCAATCTTCATCAAACTGTCGGCTGCGGCAGCCTTGAGTCTTTCACGATTGTCCTCCCTGCTGTTGAAATTGCGCTTTTCGCGCCAGATGGTACTGATGAAAATCAGGGGAACTCCGGGTTTGGATGCCTGTATGGTTTCAATGAAGGGGAACAGGTTCTCCTTTATCGAAGCATCCGTACCATTGGAAAAAGCGTCGAACACGAACGCATCCACATCGGCATCCTTGAGGGCGTTTGCAAACTGGGGCTGCATCTTGCAGTCGCCGCTCACACCGAGGCTGCAAAACTGCATCCCTGTCATGCGCGTGAGAAACCCGGGGACCGTCTGTCCGGCCCTTCCGGTGCTGCGACCGTGCATGTACGACGAACCATGCAGGCAGATGCGGTGGCGGAAGGGAATCTCCCCCTTCACTATGCTGCATCCCTCCTCTACACCAATCTGAACGGATTTCTCCTTGCTGTATGTGGGAAGATAGATGATGCATTCCTTCATCGAGGAGTCCATGTTTTCCGCCAGCACCTTGGGATTGTCGCTTTCAGTTTTCTTGTCGGGTCCGTATGCGCAGGAACCTGCCCAAAGCCACTGCCCGTCTTTCTTGATATAAAGGTCGAATCCCCTGGAGGAAAATGCCGAATGCATGCCCTTGTCGAGCGAAGTGAACCGGGCTTTCACATAAATCCTGGGAGAATCAGTTTTGAAAGACGCGATTATTCCGGACGACATTTCAAGAAGATTCACATCCCTTGCATCCCATCCTCCATACTTCGTGAAATCCATCCTCTGATAAGGATTGGGCGTATCGGGGAATACTTTTCCTACAAGCGTTAGGTCGCTCGCTTCGGTGTAGCACACTCCCTTCTGGGCAAACGCCTCAACACATACGAGCGCAAGTGCGAATAAGAGAAATCTTTTCATGTAGATGCATTTACTCATTTATTCCTCCCCAAGGAACATCGGATCCCAGGCGGGAAGTTTGACTGGTTTCTGGTTCAGCATGGCCTGGATGTCTGCAGGAACATATTTCTTTTCAAGCACAAGGCGGAACATGTACTCGTTGAACCATTCGTCGGTCATGATGATGTTGCCTTTCCATCCGGTGTTGCCCCAGCTGTTTTCCACCATCCATTTCTGAGGCTTTCCATCCTTGAGGTCCACGGCAATGAGAGTCATGGCGTGGGAAGAGCCGCTGGCATGGGTCTGCACACGCTGTTTCTTGTCCATTGTGAACTTAACCCCGAGAAGGCTCTCATAATCGAAATTATTGATGTCGGCAATACCGCGCTCGCGGTCGAGGAACTTGCCCACATCGCAGGAGAAATACATCGCGTCGCCGCCCTTGATGGAGGCTATGGCCATCTCCTTGATGCGCTCGAGGGGAAGGTTGACATAGAGCCAGTTGTGCCCGTCGTAGGTATGGCGGTCGTACTCAATCTCATATACCTTTCCGTACTCGCGGCAAGGGTCGTTCATCACCATGATGTAGTTGTTCTGCAGGTCGTAGCCCACGAATTCCTTGTAGAATTCCAGCGGGGTATAGGTCTTGGTGCTCACAGCATTGCCCTTGGCATCGCGGCGCGTCCATTCAAATTCGGTTGGAGGCACGCCGAGGGTGAGGGCGAGGATGCGATAGACTTCCTTCAGCATCTCAACCTTCATCTTCTGCAGGTCGGCCTTCTTTCCTGCATCGCGAAGCGCGAGTCCGTCCTGACGGAGGATGTTGGAGAGCTGGCCGCGGATAGCCGAGGTGCTGTTCGAACTGAGGGTTTCCGGGAAGATTTCAGCAGGAACGACGCCATATTTGGTAACAAGGTCGGCAACACCGGTAAAGGTGCCGCCGTCGCTGATAGGGTGCGAGAAGAGCCAGTCCACGGTGCGGTCGTCGAAGCCCTTGTCGCGGGTGTCGATTACTGCCTGAAGGAAAAGGTTCGCTTTTTCCAGCTGGTCGTAGAAGAAGCAGAAGTTCTGGCTGAACTGGAACTCTCCGAGGTCAAAACGCTCGATTGCAGAAGCCCTCAGCACATTGAGCCCGGTAAAGAGCCAGCAGCGGCCGGAAGATTTCTGGTTGGTGCGGCCCTTGGTTTCGATGATGTCGGAAAAATGCGTGTCAATCATCACCGAGCGCTCGGAATTCTTAGCCAGGGTGGCAAGCGGCGTGCTGTTGAGGGCATTGCGGATGGCCTTGTCGGCAGCGCTGCCTTCGTATCCCTTGGAAATTTCACTTAAAGTAGCGGGGTCAAGTCCGCCCTTCTGTGCAAATGTGCTTGCCGAAACCAGTGCAAGCGCCAAAACGAGAATCTTCTTCATATAGATATTTATGTATTTATCCGTTCTTCAAATATACTATTTTCCGGGAAAATGGCAAAGCCCCGCTAATCCATGTCCAGATTCTCAAAGATGAAGGCGTAGATGTCGGCCTGTTCCTCGAGGACTTTGGCGAGGGGTTTGCCGCCTCCGTGGCCTGCCTTTGAGTCGATGCGGATAAGGCAGGGATTGGGCCCGGCGTTGCATTCCTGCAAGGTTGCCGCGAACTTGAAGGAATGGGCGGGCACCACGCGGTCGTCGTGGTCGGCGGTAGTAACCAGTGTTGCCGGATACTTCGTTCCGGGTTTGAGATTATGCAGGGGGGAGTATCCGCGAAGATATGCGAACATCTCGGCGCTGTCGTCGGAAGTGCCATAGTCGGGAGCCCAGTTCCAGCCGATGGTGAACTTATGGTAGCGAAGCATGTCCATTACTCCCACCTGGGGAATTGCTACGGCATACAGGTCGGGCCTTTGCGTCATACAGGCACCTACAAGCAACCCACCGTTGGAGCCGCCCATTATCGCAAGCCTTTCGGGAGTGGTGTAGTTCTTCGCAATCATCCACTCCGCAGCGGCGATGAAGTCGTCGAACACATTCTGCTTGTTCATCTTGGTACCGGCAAGATGCCATGCCTCGCCATACTCTCCGCCTCCGCGCAGATTCACCTGCACATAAATGCCGCCCGCTTCGAGGAAGGGGATGCGGTTTGCAGAGAATGACGGAGTGAGGGAAATGTCAAAGCCGCCATAGCCGTAGAGCAGTACGGGATTCTGCCCGTCGAGCCGGACACTTTTTCCCCGGGTCACGAACATAGGGATGCGGGTTCCGTCCTTGCTTTCGAAGAATACCTGTTCGGTCACCAGTTCCGAAAGGTCGAAGCGGGTCTTGGGGCTTGCCCAGACGCTGCTCTCCCCCGTTTCGGTGTCGTAGCTGTAAATGGTGCCGGGAACGGTGAAGGAGGTGTAGGAGTAAAAACACTCAGGCTCGTCCTTCTTGCCGCTGAAAGATGCGCTGCCGATGCCCGGAAGCAGGATTTCTTCTATCTGTGCGCCGTCTTTCGAATAAAGATACGCATGCGTGGAAGCATCCTTCAGGTAAGTTGCAATCATCTTGTCGGCAACGAAGCTGACTCCTTCCAGCACGCAGTCGGATTCGGGAATGAGGTCCTTCCAGTCTGTGTATGAGGGCTTGGAAAGTTCCGCCTTCACCAGCTTGTTCATTGGAGCACCGTCATTCGTGAAGATGTATATCGTGCTTCCGTCGGTTTCAACAGGATAGGCGCTGTGCTTCATGTCGCGGGTCATCTGCACGAATCCCTTTTCGGGATGCGCGAAGTCCATCACATAGAGGTTGTTTCCCGTATCGGCCCCGTCCTCGAAGAGAAAGGCCATTGTCTGCTCTTCGTTCACATCGAGAGTGTAGAAGCGCAGGGGTTCCTCCGGATTGCTGAAGAAAAGTTCATCCTCGCTCTGGGGCGTGCCGAGCTTGTGGTAGAATATCTTGTGTCCTTCGTTCTTGCCGCTGTACTCATGCCCGTCGCCCTTGGGAGTGTCGTAGGCACTGTAATAGAATCCGTCGCCCCTCCAGGCGGCCCCGGAGAACTTTGCCCACCGGATATGGTCCTCCAGGAGGGTATGGTTGCGCACATCCATCACATAGAACTCCTGCCAGTCGCTTCCGCTGCGGGAGATGGAGTAGGCCATATAACGGCAGTCACCGGAGAAATAAGTACCCTTCAGGGCCACGGTGCCGTCGTCGCTGAGGGTGTTCGGGTCCAGGAAAAGCCTGGGCTCGGCATCGAGGGCATCGAGTTCGTAGAGGACGCTCTGGTTCTGAAGCCCGTCGTTCTTGTAGAAATACCATTTTCCGTTCTTCTTATGGGTGGGCACACCCACTTTTTCGTAGTCGGCCACTTCTTTCAGACGGCTCAGTATCCCCGCCCTTTTGGGAAGTTTCCCAAGATAGGCGTCTGTCACCTTGTTCTGGGCCTTCACCCAGGCGGCGGTTTCGGCGGAAGTGTCGTCTTCCAGCCAGCGGTAAGGGTCGGCCACCTCAACCCCGAAATATGTATCGACGGTATCGTCCTTGCGCGTCTGGGGCAGTTTCGGCGTGCATGAATCAAGCAGGATTGCAGACATTGCGAACAAACTTATTATGGTTCCGGTTTTCATATTTGTGCATATTTTCCACAAGATAGTGTTTTTTTACAAGAAAAGCCGGTTGAACTTCAACCGGCCTTATCTTTTTCCTTTTCGGGAAGAATTAATACCTGTCCTCAGACGACACGGTGAGTTTCTTGCGACCGTGTGCACGACGGGCGGCAAGTACGCGACGGCCATTGGGAGTGCTCATGCGCTCGCGGAATCCGTGCTTGTTGACGCGCTTGCGGTTTGAAGGTTGATAGGTCCTTTTCATATCTTTACTTTTTTAATTTTTCGACTTTGGGAGTGCAAAGGTAGTTTTTTCCAATTTCAATTACAAATTTTTCTGCAAAATATTCGTCATTGAGCCAGGAATCTATGCGCCATGTGCGAATGTTTTCGACGGAAATCCTGCATTTTCGCACGAGGGATGCAATTTCCGCGTTCACATCTCCGCCTTTGAGATAAAGTATGCTGCGGCGGAAGCGCCCCTGCACCCAAGGATAGAAGTTCTCGAGGCTCGTCACCGCACGGCTCACAACCCAGTCCCATTCCCCCGGCAGGCTCTCGACCCTCGCATTCACGCACTCCACATTCTGCAGGCCGATGCCGTCCGCCACCGCCTGAGCCACCTTCACCTTCTTACCTATTGAATCACAGAGCGTAAAATGCGACTGCGGAAGCACCATGGCAAGCGGAATCCCCGGGAATCCTCCCCCTGTGCCGACATCCAGAAAAGACCCGTCCGCACCGGGATAGTAAATCTCCAGATACCGGGCAATGGCAAGCGAGTGGAGGATATGGTGGGCATAGATATTCTCTTCGTCCTTCCGCGAAATCACATTGATGCGCGAATTCCACTCCCGCCAGAGGGCCACGGCCTGTGCGAAATCCTGTTCAGAAACTGTCAGCATGCTCCATGCGCCTCCTCAAGCAGGCATCCGAGCTCTTCTATGTCGCGGCATATAAGCGAAGGGGCATGAGGCCAGGCTTTCGCCACCTCAAGAGTGGTTTCGCCGCTGAGCACCAGCACCCCGAAAGCACCGGCATTGTATGCCATCTCCACATCGGTATAGATGCGGTCGCCCACCATCGCTATCTGCGAAGGCTTCAGGCCATACCTTCCCTCGATACCGGAAAGCATGGCAGGGTCTGGCTTGCCTATGGTCACATCGGGCTGGCGTCCGGTGGCATATTCGATGCATTTGCAAAGCGACCCGCAGTCCACGAGCACCGTAGGCTGGTCGGTCGGGCAGACCTTGTCGGGGTTGGTTGCAAGATACGGCAGCCCCTGCGACACCCACCATGCAGCCCTGCAGAGACGGGAATAAACCAGGGTGGTATCGAAAGCCACCACCACCGCGTCGGGCCTGTCGTCAGCAGAATCGGCAGTGCTCACGAACCCGGCTTCCTCGAACTGGCTTATCATCGAAGGAGTTCCCAGCAGGAACAGCCTCTTAACTCCGGGAAGATGCGTCTTGATATAGTCGATGGTGGCGGGCACCGTGCTGTACATCTGCTCCCGGTCGGCCTCTATGCCCATCCTGGCGAGTTTGGCGAGATAGTCGTCCAGCGACTTCGTGGGATTGTTGGTAAGGAAAGAGTATGTTATCCCCATGCGCTTCAGCTTCGCGAGGAAGTCGAGGGTAAAGGGGAAGATGTTGTTCTCCATATAGATGGTTCCATCCATATCGAGAGCTATGTGGCGCAGGGCCAGCAGCTTTTCACGGAGTTCGCTATTCATTTTCGGCATATTGCTGGGTAAACTTGCGGGAACGCTCGTATCCGTCGCGGGGAGCATTCCACATTGCAAGGAAAATCAGGGCGCCCACGACGCCGACGCAGATAAATGTGATGAAAACGGCTTTCCATCCGAAATTGTCGGCAATCAGGCCCACTCCGATGGCGGAGAGTGCGGAACCCACATAGCCGAGGATGCCGGTGACGCCGTTTGCCGTTGCCGAAGCTTCCTTGGTGGCCTGGTTTGCGGCGCCGATGCCGATGAGTGCCTGGGGGCCGTAGATGCAGAATCCCGCGAGGGCAAGCACTATGGTGGAAAGAACGACCGGCATATCCACAAGGGCGAAAAGCCCGAGGAACACCACCGCTCCAATCATTGCGATGAGGCACATACGGTGGGCCTTGCCTTTGAAGAGGGCATCGGTAGCCCAGCCCGCGAAGATGGTTCCCACGATTGCTGTAAGTTCAAACACGGCCACCGACCAGGCTGCGCCGTTGATGTTCATTCCCCTGTCTTCTGTAAGGAACTTGGGGCCCCAGTCAAGCACTCCCATGCGCAGCACATACACGAAGATATTTGCCACAGCAAACATGACAACCCATTTGTTCTTGAAAACCATGTGGGTGAGGAATGCCTTGTGAGCACCCTTCTTTCCTTCGGTTGCACCCTTTCCGGTTTCGGTTCCCTCGATTTCGGGGAAGCCCACAGCCTGGGGATTGTCCTTAAGAGTGAGGAAGCACAGGATTGCACCTCCCACGGCAACGATTGCAGGGATGATGAAGCACCATCTCCATGCGCCGTAATGGGAGGCATAGGACATTATCTTGGCCGTCTGCTCGGCAGCAGGCAGATTGTCCCATCCCTTGATGCTGCCGGCGAGATTTTCGGTGATTCTCGCCACGATGCTGGTGTCGCCGCTCATGTCGGCACCCATGTTAGTCATGATAAGACCGCACACCACCACGGCACTGAAGGCACCTATGGAGTGCGAGGTGTTCCAGATACTCATCTTGGTTGCAAGTTCGCCGGGAGCTATCCACTGCGGGAGCATCCTCGCCATGGGAGGGAAGCCCATCCCCTGGAAATACTGGTTGAGCACGATGGTGACGCCCATTACAAGGATGAGCATGTTGACGAACTGGGGGCCTTCATGCACGCCGGTAATCAGGTAGCTCAAATCCACTCCGAAGCCGAAACCGATATTGGCAAGGGCACACAGGATGAGACCTACACCCATGAATACGGTCGTGCTCACCCTTTCAACCACGAATCCGTTAAGGAAACGGCTGAATCCGTAGATAAGCGAGCCGATTGCGATAACGATGCCGAAACTTGTGTTGGATATGCCGTACTCGGCTGTGAGGCCCGGCATGGCGATGGAAAAGTTTTTCCGTACAAAGTAGTAGATGGCATACACTATCATCGATATGATGATGGTGCGCCACTGCCAGTACTTGAAGGATTTTTTGCTTGTCATATCTGTTCTTCTTTTTTGATTTTTTCTATCATGTCCTTGGAGCGCCGGATACGGGTGCGCACGGTGTTGAGCGCAAGCCCGGTTTCTTCGGCAATCTCTTTATATTGCAGCCCGTCGAGAAGGCGCATCCGGGCTATCTGCCTGTACAGTTCGGGAAGCCCCTCTATGTATTTCTCGGTTTCCACCTGGCTTTCGCTGCGGATGATGGATTCGAGCGGGGTGTCGTCGCCGCTTCCCACCTTCCATGCGGCACTGCCTGCGGAAGCGTCGGCATCTATGCTTACATACTGCCTGAGAGTGCGGCTCTCCTGCTCCACGGTATCCACGGCGGTGTTGTGGGCGATTTTCATCAACCAGGTGGAGAACTGGCTTTTTGCAGGGTCGTAGGTGCGGATCTGCCGGAAAGCTTTCTCGAAACTGCGGGAGCAGATGTCATCGACATAAAAGTCGTCGAGTATCTTCATGCGCCCTTTAAGATAAGCCTTGAGCGAATCCACATATGTATCCCAGAGCTCCGTAAACGCAGCCCCGTCGCCTATGATGGCGAGCCTGACAAGCTCGTCAGTGGGCCTCAAGCCAGGTTTTCCCATAATTGCATTCAACAGTTAACGGTACTTTCAATTCGCATACCCCTTCCATTTCTTCCGTAAGGATGCGCTTCACGGCCTCGATTTCCCCTTCCGGAACCTCCAGAAGGAGTTCGTCGTGAATCTGAAGGACCATGCGTGCCTGCAGGCCCTCGGCAGCAAGCCTGTCGGAGACCTTTATCATTGCAAGTTTTATAATGTCGGCGGCAGTGCCCTGGATGGGGGCATTGACTGCATTGCGTTCAGCCACCGCACGCACATTCGCATTGTTGGAATTGATGTCCGGAATGTAGCGCCTGCGTCCGAACATCGTTTCGGTATAGAGGGTTTCCTTCGCCCGGGCCAGGGTTCCGTCAATGAAAGAACGGATGGAGGGGAAGGATTCGAAATAGTCGTCGATTAGTTTCTTCGCAACATTGCGGGGGCATTTCAGGCGCTGTGCAAGGCCGAAGGACGAGATGCCGTACATGATGCCGAAATTGGCCGTCTTCGCCATGCGGCGCTCCTCCGGGGTCACATCCCCGACATTCTTTCGGAAGATTTTGGCGGCGGTGGCGCTGTGGATGTCCTGCCCTTCGCGGAAAGCCTGGATGAGATGTTCATCCTCGCACAGATGGGCCATCACCCTGAGCTCAATCTGCGAGTAGTCCGCCGACATCATCACGAAGCCCGGCTTCCCCGGCACAAAAGCCTTGCGGATTTCGCGCCCCTGCTCGGTGCGTATGGGGATGTTCTGCAGATTGGGGTTCGAGCTCGAAAGGCGTCCGGTGGAGGTGAGCGCCTGGTTGAATGTGGTATGCACCCGCCCGTCCACCGGGGAGATGTACTGCGCGAAAGGCTCTATGTAGGTTGACAGAAGTTTGCGGAGGCCCCTGTAGTCCAGCAGCGCGTCGATAATGGGGCTGCGGTCGGAGAGCGCCTGCAGGGTTTCTTCGTCGGTGGACCAGGCTCCCCTTGCAGTTTTGCGCGCCTGCGGGTCAAGAGCGAGTTTTTCGAAAATTACTTCGCCCATCTGCTTGGGGGAGCTCACATTGAGTTCCGGCATGTCGGCGATGGCGCGTATCTGCGCTTCCCTCTC
>JAFUGJ010000052.1 GCA_017469425.1 Bacteroidales bacterium
GAAGGCCCTTTGCCTGCTCGAAACGAAAGAAGCACAATAATGGAAGAATTGATAAAGACAGACCTGGCAGAAGCGAAGGCCGCCATCGACAACTTTATTGCCGAACCTGCCACCCTCCCGGCAATTGGCAAAGCCGCCGCCCTCTGCACCGCCGCCCTTTCCAACGGCTGCAAAATCATCAGCTGCGGCAACGGAGGGTCGCTTTGCGACGCCACCCACTTCGCCGAAGAACTCACCGGACGCTACCGGGGCAACCGCGTGAGCCTTCCCGCCATCGCCATCAACGACCCCGCTTTCCTCACCTGCACCGCAAACGACTTCAGCTACAACGACGCTTTCGCCCGCTATGTACAGGGAGTGGGCTGCAAGGGCGATGTGCTTCTCGCAATCAGCACCAGCGGCAGTTCGGCAAATGTGGTCGAAGCCGCCCGTGAAGCCAAGGGTAAGGGGATGAAGGTCATCACTCTCACCGGCCCTGGCCCGAATACCCTGGCAGAGCTTGCCGATGCAGCAATCTGCGCCCCCGCCGCACCGCACTCCGACCGCATCCAGGAAATCCACATTAAAGTAATTCACATCCTCATCCACGCCATCGAGGAAGGATTGAAGCTATGAAACTGATTCTGCTCACGGTGGGGAAGACGGATATTCCCTGGGTCAAGGCCGGTCTGGAAATGTATTCCGGGCGGCTGAAGCACTATGTGCGCTTCGAACTCAGGGAGATTCCCGAACTGCGCAACGCCGGAGCGCTGAGCGAGGCTCAGATTAAGGAAAAGGAAGGCGCCCTCATACTGAAAGCCGCCGAAGGTGCGGAACTGATACTTCTGGATGAACACGGGAGAGAGTTCCGTTCGCTGGAGTTTGCCGCCGACCTGCAGCAGCGTCTGAACCGGGGTGGACGCGACATAGCCTTTGTAGTGGGAGGTGCATACGGATTCAGCGAAGAGGTGTATGCCAAGGCTTCTTCCAGAATATCTTTGTCGAAAATGACTTTCTCTCACCAGATTGTGAGAACGATTTTTGCAGAACAGCTTTACCGCGCCTTTACGATAATGAGAGGCGAACCATATCATCACGAATGAACCGTCTGCGCGTTTCGGACATAGTGTGCGTATGCCTGCTGGCAGCGAGCCTTCTTTTCCTGGGCCTGTCGTCCAGGGGAGGTTTTTCCGTCAATGGCAACGAGGATGTCGCCAGGCGGGTGGAGCACAGGGTCAACCGGCGCATGGAGATGCTGGACTCGTATCTCGAGAAGGCGGTGGCGCAGAGCCCCGATGGCTGGATGCACCTGAAGGGCCTTCCGTCCGACATGGTTATCTACCGCTATGTGGACGATACCCTGCAAAGCTGGTGCAACCGCTTCCCGCTGATGAACGATGCCCTGCGCTCGACCCATAGTTTCGAGATGATAGCCAATCCCCGCACAGGGGTGAATTCTCCGCTGTCGTCGCTGGGTGAGGAGGTGCAGTTCTGCAACTTCGGCACCAAATGGTATCTTGCCAGGATGGCGGTCGAAGGCAATGTGAAATTCGTGGCGGGCCTGCAGCTGCTGGATTCCAACGACGAAGCTCCGTTCAGCGTAAGACCCCTCTCATCCAGTGAGGGCGCCGAAGTGAAAGTGGCCGGGAAGCCTCTTTTCAAGGTTGAGCGAAATTTCGAGGGAACCCGTATCCCCGTAGACTCCCGTTTCCTGTTGATGGCTCTTGCCATGCTGGCCGCGGCGGGGCTGCTCTTCGTTTATTCGAAACCTACGCTGAAGCGCTTCTGGATAGCGTTTATCCCCATTATCCCCTTGATGCTCCTGTTCTTCCTGCTGAGAAGGATGGTGGGGGTGGATGTGCCCATATTCTCCCCGGCAGTGTATGCCGACGACAGTTTCTTCTACTCCCTGGCGGCGCACATCAATTACATAACGGGCATCGGCCTCACGGTCAGCTTCCTGTTCATGGTGCGGAAGGAGATATACTTCCGCCTGCGCAGCAAGGCATCCCTCTTTGGATGGACTGCCTTCATCCTGTTGATGATAGCCCTTACGGTATTCTATATCGTGAGCGCCATCCGCAGCGTCATCCTCAATTCCAATATATCCCTTGAACTTTACCGGCTGGAGAATTTCAATGCCGCGAGCATCGTCATTTACCTCGCCTACATCATACTGCTCACTTGCCTGCTCACCCTCGTGCAGATGCTGCAGCCGGTATTCTCCAGGCTGTGGGGCAGGCGCATCGATTCTTTCCTGCTGCCCAGCCGCATAGTTTTCGCGGCCCTGGGAGCCCTGTTCTTCGTGTGTTATACCGCATATCTCGGGGTGCGGAAGGAACAGGCGAGCCTGGAAGTGTGGGCAGGGCGCATGGCGGTGAGCCGTGACATTTCGCTGGAGATGCGCCTTCGTTCGGTAGAGGACAGAATCGCTTCCGACCCTATAATAGCGTCGCTCTCGGTGCTGGACAACGGCGGGGCGAGCATCAGCGGAAGGCTTTCCGAAGGCTACCTTTCGCGCATCATGCAGGACTACGATGTCACCGTGTCGCTGGACCCACGCGACTTCGAGGCGGTGCAGAAAGGCGAATCCATCGCTCCCGGCTCCCGGTTCGTTTTCGACGATTCAGGCAGCGGATTTGCGGTTTACAAAGGGGCTTTCGCATACAGCATATCCCATTACGGACTCAGCCGCGTAACCATCATCATCGAGCAGAAGAGCGACTGGAAATATCGCGGATATGCGAGCATAATAGGTCCGACCCTTCCGGGAGAGGTTACCGTGCCCGGCAGATACTCCTTCGCCCGCTACGACTCCGGACGGCTCATCAGCTACAGGGGCAATTACGCCTATCCCGTGCGTCTGGACGATGACTGGAAACTGGGCGAGAGCGAGCGCCGTATCCATCTGGGCGGCCAGGTACATTTCATATACGATGTGGCCGGAGTGGAAACCGTTGTGTTTTCCCGCCCCGTGGTCAAGCCCTACAATTACCTCGTGTCGCTGCTTTTCCTGGGCATGCTCTGTTTCCTGTATTTTTCCATCTTCACATGGCGCAGGCCGCGCAGGAGGGCCTTCGGGCAGAGTTACTTCCAAACCCGCATCACCCTGGTGCTGATGACATCCCTCATCCTGACCCTGATTACAATGGCCCTGGTGAGCGTGGCGTTCGTATTCAACCGCAACGAAGTCAACCGTACCACACTCATGACAGAGAAGATAAACTCAATCCAGGGTTCCATCTCCGCGAGGGTGAGGGGAACGGCACGCCCCTCCGACCTGCAGACCGGCGAAATGCTGCGCCTGCTTGAAGATGTGGGAGCGAACACCAATTCCGACATCACGCTCTACAGTCCTTCCGGCATGGTGATGATGAGCACCGCCCCGGACATTTTCTACCAGCTGCAGATAGAGCCGAGAATCGATGCCGATGCTTATGAGGCCATCGTACGCAACAGCAACCGCTATTTCATCCATAAAGAGAGCATAGGACGGCATAAATACTACAGCATGTACGCCCCCATGCTCGGCGAGGACGGGGCCCTGCTTGCAATCATCAGCGCTCCCTACACCGACGAAAGTTACGACTTCGGTTCCTATGTGGTAAGCCATTCGCTGATGATTATCACCCTTTTCATCTTCCTTCTGCTGGCGGCCATGTTCATGGTGTCGAGGGTGCTTCAGAGCATGTTCAAGCCCCTGGTGGAGATGGGCTCCAAGATGGATGCCGCCGGGCTGGGGTCGCTGGAACCCATACGCTACGACAACAAGGACGAGATTTCCGGCCTCGTGACGGCCTATAACCGCATGGTGGTCGAACTCGACGACAGCACTCGCAAACTCGCCCAGGCCGAGCGCGACAAGGCATGGAGCGGAATGGCAAGGCAGGTGGCCCACGAAATCAAGAATCCCCTCACGCCGATGAAGCTCCAGATACAGAGGCTTATCCGCCTCAAGGCCAAAGGCGACGGCTCTTGGCAGGAGAAGTTCGACGAAATCAGCCAGGTAATCCTGGACCATATCGACATCCTCACCGAAACCGCGAATGAATTTTCCACCTTCGCAAAACTATATACCGAGGAGCATGTCAGCATCGACCTTCCCGCACTGTTGCAGGAAGAGATTTCGATATTCGACAACCGCGACAACATCCGCTTTGAGTACCTCGGGCTGCCGGATGTGAGAGTGTTCGGCCCCAAGCCCCAACTTACCCGCGTGTTCGTAAACCTCATCAGCAATTCCGTGCAGGCCCTCACCGAATCCGGCGCCGCCGAAGGGGTGGTGCGCGTGAGCCTGCGGAATTCCATCACCGACGGATACTACGACATCGTGTTCGAAGACAGCGGGCCCGGAGTTTCCGAGGAGAATGTGGAAAAACTTTTCACCCCCAATTTCACCACCAAGAACGGGGGAAGCGGCCTCGGACTGGCCATTTCGCGCAGCGTCCTCGAGCGTTGCGGCGCCAGCATCTCCTACAGCCGTTCGTTCTCGCTCGGCGGTGCATGCTTTACCATCCTTTACCCCAATGGACAAGAAAGAACTTGAGATAATGGCCCCGGCGGGCAGTTTCGACTGCCTTCGCGCCGCGATTCAGGGAGGAGCCGATTCGGTGTATTTCGGAGTCGGTAAGCTGAATATGCGTTCGCATTCGGCAAACAATTTCGCACCGGGAGACCTCCCGGAGGTAACGCGTATCTGCCGTGAAGCCGGAGTCAAAAGCTATCTTACCCTGAACATCTGCCTTTATCCTGAAGATATTCCTGACATGCAGAAGGCGCTCGATGCCGCAAAGGATGCCGGGGTGAATGCCATCATCGCCTCCGATATGGCAGCCATAGCATACTGCCGTCAAATCGGCCTCGAGGTGCACATCTCCACCCAGCTCAGCATCTCCAATGTTGAGAGCCTGCGCTTCTATGCCCGGTTCGCCGATGTGGTGGTGCTGGCGCGGGAACTCAATCTCGACCAGGTAAAAGACATTCACGATGCCATAGTGCGCGAGAATATCTGCGGCCCTTCAGGGAAGCCGGTCCGCATAGAGATGTTCGCCCACGGGGCGCTATGCATGGCCATATCCGGAAAATGCTACCTGAGCCTGCATGCCTACGGGCAGTCTGCGAACAGGGGGGCGTGCTACCAGATATGCCGCCGGGGCTACGAGGTGACCGACCTGGAGACCGGAAACCAGCTGGAAATAGATAATAAATATATAATGTCGCCGAAGGACCTGTGCACCGTCGAGTTCATGGAGCGCATAATCGCTTCCGGCGTGAGGGTGTTCAAGATTGAGGGCAGGGCCCGAAGTGCAGAATATGTAAAGCGCTGTGCGCAGGTGTACCGGCAGGCCGCCGACGCGGTGTGCGACGGGGTTTATACTCCGGAGATGGCTGCCGGGCTGAAAGCCAGGCTTGGCGAGGTGTTCAACCGAGGCTTCTGGGATGGGTACTATCAGGGTGCATACCTTGGACA
>JAFUGJ010000094.1 GCA_017469425.1 Bacteroidales bacterium
GTCTGGTTGCCATTTTCGTCAAAACCGGCATAACGGTTGAAATAATTCACGGCTTCGCGGAAAGCACTCATGCCGCTCGGGTCCGGAGTTTCGTCATATCCCCAGCTGCAGTTCATCAGCACTGCGCCGTTGTCGGCGGCATAAACGAAAGGTGGCTGGATGTATGCACTGCCACCGGATGTCTGGAGAGTCATGATGCGCACACCGGACGAAGGGCTTCCGTTGCCGCCTGCAATCCCGCAGACGCCCTCGCCATTGTTGTTGACTGCGGCGATGGTTCCGGCAACATGTGTACCGTGGCTGTCGAACACAATATGACCGGGATTGTCCGTGGTGGGATGCTGGGCAAGGAAACAGTAGCCGTACACATCGTCCACATACCCGTTATGGTCGTCGTCAACCCCCTCAATTCCATTGGCTTCGGCTTCATTAATCCACATATTTGCAGCGAGGTCGGGATGGGTGAAGTCCACGCCGCCGTCGCTCACCGCAACTATCACATCCGGGGAGCCGGTCTCAGTCTCCCATGCCGGGAACAGATTGATGTCGCAACCGGCGACAGCCCCGGATTTTGAACCGTCGTTATAGTAGTGCCATTGCGATGAAAGCCGGGGGTCATTGAATGGAGCCTCCATTTTCCTTACGGTACGGGCAAAATCGACAAGGCTCACCGAAGGGAGCCCGGCAAATTCGCCTGCGGCTTTCGTAAGGGGAAGTTCCTCGTTGAATTCAACATTGTACCAAAGGTGCAATCCCGCCTCGCGATGCCTTTTTTCGAACTTCCCGGCAGGAGGATACAATCTGGACAGTTTATAAACCCCGGAAGCTTCAATTTCCGAAAGTTCCTCTTCGCCCGGTTCAGAACTGAATTTTACGAGAAGGACTCCCGGCAAGGCATTCTGAGGAACTTTTACTGACGGCTCTTCTGCAATGGGTTCCGAAGGCTCCGTGCTTTTTTGAGAGCAGGCGGCGACCATGAAGACAGAGGCCAATACCAATAACGACTTTTTTAATATCATTTCCAAAATTTCAAAAAGAGGTCGGCCCCAAAAAGGCCGGCCTCTAATCCAACATAATCCTATGAATATTAGTTCACCAAATCATAAGTAGTCGTAGGATAAATCTCCCACCAGCCAGCGCCGAGCCTGTAAAGACCCCATGCCTGTACCGTCATCTGAGTCATACCTTTGTTGAAGGTAATCTTGTAGGTAGGCGAGTCATCGAAGTCGTCGGTCATGGGAACAGCAACAAGACCATACCTGTCAATTGCATCACCTGAAAGATTGAACACACCTTCCTCTACATCGACATCGAAGTTGACGGTAGGATTTTCAAGATCGGTAAGATCCGCATGTCCTACAGTAATCGAATTCATGTTATTCTCAAGGAGATAGGGGTCAAAGGTGGTGAAGGTGACATCACCGGTAGCCTCGTCGAAGGTGGCAGTGATGGTAACTTCATATTCATCACCCCAGTAATCCTCCACAGTACCTGCGTAAGCCCTGGGGAGCTTGTAGTACCACTCCACATCGGGCACCGATGCGGTGATGACATTCGAGTAAACAGTTCCGCTGGTGCAGGCTGCGACAGCCTTCACGAAGTAATTGGTGCTGGGGTTCACGGAACCGTCGGCAACGACAGTACCGTCGGCAGGATTCTCGATTGCCACGAACTTGCTGCTTGCAAAGTCCTCGGTCTCGCTGGTAAGCAGGCCGACGACAAGCGAGTCAAGCGAGGTGTCAAGTCCGCTGATGGTAACCGAAACGGACAATTTGCCTGCTTTGGGCGCGTAAGTCAAATCGTCGCCGATCGTGAGAGTAGGAAGGCTCTTGAGAGGAGCGAACCCGCTTTCGACTTCAGCTTTGCTGGGAGCTTCCTTGTTGCAGGAAACCAGTGCAAAGGATGCAACGGCCACCAGGGCGACAGTTCTAATTATATTTTTCATAATAATCGTCTATTTAATAGTTAATGCCAATCACCCTATTTTCAGAATGTTTCTTCAGGACCGCTTACCCACTCGTTCTGCTCCTCCTCGGTAATGTAGACATTGTTCTGAATCTCACGCTGGGGAATCTGGAAATTCCAGCTCTTTGCGTGGGCGGGGAACTTATACCATCCGCGGGTGGAGTGGTTGGAGCCTTCGTAAGTCCTGTCGACACCCTTGGCGAGGCGGCGCAGGTCGAAGTACTCGAAGCCTTCGCCCCAAAGCTCGATACGACGCTGGAGAAGGACCTCTGCCACATCGGCAGTAGCACTCCAAGCGGGGTCACGCTGTGCCATGAGGGTTGCAAGGGTGGTGGAAGTGCCGTTCAGGTGAGCTTCTGCCTCTGCCTTGATAAGGTACATTTCAGCTGCACGCATGTAGGTGTAGTCCTGAAGGTAGTTGTCGTCGGCACCGAATTTACGGGATGCATAAGCAATCTGGGCACCGGCACGCTCAGTGGCGGAAGGATCTCCGGCGGCAGTGTTGAACAGGCTCTTGCGGAAGTCCGTAGCGGAAATCTGATTGTAGAGGGAGACATCGATGCAGTGCACGCTCTGTCCGATTCCACCATAACCATAAGTATCATTGCTCAGGTGGGAGAAGAATGATGCATAGGTAGTCTGGGTCTCGGAAGTGTGGTTGAAGCCCCACATGACCTCAGGGTCCTCGATTTCCATGAAACCTGCATGCAGGCGGGCATTATCCATGAGGGTATATCCGGCCATTGCTGCGGTAGCGGCATCTATAGCCTTGTCCCACTGCTGGCTCAACAGGTAATACCTTGCGGCGATACCCTGGGCGACGGAGTAGTCGACTTCGTTCTTGGAAGCACGCTCGTAGCCGTCGAGAAGAGGCAGGGCAAGAGCGATATTCCTCTCTATCTCCTCGCAAAGGTCGGCGATAGTGTTACGGCCGCTGGTCGCTTCAACCTCTTCGGTGCTCTTGCCGTCGCGGACTGCATAGATGATAGGCACTGCAGGAGCGGAGGTATTGAATGTTGCATTGGGATAATTTCCTTCAGCCACATCCTGGAAAAGCTGGATAAGATAGTAGTAGCTGAATGCACGGAGGGCATAAGCCTGGCCGAGATAACCACGGAGCAGCGGGTTCACCGGATCGTCCTCTCCAAAGAAGTCGATGACCTCATTGGCGTTCTTGACAAGGGTGAAATAGCAGTTCCACAGCTGGTAAGGACGGGTCCAGTCCCACTGGCCGTAGTCGTGGTTGATGTCGTAGGTGCCCCAGTTCCAGGAACCGTTGACGGCAATATCCTGGCCCATGAGGTCGGTAATGGCGCCGATAGCAAGGTGACCATAGTCGTCGTGAGCGGAGTTACCGGCCTGATTGAACTGGACAAGCCATGCATAGAATCCATTCACATAAGCGGAAAGGAACTCGGGATTCTGCTCTACGATTTCCGCGGCAGCACTGCCGGGGAGGCTCGAAGTGGACTGTACCTCAAAGGCTTCGTCGGAGCAGGATGACACCGAGAATGCGAAAAGGACTGCGGAGAAAATTGCAATATATTTTTTCATAATCGTATCTCCTCTAATTAAAATGTAACTGTTACGCCACCGGAAACGGTGCGGAGAGCGGAATAGGTTTCGCCGTTGCCGCCGGTGAAGGACTTACGCACATCCATACCTCTGCGCTTGGAGAGATACCAGACATTGTCGCCGGTCAGATAGAAGCGTACGCCGCTGACGGGAAGATTGTTGAGAACGCTGTCGGGCAATGAATAGCCGAGAGTGATGTTACGCAGGCTGATGTAGGAAGACTTGATGAGGAACCTGGTGGAAAGCTCATTTGCAGACTGCTCGCTCATCTGGACGCGGGGAACATCGGTGTCGGTGTTCTGGAAGGTCCAGCGGTTGAAGATATCCTTATGCCAGTTGTTACCGGCACGACCTGCGGTCATGAGGCCCTGATATACAGTGTCGAGAGTGTAACCTCCGAGCTGATATGCGAAGTTGGCGCTGAAGTCGAATCCGCGGAAACGAAGTGCAGTGCTGAAACCGCCATAGAGGTCGGGAATAGGAGTCTTGCCGGTCTTGATGCGGGTAGCTTCGCCGGTGGAGGTAACGGTGCCGTCGAGTTCGCCGGTGGAAAGGCCGGTTACATCATCAGTCTTGTACTTGTTGTAGAGGGCGTGGCCATTGAGGGGATCTACACCTGCATACTCATAGAGATAGTAGTTGTAGAGAGGCTCGCCTACCTCGCGCCATGCATTGCCTACCTGCTTGCCGAATTCAGGATAGTCGGAAGGAATGCGGGTAATCTTGTTCTTGTAGTGGGTTCCGTTCACGGCCACGCTCCAGGTAAGGTCGCGGGTCTTGACGAGATCGGCACTGAGTTCGAACTCGATACCGTTGTTCTGCATGTCCATGTCGTTCACGAGCTGGCTTGCGGGAGTTCCCTGTGAAGGAGGAAGAGGACGGCTGTAAATCATGTCCTTGGTTTCCTTTACAAAGTATTCCACATTGAAACCGACCCTGTTGAACACTCGGCCTTCTACGCCGACATTGAAGTTGTTCGACTTCTCCCAGGTAACTTCGGGAGCTGCGCGGAAGGTCTGGATGAGGGATGCCTCACCGTCAACACGGTCGATACGGTACAGGTTTTCATATACGCGGGAGTAACCGATGTTGTCGTTACCCTGGGTACCGAAGCTGCCCTTGACGCGGAGAGCGTCGATTGCGGCGACATCCTTGAGGAAGGATTCCTGCTTTGCATTCCATGCAGCGCCTACGCTCCAGAAGCTGCCCCAACGGTTGTCCTTGGAGAAGCGGGAAGAACCGTCACGACGGTAGGAAGCGGAAAGGAAGTACTTGTTTGCAAAGTTGTACTCGGCACGGCTGAAGAAACCTTCGAGGAAGTATTCGCCGGTAGCGGAGGTAAGGTCCTGATAGTTGATGGCGTTTGCAAAGTCGGGCACGGTGGAATCGACGAACTTGGTCATGTGACCATAGAGATAGTAGCTCCGGTCGCTCTTGGTTTCGTGTCCGAAAAGGAGATTGATGTTATGGTTGCCGAACGAAGGGCTCCAGTTGAGGAGCTGGTTGGCGTTGATTGCGGTGTAGCGGTCCATCTCCTGATAGCCACGGCCTTCAACCTGGAGGGCGTCACCTCCGTTGGGAGTATAGAAGGTGTTGCTCTTGGTGTTGAACACATCGTAAGCCACATTGGCGGTGAACACAAGGTCCTTGAGGATGTTGATGTTCACATAAGCCCTGGACGAAAGGTTGTCGGAAATGTCGCTGTTGATGGAATCGACGGCCTGTCCGTAAGGGTTGGCGGTTGCGCCATAGGCACGGCCCGTTTCACCCCAGTCGAACAGCTTGTTGCCCTTCTGTCCATACTGTACATTGCCGTCGGCATCGTAGAGGTAAATAGGATAGATGGGAGCAATGTCCTGTGCGAACATGAAGAAGTTGCTGTAGTTGCTGCCCTCGCTGTTCACATAGCGGGTCTGGTTGGTATTTGCGTAGGAAAGGTTCAGACCGGCCTTGATGAAATCGTTGACAGTCTGGTCGACCTTTGCGCGGAACGAAATACGCTCGAAGCCGGAATTCACCACATAACCTTCATCGTTGAGGTAGGATGCGGAGATGTAGCCCTGGGTCTTGTCGGAACCGCCTGCCACGGAAACATTGTATTCCTGGCGTCCGCCATTGCGGAAGAGGTCCTTGTTCCAGTTGTCGGTCCACTTGAGCTGGGTGGCATTGGCATTGAGCTTGCCGGTAGTAGGGTCGATGATATCGGCGTCGGCAATGTTCTTGTAAACATTGTAGGGGCCGAGATAGCCGCTCAGCATGTTTGCAGAAGCACTGGCGCCTGCCTGGGCGAGAGAAGTGGCTCCGGTGTAGTAGTTGGCGTTGCGGATGGATTCCCACACCATTTCGTAGTATTCACCGGGATCGGTAATGGTCTCGTAAGCGGGAACTGCACGGGAGTTCACACCGACTTTCGCATCAAAGGTGACGGTCACCTTGCCTGCGGTACCGCGCTTGGTGGTAATCATGATTACACCATTGGAACCACGGGCACCATACAATGAGTTGGCAGCCGCATCCTTGAGGACGGTAATGGATTCGATATCCTGTGCGGGAATGGAGTTCATGCCGCCTTCGTAAGGCACGCCGTCAACCACAATCAGAGGAGAGGTGGAAGCCGAAACGGAGCCGAAGCCGCGGATCTGGATGCTTGCGCCGGAACCGGGAGTACCCGAAGAGCTGGCGGTCTGCAGACCTGCAACCTCGCCTTCGAGAGACTTGGCGATGTTGGTAACCTGCATCTTCTTCAGCTTGTCGCCGCCCAGCTGGGTAGCGGAACCCGTGAAGGATGACTTCTTGGTAGTTCCGTATGCAACGACGATGGTCTCGTCAATGAATTCGGAATCATCAGAAAGGACAACATTGACTACTGTCCTGCCATTGACGGAAACCTTCTCCTCGATATAACCCACCGAAGAGAATACCAGCACTGCGTTTGAGGGCACACTGATAGTGTAAGCACCGTCAACATCGGTGGTGGTACCTTTAAGGGTTCCGGAAACGACTACTGCCGCTGCAGGAATAGGCTCGCCTGACTTGTCGCTCACGACACCCCTGACTGTAACTTGGGCGAACGCGGGCACTACGGTGAGCAAGGCCGCAACAGCTGTAAGAAAGAGCTTAAATTTTCTCATAAGCCATTTTTTTAATTAAACAATAAACTATACTAACTATACTTTATATTTTAGCCTTCCAAATTGCCTTAATAAACGAGGGTTTAAAAAGCGCTTTGAGCGCGCAATTTCGGAATAATAATTTACAAATCCAAACTTTTGTAAATACCGTTAAACTATTGTAAATGGCCGAATTTCGAATTTTAAGGGAAGAAAAAGTGGTTCGATTAAAAATTTCGCTTACAAATTTTCGCATAAAGCCCGTTTTAACTTTCAATTTGAAAGCTAAAAAATTTTAAAAATTTTTAATAATAAAAAAGCTCTTTCGCGCGCGTATATTAATATAGGTATCGCCTAAGCGTTTCAGCACTAATGCCATACTTGCGTGCTATCGTCCTGAGACTGACACCGTCTTTGCGGGTGCTGATTATCATGTCCCTGTCGGCCAGAACCCTGTCTTTGCACTTGTAACTTCCGGCCGGCCTGCCGAGCACTACACCGGCAGCCCTCCTGTCGGCAAGGGCCTCCTTGGTCCGCTGCGAAATCAAGTTTCGCTCTATTTCCGCCGCAAGGGCGAAGGCAAATGCGATGATTTTCGAGTTGATGTTGTTGCACAGGTCGAAATTGTCCTTAATGGTGCGGATGCCTATCCCCTTCTGCGAACAGTCGTTGAGTATGGACATAATCATGAGCATATTCCTTCCCAAGCGGGATATTTCCGTACAGACGACAAGGTCGCCCGCGTTCATTTTTGCGATGGCCCGGCCAAGTTTGCGCTTCGATGCGTCGATTGTTCCGGATACGGATTCAACAATCCATTTGTCCGCTTTCATTCCTTTGGCGGTCAGATAGTTCTTTATCTCGAATTTCTGGCTCGACACCGACTGGTGGCTGCGGCTCACTCTTACATAAGCATAAATCATTTCGGTTTTGTTTAAATGTTGGTCATGTAAAACACAAAATACCCTCGTTTATTAAGGCTCGATTTAAGGCTAAAAGTATAGTTAGTATAGTTTATTGTTTAATTAAAAAAAATGGCTTATGAGAAAATTTAAGCTCTTAATCACCTCAGTGATGTTCTTGCTGGGCGCTCTCGCATCGGCACAGAACATTCATGTGAATGGTGTGGTGAAAGATGCCGCAGGCAATCCCGTTCCGGGCGCAGGCGTCCTCGTTCAGGGAACGACTTCCGGTGTCGTTACCGGTCTTGACGGAGAGTACTCCATCTCGGTATCTCCCAAAGCCACACTCGTCTTCAAGGCTGTTGGTTATAAAGATTTCGTTGCTCCCGTAGAGGGCAAACGCATCATCAACGCCCTTCTCGCAGAAGACAACACTCTCCTTGAGAGTTCCGTCGTAGTCGGTTACGGCTCCGCCCGTAAAATCGGCAACATCGTTGGTTCGGTGAAGACCATTGCATCCAACGACATCGTAGAGAAGCCTACCGCAAATGTGGCCGACCTGCTCCAGGGAAAGGTTGCCGGTCTGCAGGTGTTCAACACCTCCGGCGAGCCCCAGAGTTCGGTGAGCCTGCGCCTGCGTGGTGAATCTTCCATCAACCTGAGCGTCGCTCCCCTCTATATCCTGGACGGCATTCCGGTAGGTGCGTCGGTGTTCAACTCCATCAACCCCAACGACATCGAAAACATTTCCGTGCTCAAGGACGCATCCTCGACCGCAATTTACGGTTCCCGCGCCGCCAACGGAGTGATTTTCATCACCACCAAGAAAGGTCTGCTGGGAGAGAAGCCTACGGTTTCCGCCCGTGCGCAGTACGGCGTTTCCATGCTTACCACCTACAAACTCGACATGATGAACGCCAAGGAACTCCTCGAGTATGAAGAGCTCGTGAATCCCGCCAACAAGGTGGACCCCGCCTTCCAGGCAAACAAGGCATTCATCGTTGGCAACGGCATCGACTTCGACTGGACCGATTACCTGTACAACAACAGCGCCCCCCTGTACCAGGCCGACCTTTCAATCCGCGGCGCAACCGACAGGACCAACTACTACCTCTCCTTCGGTCTCTATTCCGAGGAAGGAACCTCCAAATTCAACTCCAGCACCTCCCGCTTCAACATGAGAAGCAATGTGAACACCCGTGTCACGAACTGGCTTGAAGTGGGCAGCAATCTCGGCCTGTCGTTCAGCAAGTACCGCACAATCGTAACCGGATGGTACAGCCAGTCGCCTATACTTGCCGCCATTACCGAACTCCCTTATCAGGTGCCTTACGAGCTCATCAACAACCCGGACGGAACCGTTTCCTATGGCGATGTGCAGCTTATCTATCCCTGGGACAACCAGATAGACCTTCACGAATACTACAAGAACAACACCAACGACCGCCAGAACATCAATGTAACCGGTCAGGCATATGTACAGCTTGCACCCGTAAAGGGCCTCAAGATTCGTTCGGCTAATGCAGTCGACGCTTTCGACTACACCAATGAAGCCATCAACAACCCTTCCTACACTCCCTATACATACAGAGGAAGAAACAGCCAGGCCCTGCAGCGCTACTATCAGTTCTCGACGACCAACACGGCGGAATACACCACCAACTTCGGCAGCCACAATGTTACCGCACTGCTCGGACAGGAAGCCATCCTGAAGCACTACAAGTACTTCAACGCCACCGGTACCGGCCTTACCGACGACCGTCTCACCGCATTCAGCACCACGACCGCAATCAGCAGCTGGGCAGGCTACAACGAAGAGAGCACCTTCAACTCCTATTTCTTCAATGTAAACTACAACTTCGACGAGCGCTATTTCGTGGATGCTTCCATCCGCAGGGACGGCAGTTCGCTCTTCGGAGCCAACAACCGCTATGCAACCTTCTATGCAATCGGTGCGATGTGGAAGGCAAAGCATGAGGCTTTCCTCGCCAATGTCGGCTGGGTGAACGACCTCAATGTCAACCTTACCTATGGTACCACCGGCAACTCCGGAATGGACAGCTGGTATGCTTCGCTGGGTCTCGTGGGTGCAGGTTCCAAGTACAACAATGTGAGCGGATGGGGCCTCAGCCAGGTTCCCAACGCCGACCTCACCTGGGAAACCGTGGCAACCACCAACGCGAGGGTGTCCGGACGCGTGTTCGACAGGATTTCCTTCGACTTCCAGCTCTATAACAAATATTCCAGCAACCTGCTCATGGAACTTCCCTTCTCCGCAACGACGGGGCACTCATCGGGCTGGGGCAACATCGCGGAACTCTCCAACAAGGGTATCGATGTCAACCTCGATGTGGACATCATCCACACCAAGGACTTCTACTGGAGCGTGAGCGCCAATGTCAACTACAACCGCAACCGTATCGAGAAACTCTATCAGGGTCTGGACGAACTCACCTTCACGGATGAAGGTCTGAAGTATCAGGTAGGACATGACCTCATGGAAGTTTATGTCGTAAAGAGGGCCGGAGTGGACCCCGCAGACGGCAATCCCATGTGGTATATCCCCGGCACCGACCAGACCACCAAGGAATGGAGCGACGACCTCTATCAGCTCTGGGACGGCAAGTCCGCCAATGCAGCATGGTCCGGCGGCTTCTCCACCAACATCTCCTGGAAAAACTGGGGCCTCAACGCCGACTTCTCCTGGATTGGCGACCGCTACATCTGGCTGAACGAGCGCTATTACACCCGCAACACCTACAACCTGCTCGGCCAGAGCAACTTCGAGACTGTCATGAAGAACATCTGGACCACCCCCGGACAGGTTACCGACATTCCGAAGTACGGAACTCCTTTCCGCTTTGACACATCTGCCTATTCAAACGCAGCATTCTGCCGTCTGAAGAACATCAGCCTCTCTTACAATGTTCCCAAGAAGCTTCTTGACAAAACCAAGGTCGTTTCCGGAGCAAGGGTATATGTTACCGGACGCAACCTCCTCACCTTCACCAAATTCGATGGCTATGACCCCGAAGTAGGCTACTCCAACGGTACTGTCGGTCTGTATCCTAACTCCCGTCAGATTGTGGGAGGTATCGAGATTCAGTTCTAATTTAACAAGGAGATACAATCATGAAAAAGATACTTTTTGCAACTCTTTCGCTGCTTGTCAGCCTTGCTTCATTCAACTCCTGCGACCTCAACCAGTATCCCGATACTGCCCTCAACACGGACGAGGCGATGGAAAGCGCAGCCGACTGCAACAACTTCCTCATCGGTATCTATGCCAGCTCGAAGAGCCTGTTCAGCGGATTCTACACATATTCTACCGACTTCATGACCGACAGTTACCATGCCATCAAAAACTATGGCAACTGGGACGGCGACTACTACACCTACAACATCGTAGCATCCGACAGCAGCATCGAATCTGTCTGGTACAATTACTACGGCGTCATCGGAAACTGCAACTTCCTCATCGAGGGAACGACCAGGCTGCTCGACTCCGGCACCCTTTCCGAGGCCGACACCAAGACCGTCCAGGAATACTACGGCGTGGCCAGCTTCTTCAGGGCTTTCCTGTACTACAGGCTCACCCAGTACTTCTGCAAGGACTACGACCCTGCCACCGCAGCATCGGTATTCGGAGTTCCCGTGGTTACCGAATACGCTCCTACGGGCGACGCAAGCAAGTACCCTCACCGCGGAACCCTTGCCGA
>JAFUGJ010000095.1 GCA_017469425.1 Bacteroidales bacterium
CACGCAAAGCTCTGAGGCATAGTAGCTTACTTCCCGGTTCTGCCGATAATCTCCGCGGTCCAGCATGGCGATGAAACGGCTCATGATGGAAGATGATTGCGACGGCACCTCATCCTTTCCGTGGATGCGCACATGGAAATGGAAGAAGTCCAGAATGAGTACCTGCATCACGGCCAGCAGGACCTCGTCATAGAAGTAGTGCCCCGTTTCGACAAGACGTCGTTCCATGGCGATGAAATCCCGCTCACAGTCCATCTGTTCCTGCTCACTGAGATGCATGACCGGATTCTGAAAAAGAGACAGTGTGCCACGGATGCCGTAGTTGTTGTTGGGCGTAGCCTTCTCAATGAATACGGGGCTGGCATAAAGCACCATCACTGAGAAGTCCAGCGATGGACGCACGGCCGTAATGAGCTGTGTGGCCCGGACGATGGCACAGTCACCTTTCGCAATGACAAAGGCGCTGTTGTTAAAATCCATCTCACAGGAGCCTCCCGTGCAGTACAGGTGCGCCAGCAGACCGCCGGCCTTTTCCGTACCTAAGCTGTCTAACCCCCGTTCAAAGAATATGTCCCGATGTCCTTCCATACAAGGTGCAAGTTACAGATTTTTACCCGGATTCGGAAATTTTGTGTGAATAAACGGAAGTTTATGACAGATCTTTAGGAAATTGCTGCTGAATGAAAAGGCCATATACGCCATAGTTATTGAGGCTGCCGTGGAACGGAGGCGTTTCATCGTAGCGCTGCAAAGATTTTTCCGTGTGGGTTTCTTTGCTTATATTTGTGGAACTTGTCAATAATGACGGCATATGAAGAAATTGCTCTCATACCTCGTCCTGGCCCTGGTGCTTATGCTGGGGGCGGGTGCGTGCAAGGAGAACCTGCAGGAGCGGATTAACCGGGAGGCAGACTGCGCCTGGCAACTGCTCCGAAGCGGCGATGATGCCGAGGCCATGCAGACGTTTCTTCAAATGGCGGACGACTGCCATGCCAAAGGTGATTTTGACAAGGAGGCCACGGCGCTTTACTGCGCTGCGCAGATTTACCTCCAGCAGCGGGATACCGCAGGAATGCAGAAGGTACTCGAAAAAATGGAGGCCCTTGCCGGCGCCCACCCAGACGGCGCCAATGTCACGTACAGCTACCATTCCGTCCTGCAAACCTTATACGCCATCCAGTTCGAGGAAAACGGCGATGAAGAGAATCGGGACAAGATGCTCGTCGAAGGGGCCGTGGCCATAAACTCCTTGGAGAAGATGAGCCTGGAAGAATGCAACCATCACCAGATAAATCCCGTATGGAACTACTACAACATGGCCGTGGCGTACGACATGTACTTTGACCCGCCCGTGCGGGACTCCATCGCATATTATCTGGAAAAGGCCCGCGAAGCCAACAGGCAGGATTACACCTTTGCCGAAAATGTCCGTCTGGAAGGCGATATTTCCATCGGCGATGAGCAGGCATGGCTCTATTATCATGACGGAGCGTACCGCAAGGCCGAGGAGGAGATGTTCCGGGTGCTGTCGCTGATAGACTCCGTGGAGATAAAAACGCCCAATACCGTGCGCACCGAGCGAAGTGAAGCCTATGCCTTTCTGGTGGAACTTTATTCCAGTACCGGAAGGGCGGAAGAGGCGCTGAAGTATGAACAGCTTAAGGCGCAGACGGACCTTGACCGCCTCGGCGTGGAGCGCAATGAGGCCGTCCATAAAGTGCAGGCGCAGTATGACGTTGCCAAGGCCGAGGCCAAAGTGGCCCGTCTGCGGGCGGCACTCGCCACCTCCGGAGGCATTATCCTGGTACTTGCCCTCACGATGCTTGCCCTCTTCCTCTGGCGGAAAAACCGCCTCGAACAGCAGTATTCCCAGGCAGTGGAGGCCCTTGTGGAAACCGATTCGGCCGTGAAAGCGCTCACGGGAACCGTACCGCTCGAGCAGGCCAACCATATCTTCTCATCGGCCCTGAAACCCCTTTCCGCCGTGGAACGGAAGTATATCCTCCTTTTCATGTCCGGAAAATCCACCGATGAAATTGCCGATGCCATGCACGTTGCCCCGGCCAGCGTGTACACCATGAAATACCGCATCAAAAAGAAGTTCCCGGAGTCCTTCCCTCTCCCCTTCTGACGCGTCATAGACAAATCTGTCCATTTCTTGACAGTATTTGTCTATATTTGTCTATTTGCCAAGTCTCTTCGGCCCCGTAAATTTGCAATGTGGAGGGACTTATCATATTTTTGCTGTCGGTGAGCATCGTAGTGGGGCTTGCCGTGCTTGCCACGGTCCTTTTGCACTTCCGCCAGTGGCGACGCTCACTCACGCCTCCTCCCGCCCCTTCATCCTTCTCCTTGCCCGACTATAGCGCCGTACTGAACGCTTCTGTAAAACCCTTCTCTCCGACGGAGAAAAAATACCTCGCCCTCTTCCTGGAAGGAAAAAGCACCGAAGAAATCTCCGCCGCCATGCAGGTGGAGCCTTCCAGCGTATATACCATGAAATACCGTATCCGGAAGAAGTTGCCCAAAGACTATCCGCTTCCGTTTTAAACACTATTGCCATGAAAACCGATTTCAGAAAGTTCAGAATTGCCTTTGTGGCCTTATTCGTTGCTGCTTGTACAACTCCGGAGCCCGATCCGGAGCCGGGACCGGATCCCGGTTCCAACAATGGAGAGACCGCACAGACCTGGTCTGTAAACGGAAATGTCCAAAAAGGGCCGTTTACGCAAGGAACATCCATCACCATCCAGGCGCTGGACGAGTCCCTCAACCCAACGGGAAAGAACTACTCCACCAAAACAACCGACGATGCCGGCACATTCTCCATCGGCAGCCAGATTGAGAGCCGATATGTGGAGATCTTCGCTCAGGGCTATTACTTCAACGAGATTGAAGGAAAGGTTTCGTCTTCCACACTTACCCTTCGCTCCCTTTCCGATCTTAACGAGTCGGGGAAAACCAATGTAAATCTTCTCACTACCCTCGAATCGGACAGGATGGTGGCATTGGTGAAAACCGGAAAGACGGTGGCGGAAGCGCGTAAACAGGCCGAACAGGAGATTTTCCGGGTGTTCAATATTCCCAATACTGTTGGGGATTCAGGCTTTGACAAGATGGATATCACCAAAGGTACGGATGCCGATGCCATTCTCCTTGCGATATCAGCCTCCCTGCAGGCGAACCGAAGCGTGGGAGAATTGTCTGAATTGATTAGCAAGATTGCAGGAGAGCTGGCGTCTTCTGGTAAGGTTGAGAGCGAGATTATCCGCAGCCAAATACTTGAAGGCAGCATGAAGGTGGATGCGGATGCCGTCAGGGATAATCTCACAAAGAGGTATCAGTCACTGGGCATTTCCGGCTTTGTCATTCCTCCGTTTGAGGACTATCTGGATGTAAATGGCAACGGTGTCATAGACAAGAGGGACAGTTGGATTATCCTTGGCCAGAGCGAATTTGTGGTTTCAGACAAAGGAGGCTCTTTCACGCTTACGCTCCAGTCCAACGTGGAGTACGAAGTGAGCGTAGAAGGTGGAGACTGGCTTTCGTGGCAGCCCGCTACCAAAGCCTATTTGCAGGAAGCTGCCATCACTTTCAATGCGGTTCCCAACCAAGAACCGGACGCCCGTTATGCCGTCATTTCCATAAAGGACAAAGCCTCTTCCCATGTGGAAAAAGCCAAAGTTACCCAGAAGCAGAAGGACGCCCTTACGGTGAGTGCGGCTTCCGTCGAACTGGAGAAGGAGGGCGGTAGCTTTGATATTACCATCGGATATAATGCAGATGTCAGGCGTAGCATTGACGTTTCTTGGATCACGGAGGTTCAGACAAAGGCCATGGAGTCAAGTACAATAACCTATACTGCCACCGCCAATCCTGAGAAAGATACCCGTACCGGTCATGTCGTATTCACTATGGGAGACCTCACAGAAACCGTTACGGTCTATCAGAAAGGAGGGCGAACCCTGGTGCTGAGTGAAAAGGCAATCACCGTCGGCCCTGACGGCGGCTCCGTCAGTGTTCAGGCCACTGCAAACGTTGATTACGAGGTCATCGGCCCCGGTGTGGCATGGCTCACTTTACAGGAAGGAGCTGCCACCAAGGCAGTTGTGACGGATAGCTACAGCTGGACGGTTTCCCCCAATGATACGGGAGAGCAGCGCCAGGCTACTATCATATTTAAGGACAAGGAGAGCGACCTTAGTGAAACGGTGACAGTTACACAGTTGCAAAACGACATTGTCGACGGGCAAGATGCTTATACAATCCCCTGGGAGGGCGGCATGCTCGAAGTCCAAGTGCAGACCAATGCCGATTTTGCGCCTTCCATAGAGCAGGAGGGTAACTGGCTGTCCATCGTTCAGACCAAAGCAATGCATTCTTCTACGGTTACGTTAAATGCGCAGGCCAATCCGGACATCTCGCCCCGCACGGCATACATGGTTCTCACTACAGACCAAGACGCATGGCGCATAACCATCACCCAGCGGGCCAATGCCCAGCAGATTACGGTTCATGTACCTACTCCCGGGACATTGTCGCAGGTGATTTCTGAGGAGGATTTGCACAAGATTATTAACCTGAAGATAACGGGAAAACTGAATGAGGAGGATCTGGAACTGTTAAAAGGAGGCTCTTATAGTCCCGGAGACATCTTCAACCCTAATCCACGGATTGAGTCCGACTGGTGCGTTGAGGAACTGGACCTATCTGAAATGACCACAACCACTAATGAGACCGGCATCATCTTCCAGTGTGTTCCCTCGCTTCTGAAAGTAGTCATGCCCCTCCATGTTGAGACGGTAACGGCCGATTGCTTCAAAATGTGTATCAATCTTGAGACCATCGACTTCGGCACGAGTTCCGACATTTTGACGCTCGGCGGAAGTGTACAACCTATTGGGGTAGGAGCCCAGGCACAGCGTGTGGTTTATTTTGGGGCATTCAATGAATGCACGTCGCTCAAATCGGTAACTCTTCCTGACAATTTGGAAGATTTTCAGGCAGGAGCTTTCCTGAACTGTACTTCGCTTGAGGAGATTATTTTCCCCGCCAGTTGCAATGTCCGCACACTGAAGCCCAGCTTTGGTGACTTTTATAACGGCCTCGATCATATTTATTACCCTCTGGGGCATTTCAATGGCTGCACCTCGCTGGAGACGCTCACACTGCCTGCCTCTCTGCGGACAATCAGAGCGAACGCCCTCTCGGGAGGACAGTTCCGCCGGATTGTTTTCCCGGATGGACTCACCACGGTGGAAGGAGAATACATGTTTGAGGGTTGCACACGCCTTGAAGAAGTTTCACTTCCTTCCTGCGTAACAGAATATGCCGCCTGGATGTTTGCCGGATGCAAGAATCTGAAAAAGATAGAAACCGCCGTTCCTGTTACTCATTATGGATTCCATTGCTTCGACGGGGCCAATCCGGCGTTCCTGACACTTGATCCGTCTATTCAATACGAAGGTTATGTTTTCGCCAATATGGACGGCGAAAGCCTTACCATCCCCGATGGTTTCACCGTTATTCCTGAAGGAATGTTCAGCGGATGGAGTAAACTTGTGAGCCTGGATTTGAATGGTGTGCAGGAGATTGGGGAAGATGCTTTCTATGGAAATGCTCTGAAGACAATTGTCCTTCCTGAGTCGGTCAAACTTGTCGGCAGGTGGGCATTTTACAGTTCATCCTATGATGAGCAACAACAAAGAGATTACTGTCCATTGGAATCTTTAGTAATCCATTCGGAGAGAATACATTTTGATGGCGAATGGCCTTATAGTCCAATCGTCGGCCAAGGTGGCTATAATGACGGGAATATTAAAGTACTCATCGGCAAGAATGTCAAGTCGGTAACCGGGTGTCTTGGCGGTCACGATATTTCGGAAATTGTATTCGAAGAGGGCAGTCAGTGTGAGGAGTTCGGCATTGCCCAATACACCGGCATCAGCTCCATCGCGCTGCCGTCTTCGGTCAAGACGCTGTCTGATCATGCTTTTGCCGGTTGTAAACTCAGAAACTTTGACCTTCCGGCTTCCTTGCAAACGATAGGCGAAAGCGCATTCAGAAATTGCACGGAACTGCGAAAGTTTAATGTGCCTGCAAGCGTGGAAAGCATCGGAAATTACGCTTTTGGAGGTTGCACTAAGCTCTATGAGTTTACTATTCCCGCCAATTCCTCTTTGACTTATTTGGGAGAATCCATTCTTGGGGGGGCTGACCAAGTGGAGCCTTTTGTCTTGAATGGCAGCAAGGAACTGTCTGTCAGTGAATATGTGTTGAGCGGATCTCCATTTTCCAAATTAACTATCGGAAAAAATGTCAAAACGCTCACATTTTTCAGCAACGGGATGAGCTGGGCACATTTCCAATTCTCAGGATTGGAGACAGAGGACGGCTCGTCCCTGGAGGAATTATCAGGCCTGACTGGGGGCAATTTCACCGCAAACGCAGTCGTTTCGCTACCATCATTAAAAGTAATAGGAGGCGGCTGTTTCTATGGCTTCACCGGGACGCTGAGCATAGATTATTCCAAACTTGAGAAGATTGGAGACAGTGCTTTTGAGAGATGCAGTTCTATTCCGGAAGATGTGATTTTTACCAATCTTCGGAGCTTAGGCGCGATAGCGTTCAGCAATACGCCCATAAAGAAAGTTACCTTTGGACCGGAACTTACGGAACTTGGCCAGTTCATCTTCAACGAATCCGAAGCAGCCCTCACTGAGGTTCATTTCCTGGGTCAGGCTCCGCCACAGACCATCCCGTATCCCCCTTATCCCATAGAGTGGCATTGGCTTGGCGGAAATTATCAGTCCTCAACTACAATTTATGTCCCTCAAACCGCATTTGAGGCCTATCGGCAGGCATGGGGCGACGCTCCCTGGTGGAATTTGGTTTCAGCAGAATAATTCAAAACGTATCAATATGAGCAACACCATCAACCAAAAAGCCATTGCCCTGCTTGGGCAGGCTGGCTTCGATTATCCCACAACCCGTGAGGAAACCCTTCAGATGCAGTCCCTCCTAAAGCAGGCCTGGGAGGCGGCCGAGGACCGGGAAGAAACGGAATTCAAGGACAAATACGATCGCCTCGGCGAAATTGTGCAGTGGTCACTCGCAAGGCACCGCACCTGGCAGTGGCCCGTCATTGCCGGCGCCCTCCTTTTCGCGGCCTTGCTGCTGTGGGGTGGTCTTTCCAACAAGGACGAGATACAGCATGCAAAGGAGAGTATCAAGCAGATTAAAGCCTGGGAGCCCTGCGATACCCTCATCACCTGGGAAAGCTGCAAAGAATTCACATCGGATGCAGAGCGCCATGCCGCAGGAGAGCACCAGCTTGAGAACGCGAACAATTGGAAGTCCTACGAACTGTCAGAATCAAAGGCCCGATATCTGCAAAACATGGCAACCGTCGCATCCAATCGGGAGAAGGCCCAGACCGAGACGGACAGCGAGAAAAAAAGCAATTATCTCAAGCAGGCCGATTACTGGGAAAAGTATTCCGTGAAATACAAGGAGACCTTTGACAAGATTGCTCCCATGGAATACAGCGATGTCAAGAAAGAGGCCGTCGCCCAAGCGAAGATCTGGCTTTCTCATGCACGGGGAAACCGTAACTTTTTCATTGTCAATTTCATCCTGGTGCTCATCCTCTGCGGCCTCTATGTCTGGAGCGGCAATCCTTATGGTTACAACATCACGGCTGCCCGTACGCGTCATAAAATCCTGGGATGGATCAGGAAAATCGGCTTCTGGTTCGCCGGCCTGTGCCTGGGTTCGGGAATCGCGGCCAAACTCTTTGCCGATGACATCGTATGGAAATACGCAGACGGACATACCGAGCGTGAGTCCGATGTGGCCGGCACTGCAGGTAACGTCGTGTGGAAAATCATTCTGATTGTCATCGGTGTAATTGCCTTCATCGCCGTCGCCGGAATCGTCATGTTCCTGGAAACTGCCTTCAGCCTTCCCGTCAAACTCCGGGAGCAGAAGCCTGAGAAGGGCTGATGAGTTTCAGCCCTTCTCCCACCGATTAGCATAGGGGGCAAGCAGTTTGAGGGGGATATGTAGCGCCGAGGCCGTTTTGCGCCAGTCTTTGATGGCGCCACGGACCTCCTCAATAATCTCTGATGCCTCCTGTCTTTCAAGCATGTAGCTTTCGCTGGCAGAGAGCAAGGCATTGATGTCCGATTGCTCTGTGTATGAGTCGATGAGAAGGCACTGATGGGACTTTGCACCAGGGTTGATGTCGTATGCAGGCGAGAGTGTCCAGCCTTTCGGGGTCAACAGGAAGCCATGGTTGCGGAAGTGGTCGTCGGTGTTGCCAAAAAGGATGTTGAAAGCTACTCTGCGATAAAGCTCTCTGAGATTCTGCCGAACATCGGTGCAAGCGCGAAGGATAAAATCTACCATGTCCAAATAGCCATTACCTGTGTCGCTGCCAGCCCCATCATCAAGACCGAGCAAGGACATGGCAGAAGCGAAATGGATGCGATGGCCTTCCGCTGTCCTGTCGAAACGTTTGGAGAGCAGCAGGTCCCGGTTTTTTGCGATCTTGATGGTGCGGGTCTTAGCCACATGTACACCGGCCCCGGCAGCGAGCTGATGTGAGAAATGCTCGATTAGTTCCGTATTCTCCAAGTCCTTCTTAGACGGGAACTTAGCCACATACAGTGTTCCATCGGCACCGACCACATTTGCCTTGGGACGGGCACCTCCGAGCGAGGTTCCCGGGTCAATTAATTGGTCGAGCCAGCGCTGTTCCGGCAATTCATTACGCTCTTCTGCCAATTCAATCTCATGGCACGCATCGCACAGGGCGTGAAGACTTTCAATAGGAGGGACAAGGTATCTGGCACTTGCATTTATGTAGTCATTGCTATCTTCCTCTTTGTAGCGCAGCCCGCCCATGCGTGTAAAATCCTCAATGCCGGTGAGATAGTCGTAGTTGGTAAGCACACGTACCGGTCTGCCTTCCGCCTGAGCCATAAGCCGTTCTCTACGGTCAAGCAGCAAACGTCCCCAACGGTCTGGGAATGAATCCTTGACGAAACCGAACACGCTGTCATTACCGCGAGGATGCTGGGGCGAGGGAACATTCATAAGGTCACCACCAAGCGACAGGCCGCCATGTTGCTTCAGCCACTCGCGGGAATACGCAAAGACAAAATGGTCCCTGCCACGAACCTGCTCGTGACCTAACACTCCAACCTCCTGAGCAGCAGGCAGGAAGTCAAAATCAGCATAGACTGTAATTCTTTTCATCGTTTCAGCAGTTCCGCATCCTGAAGCTGCCGGCCGAGAGCATCGTCCGCAGCAAGTAGGGTGATGTCGTTGTCAAGATTCAGCGCAAAGAGTACACGGGCATAGATCCCCATGGAAACCGTCGGGTCTCCATGCTCTACTTTAGAAACAGTCAGCCGCGTCACCGTAGCCCTCTCAGCTATGTCCTGCATCGACAGATGCCTTCGCTTTCGTGCCAGCATAATCTGCTCGCCCATTATTTCCAGTTTCTGGCTCAAAGTCCTCGGCATCGTCTTGCCAAAAGTATTCTTCCCCATGATTGTACCTTATTCGGCACAAATATAGACAATAATGTTTAATATAACAAACATTCGCGAGCTTTACAAGAAGGGCTGCCTATGATAGAGCAGATCCTGCTCAGATTCTATACCAACAACCACTTTAGTAATGAGACCGAGGTTTAAGTTACAGATTTTTACCCGGATTCGGAAATTATGTGTGAATAAACGGAAAATTGTGTATCGAAACTTCGATGGATTCTTGGGAACTTTGCCAAAGAAAAATATATCATAGATGAAAAGAGCGTCATTCTTCATTATCGCAGCCCTCGCCATCGCAGCCTGCTGCAACCATTCCAAGGGCCTTGTCATTGAGAAACAGGGTGTTTTCTCTTCCGGCGGCAGTGTAACCGCTCCCATTCCGGGAGATTATGATCCCGCCCGGAACTGGATGGACCCTACCCGCGCCGGTACCACCACACATGTGGACCACGCCAATACTTTTTATCAGATTCCGGAGGGTGGTAACGGCCATCCCGTCGTGTTCCTACATGGTTACGGCCAGACCCGTACCGGCTGGCAGGCCACCCCGGACGGTCGCGAGGGTTGGTCCGACCTGTTCCTCCGCAAAGGCTATTCCGTGTTCCTGGTGGATCAGCCCCGCCGTGGCGCTGCAGGTGCAACGGAAGAAATCGTCACCGACCCCGGCGATGTGGACGGCGGCAAGTTCAAAGTGGGCGAACAGGCCTGGTACACGCACTTCCGTATCGGCCGTGTTGCTCCTGAGCGTTACAATGGTTCCCAGTTCCCGGAAGGGACCGACGCCCAGGAAGAGTTCTTCTGCCAGATGACGCCCAACACCGGCAATTACGACGAACCGCTCTTTGGCAAGGCGCTGAGCGCGGTGCTGGCCGATGTGAAGGCCATGACCGGAAAGAAGAGCATTTACATCACCCATTCTCAGGGCGGACGCGTGGGCTGGGCCACGGATGCCGACAACATGGCGGCCATCGTCGCCGTGGAGCCCGGCTTCGGCCCTTTCCCCGGCTCTCCTGAATATCAGAAGTTTCTGGACGCCAAAGTCCCGATGCTTTTCCTCTTTGGAGACTATATTGAAAACGGTCCTGAGGACATCCAATCCACCGGTTTCTGGCAGGCGGTCCTGAACCAGTGCCGTGACTTTGCCAAACAGTACAATGCGGACGGGGGCGACGCCACGGTCGTCTATCTCCCGGACGAAGGCATCACCGGCAACAGCCACTTTATGTTCCAGGAACTGAACAACGATGTGATTGCCGATTTCGTGGCCGACTGGCTCACCGCACATAATCTGAAATAATATGACCACATATGCACATACTTATGGTGATGAGGGGCCGACCCTTACGCCCAATGCCTTCGGACTTGTATATGAAAACGCTATCAGCGAGAATGTCCCGGGACAGGTGAATCTGCACAGGGTGACTTACACCGTTGAGGGAATTGAGGTGGTGGCGAATGTCTATACGCCAAGATTCTTCGCTGACGCTCAAAATGACAGGCGCTACCCCGCTGTCGTGGTGGCCCATCCCAACGGTGGAAGCAAGGACCAGGTGGCCGGGCTCTATGCACAGAAACTGGCCGAAGCCGGCTTTGTGACCATCGCGTTTGATGCCCGCTATCAGGGCGAGAGCGGCGGTATGCCGCGCCGCACTGACAAACCTGCTGTCCGCATGGGCGATATCATGGGAGCCATTGACTATTTGCAGAACTATCCGGGCGTTGACCCTGAGCGCATCGGAGCTTTTGGCATCTGCGGTGGTGGCGGTTACACCTTTGCTACGGCACAGGTAGATAAGCGCATCAAGGCCGTAGGTACACTGAGCCTTTTCAATACAGGAGAGGTGCGCCGCAACGGCTATATGCGCACCCAGATGGACTCGAAGTTTGAGCGCCAGCGCGAGGCCGCTTTGGCCCGCCGGAAAGAAGCCGCCGGTGCAGAGCCGGAACTGGCCGGTTTCATGAACTGGACACCTGAGGAGGCCCGACAAATCAAGGTTGATCTCTACCGGGACGGTTACTTCTACTACGGCGTGACCCACAAAAGTCCAAATGCCCCCGGAACTTACCTCAAGAGTTCGCTGATGGACATGATGGCCTGGGATGCCACCGACCATGCCGACCTCATCACGCAGCCGCTGCTCATCATCGCAGGTGAAATCGCCGACAGCCGCTATATGTCGGAGGAAGCCTTTGAGAAGGCCACCGGGACTGCCGACAAGGAGCTTTTCATCGTCCCCGGCGCCACCCATATCCGCACCTACTTCGTGCCGGAATATGTGGAGCAGATTACCGCCAGAATACGGCAGTTCTTTGCAGAGAAGCTTTAATGCACCGACACTGATGAAAATAGTGACAGCCCTCTCAGCTCTTTCGCTCCTCCTCTTCGCATGTTCCTGTGAGGGGAAGGCGGAGATTCCCCAGCCGACGGGGAATGGTGAACAGACCGTTTCCGAGGAGGATAATTCCGGAGGTAACAACAATCCCGTGACAGAACCTTTTTCCATACATTACACAGACCCCATTCCGTCAGAATTCTTCCAGGCCTCTTCGCAGCAGGGTACGATTGAGTTGCTGGAGTATGAGTCGAAGGATTATACCTCTTCGAGTCAACTGGTGACACACAAACCCGCGTATGTCTATCTGCCATACGGATACGACCCGTCGCAGAGATATGACATTATCTACCTGTTGCACGGCTGGACCGGAGTAGCGCAGGAGTATTTCCTTGGACGCAGTGGCTCTGGCCGCACACCGCTGGTAAACATCTTCGACAACCTGATTCAAAAAGGCCTCACACATCCGTTTATCGCCGTTTCTCCTACCTGGGACAAGGACAATCAGTCCAAGGGCTGGGGCGAAAGCACGGGGGAAGCCGCCGTATTCTCGCAGGAATATGTGAACGACCTCATCCCGGCAGTTGAAACGCATTATTCCACTTACCTGGAAAAAGCCGACAAAGACGGCGTCCTGGCCTCCCGCAGACACCGGGCGCTGGGCGGATTCTCCCTGGGTTCCATCACCACCTGGTATGTTTTCGAACAGGCTTTCCCATACACACGGATGTACCTGCCGATGAGCGGAGACAATTGGAGCCAGGGAATGTACGGAGGGCAGTATTACCCCAAGGAAACTGCGGAGTTCTTGGCTGATATCGTTAATAAATCGGCATACAAGGACGATTTCTATGTCTGGTATGCGGTGGGAACAAACGATGTCCGCTTGCCCCAGACCGACAACCAGGCCAAGGCGATGGGTGCGCTCAGTGACACTTTTAATGCTTCGAACTTCTCCTATCACATGAAGAAGGGCGGCCAGCACGACTTCAACAGCGTCTACGAGTTTTGTTACCATGCCCTACAGTTCTTCTTTCCGGCTTCAACGGAAATCCCCGTGACGCAGACATACAATAAGAACTCAAAAATTGCCGATGTGATCGACGATCCTGCTTTCAAGGGCTTCGGCAGACTCCTTTTCCCGGTGAACACAAGCTACTATAGCGGCGTGTCGCTCGGAGACTTGCGTCTGACATGGTACAACGGCATATCCCCGGACAAGACTGTGGAGATTGTCAATACGCTCAAATCCAGGGCTGATGCCGGGCAGACCGTCTTTTACGATATTTGGACCGACGCTGAGAAAACCGCCGACCCTCAGAAAAAGGATACCGGACTGTTTTTCTTCAAAGGCGATGAAAACGCGCCCTTTGCTATCTGCAATGCCGGTGGAGGACATGTGTATGTCGGGGCCATGCATGACTCCTTTCCGCATGCGCTGGAACTCTCCAAGAAAGGCTACAACGCCTTTGCCCTCATCTATCGGCCCGATTGGGAGCCGTCCGATGAAGACCTCGCCCGCGCCCTGACATTCATTTACGACCACGCCGGAGAATTGGGTGTAAAGGCCGATGGCTACTCCCTTTGGGGCGGTTCCGCAGGTGCCCGCATGGCGGCGGACATGTCCAGGCTCTCCCACATGCGTGCCTCAACAGGCCGTGACGACATTTCCCAGGCTTCCGCCTGCATCATGCAATATACCGGTTATACCGCAGTTGCTGCCGACTTTGCCCCCACTTACGCCTGCTGCGGCACATCGGACGGCATCGCCTCCTGGCGCACCATGCAGAGCCGTCTCCAACAGTTGTCGGCCCTCGGCATTCCCACTGAGTTTCACAGCTACGAAGGCCTTCCGCATGGTTTCGGTCTGGGCACAGGCACCGTCGCCGAAGGGTGGATAGACAAAGCCGTGAAGTTTTGGGAAAAGAATATGAATAATCATTAACGCCTCTCTTTATGAAACGCTTAGCAAATTATTTCCCCATGGTAATGCTGCTCTCAGCCACTTTAGTGCTGATTGCTTGCATGTCGGCTTCCCAAGATAAAACCGTAGAAGAGGACACGGTAGAAGAAGTAACTCCGCAGGAAGATTCCGGAAATAAAGACCCTGGAAGCGGAGATCCGAATGCCCTCGCAAACTCCGACCATGCGGTAACACAGCCTGCTCCCGGCAGAAATACTTCCGACGGCGGCCCGCAGGCCAAATCGAAGATTACGGCAGTCGCCGGAGTGCCGCTTGTTCGTCTCAACAACGGTGTGATGATGCCGCGCTTCGGGCTCGGTACGCAGGTGCAGAGTCTGGAGAATGCAAGCCGTCGCCAGGAACTCAATGAGACCGTCCGCGGCATGGTCATCGCAGCGCTCCAGTCGGGCTACCGCCATCTGGACGATGCCATGTTCTACTACAATGAGCGCGGAACAGGATGGGGCATCAAGGAGAGCGGCGTGCCCCGCGAAGAGGTTTGGGTGACAAGCAAGATTTCGGGCAATCTGGCTGATGCGCAGAATGCTTTCAACGGCATGCTGGAGCGTCTGCAGGTGGATTATATCGACCTCGTCTATATCCACCATCCCGCCGGTACGCTCTCCGACATTCTGGCCTGCTGGCGTGTCATGGAAAAGGAGTACAATGCCGGTCGCATCCGCGCCCTCGGCATCAGCAACTTCGACAACCGCATGGATGCGTTCAACTACATTATGGAGAACGCCGAAATCAAGCCGCAGGTGGCGCAGATTGAGTGCCATCCGCTGGCGCAAAGAACGGATGCACGGAAACTTTATGCCGACAACTATGATGTTCAGGTGGAATGCTGGTATCCGCTGAACCACAATCGTGGAGATGTTACCAATCCGACCCTTCTCCAGATTGCCCAGGCACATGGCAAGTCCGTTTACCAGGTTATCCTCCGCTGGCACATGCAGGAAGGACTCTGCCCGGTTCCCGGCTCCACCAATGCCGCGCATATTCAGGAGAATATCGGCATATTCGATTTTTCTCTCTCAGATGACGAGATGACGGCAATCCGAGGCATCGACAGGGGCAATTCCGGACGGTCATTTAATCTTGGCTATGGAAATAACGGCTTCGGCAATTTCCAGGATTATACCTATAATCATACTTTTACCCCTGCCTATTAGTCAGTTGTGTTTATATTGGGAAGCCCTCCGTTAAACGCCGAAGTTTAGCGGAGGACTTTCTTATTAGGACTGGTATGTGCTTGCAGATTCTTACCAAAGAACGGAACAATCTTCCCGAAAGCCTTTGATACAAAGGGTTCCAGATCGTATAGATCGAAGTGGGAAGCTGAAGGATGGGCGGGGCTTGGAGGAACCATCCTCTTTTGTGGAGCGATGATGTTGCCTTTTTATCATCACGGTTATCGGCTGGAAGGTCAAAAGGGCCTGTTCCGGCTAAAGGAAATATCCTTATCCCGCGAGAACAAAGAAGAAATCCTTGCATATCTGGAAGGGAAGTCCGACAAACTGGACCTTCATCCCAGAATGCAAGGAGGAACGCTTGTGGATGTGTATTACCGGAAAAAAGACGGTTTTATGTTTGCACGCTACTTCGATTATGCCGACTTTTCGCAAGGGGTGGAGTATCCGTTGGTGAAAATCAGTCAGGAAC
>JAFUGJ010000023.1 GCA_017469425.1 Bacteroidales bacterium
CTTCGATTAGGATTATTGATATAGAAATGTGATTGTAGCTATATGAATAAACTCCTTACATTATTGTCATGTTTTCTCTTGGCTTCAGTGTCTGCTTATGCGCAGTATCCATATAAATGGCAAATTGGTGGTACAATGGGGATGGGAGCCACAATCTATCCAGGAGGAGGGGACCCAACAATGAGTGTGACGATAGGCTTCAATAAAGCGATTCAGAATACAAAATGGAGATGGAGCATAGAGGCAGGAATCATGAATCAAGGCCTGGTGGATTATTTCTTTGATGATGACGCCCCCGATGTGTTTGTCCGTCCAAACTTTGAGTACATTGGAGCCATTGCTGATTATTGTCTATTCTCCAAGGGCGAAGGATTTAACTTGTTTGCAAGGGGTGGCATTGCTCCTGCACATCAAAGGGATTTATATCTTTATCATTCTGTAGACAGATTCACCACCTTAGGATTAATAGGCCTGGAGGCAGGCTGGTATTGGCATAAAGTAATGATAACCGGCTATATGTCAACAAGCGGTATTATTACAATACAAGTCGGTTATGGTTGGTGGTTCGGTAAAAGAAGTTAGTAGAATCTGCGGCTTTGAGAGAATTCCGTAAATTCGGATTTATATGGAAAGAGAAAACATGAGAACCTCGTATTGTATTAGGCTTGGTTTAATGATTTTGTGTAGTACAATTAGCTTTAATCTGCATGCACAAGAAGGTGTTGTTCAGGATTCTGTAGTAGCACGGGCTATCTGCGCCCATGTGGAGTATTGCACAAATACAGATGCCGCGATATCCTCTGCTATTGAGTCTGGATTTCCAATCATATACCCGACCCTTGCAGTCAATGGTGTTGTCATCAGTGATAAAAAGGATATTGACCTAATCAGGAACAGTCTTATATTAGGGAGCGGATATGTCGCAAAAAAAGTAGGTCCATACAAGATTAAGAGAGTAAAACGCTATTCATCTGAAAAAGCTGAAAGAATGGGCATTCATGATGTCTCGAAACACGGAGTTGTGGTATTATATCTAATTAAGGATGAGTTATTTGATATTGACCATTTGGAGACCTGGTTGCATAGCATGTATTTAAGCAATCCAAGTTTTAAGACAGAAAAATACCACTTATACTAAAAGGGCGTTAACCCAAATATAATTCACATTTATACATGAAGATTTTTAGTTTTTTCAAGAAGAAGCTTAGAGTAGGACTCACATATAATCAATTAGAAGCCTGGATAGATAGTATCATGCAGATTACTATCCCTGATGATGTTGTGGCTTTCTGTTTCAACTTGTATGAAGATGCCAATAAAGGTTGGAGCCTTGAATTGGTTGGAGCCGGCTCTTTTGATATCAATGACACTGACTGGGCCTGCGATGAAGTATTCACATCAAGAAATACTCCTCTCACCTGGTATGATGATGGAGAATGGCAAGATGTCCAGATGGCGGTCACAAAAATGCTAAAGGAGTATTTAGGAAAAGGAAGATATGGAAAGGTGTTAAACGAACGCCAAGGATTGGCCGTAGGTTTTGTTGATGGAGATTTAACTCTGCTGTAGATTCGGATTTACAATTTAGGATAAAAGGATTCTCTATGAATTTTTGGGAAAGACTCTTGAGTCATCATAAAAAGGCTCCACAAACGGAAACTGTGGCGCCTGATGAATTGGTGAAGCATTATCCCGACCCACCAGAAAAGTTACAGACCATCATCCAAAGAGTCCCCATTACCGGACAGGTCCTTTATCAGTACATACAAAGATTCGCTATATCCAAAGTCGTGAAGTATTGGGCTATGGATATGATGGAGCAGGGACTGGAAACACCGGGGATTATCCAGCTTGCCGGAGAAGACCTGAACATGAATGCTTTTGAATATTCAAACCTTCTTGACACGGTTTTCCATGAGTTGGGCATCGAGATTCAGCCTGAGACAGCATACTGTGCCTATGCTGTGAGCATCGCAGATGAGGTTCTGCGGGGCGAGAGAACGGCAAGAAATGGTTTTGAACTGTTGTCGCGGGCAGCCATTGATTCAGACTACAGCGCTGTTTTCTATGACTTTTATATTTGGCTTGATAATGCTGAGGATGTCCGTTATTTGGAAATCAAGGAGAGTGGTCTCCGGATGGATAATGTCAATGAATGGATGTACCAGTACTTTGAAAAGTTTGTCGAAGCCAACAATAAGTACAGTTCAATTCCTTCCGACAAATAGATTTTATGATTCGCTTTATCGATCGTGCCGATAAGCAGATCGCTCGCAATGTTGATTCTATCCTTGTAGAAGTTTCCTTTCGTCAGACTCGTTCAGGACACGAAGTTGCTCTATCGCCATTTTGTTCAGGCGCACAGCCCTGTCGGCGCGGGAGAGTCCCAATTTGATGAGTTCGGCATTCATGCTTTCAAGATTCACAAGGACAATAAGTTCCCTAAGTGAAGCTTCATCACGGATATTACCCTTGGCTTCATGGTTTTCGTCCCTCCACATCTTGGCAGTCTTTCCGAATAAGGCCACGTTGAGGACATCGGCTTCATTGGCATAGATGAAAGACTGGGCTCTTGATGAGATATCTTCCGGAATCAGATGCTCTTTGATGGCATCCGTGTGAATCCGGTAGTTGATTTTGGTTAGTTCCCGGTTTAAGTTCCATCCCAGGGAAAGGCGACTGTTCTCTTCCGATTTCAGTCGTTGGTAGTCTTTGACAATATAGAGCTTGAATTCGGGTGAAATCCAGGAGGCGAACTCAAAGGCTATATCCTGATGTGCAAAGGTGGCCGCATAACGCCCCTGTTTAGTGACAATACCTTTTGCCCGGCTTTGTTCCACCCATCTTTTGGGAGTCAGGACAAAGCTGTTCAGTCCGGCTTCCCGCTCAATTGCCTCGAATTCGAGGTAATTGAAATCCGGATTATGAAAGTGTTCCCACAGGCCCAAAAATCGGACCGTGTTCCGGTTGCGCATCCAGTTCTGGATAAGATATCCGGGATTCTCTTGCGTCCTATATTTGGCAATGTCAGTTAGGGAAATGAAGTCTCCATCTACCCCGCCATAGCGGACTTCGACTTGCACGCCATCGGCATTGATATTAAGTTTAGTCGCCATAATCAGACCTTTTCGCAAAAATAGCGATTTGCCCCGACCTTCGCAAGAAGCAAGTGTATCTTCGATGAAAAACAATTGCCTCGAATTCGATGCAATTGAAATCAGCTCAGCGTTTCACCCTGTCCACGCCGCTAGTCCCATCCCGACACCTTCGTCAAATCAGAAGGACGCATTCGGCTGATGATATAGTTGTGCCGATGCTTTTTCCGGGCCGATGGTACCCGGCTCCACCGTCCCTGCCATCATCCAGGCCGATAGAGAAAGCGGTACTTGTCTGCAGCGGTGACACCTTCACCTTCAAGCTGGACCAGGCCATCGCTGACAACGGCGGCATCTTCCTCGTGATTGAGGCTACCGAAGGCCAGTCCAACGGTGTGACCCGCGCTCACGGCAAGGCTTCCGCCGTGAAACTGGTCGAAGAGCCCGACGCCTCCGTCATCGACATCCGCGCGGACTACGTGGCCAAGTACGGTGCTCCCAGTGCTGCGGCCCCGAAGATTTTCTTCCGTTACTACTATGTCAACTCCGGCACCGGCGAGAAGTCCGGCGTGATGCTGGCGGAGACCAAGTGGGAACCCGCTGCCGAGCCTGCCGGTGAGGGTGACTAATCTTCCGGCCCTCGTGGTTGAAACCTGAACCAGTTTGCCTCGTTGGATATTCTCCAGCGAGGCTTTCTTTTGGCTATAAGGCTGAAAATGCTTATCTTTAGGCCGTTAAATCGGGATTTATGGAAGATATCAGAATATATCATTCAATTTGGAAAAACATAGCCTTAATGGCTGTATGTTTTGTGTTTGTTGCAATGGGAATTTTCATACTTCTGCATGGAAAACAGTCATTCATTGTATGGGCTGGCATCTTATTCTTTAGCGGAGGTGGACTTTTCGTGTTATTTCTCATATTGAAAGAAAGATTAACCCACACACCATATTATATGATTACGGACGATGGCCTCATCATGAACAGTGGTTTAAAGACTTATGAAGTTCACTTTGCTGATGTAGAATGCTTCTATCTCACGAAAGTGGGAACAGCATGGGGAAAGGCAATGTTGATAGTCATACAATACAAAGAAAACGTAGAGTTGCAGAAATTTGAAGATGCCAGCAAGGCTGGGCGTGCCGTTCGCAGCTTCAACAAGAGTGTGGTTGGTTCACAAGAAACTCTCCCCACAGATGGTCTGATGATTAGGCCGAAAGAGTTGTGCGAAATTTTGAATGAGAGAGTAAAAAAATCACGAAATATCTGATAGCAGGACAAATTCAAAAAAGTTAAGATAATGTATTTACAGGTTAACCTCTGTCAGTCAGTAAATTCCAATTTATAGGTATGACACAAGCTCTGGCATTCTCGATGGAGTGTCAGGGCTTTGCTTTTGAGGGGGAACGAGCCGCGAAGGTGGCCGGAACGCGCCAGCGCATACCGTTGCCCGCGTTTGGAATTTGCCTTGGCCGCGTGTCAGTCCGTGCTGCAGGAATTCACGTAGGCGATGATGCCTTCAACGTGCAGCTGGACAATGGCGGATTTTCCTTCGTCGCTGAGAAGGAACTCCAGCGATTCCCGGCAGTCCATGAATCCCGATTCCGTCAGACAACTTGCGCAAGCGGTTCCTCGGAGAATGGCAAAGTCGGCCTCCTGATCCGGATCACCGTCGCTGTAGTCAAAGCGCATCTTGTGGCCGTGGAGGATTCGGGCCGCAGCCTGGCAGAGACAGTCGGCCAGCTTGTCTCCCTCCGTCTGGCCTTTGCTCGTGTAGCAGCACCAGCCGGTGGCATTGTACCATTTGTCGCCACGTCCGGCGGCGTTCACGTGGATGGAGACCAGGCAGACGTTCCGGCGGCCCAGCTCGGAACAAACACGGTTGGCTCTCCGGCAGCGCTCGGCGAGGGGGATGTCTTCATCCTCCGGAACGAGGAGGGAAGCATAGTAATGTTGGGCTTGGAGTTGGGCCACAACGCGGCGGGCGATTTCGCGGTTGTAAGACCATTCAAGGAGGCGGCCATCAGGAGAGCGCTTTCCTGCAGTTTCCCGGCCGTGTCCGTTGTCGATTAAGATTTTCATAGGACAAGGTTTTAGGGTTGCAGGTCGGCACTGCAAGTTCGCTATAAAATGTTGAAATGTAAATTTTTCAAGATTTTCGTCTTATCTTTGCAATCGGACGCCGTGAGGCATCCTCATAAAATTTGTTCTGCCCGCTGGATTCGTTCCAGTGGGCATTTTCTATGATTCAACAAAAGTGGGCACTTTTTGGGCACTTTTCAAAACCAAAAATGCCCCTCACAAGCGTGAGAGGCATTATCTGTGGTGCTGGGAAGAATCGAACTGCCGACACATGGATTTTCAGTCCATTGCTCTACCATCTGAGCTACAGCACCGTTATTTTGGGATTGCAAAGATAGTTAAAAAAGCTTAAGTCACAAATTTTTTTTGAGCTTTCTTTTTCTATCGGCGCAGTTGAAGTCTCTTTCCGTAAGTGAGCATGCGCCAAATCCACTCCACCGGCCCGTAGCGGAAGTATTTCATCCACACGATGCTGAATACAATCTGGAAGGCATAAACTCCCAGGGCTATCAACTCTGTTGCCGGCAGCCCCACCTTTCCCCCGAGGCCGAATCCTATCCCATAAAAAATGATAATGCCGATAAGTGACTGGCCGAGATAGTTCGTGCAGGCCATTCTTCCGGGCGAAGAAAGCAACTTCCAGCCTATCGCGTCCGGCCGGAGGCCGAACAGCAGTGCAAATCCTGCGGCGTATGCAAGCCCCATCGGGTACACGCTGAACAGATAGAATACATTGTGGACAAGTCTTCCAAGAGGATACCCGTCCATTGAACTCCATGTATAAAATAATCCCAAAGGAGCACCCAGAAGGAAGCCGGATAGCAATATGCGCTTAAGCAATCCCCTGTTTTCCTTCAGGTTAATGTAGATACGCTCCCTGCCGCAGGCAAAGCCCAAAAGGAAAAGCCCCATTACTTTGAAGAAACGATGTCCGTTCACTATCTCCCAAAGCCTTTCCACGGCCCCCTGATGAAGGAACTGTAGCACCTCTTTGTAACTGTCGGCCTTTGCCAGCCACGAGCCGAAATTCTCCTCCGTGATTCCGTAGAGAGCGCATATCCGCCACTGCCCGCGTTCCAGAGGGTCGGACAGGCTCGAACCAAACAAAACTTCAGACAGTAGAGGCAAAGCCAAGAAAGCACCGGCGCATAGAAGGAGCTTTTTAGTGGTTAACTTGCGGAAAAGCGGCAGCAACATTCCGCAAATGGCATAGAGGACGAGAATGTCGCCGCTCCAAAGAAAACACAGGTGCAGCAGGCCGATTATGAGCAGCACGGCCATCCTCCTGTAGAAAATTCTGAGTTTACCGTCGGAATTTGCGAGCTGGATGCTGAAACCGATACCGAAGAGAATGGAAAAGAGGGTGTAGAACTTGCCGTCGATAAAAAACAGCTGGAATGCCCGGACGAACCGGTCGCCCAAAGTCCATCCGGCCTGGTCCGAGAAAGACCACAGCGAGAACTCCGGAAAATTGGCCAGGATAATGCCGAGAATGGCAAATCCGCGCAGGGCATCGAGTATGACATGGCGTTTCTTTTCCATGCGGCAAAGTTACAGTTATTTCAAACTCTCTTGCAAAATAGAGCAATTATTTTTAATATTGCATCAAGAAATCATTAACAAAAATTAGGATATGAAAAAAATTCTTGCATTTGCACTTTGCGGAGCAGTAATCTTCTCCGGATGCTCATCTCTCAACAACGCGACTAAGGGAACCCTCTTCGGTTCCGGCGGCGGAGCCATTGCAGGCGCAGCCCTTGGATATCTGATTGGCGGCGACCTTAAATCTGCAGCCATCGGCGCAACCGCAGGCACAGCCGTAGGAGCAACTACTGGAGCCGTCATCGGCAAGAAGATGGACAAGAAGGCCGAAGAGCTTGCAGCACTCAATGCGGCCAAGGTTGAAACTTTCGAAATCAACGGCCTGGAAGCCATTAGGGTCACATTCGAGAACGGAATCCTCTTCAACACCAACAGCACTACCCTCAGCAACGATGCAAAGAAGGCGCTCACTGATTTTGCAAATGTGATGGCAGACCTTCCCGATACCGACATCACCATCTGGGGCCATGCTGACAAGACCGGCACCGCTGAATACAACCAGAAGATATCCACCCAGCGCGCCACCGTGGTCGAAGATTATCTCAAGAAAGCAGGCATGGGCAACAAGATTGTCGCTGAAGGCAAGTCCTTCGACCTCCCCATTGCAAGCAACGAAACCGCTGAAGGCCGTGCTCAGAACCGCCGCGTGGAGGTTTATGTAACCGCCAACGAAACCATGATCAAGGCCGCCGAAGCAGGAGCCCTTAACTAAGACAGATGCCAGGGAGGCTATATATCAAACTCATACTCCCACTCCGCCTGGAGTGGGAGCCTTGTTATTATATACCCCTTGACGAATTCGGGGATGCCGGAAAGTGCGCCTGCCGGGTCGGTGACAGGATAGCGGTAAAATTCGCAGGCAGAAAAGAAATAGGCGTGGTGTCGGAAACCGATGCCGTTCCGGATGTTGCTGAAAGCAAGATTCAGCCGGTAGAATCAATTGACACCGGCCTGCCCCCTGTAAGCGAAGAAGAAATAAAACTGTGGCGGTTCATTGCAGAGTACTATCTGTGCAGCGTAGGCGAGGTTTATAAAGCGGCTTACCCCAGACAGAAAACCGCATCTGAGAAGGCAGGAAGCAAGCTCCGGCAGAGGAAGGAGATTCTGGAAGAACGGACAAGGCTGTTGTGGCAAGGCAGAATCAAGAAGCTGAAAGCCCGGCTGGGCGCAAAGGATGCCGAGTTGGGAAAGAAGCATAACGATGCCGTACGCGCAAGGCTTCAGGAGCAGCGGGCGGCAATTTCCGCAGAACTCGCTAAGGCCGAAAAGATACTTTCCCAATTCGACGGGGAGCTTGAGATGAGCAGCGACTACTCCAAACTTCTGAACCATCTTCCCGAAGGATTGAATGTTTCGGAACTCGCTCAAGGCAAACCTCTTGTGCTGAATTCCGGAGACAGAATCAACTATTATATCAAGGCTGCGGCGGGAGTACTCAGGGCAGGAAGGAATGTCCTGATTCTGGTAAATGAAACCGCGCTCACCTCAAAGTTGCAGGATTCTTTGCTCGATGCATTCGGCGAGCTTCTGCTGGTTCATCATTCCAAGATGACACAGACAGGACGACGACGCATCAGCGCCGACATCAGGAGCGGCCGCCCGCACATAATCATAGGCACGCGCTCCTCCATATTTCTCCCCTTCCGCGAACTCGGGCTGATAATCGTGGATAATGAAGAATCCCCATTTTACAAACAAAGCGACAGCGCTCCACGATACAATGCCCGCGACTGTGCAATAGAATTGTCTTTGCTGCACCGTTGTCCTGTCGTACTTGGTTCTGTAAGCCCCTCGCTCGAAACCATCTATAATCTTCAGTGCAGAAAATACACGGCCATAGATACCGAACGCCCGGAAAGCATGCCTTTCGAGCTGATTGACATGCAGGCCGAACGCAGAAAAAACGGCGTGATAGGTCCGCTGTCGAGAAAGCTGCTGCATTCCATTGCCCGGGCAAAAGGAAAAATAGCCGTGATACGCGGGTTTGAGAAAGAAGATGACCTGCGAAAGGCCCTTTCTGAATTTGCACCGGAAAAGGTCTGCGACATCTTAACCATTCCGCAGGCTGCAAGGACCGGTCTGGAAGGATATGGTTTGATTGCGATGTGCAGTGCCGATGCTTTGTTCGACCCGGCCGATTTCCGCTCGGACGAGAGGGCTTTCCAATATCTGGAGAGACTGCGCAGCAGTGGTGCCGAAGTCGTGCTTCAGACTTCGCAGTCGGCCCATCAGGTCTTTCACCTGAACGCTTGCACTCCCCTTCTCGCCGAACGCAGGCAGTTCGGCCTTCCGCCATATACCCGCGTGGTGGATATTGAAGTCGCCTCCGCCGTGGCGCCTGAAGGATTGTCACGGGAATTGCGCCTTGCAGGTTTTGCAGTAAATGCCTTCGGCCCGGTCCTGAGAATCTCTCTGCCACGCAACAAGATGCTCCTGGATAACAAGCGACAACTTGCAGCAAAATTGGCTGAATACAAAAAGTCGCACCCGCGCGAGCGCTTTATCATCAATGTCGATCCGGCATAAAAAATCAGTCGCCCGTGAAGACGACTGATTTTCATATCGGGGATATCCGTTCCGATTAGTTGAGAACGAAGACTACGGGGCAGGTGAAGGTCACATCCACAGGATTCTCGCCCTGCTGGCCGGGAGTCCAAGCAGGAGACTGGGAAACCACCCTTACAGCCTCTGCATTGAGGTCTTCGTTGACACCGCGGAGAACCTTTACATCCCTTACGACACCGTCCTTGCCAACCACGAACTGAGTGATTACGCGGCCCTGGATTCCGGCTTCCTTGGCAGCTTCAGGATATGTGATGTTCTTGCTAATCCATTTTGAGAATTCCTTGCTTGCATCGCCACCGTTGAAGAGGGGCTTGCGCTCAACGAGGATGAAAGGAATTTCTTCATCAACAATCTCTTCCACAACTTCTTCGGGAACGGTTACTGCTTCTGCGGCGGCATCGACAATGTCGTCAATGGACTTTGCAACCACGCCTTCTGCCTCTTCAACAACCTCTTCCGCCTTCTGTGCGAGCTCATCGGCTGCCGTCTCCCCGACCTCGGCTACTGCCTCGGGAGCAGTGATGCGGGGAAGGATGGGAATCTCGATGCCTTTCTTCTTGAGCAGGGCATTGATGTCATTCTCGCTGACACCATTCTCTGCGAGGGTGTCGTCGAAAATGTTTGTGTAGAGGTCGCGCAGGTCGGCGAATTTGTCGCCAAGGATTCCGAGAGTCTCGAAAGCGGACGCGTTGACATTGAGGGCCTCCTTGATAGCATCGGAGTCACCGGCAACGACTGCCTCTACGATGGCTGCTGCATTCTTGACCGCCTCGGCGGAAACCTGGTCAGCCGAAGGCTTGTTCTGGTTGCAGGAAGCAACTGCGAAAAGAGCTGCTACGGCTGCAAAAATCGAAATGAATCTTTTCATGATAATTTGGGTTTGGTTTTTCTTATGTTGCAAACATACAAAAATTTTCAATCATTTGATTCTCACGGGCTGTTCATTGTACAGAAGATAGCGTTTCGCCTTGCGAATCCACTTCTGCTCCTCGCTCTTGACATGCTCTTCCACGATATCGAAAGTAATACCGCCTTTCAGGTATTCGGCAATCACGGGGTCGGCAATGCGCCCGTAAAGGCTTTCGGCAATTCGGAACTGTGAATATCGCAGGGAGAACCAGTGCATCAGCTGAATTGTATGTAGCAATGAATGGTAGCGTGCTCCCGGTTGCAGGATGAATTGGTAGCCGAAGCATTTTTCTCCTTCATAAAGTCCTGCAAGGGGTACGAAAGTGCATGGGCGCGCAAGCAGCCCGTCAGGCAACGGGATGACATTGCCGTCAGTTTTGATGAAAGGAGCGCCGATGATTTCGTACGGTCTGACGGTTCCGAGCCCCGGATTGATATTGGTGTCGGTCCACAGGCTGCCTCCGGTGTAGAAGAAAGGGGTGAAGACCCCTCCGAAATCGGATGCAGGAGGAATGGTCCAGGGCATCATGGTGCGGGCGGTGGAAGCGAGTTCCGCGGAAATGACATGGAGCGAAAGCGATGCTCCCGTTTCCGATGCATACATCTGCACCAGCTCCCCGAGGGTAAGCCCATGCCTGTGGACGGCTGCCGGGGTCCATACATCCGCAACTCCCGCAGGAAGGGTGCCTTCCACATCGCGGCCGGCAGGATTGGGATGGTCGACTATATACAGTGCAGGCGGATTCTCAAGCGTGCCGAGGGTGGAAACCAGCCTGAGTACATCGACGGTAAAAGGGAAATAACGCGAACCGACATCCTGAATTTCAACGACTACCGCATCGAGCTCTTTCAGTTGCTCCGTATCGAAAGCGATGTGTGCAGTGCCGGGAGTGAATTCATCTTCCGGCAGGAAAATCGCGGCAAGGTTACCCCTGCTGCGGAACATATCGTAGAGATAGGCTCCGCTTGCAGCATCCCAGCATCCGGGGGTGCAGAATACCCCTACCCTGCCCTGGATGAGGGCACGGTCGGGCTGGTCGCCGATGGGAGTGGTGCGGAACGAGAACATCGCACTACCCTTCCATGATTCTCCGCGCGAGCGCAACCACCTCGTTTCCAAGCGCTTCGGCCCGCTCCGCAGTCGGAGCCTCGGAATAGACGCGGATGATGGGCTCGGTGTTGGAACGGCGCAGATGCACCCATTCGCGCCTGGATTCGAAATCGACCTTCACGCCGTCGATGGTGTTCACCTTTTCGTCCTTGAAGTTTTCTTTCATTGCCTCCAGTATGCGGTCGATGAGTGCAGAGTCGCTGAGGTCGATGCGGTTCTTTGCGATGAAATACGCAGGGAGGGTTTTCTTGTATTCGCTCACGCTCAGGCCCTTGTGCGCAAGCTGGCTGAGGAAGAGGGCGACTCCGACCATGGCATCGCGTCCGCAGTGGCTGGCGGGATAGATGACTCCCCCGTTGCCTTCACCGCCTATGAGGGCGTTCACTTCATGCATTTTTGTAGTTACATTCACTTCTCCGACTGCGGCGGCATGGTATGTACCTCCGTGAGCTTCGGTAACATCGCGGAGCGCCCTGCTGGACGAAAGGTTCGAAACGGTGGCAAGATTGCCGAGGCCCTTGCACACTGCATCATCAAGAAGATAGTCCGCTACGGCAACCAGGGTGTACTCTTCCACGAAGGGTTCTCCGTTTTCGCAGATGAAAGCAAGACGGTCCACATCGGGGTCCACGCTGATGCCCAAATCGGCCTTCTCGCGGCGCACGGTGTCGCTAAGTTCCACGAGATTCCCCGGCAGGGGCTCGGGATTATGGGCGAAATCACCTGTCGGCTCACCATTGAGGGTGACGCATTCCACTCCCAGCCTCTGAAGAAGCCTGGGCATTATGATGCCGCCCACCGAATTGATGGCGTCGAGCATCACCTTGAAACCTGCCTTGCGTATTGCGTCGGCATCGACTGCATCGAGTGCAAGAACGGAGTCGATGTGCTCGTCGGTGAAATCGTGTTCGGTAATGGTGCCGAGTCCGTCAACTTCGGCAAAATCGAAATCTCCACTCTCCGCACAGTCCAGGATTGCCTGGCCCTGGGCGGCGGTGAGAAATTCTCCTTCTTCGTTGAGAAGTTTGAGCGCATTCCACTGACGGGGATTATGCGAAGCGGTAATGATGATTCCGCCGTCAGCCCCTGCAAAACGCACCGCCAGTTCGGTGGTAGGAGTTGATGCGAAGCCGCATTTCACGACATCGATGCCGCAGGCGACAAGGGTTCCGCAGACCAGGTTTTCCACCATCTGTCCGCTGATGCGGGCGTCCCGTCCGACAACTACTTTGTAGCGTGCTCCGTTCGGGGCCTTGCGTTCGCGCAGTTTCGCGCTGTATGCGTATGTAAATTTAACTATATCCACAGGCGTAAGAGCCTCTCCCGGCCGGCCGCCTATCGTTCCACGAATGCCTGAAATAGATTTGATTAGCGTCATAATGCACAAATATAATAAAAAAGCAGCGACCTTGCCGCTGCTTTTTGTATCCTGTGGAAAGAATTACTTCTTCCTTGCCTTGTATCTCTGATAGAACATATCAACACGACCGGCGGTATCGACGATTTTGGTCTTGCCGGTGTAGAACGGGTGAGAAGTGTTGGAAATCTCAACCTTTACGAGGGGATATTCAACTCCGTCGAGGGTGATGGTCTCCTTGGTGGTGGCGCAGCTCCTCGTGATGAATATGTCCTCGTTTGACATATCCTTGAAAACTACAAGACGGTAGGATTCGGGATGGATTCCTTTTTTCATTTTGCTCTTAAATATTAGAAATCTTGTAGTGGGTAGGAGAATCGAACTCCTATTGCGAGATTGAGAATCTCGAGTACTAACCGTTATACGAACCCACCGTCAGTATTTTGGACTGCAAAGATAGACATTTTTGAAATATCATCAAATTTTTTTGCAAAAATGTTCAGTCCAGTGCCGGAGTAAAAAAGTCGCGGTCTATTACGAGCACACCGTCGGCCCCGAAATCATAGCTTCCTATGTGCAGGACGCGGGGCTGAACCGTGCCGGGAGAATTGTGCGAGTGGAATACAATCCGGCCTTTCCCGTCAGCGTCGTTAAAGAAAGCATGGTGTCCGACTCCTTCCAGCCCCCCGGCCTTATGGAGGATGGGATTGCCGGAATACTTTGTCCACGGCCCCGAAGGAGATGATGCTACCGCATAGCCTACCGCATAATCGGGGCTTTCATAACTGTTTGCAGAGTAGGTAAGGTAGTATGTGCCGTCGTGCTTGAGGACGAACGGTCCTTCGGTAACCGAGCCATAGACCATCTCCCAGGCAGTGTCGGCCCGAAGGCAGAACTTTTCGGTACCCGGTCTGACCGTAATAAGGTCGCTTTCCAGTTCCGCCGACCATACTTCGTTGCCATTGTTGAACCTGACATAGAAGAGCCAGGGCTTGCCCGAGTCATCGACAAACAGGCTGTTGTCGATTGAACCATAGTTCAACATTGGGCGCTTGTCCTTCTGAGTGAAAGGCCCCAGCGGCGAATCCGACACTGCTGCGCAGATACGCTCATCCGCAGAATAATACATGTAGAATTTCCCGTCTACCTTATAGACTTCCGGGGCCCAGAACCATTTGTCGCCGTAGGAATCCGATTTGTCCAGCGCGAGATACTGCGTTCCTCCTCCCGGCACCCTCCAAGTACGGAGGTCGAGGGATTCATAGACGGCAATTCCGTCATCGGCGCCCGTGCCGTAGAGATAATATTTGCCGTTATCGTAAAGCACGAAGGGGTCGGCAAGGGGCACCCGTTTGCCGGATGGCACATCTCCGTATGTCACCGTTATCTCACACGCGGCGGATTTCGCACCGGCGATTGCAACGATGGTGGTGACACCGGCTCGGACGCCCGTGACGACTCCGTCATCCACGGTCGCAACCGAAATGTCGGGCGAAGTCCACTCCACGGGTGTGGAAACAGCATCTTCGGGAAGGATTCCTGCCGAAAGAGTGATGCTCTCCCCTTCCTTGATTTCGGCAGAAGTCCTGTCGAGCACCAGCGACTCGACCTTCACTTTCGGTTCCGCATTGACTCGGATTCGGCTGTCTTCCTCAATGTCTGACCGGACTGCGCCTTGCGAACACGAGGCGGCGACCAGCCCCAACAGCAAAAACGGATAACAAGTCTTCATGATAACTATTCTGCTTTATTGAAAAATTCCGAAAAGAAAACGATATGCTCGAGCAAAGAAACCTTCCAGTAGGCATCGTCGTGCACTCCGGGCCTCAGCCTGTAAGTGTGCGAGATTCCATGCTTCTCCAGCTCGTCATGGAATTTGGTGGTACACTCGAAGATGAAATCCTCGGTTCCGCAATCGACCAGGAGATTGAGTTCGCCGTCACTGATGCGCGGCACCTGGGCGAGGGCGGTATAATTGTAATAGTCGTCCGCATGGGAATTGTAACTGCCGAGAATAGGTTCCAGCATGCCTGTAAGAGCGCTGCTTACCCGAAAATCCAATGCGCCGCTCATGCTCCCGGCCGCACCGTAAAGGGCGCTGTGCCGCATAGCCAGGTACATGGCACCCGCGCCCCCCATCGAGGCCCCGGTGATTGCGCGACCGCTGCGGTCCGCCACCGTGGGGTAACGGCTGTCGATAAAAGGAACGAGTTCCGAGGTCATGAAGGTCTCGTAAAGGGAGGATTTGTCCAGGGGACTGTCGATATACCAACTGTTTCCTGCATCGGCACAGACGACGATGATGCCGAAACGGTCGGCTATTTCCCCGAGGTCGGGGCGGATTCTGAACCAGCTGTCGGCGTTGTTGTATGCCCCGTGCAGAAGGTACATGACCGGGCATTTCACGGAGTTCGCGCCGACGGCGATTCCCGGAACCACCACCTTCGTCCTGACGGCGGTTCCCATGGATGGGCTGTCCACCCGGAGTTCATCTATCCTGAAGTCGCACCTGACCTTTACTTCGCAGCCTGCACTTTTGCCCCCTGCCTTTACCGTTATCAAGGTGGTGCCGTTTCCCATTCCCGTCACAAGGCCGTCTTCGACCGAGGCGACGGATGTGTCGGCGGAAGTCCATTCCAGGCTGTCGTATTCAGCACCGAAAGGAAAGACCGTGACGGCAAGCCGGGCAGTTTCGCCATCCTTGAGTTCAAGCGAATTTTTGTCCAACAGGATTCTGGTAACTCCTGCGGAAGATTCGCCCTGAACATCTTCACCGGCGTTTCCGGCTGCGCCCGAAACACAGGAGCAGGAGCCCCCCATGCAGGAAAAAGCAGCGGCAAACAAAACCGGGCGCAGGTATCTGAAAATAGAGGTCATTAGTGTTATTTTCTGCAAAATTAAGTAAATTTGTGCATTATGGAAACTAAAAAACGGAACTTGAAACTCCATTTATTTCTCGCGGCAGCGCTTGTCGCCGCATCCTGCCCGGCCCTCAGGGCGCAGGAAGAATTTCACCCGGAGGCAAATCCGGAAGCACAGGTAGTATTCGGCAATGCCCGTTTTACCGTTCTCACTTCCAGGCTTATCCGGATGGAATGGGCGGAGGACGGCATCTTCGAAGACAGGGCCAGCCTCGGGATAGTCAACCGCGACCTTCCAGTGCCCGCATTCAAGGTGCGGAAGAATTCAAAATCGCTCACAATAACGACGGACGGCCTCACGCTCAGTTATAAAGGAAACGGCGAATTTTCAGCCGACAACCTCAGCGTCAGTTTCAGGATGGGCGGGAAGCGTACCTGGAGGCCCGGCATGGACGATTCCGGCAATCTGCTCGGCACGACCCGCACTCTCGACGGATTCGATTACATCGACAGGAAAAGCACGGGCCAGTATGTCCGTGACCCCTTTGACAAGGGAGTCGTTTCGCGCGACGGATGGGCGCTGATTGACGAGAGCACCCGGCATCTGTACGAAGAAAGCGAATCCGACTGGAAATATTGGGTGGCCGAAAGGCCGGAAGGAAAACGCCTCGACTGGTATCTGTTTGCGTACGGTCACGACTACACGGCAGCCGTCGCCGACTTTACCAAAATATCCGGAAAGATTCCCATGCCTCCCAAATATGCGCTGGGCTACTGGTGGTGCCGCTACTGGCTGTATTCCGACTACGAACTGACTGACCTCGCCAGGCATTTCCGTGATTTCAGCATCCCTGCCGATGTCATGATTATCGACATGGACTGGCACGAGACCTGGAAGATGGGAGGACGCCCAAGCGACCAGAACATGGACCCTTCCGGCCACGGGAAGGGATGGACCGGATACACCTGGAAAAAAGAGCTGTTCCCGAATCCGGCGAATCTGCTCGGAGAACTCCACAATTATGGTTTCAAGACATCCCTGAACCTTCATCCGGCATCGGGAATTCAGGATTTCGAAGAGCCTTACGAGCGTTTCGTAAAAGATTATCTGAGCCGTACCGACGAGCACGATATCGTTTCGCCCTACTCCCCTTTCCGCATCGACCAGGTGGCCTGGGCTGACGCATATTTCAATTCCGTACTGCATCCCATGGAAAAGATGGGGGTCGATTTCTGGTGGCTCGACTGGCAGCAGTTCGCCACAAGCAAATACACGAAGGGCCTGAGCAACACTTTCTGGCTCAACTACACCTTCTGGAACGACATAGCCCGCCGCAGCGCCTCCGAGGGGAAGAACGCGCCGAGACCCATGATTTATCACCGCTGGGGCGGAATAGGCAGCCACCGCTACCAGGTGGGCTTCTCCGGAGACACCTACGCCTCATGGAAAGTACTCTCCTACCTCCCCTACTTCACTTCCACGGCGGCGAATGTCGCCTATGGCTACTGGGGGCACGACATAGGCGGACACATGCAGCCAAAGGGCGTGCACCACACCGACCCGGAGCTTTACACGAGGTGGCTTCAGAACGGTGTGTTCATGCCTATCTTCAAGACTCATTCCACCAAGGACCTCAGCATGGAGAAGCGTTTCTGGGTCTTCCCCGAACACTTCGACCCCATGCGCGAAGCGGTGAGACTGCGCTACACGCTTTCACCCTATATTTACAAGGCGGCAAGGGACGCCTATGACACCGGCATTTCCATCTGCAGACCCCTGTATTATTACCATCCCGAAGATGAGCGTGCCTATGAGTTCAACGAAGAATACTATTTCGGCGATGACATCATGGCGACCGTCATAGCGGAGCCCGTCGATGAAGTGACAGGACTCGCGCAGCGCAGGCTTTGGTTCCCCGGGGGAAGCAACTGGTACGACATGTCGACCGGAAAGATGTACGAAGGCGGAAGCGAAGCCACTGCATCCTATACCATAGACGAAAATCCCTGGTTCGTTCGCGCAGGTGCCATAATTCCCATGGCATCCCCCGCCATTTCCAGCCTGCAGGAAAGCGGCAATGAGAATTGGTATCTGCTGGTTCCGGGAGAAGGCACGGGGAGCGCCGTGCTGTATGAGGACGACGGTGTAAGCCAGGCGTATGCGAGCGATTTCGCCACTACAAGAATCACCCGCGAAGCCGGACCCGACGGCATAAAGGTGAGAGTCGCAGCCCGCGAGGGCACCTACAAGGGAATCTCCCCTACCAGGAAAGTGAGGATAGTGCTCGAAGGCGTCACCGCTCCGGCTTCGGTAATCGTCAACGGCAGAAGCGTCGCATACAGCCGCTTTGCTTCAAAAGAGGCGGAAGCCGGAAAAGAATGCTGGGGATATGACGGACAGGCCCTCGAAGCAACCATATATTTAAAGGAATCATCAGCCTCGGACGAAATTACGGTGGAATGCGACAGCCGTTTCGCCTTTACCGACGGGCAGAAAGGTCTGCTCGGAAGGATGCGCAGGATAACTCCCGAGGCAAAACTCGTATTCGGAGCCTCGGTAAACCATGTGCTTCAGCTCACGGACGAACTGCTGCGATATGCAGGCACCGCGAGTTTCATTACGGAAGATCCCGGCAACGCCTCGCGCTATCTGGAGGAGCTGTCGCCCGAAGCCCTGAACAAGGACCTCGGACAATTCAATCTTCCGGACACTTTCATAAAAAAACTGAACGCCCAAATCAGCGTATGGGAAACTCGGTAATCCTGAGTTTGGTACAGCCGTAAGGAATCAGTTCCACAGGCTCCGGCCTTCCATGCTTCTGCGACCCTTGTATGTTATACATTACAGGGCCGCAGTCGCCGTTATATTCCTTCCACTGAGGCAGGCGTACGGCCTCGGTGCGTATGACTACGGGAGCGTCGTCGTGGTTCCATGGCCATTCGGGGAATACATCGCTCACGATGACTTCGCACTTGTCATGGTAGTCGGTTCCCGAATACGCCCAGTTCTTGATTGCATAATTCCACGGGCTGCCGGAAGTAACCTCCCAGTAGGAGTCGCCGAATTCCTCCCTGTCTTCCCCTTCAAATTGCCGGAGAGACCAGTTTTCATCCATCTTCAGGGCATAGACAAGGGGGCCGCGCTCAAAACAAAGGGCTCCGTCGTGCCAGCGCGAGAGGGAGATGTCCATAGGAATGTCGAGTACAAGACTGTCGCCGGACTGCCATTCGCGCGAAACGCACACTATGCTTCCGGCTTCGAACCGGCCGGGCTCCTGCTGTCCGTTGACGCTTGCAGAAGCGCCCTGGCACCAGGCGGGAATGCGCATCCTGAAAGGGAAGGCGGCCTTCCTTCCGTCCGGGATGCTGAACGAGAAAACGACCTTCCCGTCAAAGGGATAGTGAGTCTGTTCGCGGATGTCCACCTGCAATCCATCGCTTACGAGCATGCTGACCCTTGAAGGGCCGTAAACCAAAGCCGCGGCTCCTCCGTCGGGAGTTGCATACCACAGATTCTGGATGAACTTCGGCCATGCCTGATGCATGTTCGAGATGCAGCATGGGTAGCCGTTCAAGGTGCCGAGGACGGTATCGGTGCCCTTGTGCGGAGTAGTGAATTCGCGCCAGCTGCGCGTAAGCGCGATCTGGTTGGTCTGCTGGTAATACTGCTTTGCCGTGAAATCGTCGTTAATCTGCGCCGGGAGTGCATTGTAGGCTACCCGCTCGAGATAATCCATCCAGAAGACATCCCCCGTGATGCGGCCCATGTCTTCGAGCGAGAACATCATCTCCACCGCCGTGCAGAGCTCGCTTCCGGCCGTCGGGTCACCCGAATGAAGCATTTCGTCGCCTCCCCATAACCCGGTCGGCAGACCGACCGAAGAGCGTATGTCAGACGCCGCCTTTTTGCAGGCATCAAGATACTTGCTCTCCTTCGCCTGCTGCCAATACACTATGGGCTCCTTGAATCCCATTGCAAGGTTGACGCAGTGATGCCCCATGTAACTGCGTATGCTTTCCCCTTCAAGAAACGCCCCCGTCCAGTCATAGGTCTGGCGGTGAAGAAGGTCTGCCAGCTCCAGAAGGAACTTCTCTCCGGTGGTGTTATACAGCCAGTAAACCAACTGCAAGTTGTCTCCCCCGCGCTGTTCCGCCCAGAAGGTCCAGTGACCGAGGGGCGTCTGCTCCAGATGTTCCCATTGATAGCGGAAATACTTTGTCATGAAAGGAATTACGCGCCCGTCGCCCGTGGCGGAATAATACTGCTTGAGAACCTTGAGCATGACCATCTTTGGCCACCAGTCGCGGGCGTTTCCGCCCTGGATTCCGGGTCTGTCGGGATTGTCTTCGGACGGGCCGAAATAACCTTCTTCATCCTGCGAGGCAAGCGACCATTCTATCCACTTCTGCGCCTTCTGCTTTAGGGCGTCGTCGTCGAGAATATAGGCAAGGGGAACAAGTCCGTCTATCCAGTAAGGCCCCCTTTCCCAGGCATCTCCTTTCCCGCCAAGCCAGGCGTTGTCGGGTCCGTCGACGATTGGATAAACCTCGTCCATGTGCCCTGTGAGGCCGTCGCGCATCCGGTTCAACTGCTCCAGAAGCCAGCCTTCCGGGCTGATGGCACCGAGAGGGAGTTCGAGGAAAGGGGCCGTCGCGAGCGGCTCGCGGTTGCAGGTATAGTTGGAGGTGTTTTCATTTCTTACGCTGCATGCGCCCAACACCACCGCAGCGCAGACAAGGGATAAGAGTCTGCCGTTCATCATCTGTAGATATCTGCTCTTGTGAAGATTATTTCATTTCCCGTCGATTCGGGATTACGCTCCTTCGAAACGACAAGCCGGAGGGTATGTTTGCCGGGCTTCAGGCCACAGGCCGTAAAGACCTGCTGACGGTTGATTATGAAAAAGCCGCACCGGTACCTGAACCAGGAATCCACCCTCCGGACAAGCTTACCGTCCAAATAGACATCGGCCATGCCGCAGGCAGGATCCCATGCTCCAATGAGGCTTACCATGGTGCCTTCGAAACTGAGTTCGGCAGATGCACCGGGAGTTGATGAGCGCACGAAGGGGTCGCTGCCGAATTCCCGGAAACTCTCCCAGGACCCGTCCAGCGTCCACTGCGGAGCGTCGCAATAGAAACTCTCCGCATAGGCGGCTCCGCCGAAGGAACTGCGGCACCTGCCAAAGAAGCGGGAGGGTTGTCTGCGGACATGCCACACTCCGTCGCGGTATTTTCCACGCCCCCTGATGATATTCTGCCCGGCGAACTCTGCTACCTTTGCCGCAGCATCGGTCCAGGAATAGGAGGTATGGTCGAATTTCCTGTCGCGGATTTTCTCAAGTTCGGCCTTGTATTCGTCGGGAAAGGCATCATAACCGTTCATCACTCCCCATATTGCTGCGGCGTTGGACGCATTGCAGTCCGCATCCTGACCGCATCGCACGGCAATTTCCATGGTTTTTTTCAAATCCCCGTGTCCATACAGCAGCCCCGTCACCACATAGGCTCCGTTCATCTTGGCGTCTATGTTGAAAGGATGATTGGGAGTGCAGGCATGCGCCTCCCATTTCCCGTGCAGGACTTCCCAGGCCGCACGCCAGTCATCAGGGTCGCGCCGGTACTGGTTCAGCACATCCTCTATGCAGCGGCGGTACGCACTCCGGCGGGGGATATTCCTCAGAGCTTTCCGGACGAGCGTCGGGATGTCGTCTTCAAGGAATGCAAGGGAATGCATGGTCGCGATGAAAATGCCTCCGTATATTCCGTCACCGTCGTTCATGATGGGGCCTATCTTCCGGCAATACCTGCGCACCATCCTGGGCATGAGCGGGCACATCATCCCGATAAAATCCGCATCAATCTGAAAATCAATGTCATCAGCATGCGAATTATAGAGTCCGGCCCCTGTCAGCGGAGGACGCAGCCCGTCGAGATAATTCTTCCTTGCCTGAAGATTTGCGTGAAACAGTTCAAAGCCCGCATTCGTGAAGGCTTCGGCAAGGACATCGGCATCCGCGTCAAGACCGTACCTGTCGAAAGTTTCGAGGAAGGAAAGCTGGGTATAGATGTCGTCCTGGCCGAGGGCGCCGAAAATGTCGGAAGGCATGGTGTCAATCGTTCCGTCGTTGATATTCGCAAGCCTGTGGAATTCATGCGGAGCACCTGTCTGCACGCCTATGACCTTCCCTGCCCAGCCCCCGTAAATCTTGTCTGCAAGCGCCCGTTCCGTAATCTTTTCCGTCTTTGCGAAAAGCGTGGATACGGACGATAAAATGAAGAAAAAACATAAAGTCCAGTGTCTCATTTTGCAAAATTAAACAAAATCCATTATATTTGTTACGATTTGGTGCCGGTTAGTCAACCGATTAACTTGACCCGAACGAGCAACTACATATATATAACAATAACCTATGAAAAGATCCGATGCGATATTCGAATCTGAATAGTAACATTAAGCATTTATGAAATTCAGCAAACTGCTACGAAGCATCCTCGTGCTTGGTGGTCTCCTGTCCTGGGCATATTCATCATACGCCCAGGTTTCGCCGGTGACCGGTCATGTGACGGACGACACCGACAGCCCTGTCGCCGGTGTTTTCGTAATCGTGGAAGGCAGCAATGCAAGCACCATGACCGATGCTGACGGAAACTTTTCGCTCAGGCTCCCCTCCGGCGCCAAGGAACTCAGGTTCCAGATGCTGGGAATGGAAGAAGCACGCGTCCGGCTCGAACAGGGCCGCACGCACTATGAGGTGAGCATGCAGATGAGCCAGAACTTCCTGGAAGAAGCGGTGGCCGTCGGCTATGGCACCATCATACGGCGCGACCTTTCTTCCTCCGTCTCCTCCGTAAGCTCGGAGCAACTGGTGGAAAGGGCGTCTGCATTCAATGTAACCCAGGCCCTGGCCGGAAAAATCGCCGGATATACGGTTTACAACACTTCCGGACGCCCCGGAGGGTCAAATACGGTCCGCATCCGCGGTCTCGGCTCCGTAAACGCAAGTTCAAATCCCCTTTATGTCGTGGACGGCGTGGTTGATGTCAGCATCGACATGATTAATCCCAACGACATCGAATCCATCGATGTCCTGAAAGATGCCGCCGCAACCGCAATGTATGGCGCAAAGGGAGCGAACGGAGTGGTGATAGTCACTACCAAGACCGGAAAAAGCGGCGACGGAACCTTCACCTACACCGGTTCCGCAGGCGTGAGCACCCTCACCCGCACATACAAGGAGATGAGTTCAGAAGAATACCTGTCCGCCCTCCGTCAGGCATACGCGTATTCGGGAAAAGTCTTCGAACCTTATTTCGTAAACCCTTACGAAAAACTGTTCGACTACAAGAAAAATCCCGACGGAAGCTACGCGACCGATGCCGCAGGTCTGCTGATTCCCATCCCCAGATACAACACCAAATGGATGGATGAATACTACCAGGACGGATTCTCCCAGGAGCACAACATATCCTTCTCGAAATCGGGCGAGGCCAACACCCTATACGCATCAGTCGGATACAAGTCGATGGAAGGCATAATCCGCAACACCGACGCCCGAAGGCTGAACGCCGCCCTCAACTTCACATCCAAAATCAACAAATGGATGGATGTGCGGGTGGGAGCCAACTTCAGTTCCAACAAGGAGCTGCGCAACGACATCCTGATAGACGGCTCAATCTATCATGTGGTGTTCGACAACATAGCACCTTTCATCCCCTTCAAATACGAAGACGGCAGCTACGGACAGCAGGGCGACCACCTTACAATGTCGAGCAGTTACGACTACAACACCATTCTCGACAAGTCCCTGCGCCGCCGCAATACCATTCAGACCATACTCAACGCATCGTCCGACTTCCACATTCTCCCCGGCCTCGACTTTACGGTCAAGGGAGACATCCAGAGCTATTTCTCCACTTTCGAGCAGATGGCTCCCGGCGGAATCTCCGGCGCGACTGTGACACAGAACGGTTTTTCCAATGTGTCCAACGGCGACACCGACCGCTGGTCGAATGAAGACTATTTCAGTTACGGCAGGAATTTCTTCGGCGACAGGCTCAAGACCACATCCGTGCTCGGAACCGCATTCTATTACACCCATTCCGAGAGTTCAAGCGGCGGCACCACCGATTTCCCGGCTGCAGACTACGACTACATGCGCCTGCAGTACGGACAGATTCCCGACGGCTCATCGTCCGGCTACAACAAGCAGACCATGCACTCCGTCTATTTCAGGACAAACCTTTCATGGTCGGGCAAGTACCTTCTCGGAATCACCGCACGTGCCGACGGCGCATCCAACTTCGGCGACAACAACAAATACGGCTTCTTCCCATCCGGTTCAGCAGGATGGATCGTTTCGGAAGAGCCCTGGTTCGCCCCGCTCAAGGATGTGGTGAGCATGTTCAAGCTCCGTGCAAGCTACGGTTCCGTCGGCAATGCGTCCATCCCCAGTTACCGCACTTTCGACCGTCTCAGCCTTACCGGCAATGTCATTTTCGACAAGACCGTCGAGGCCACGGCAATAAACGACGAGCCAGGCAACAAGGACCTCCAGTGGGAGACTTCCACCCAGTACGACCTGGGATTCGACCTCAGCCTCTGGAAAGACAGGGTGAACCTCGTGGTGGATTTCTACAACCGCGACACCCGCAAGATGCTGTATCAGGTGCAGGTTCCGAACACCACGGGCTACGGTTCCACTTGGTCGAACATCGGCCTGCTGCGCAACCGCGGATTCGAAATCACCCTGAATTCCCACCCTGTCGACACCCGCGACTTCAAGTGGGACCTCGATTTCATCTACTCGCAGAACATAACCAAGGCTATCGACATCAACGGCGACCGCATCTACAATTCGCTCACTCCCCTGCTCTCCACGGAAGGCGAAGAATGGCAGCAGCTCTGGGTTTACAAGAGCATGGGCGTATGGCAACTCGACGAGGTTGAAGAGGCCGCAGGCTACGGATTCAAGCCCGGTGATGTAAAGTTCGCCGACCTGAACGGCGACGGACTGCTCGACGACAACGACCGCTACCTGCTCGGGCGCGTGACCCCCAGACACGAATTCTCCCTTGTGAACACTTTCTACTGGAAAGGTTTCTCGCTGATGATAGACCTGATGGCAAAGACGGGATTCTACCTTTACTGCGCTCGTTGGAACACTCAGTATCTCGTTACCGACAACATCCATGTCAATGCAACTCATGCATGGACTCCCAACAACCAGGACACGGTAGTTCCTGCCAACAGGACTACATCCGACAACTGGAAATGGAACGGGCTCTATTACGACGGCGACTGCTACAAGGCGGACTACATCAAAATACGCAACATCTCCCTCTCCTACGACCTGAAACGGGTCCTGTTCAGGAATGTCAAGGCTCTCAAGGGAATATCCGCAGGAGTTCTCGCCGAAAACATTTACACCTGGACGCGGGTTCCCGCACTCTCGCCCGAAGATTCGGGATGGGGAGGTGCAATCGGCGTGGTAGGAGGCACTTATCCCAGGCCCACCACGGTGTCGGGTACGCTTAAACTGACCTTTTAATATATGCGCGCGATGAAAAGAAATATTACGATATGCACTGCAGTCGCTGCCGCATCGCTGCTGACAGCGTCATGCTCGGGCTTTCTCAAGGAAGACCCCAAAACCTTCGAACAGCCGTCCAATTACTATCGCACCGAGCAGCAGGTGCGCATGGGCGTCAACGGTATATATTACGGCCTCCGCATCCCGTTCAACACCACGGGAATAGGCGGATGCGAAGTGCTCGTGCTCAGCGAAATGTTCTGCGGATATGCAGAGCGCACAGCCTCCTCCTTCTCCGACCTCACCGAAATTCTCAGCCTGAGCATTTCGGCCGAAAACGGCATCTGCGCGGGATTCTGGGGCACTGCCTATGCCAACATCAACAGGGCCAACCAGATGATTGACATCCTCGTGAACAAGGATGACATACAAATCAGCGATGCCATGCGAAATCAGTACCTGGGCGAAGCATACTTCCTCAGGGCCTGGTTCTACAGCATCCTCGTACGCATGTACGGTCCTGTTCCGCTCCTCACCAAGCCAACTACGGGATTCAACTATGCGAAAGTGTCGCCGAGCCCGGAAAAAGAAGTTTTCGACAGGATTATCGAAGACCTCCAGACTGCCGAGACACTGATGGAGGACACTCCCTGGAACAATGCTGAAGGGCGCGTATCCAAGGGTGCAGTGAAGGCGCATCTCGCAAAGATGTACCTCACCTGCGCCGGGTATCCCCTTCAGGATGCTTCCGCCTTCGACAAGGCTTACGAAAAGGCCCTTGAAGTCGTAAGGAGCGGAGAATTCGACCTGTACCCCACATATGACGAGGCCCGGCTCGGATACGACACCAACGGCAGGGAATATCTCTTCAGCATACAGTGCATGAGAGACCA
>JAFUGJ010000024.1 GCA_017469425.1 Bacteroidales bacterium
ACAGAAGCCCCTTGATTTGTTTCATTTACTGTATCATCGGTGACATTTTTAGTGCCAGATTTGTCCATAATTTTGTCGTAGCCGGACATGACTACATATTTCTCCCGGAGGATATCGACTTCAAATCCTCCGGTATGAGTGGCAAAGGTGGGTAACTTCAAGTTCTCCGCAGTGAAAGCGTTATGTATCTTCTCGAAGCCCCGGCCCCAATTAAAATGATTGAATGAAGTATAGAATATTGCTTCAAGTCGAAGACCTTGTGGCCGGAGAATGGTATATGAACGAAGCGGTGAAATAGAGTACTCCAGCAGTTTGTCGAGGCGGGAAAGCCGGTGCTGCCGTTCAGAGTATCGCAAGGTGTTCCAACAGAATCTTGACGCCGATGCAAATCAAGATGATGCCTCCAAGGATTTCCGGTCTGATGCGCTCGCGCACAGGCTCTCCGAATCGTATGCCGAGTTCCGAACCGAGCAGGCTGAAGACAAAGGAAACTGCACCGATGACGAGAAGGGGAGTGCCCAGCGAGGTCAGGGTATCGTAGCCCGTGCATGCGAAGCTGATGCCGATGGCGAGGGCGTCGATGCTGGTGGCGACCGCAAGCATCAGCTGGCTGCCCAGCCCGTAGGGATTGAAAATGCCCGTCTGCTCTCCGCGAAGGGAATCCGCAATCATTTTGGAGCCTATGATGAGCAGCAGGCCGAAGGCTATCCAGTGGTCGTATGCCTCAATCAGGGAAGAGAATCTGCTGGTAAGAAACCAGCCCGCAAGAGGCATCAGGGCCTGAAAAAAGCCGAACAGGAAAGCCATCCGAAGCATTACGGAAGCTTTGCGCCTGCGCACGATTATCCCTGCTACGACCGATACGGTCAGGCAGTCCATGGCGAGGGCGGCGGCTATCAGCAACTGTTCAATCATTGAATGCAAATATAATAATAAGAAGTATGGTGAAGAAGCATTGGAATCAAAAAAAAGTTGTTATATTTGCAGTCCTTTCCGGTGCGATGGCCGAGCGGTTAGGCACAGGTCTGCAAAACCTGGGACAGCGGTTCGATTCCGCTTCGCACCTCAAGATGCCTCCGTCAAGCGGGGGCATAATTGTACTGTTATGTTGGAAATCGGAATCAAAGGCCGCCAGGAAACGGTGGTGGATGAAAGCAATGTTGCAAAAAACATTGGCAGCGGACGGGTCAAGGTATTTGCCACGGCCATGATGATAGCCCTCATGGAAAAGGCGGCGGTTATCAGTGTGGAGCCCTATCTGGAGCCCGGTCAGAATACCGTCGGCACGCATGTTGACATGAGCCACTGCTCCGCCACGCCCGTGGGCATGAAGGTCTATGCCGAAACCGAGCTTGTCGAAATAGACCGCCGCAGGCTCGTTTTCAAGGTGGCTGCATACGATGAAAAGGGCTTGATAGGCGAGGGGCGCCACGAGCGTTTTATAATCGATATGGAAAGGTTCCAGGCGAAAACCGAGTCGAAGAACGAAGGGCTGTAGATGTTTTTAAAATTTTTGAAAAATTTTTTAAAAATTATTTGCAAACTCAAAAAAGATTACTACCTTTGTATTCGGGTTGAGTAAGCGAGAGTTCTTCCCCTTCAACCTATTGGTTATTAGTTTTAGTGTTATTAATTATGTGGTTAGATGAGTTGTTGCCCGTGAGGGTCACAGCTCATTTTTTTTATGTATCTTCGCGTTGTAATTCACATTTCAATTATGAACGACGGTAACGACAAAAAAATGAATCTTAATCTGGACCCCCAGATTGCTTCCGGCTCATATGCCAATCTGGCAATCATATCGCACTCGCGCAGCGAGTTCGTCATCGATTTTGCAAGCACTCTTCCCGGGATGCCCGGCCCCAAGATAAGCAACCGCATTGTAATGAGCCCCGAACATGCAAAACGGCTGCTCGGAGCTTTGAACGAAAACATAGGCAAATATGAAGCCCAATTCGGCAGAATCATGCTCGAGGGAGCCGCCAGCGGCAATACTTTCAATCTCGCTGACATGATGCAAGGGGGAGGCGCCAAATCGTAATGAACAAGTGGAAGAAGATAAAGGCCATCACCATGGATGTGGATGGCGTGATGACCGACGGGTGCCTCGTAGCTTTCGACAGTCATGAAATGGTGCGTATCTTCAATGCCAAGGACAGTTTCGCCATACGCGTGGCCCTGATGCGGGGGTTTCGCGTCGGCGTGTTCAGCGGGGGAGATACCGAGGGCGTGCGCAACCGCTTCCTTACATGCGGCATGGACCCTGACGACATCCACCTGGGATGCCGCGGCAAAATCAAGGATTTCAGAAGCTTCTGCACCAAATATGGCCTGGAGCCTTCGGAGGTGCTTTACATCGGCGACGATGTTCCCGATGTGCCGGTGCTGAAGGCTGCCGGGATAGGTGCGGTTCCTGCCGATGCCGCTCGGGATGCCGTGAAAGCGGCGGACTATGTCTGCGAGGCTCCGGGCGGAAAAGGCTGCGTGAGGGAAGTCATAGAGGGCGTGCTCCGCGAGCAGGGAAAGTGGTACTTCGACGAGGGCGAATACGAAAAGATTTTCTGAGATGGACCTGAAGGGAAAAAGAGTTATCCTTGCGAGCAATTCTCCCCGCAGAAAGGAGCTGCTGTCGGGGCTTGACATTGATTTTGAGGTTGATACACGGAATGATTTCGAGGAAAACTGCGGGCCTGATGTGCCGCATTGCAAGGTGCCTGCCCTGATGTCGGAAGGAAAGTCGGCAGGCTTTCACCGCCCCCTTGCCGACGGCGAAATCCTGATAACCGCCGATACCATGGTGCTTGTGGACGGCCTCATAATGGGCAAGCCTCACGGCAGGGAAGATGCGGTGCGCATGCTGAAAACCCTTTCGGGCCGCACCCATGAGGTGATTACTGCCGTTACCGTGCGAGACCCTTTCCGGCGCGAAACCGTGTCCGATTCCACCCTCGTGCGCTTCCGCAGGCTTCTCGACGAAGAAATCGATTATTATGTAGATAATTTCAAACCCTACGACAAAGCCGGGGCGTACGGCATACAGGAATGGATAGGCTATGCGGCCATCACCGGCATCGAAGGTTCTTTTTACAATGTCATGGGCTTTCCCGTGCATCTTGTTTACGAGGAATTGATTAAATTTGCAGATTATGGAACTGAACGCTAAATATAACCCCTCCGAAGTGGAGGACAAATGGTACGAGTACTGGATTAACAACAGATGTTTTCATTCCGAACCCGACTCAAGGGAGGCTTATACCATAGTCATACCTCCGCCCAATGTGACCGGAATCCTTCACATGGGCCATGTGCTCAACAACACCCTCAATGATGTGCTTGTCCGCAAGGCCCGCATGGACGGCAAGAATGCCTGCTGGGTTCCCGGCACCGACCACGCGTCCATCGCCACCGAGAGCAAGGTGGTGGCCAAACTCAAGACCAAGGGCATTTCCAAGGAGGATCTTACCCGCGAAGAGTTCCTGAAATATGCGTGGGAGTGGAAGGAAGAACATGGCGGAATCATACTCCGGCAGCTTCGCAAGCTCGGGGCTTCCTGCGACTGGGACCGCACCAAGTTCACGATGGACCCGGAACTCTCAAAGGCCGTCATCAACACCTTCGTATATTTCTACAAGAAGGGCTTGATATACAGGGGAGTGCGCATGGTGAACTGGGACCCTGTGGGGCTTACTGCAGTGAGCGACGAAGAAGTTATCCATCGCGATACCAAGAGCCATTTCTATCATCTAAAATATTATATTTCCGACGGAAACGGCAATGCTACCGACGACTATCTGGTAATTGCCACCACCCGCCCGGAGACCATCATGGCCGATGCCGCCATCTGCGTGAATCCCAAGGATGAAAGGCATTTCCGCCTGCATGGGAAGAAGGTTCTCATCCCTCTTATCAACAGGGAGATACCTGTGATTGAAGACGATTATGTGGAGATGGACTTCGGAACCGGATGCCTAAAGGTTACTCCGGCCCACGACGCCCATGACTACGAAATCGGGCTCCGCCACAATCTTCCCGTCATGGACATCATCGACGACCATGGACGCCTGAACGAAAAAGCGGAAATCCTTGTGGGGCAGGACCGTTTCGAGGCCCGCAAGAATATCGTGAAGATGCTGGAGGAATCCGGCAACCTCGTAAAGGTGGAGGAATATGTTTCTCCCGTGGGATATTCGGAGCGCACCGACGCAGTCATTGAACCCAAACTTTCCGCGCAGTGGTTCCTGAAGATGGAAGACCTTGCAGCAAAGGCCCTTGAGAGCGTGGAAAGCGGAAAGGTCAGGCTCATTCCGGACAAATATCGCAACACCTACCGTCACTGGATGGAAAATGTGCACGACTGGTGCATCTCCCGTCAGCTCTGGTGGGGACAGCAGATTCCCGCATATTATCTTCCCGACGGGAAAATCGTCGTGGAAGCTACTCCCGAAGATGCGCTGAAGGCGGCGCAGGCAATCAATCCGGCATACACCGCGGCTGATTTGCGCCAGGACGAGGATGTCCTCGACACCTGGTTCAGCAGCTGGCTTTGGCCCATCAGCGTGTTCGACACCGAAAGGCCCGGTCATCCCGACCATAAGCCTAACCGCGACCTCGGCTACTATTATCCTACCAGCGACCTGGTTACCGGCCCGGACATCCTTTTCTTCTGGGTTGCCAGAATGATTATGGCAGGCAACGAATTCATGGGCGACATCCCGTTCCGCAATGTATATCTTACGGGAATCGTGCGCGACAAGCTTGGCCGCAAGATGAGCAAGACTCTCGGCAACAGCCCCGACCCTCTCGAACTTATCAAGAAGTACGGAGCCGACGCCGTGCGCATCGGCATGCTGCTGTGTTCTTCTGCAGGCAACGACATTTTCTACGACGAGGCGCAGATTGAGCAGGGACGCAATTTCTGCGGCAAGATTTGGAACGCCTGGAGGCTCGTGAACGGATGGAATGTGGATACCAAGGCCGGGCAGCCCGCCCATGCACTCGAGGCGGTGAAGTGGTTCGACAACCTTCTCAGCCGCACCATCGTCGAGGTGGAGGACCATTATTCCAAATTCCGCATTTCCGATGCCCTCATGGCAATCTACAAACTCTTCTGGGATGATTTCTGCAGCTGGTATCTGGAACTCGTCAAACCCGCTTACGGAGCGGCTGTAGACGGCGTCACCTTCGATGCAACGGTCACCTTCTTCGACAAACTCCTGAAGCTCATCCATCCCGTGATGCCCTTCATCACCGAAGAGCTTTGGCAGGCGATGGAAAAGCGCGGGGCGGGCGAGACCATCATGTATCAGCGCACCCCCATGGCCGGTCCGTTTGACGCCGCCTTCCTTGCCAAATTCGTCCGTATCCAGGAGGCTGTGGCAAATGTCAGGGCCGTGCGCGCGCAGAAGGGCATACCCGCAAAGGATACGCTCGACCTGTATGTGGCCGACGACAGCCTTGCCGAACTGTATCCCGCCCTCGTGAAGCTCGCTAATGTGAGTGTGAAGGCAGGGGAGGCGGAAGGCGCTGCGGTGTCGTTCATAACCGGAACCGTCAAGATGAGCATCCCCCTTGCCGATTATGTGAATGTCGAGGAGGAAAGGGCCAAACTGAATGCGGAACTCGCATACCAGCAGAAATTCCTTGCATCCGTGCGGGGCAAACTGTCCAACGAGCGCTTCGTGGCGAATGCTCCCGAGGCGGTCGTGGCTGGCGAGCGCAAGAAGGAAGCCGACTGCCTGCAGCGTATAGAGGCCATTGAAAATTCGCTTAAATCCCTCGGCGCATGATAGAGTTCGAAACCCATATCCCGGTAAGGTATTATGAGGCGGATCCCATGGGGATCGTGCATCACAGCAACTACCTTCGTTATTTCGAATGTGCCAGGGATGAAATGATAGCATCTTGGGGCTACGGAATAGAAAAGTGTGCTGAGGACAGCATTACTTTTCCTGTAGCATCGCTTCAGGTGAAATATCATAACCCTGCAAGAATCGGAGATATGCTGAGGGTTACCGCCCGCATAGACGGCATTCCCCTGGCAAAACTCACCGTGAAGCAGGCCGTTTACAATCAGGACGGCGTGCTGTGTGCCGAAGGCACCGTGATACTGGGTTTCCTGAATGCAAAAACCGGGCGCATCACGGCCTGTCCGGAGAAATTCCGGAGCATCATGGAGAAGTACGACAAATGATCTCCATAAACAATCTTACCGTCAATTTCGGAAGTTTTTCGCTTCTCGACCATATCAACTTCCACATCAGCGAATCCGACAAAATCGGCCTGGTGGGGAAGAATGGTGCCGGTAAGAGCACGCTGATGAAGATTATCTGCGGGGAGATGAATCCCACTTCCGGGAGCGTCGACAAGCCGCAGCATGTCAGCATAGGCTATCTTCCGCAGATAATGGAGCATCACAGGGGGCGTACCGTCATGGAAGAAACCCTCACGGCATTCGACGAGAGCAACGAGGCCGAGAGGGCCGTGGAGAGGATTACCGCCGAACTTTCGCGCAGAACTGACTACGAATCCAGGGAATACAGCCTCTTGATAGAGCAGCTTAACGAGCTGAACGACAGACTCGCCGTCTGGCACTCCGAGCCTCCCAAAGTGCAGGCGGAGAAGACTTTGCGCGGCCTTGGCTTCCTTCCCTCCGAACTCGGCAGGCTCACCGAGACCTTCAGCCAGGGCTGGAACATGCGTATCGAGCTTGCCAAGATTCTGCTGAAACACCCCGACCTGCTGCTTCTCGACGAACCCACCAACCACCTTGACATAGAATCCATTGAATGGTTGGAAGGTTATCTGAAGGATTACACCGGGGCGGTGATGCTGGTGTCGCACGACCGCAAGTTCCTCGATACGGTTACCCGGCGCACCGTGGAGCTGATGCTTTCCCATGCATACGACTACAAGGTTCCCTATACGCAATATACCGAGCTGCGTGCAGAGCGCATCGCGCAGCAGACTGCCGCATATGAGAACCAGCAGCGCATGATAGAGAAGACCGAAGATTTTATCCGTGCTTTTCGCTATAAGCCCACGAAATCGAATCAGGTGCAGAGCCGTATAAAGGCCCTTGAAAAGCTGGACCGCATCGAAATCGACGAAACCGACAATGCCACCCTCACGGTCAAATTCCCTCCTGCGCCGCGTTCCGGTGACATTGTCTACAAATGCTCCGACCTCACTGTAGGGTATCCGCAGAAAGTGGTTTTCGAAGGAGCCGGAATCGAGATTAAAAGAGGGGAGAAAGTCGCTTTCGTGGGGCGCAACGGGGAAGGAAAAACCACGATGATGAGGGTGATTGTAGGGGAGTTGGAGCCCATTTCGGGGGAATCCCGCCTCGGGCACAATGTGGATTTCGGCTATTTCGCCCAGAATCAGGAAGATGTGCTTGACAAAAGAGATACCGTCTTCAGCACACTCGACCGCATTGCAGTAGGGGATATCCGTACCAAATTGCGTGACATCCTGGCGCAGTTCCTCTTCCGTGGCGAAGATATTGACAAACGCGTCTCCGTGCTGAGCGGTGGAGAAAGGGCCCGGCTGGGCATGGCCAAGCTGATGCTTCAGAGCCATAATCTGCTTGCGCTCGACGAGCCTACCAACCACATGGACATCAAGAGCAAGGACATACTCAAGCAGGCCCTGAAAGCGTTTGACGGAACCCTTGTGATAGTGTCGCACGACCGCGATTTCCTGGATGGTCTCGTGGACAAGCTCTATGAGTTCCGCGACGGCCATGTCCGCGAATATCTCGGGGGAGTAAGTGATTTTCTTGCAAAGCGGCGTATAGAATCGTTGCAGGAACTGGAACGCTCCGCACCTGCAGTGACGGCGGAAAGCGCCCCTTCTCCTGCCGGACGCGTTTCATACAGTGAGGCAAAGGAGAAGAGCCGGGAAGAGAGGAAAAGACGCAACAGGATTGATTTTCTGGAAAAAGAGATAGCCAGGCTCGAGCATAAGATGAAACAGATTGAATCGGTGCTCGAGGCTCCCGGGGAGGGCGACGACATAATGGAACTCACGCGCGAATATCTCGAATGTAAGCGCGAGCTTGATGCCAAGACCGAGGAGTGGGGTGAATTTTTAGATTAGATAAGGCCGTGTATATTATTGATGCTCATTGTGATGCTCCTACTCAAATGTATCGTGGGAGGGATTATGGCAAGGATAATCCCGGAGTTCAGGTAGATTTCCCGAAAATGCTCAGGGCTCCGCTTGCAGGTTCTTTCTTTGCCCTGTACATTCCCGCTCGCATGTCTGAAGAAGAAGCGGCACGCTACGCTTTTGCACAGCTTGATGAGTTGAAGCGCCAGGTTGCTGCAAATCCCGACAAGTCCGCTTTTGCGTGCAACGAGGCCGATTTCAGGAGCAATGTGGACAAGGGGGTCATTTCCGTCTTTATCGGGCTTGAAAATGGTTCTGCCCTTCTTTCAGCTCCTGATGTTCTGGAAAAGTTGTACGATGGGGGCGTGAGATATGTCACGCTCTGCCACAGTGCCGACAACGGACTCTGTGATTCCTGCACCGGGAACGGCAGATGGGGAGGGCTCAGCCCTGTCGGCCACGACATGGTGGAGAGGATGAATGCCATGGGGATGATGGTGGATGTTGCGCATACTTCCAATGATGTTGTGAAGGATGTACTTGAACTTTCCTCAAAACCCATAGCCTATACCCATGGGTGCTGCGCCGCTCTTTGTTCGCACAGGCGCAACCTTCCGGACGACTTGCTGAGAGGCATTGCAGACAAAGGGGGAGTGTCGTGCATGAGCATATATCCATGCTTTCTCTCCGAGGATTGCATTGATTTTGACGAAGACCATCCCGACGGCAGGCCTATGCCCGGACTTGAATTTTTGCTCAGGCACATCAGGCATGCCGTGAACATTGCAGGCATCGAACATGTGGGCATCGGAACCGACTACGACGGAATAGAAGTAACCGCCCTCGGCCTGGAAAGCATCGATAAATTCGGGATTTTATTCGATGAACTGAAAAAATCCGGTTTTTCGGAGAGAGAAATCGAAAAAATAGCCTCTGAGAACCTTCTACGCGTGATTTCCGCGCAAGTATAAATGTTGATTATAGTTTCAAATTGTTAATGAAACAAAGTTGTTACAGTGTTTAACAAAGTTGTTTTATCTCTTTATAATCAACGGAAAGCGAAAAAATCACAAAAAACAGATTAAAGGAGCTGGCAGAGGGCCTTCCGCGTCTCGATGCCCACAGAAAGGCATTGCCCGACCGCTCTTCACTGGGCGATATACAGCCTCAGGAAATTGAGGGCAGACGCTGCAAACCTTTCAATATTGCGCTTGCGGTCACCCTTGTAATTGAACCTCTTGCTGACAGTTCCGCGGGGGCCTGAAACGCCAACCCATACCGTGCCTGCAGGCTCGTGTTCGTCGCCGTAGGCATCCGCCCATCCGGTGGTGGCGACGGAGTATGTGCTGCCCGTAAGTTTCCTTACTCCTTCGGCCATAGCCTCGGCTACTGCACTGCTCACGATACCGTAATTTTCTATGGTATTTCCATCGACTCCGAGTACCGATTTCTTGACCTCCGGGGAGTAGGATGTGACGGAACCGAGGAAGTATTCGGATGAGCCCGGAACGGTGGTTATAAGGTGGGCTATCTCGCCTCCGGTGCAGGACTCCGCACAGCTCATGGTCTGGCCGGTACCGCGCAGAAGCCGCCCTATGGTGCCCTCAAGCGTGTCGTCTGAGAGAGAATACAGATATGAACCTAAAAGAGGCTCCAATGCCTTGATTTGGGCCTCTGCGCGCCTTTGTATGTCCTCAGCATCACCTCCATACACCGACAACCTCAGGCGCACGCCTGTAAGGGGATTGGGGAGGTAGGCGAGATGCATGTCGGCAGGAAGCGCATCTTCCCAGGGGGCGATGAGCTCGGACAAAGCCGACTCTGCAATGCCATAAGTCATTATGGTTTTGTGATAAATGCTGTTTAATATAAAGTGATTCTTTATGTCATCTACCACATCCCCCAAAGCTCCCAGCGCTTCATACGGAACGCCGGGAAGGGAATACAGCACTGCGGGATGGCCGAATTTGCTATCGTCGAAGCGGAAGACCATGACAGGAGCCGTTCCCAACTTGTTTATGATGACCTCGCAGCTGTCGGGCACATCGGCCTGACGCAGGTTGATGTCCAGCACATCCAGCCCTCTGGCGCTCAAGATGCGGTGGATAACGCTTTCCTGCCCTTTGTGGCGGACATATCCGGTGCTGGCGCTGAGTTTTGCAAGGGCGTCCTTGGTAATGTCGTCCTTGGTGGGGCCCAAACCTCCCGTACAGACAACTATATCGTTGGTTTTAAGCTCTTTGCGAAGGCTGCTGATAATGTCGGAACGCTTGTCCGCGATGGAAACCATGCGGGTTGTTCTGACTCCAATGGCTCCGAGAGCCTGAGATATTGCAGATGAATTGGTATCGACGATTTGCCCGATAAGAATCTCGTCGCCGATAGTGCAGATGGATGCAGTGGTTTGTTTCATGATGGCGAAGATACCAATAATTTCTTATTGCCTGGTATATTCTTCGAAACTTCCGTCTGAATAAAATAGAAGAATTTTAGTGATAATCTTTTTATTATCAACTTGTTTACCCTTTTTACTTGAAGTGCTGGTAGAAACAATTTCCTCTTCATCCTCCTTCTCCTCGACTCCGAACAGGAAGCCATCTTCCGGTTCGGGCTTTAATCCGGCTGCGCTTTTATACATCCGTCCCTTGCCGGTAATGAACCATTCAAGGTTAAGGGAAGGGTAGTGAAGCGACATGTTTTCAATAAAATCGAAGCCGGGCTTGTTCCTTCCTGCAATAATATGGGAGATGCTGGCCCTGGCAACTCCGAGTTCATCGGCAAACTGTGCCTGGGACAGGTTCTCTGCGTTCAAAAACTGCTGTAAGCGCTGATTCATTTTCGTAAACAAATTTTTACAAATGTAAAGTAAATAATTAGAAAATGCAAGGTTAATATATGTAAACAATAAATGGAGGAGTCGTGGAATCGTACGAAATTAACCGATAGTATTAATAGAGATATTCATAGATTATCTTCTTATTATCAATATAATAGTTCTAATTATTTACTTGAATTTCGAGCTTTTGACGGCTTAGGGGTAAATCAATGTATATTTATCTAAATTCAAATTGTATATTCTGCAATATAATCTTCTGATTACCAATTAGATAATAAATAATAAATTTAGATATAAAATTTTCTTATAGAGTTGCGATTTATTTTTGGAAATTCCCTGTAAAAATATTTGTAAATTTACAAATTGCTAACGGGTGCTTTAAAATTGTAACCGGCCCTTGCAGTCATTTTGCAGGGTTTCGTTATCTCGGAACAATTAATTAAATTTGTATTACAATTGCGTTTATATGATACCTCAAATTAGGATTGAAGATTACAATTATTCTCTCCCGGATGATAGGATTGCCAAATATCCTCTTCCGGAGCGGGATGCTTCAAAACTGCTTGTTTACAAGCACGGAAGCGTCTGCAAGAAGGTTTTCCGCAAGCTTCCTTCGCTCCTTCCTGCTGATGCTCTAATGGTTTTTAACGATACCAAAGTCGTTCCTGCAAGGATGCATTTCAAGCGTGCTACAGGTGCCCATATAGAGATATTCTGCCTTGAGCCCGTGCTTCCGGTAGAGTACAATACAAGTTTTGCTTCCACCCGCAGCTGCCGCTGGAAATGTGTTATTGGCAACTCAAAGCGTTGGAAATCAGATATTCTGGATTATGACTGCCCGCCCGACAGCACCCTCGCAGGGATGCACCTGAAAGCTTCGCTGGTAGAAAGGGACGGGCAGACGGGAACCGTTGAATTCTCCTGGGATGGCGGCCATGCCTTCTCCCGTGTATTGGAAGAATGCGGGCAGGTGCCTATCCCTCCTTACCTTAACCGCGACACAGAAGCCATTGACCTGGAGCGTTATCAGACGCTTTATGCGCATGTGAGAGGTTCGGTGGCAGCCCCGACAGCCGGTCTCCATTTTACTGAAGAAGTACTTGAGAAGATTCGTGCTAAAGGCATAGAAACAAGAAATGTATGCCTTCATGTGGGGGCGGGAACTTTCCTTCCCGTCAAGAGTTCCCTGGTGAGCGAACACCCCATGCACCGGGAGCCTTTCTCCGTCAGCCTGCAGCTGCTCCGAGAACTCAGGGCAGGGAATCGCCCTTGCATTGCGGTCGGCACCACTTCCGTCCGGACCCTCGAATCCCTATACTATGCCGGGGTATCCATCCTGGAAACCGGCGCGCCGCAGGACATCCCCCAGTGGGCTCCATACGAAAAAGAATACGGGTATTCGACTGCGGAAGCCCTCGATGCCATTATTTCGTATCTCGAATCCAAAGACCTTGAAGAACTCCGGCTCGGCACCAGGATTATCATAGTTCCGGGATTCCGGTTCAGGATAGTCGACATGATGGTTACCAATTTCCATCAGCCGGAAAGTACCCTTATCTTGTTGATTTCCGCGTTTGTAGGCGGAGATTGGAGAACTATTTATAACTTTGCACTTGCGAACGGTTTCCGTTTCCTCAGTTATGGCGACAGTTCGTTGTTATTCAGACATGATTACTAATATGGAAGATATCGAACACATCCAACCCTACAACGACGAAGAGGTCGTGGCAGCTCTCCATAAGCTTGCCAGGCATCCTGCGCTTCCGGTTATCAGCAAATACATCTTTCCCGAGTTCCCTGTCAGCACCCTGAAGGAGATGCTGAACGGCATCAAGGGCGTTGACGACTTTCAGTATACCATCGTGGCAAAAGCCGTGTCGGTCATAGTGGGAAGGTCGTCTTCGGGCTTCACTTACGAGGGCATAGAGAATTTTCATAAATTGGGCGGAAACGGCAGGTTCCTCGCCATCTCCAACCATCGCGACATCGTTCTCGACCCTGCCCTTACGCAGTGGATGCTGATGCTCAACAATATCCCGCTCACCGAAATTTGCGTGGGCAGCAACCTGCTTGCAAACGGGGTGGTGGAGGCGCTGCTCCGTTCCAACCGCATGATTACGGTAATCAGAGGCATTTCCGCGAGGGAAATGTATCTGTCCAGCCAGATTTTGTCGAAGTTCGTGCGTTCCGAAATCACTTCCGGCAAGAGTTCGGTGTGGATTGCACAGAGGGAGGGGCGTACCAAGAATGGCCTGGACATTACGGAGCAGGGCCTGCTCAAGATGTTCGACATGAGCGGGGAAGGCGACTTCAAGTCCAATTTCCGCGAACTCAATATCATCCCCATGTCCATTTCCTATGAATACGAGCCCTGTGACTTCCGAAAGGCGCGCGAGATATATATAAAGGAAACGACGGGCACTTACAAGAAGAAGGGAAACGAGGATATGCACAGCATACTGACGGGCATCAGGCAATGGAAAGGCGGCATTCACCTTTCGGTGGGAGAGCCGCTTACGGAGGAGGAAATCGACAAGGCTTCCTGGTATGAGAAGAACGACCGTTACCAGGCCATCCGCAGGATACTTGACGAGCGTATTATCAGCGGCTACAAGCTTTGGAAGACGAATTATATGGCCTACGACATGATGACAGGAGGCTGCAGATTCTCCGACAAATACTCTGCCGAGGACCTTGAAAATTTCAACCGGTACATCGAACATAAGCTGCAAAGGCTGGAAAAACGCTACGACAAGGAGCGGGTGCGCGACATTTTCCTTCACATTTACGGCAATCCAATCGTTTCCAAAGAGGGCTGAAAAGTTGTATTTTTTGCTTTTATCGGAAATTATGCTATTTTTGTCAATTAAATCATAATTTTATGAAAAAACATCTTCTTGCATCTTTTGCGTTTCTGCTCGCAATGTCGATGCCGCTTTCTGCACAGGAGTTCGTGGAGGAAGCCGTACAGGACGAAGGTCTTGCCGACGCCAACCTTACCGTGAATGCCGAAAAGGAAGCGCCGCATTACTCTTTCTTCAATCATGTAGGTATCGGGGTCTCGGTCGGTCTGATGGATGGCGTCAGCGTATCCGCCGGTGTTCCGCTCGGGAAGAATTTCCAGCTCAGGGGCGGTTTCTCCTTCCCTTCCGTTGTTAAAGTCAATGCGACTGTCGGAGACATTCTGTCCGACATCGAACCTGTAGATATCAACGGAACACAGGAAGATATCTCGGGCTGTAACCTTGAGGCCGCGCTGCAGAATTCCGTTTACGGAATCCTCGACATCTACCCTTCCGGCAAGCATGCATTCCACTTCTCCGTAGGTGCATTCAGCGCACTGAACGGTGATCTTGCCAGGGTTTCAGGCGACCTTACCAACATCCATTCGCTTACGCCCGCCGATTATGGTACGCTCCGTATCAGCGTGAGCGACAATAGTTCTTCCGAAGAACTCAAGGTTACCACCGACTTTGACGGAAAACTGCAGGCAGGCGTCGAGTACAAGAACAAGATTATGCCTTATGTCGGACTCGGATGGGGCCGTGCCGCCAACCTCAAGCACCGTGTGAGCGTCAGTTTCGACCTCGGCGTGATTGCTACCGGTGGTCTCCGTGCCTATGCCAACGACTACTACGATTCCACCGACCGTGACAATCAGGTAGTGAACAAGCAGTATGTGACAAGCGGCGTTCTCGGTGACAATGACAAAGATGGTTGGGTTGACAAGATTGCCGATGGAAAAGGCGTGTTCGGATTCCTTCCTGTAATCAAACTCGGCCTGAATGTAAGGCTCTTTTAATCAAGATTTCCAAAAATATTTATGATATGAAAAAATTTTCCAAACTTTTCCTTGTTCTGGCAGCAGCCTGCACAGTTTCTGCAGTTTCCTGCAAGAAAGACAACGGCGGCAGCACGAACGGCACGACCGACGATTTCAGCGATGTAGTTGCTGAATATGCAGCCCAGGCGCAGAAGATTGACCTTCCCACTGAAACTGACCAGGTAATCACCACCAACGACGGTGCAAAAGTCAAGACCATCGAATTCACGGAGTCCGGCTATGCAATCATTACCAAACTCGTTCCCGTGAAGGTGAGGGCTGACGAGGATGTGACTTATGAAGAAGTTGTGTTCGTCACCACCTTTACCGTAAACGGCACCACTTATACCGTAGACGGATTCGGTACCGTGACCGTGTCGACTTCCAATGGCACGACCACTGTCAGCGTCACTGCAACCTCCACCGGCGGCGACAATGCAGTCAGCGAGAGCGTGGAAGTTCCTGCAGAGAATGTTACCGCCTCCACTTCTACCAACGACCTTTTCAAGTCTTGGAAGATATATGTCACCGAGGTGTCCGCAAAGGGCGGCAGCCTTGGCAACAACGCGGTTGAGAAGAAATTCACCGGAACTTCTGCCGGCAGCCTCGACGAGATTGCAGTATGGCTCAAGGATAAGGGCGTCAAGTTTGACGAACAGATAAACGGTTATGTAATTGAGTCCGTGACCCTTACCGATGCCGGTACCTTCCTTGTCAAGTTCAACAAGCAGGAACCCTACAAGGGAGATTTCAAACTCAGCGGAAAGAACTTCTCGTATAAGTTCGAAGGTGAAGGCAACTCCGTCCTCAATGGCGAAGCAAACGGAACCGTGGAAGTCAAGGACGGCGTATGCACCCTTCTCCTGAACGGAACCGTAAAGAACGGCAGCGACACTTACACCACCGTCATCAAACTTACCCTGCACCCTATTGCAAAAGTATGACGGATGCTTAATCCTTTAATGAGCGGGCACTACACGGTGTCCGCTTTTTTTGTATTTTTGTACCATGGCTTATATCAATACGGAACACTACGATGCGGATGTCACCGCCGAGATTGCCTCACATGTCAGGCAGATTCTTTCGCTGATAGGGGAGGACCCTTCCAGGGAAGGGCTGTTGAAAACTCCGGAAAGGGTTGCAAAGGCTTTGCAGTTCCTTACCAAGGGGTATTCCGAAAACGGTGCGCAGATTATTGCTTCGGCCCTTTTTGAAGAGGACTACAAGCACATGGTGGTAGTCAAGGACATTGAACTGTTCTCGCTTTGCGAACATCATATGATGCCCTTCATAGGCAAGGCGCATGTGGCTTATATTCCAAACGGGAAGATTACCGGGCTTAGCAAGATTGCACGCGTCGTCGAGTGCTATTCGAGGCGCCTGCAGGTGCAGGAACGGCTGACGGAACAGATTCGGGATTCGATTCAGGAAGCCCTGCATCCTCTTGGCGTGGCCGTGGTGATTGAAGCCATGCATACCTGCATGAGCATGAGGGGAGTACAAAAGACGAATGCCGTAACCACGACATCCGCCTTTTCCGGTGCGTTCCTTGAGTCCGAAAAGACCCGGAACGAATTTATAAATCTGATTAAAGCCTGAGGAGTTCCGTTCAGTTCTTTACGGTAACATCCACATGGGGGAAACTGAACTCGATGCCGCGTTTGGGCAGTTGGTCGTACAGGTTCTCGTTAATCCAGAAGAACACATCCCAGTATTTTTCGGCAGTCGTCCAGGTGCGGGTGACGAATTCCACGGTGCTTTCCTTGAGGTTGAGAATCGCAACGAAGGGGTCGGCGGCTCCGGGAGTCGCTGAATCGATTACATCCGGATTCGATTTGATGATTTCCAGTATGGTCTGCTTCGCATTCTCGACATCCGTGCCGTAGGCGACATTGATGTTGATATCCACGCGGCGCAGGGGATTGACGGAGAAGTTGTTGATGTTGCCGCTCGCAAGGGCGCCGTTTGGAATGAAAATGACGCGGTTGTCGAGGGTGGTGAGCTTGGTGCTGGTGATGTTGATTTCGGTAACAGTGCCTGTAAATCCTTGTGCTTCAATAAAATCACCTGCTTTGACAGGCTTGAATACCAGCAGCATGATGCCTCCGGCAAAGTTCTGCACGGTGCCGCTCAGGGCCATGCCTATTGCCATGCCGCCTGCGGCGAGAAGCGCAGCCAGAGAGGTGGTATTTACACCCAGTGCGCCTACTGTAATGATGATGAGGAGTACCCATAATGTGATGGATACCAGGCTCTTGACAAACGATGCAAGGGCTGCGTCGGAGCCTTTGCGCTCAAATGCCCTTGATACGATTTTGGTGACCTTTTTGATGAGCCACGCACCGATGAGATAAATTGCAAGGGCTGCTATGACCTTGAGTCCGAAATGCAGGGCCTGCTGGCCGAGATTCTGAAGGAGAACATTGGGTTCGGTGTTTTTCAGGGTTTCCAGGGTCGCAGCCGTCTTTGCCTGCAGTGAATCGGCCGTGAATTTCTCGACAGCCGTCTGAGCTTGTAGAATTGGAATTAACATATAGATAGGGGATTTAAAATATATTCAACTTAACATAATATAAATTGTGTAACAAAAGGCTTATTTCCCGCTCCATTCGAAATTTTCCTTTCCGGCACCGACTTCAAAGTTGTATTTTACAATTCCAAGGTCGATGTTGACATAGCCTGCAAACGAATATTGCGTCCTTGCTTCGACTTTTCCGTCCTTGTGCAGGATGAATTTGAATTTCTGCTGGTTGATGGCCGTTGGCGCCAGCACGGCGGCCTGCATGCCGTTTATGAACCATTCGGGCAGCTCATCCTTCTCTGCTTCATAAAAACGCTCTATGGGTTTAATGGAATGCTGCACTCCGGGGATTTCTCCATATCCGAGGGCTATTACGCAGTGTACGGTGTCGTCAGGACGCAGGCTGAATGCGCCGTCAACTTTTTTATATGTGAGTCCGACCCAGCATGAATTCAGCCCCAGGCTTTGTGCGAGAATTACCAGTTTTTCACCGTGATAACCGATTTTTTCTTCATTCAGCTTTCCTTTCGGACCGGCCATGACAAGATAGTTGCGCACTCCTGAAAAGGTTCCATACTTGAGAATGCCGCTGCTGAAGGCCCTGGGCTCCTCCAGAACCAGCTGAATGTTGAGTCCGGCATCTTCGTTAGCTTCGGAAATAGCTGTGCGGAGCTTTTCAACTATCTCAGAATCAATGCTTTTGGGGAGATACTTTCGCACCGAATGGCGCGCTTTTAATGCTTCGAGAACTTCCATATGCTTATTTTTTGCAAATTAATACATTTTCTTTAATATGTCACAGGCTTTGTGTACGGCGTCGAATCCGAAGCTGCTTTCGAGGGCGGCGAAGCGGGTGGCTATTTCTGCGTTGCAGAGATTCCCGATGGACCCTTCGTGGGTGTGGTTGAGCCTGCCCTTGAAGCTGAAGCGCCTTTCCTGAATCTCCTGCCCTACCTGCCTGTAGGCGTCACGGAACGGAACCCCTTCCCCTACCCTGCGGTTGACTTCTTCCACGCTGAAGGAGAGGGCGTAGCGGGAATCGGACATGAGGTCTTTGCTTACCTGCATCTCCCCTATTGCAAAGCTTGCAATGTCAAGACAGTCGCCAAGTTCTTCAAACAGTGGCAGATATATTTCTTTCACAAGCTGCATGTCGCGGAAATACCCGGAAGGAAGATTCGCACAGATGCTTCGAATCTGTTCCGGAGCCGCTGCGATACGGTTGCAGTGCGCCCTGATGAGCTCGAAGACATCGGGGTTTTTCTTGTGTGGCATGATGCTGGAGCCGGTAGTGAGGGCGTCGGGAAGCTTCACGAAACCGAAATTCTGGCTGTTGAAAAGGCAGCAGTCGAAAGCGAGCCTGCCGAGGGTTTCAGCAACGGAAGCCAGGGCGGATGCGACTATGCGCTCCGTCTTTCCCCTGCTCATCTGGGCATATACCACATTGTAGTCCAGGCCGTCGAAACCAAGGAGGCTGGTGGTGAGGGTCCTGTCGAGTGGTGCCGAAGAACCATATCCGGCTGCGGAGCCCAAAGGGTTGCGGTTAGTCACCTTCCATGCTCCGAGAAGCACTTCCAGGTCGTTGCACAGGCTTTCGGCGTAGGCTCCGAACCAAAGTCCGAACGACGAAGGCATGGCTACCTGCAGATGGGTGTAGCCCGGCATGAGGATGTCCTTGCATTCCTCGCTCCTTGCCTGCAGGACGGCGAACAGCTCCTTTACCTTTCCCACGATGCCCTCTATCCCGGCACGGGAAAAGAGCTTCAGGTCAAGCAGGACCTGGTCGTTGCGGGAACGCCCAGTATGCACCTTCTTTCCAAGGTCGCCAAGCTTCCGGGTAAGCAGGAATTCAACCTGTGAATGAATGTCCTCGATGCCTTCTTCAATGACGAATTCTCCGGCCAGGGCCTTGGCATGAAGGGCTTCCAGCTCCGGAAGCAGCTGCCTCAGTTCGCCGTCTTCCAGCAGGCCCACCTTGCATAGCATGGTGATGTGCGCCATGGTTCCGAGAATGTCGTAGGGTGCAAGAAGGAGGTCGAGCTCCCTGTCTTTTCCCACGGTGAACTTCTCAATTTTCGAATCGGTAGCAAAGCCTTTGTCCCAAAGTTTCATAAGTTGAAGCCATCTAATAATTTGACATAGCCTTCAATGGCGGAGGTTATTTCGCTGCGGAGGACGAATTCGTCGGCCCCGTGTGAACGGGAGGATTCCCCCGGGCCAATCTTGACTGCCGGGAAATCCGCGAGCGCCCAGTTGCTTAGCGTGGGAGAGCCGAATGTGCCGAAGCCCAGTTCCGCCGCCCTGCGCACAAATGGATGTGACGCATCAGTATGCGAGCTCTTCCTCCGCATTGAGCGGGGCGTCACATCGCTTGCTACATTCTCCCGTATGGTCTGCAGGATTTCTTCGTTGGAGTACATGCCGTTCGGGCGTACATCGACCACGAACCTGCATGTGTCCGGCACCACATTATGCTGGGTACCCGCTTCTATCATGGTGACGCTCATCTTTACAGGACCGAGGAACTCCGACACCCGGCCAAAGCGATATCTGCGCAGCCAGTCGATGTCTTTCAGCGCCTTGTAAATGGCATTATCCCCTTCTTCCCTTGCGGCGTGCCCGCTCTTGCCATGCGCCGTGCAGTCCAGTACCATAAGCCCCCTCTCAGCAAGGGCCAGTCGCATTCCGGTCGGCTCGCCGAAAATGCCGAAATCCACATGTCCGATTTCCGGCAGCAACTGCTCCATCCCTCCCCTGCCGCTGTTCTCTTCTTCAGCGGTCGCGCTCCATATCAGGCGGTAGGGCTGTTCTTTTCCGGTCAGTTCTTCAAATGCTGCAAGCAGCGCCACTACCGAAGCCCCGTCGTCATTGGAGCCGAGCCCGTAAATCCTGTCGCCTTCGAGGGCCGGGTCGTACGGGTCGCGGGTGTAGCTTGCCGCAGGACGGACGGTGTCGATATGCGCGTTCAGCAGTATTGCAGGCCCTTTGCATGGCCTTGTGTCGGCTGAATCCAGCCACAGGTTGTTGCCTTTTCTATGGCAGTGCAGCCCTCTTGTCTGAAGCCAGCTTTCAAGCATGGCCGCAACCCGGTCTTCTTCCCCGCTGTGCGAGGGAATGGCTATCATCCGGCGCAGAAGCTCTATGTAATCGGCAATGTGCATATATGTGTTCAAATATACATATTTTTGACTAAATTTGCGCCCTAATTCTAAACTGAAAGTCTATACCTGTGAAGCCAACCGTTTCAGAGTTCCTGAAAGTGTATTTCAGATACCGCCGCAAGATGGGCAAGTGGGGCAATCTCCGCCATCCCTCCCTCTTTTCCGAGAAGATGCAATGGCTCAAATTGTATTACAGAAATCCCCTCTATACCACCATGGCCGACAAAAATGCGGCAAAAGCTTATGTCGATTCCCTTCTCGGTCCGGGTTACACCGTTCCCTCTCTCGGGATTTATGAAAAGGCCGGGGATATAGCCTGGGAAGCACTCCCCTCCCGCTTCGTGCTCAAGTGCACGCACGACAGCGGAGGCTACCGTATCTGCAAGGATAAAGAAGTTTTTGACAAGGAGGAAGCCGCCTCTTTTCTGGACAAGCGCCTGAAAATGGATTACTCCGTGCACAAGTCGGAATGGGTCTATGCCGGCATTCCGCACCTCATTATTGCGGAGGAATACCTTACGGAAGGGCCCGAGACTGATTTGAACGGCCTTCCTGACTACAAGTTCATGTGTTTCGACGGAAAGGTTCACAGCGTGATGGTCTGCATCGACCGTGGAATAGGAGAGGTCAAATACTATTTCTTCGACAGGAACTGGAGCCTGCTTCGCATCAACCAGTGGGGCGCCTCGGCTCCGAAAGGGTTCACGCTCCCCCGCCCGGAGAACATGGATGAAATGTTCGACATTGCAGCCAGGCTGAGCAATGGAATCCCGTTCGTGAGGGTGGACCTCTACAATGTGCACGGAAAGATTTATTTCGGGGAATTCACCTTCTTCCCCAAGAGCGGGCTCGACCTCGACCTGCTTCCTTCTACCGACCGTCTGTACGGGGAGATGATGCATCTGCCTGCACCAGGGTCTTCCCTATGAAGACTTCCCTGACTCCCCTGCCGAGCGAGGCGAAGGCATTGTCAATTTTGGGAATCATCCCTCCGGAAACCGCAGCGGATGACTTCAGCGCCAGGTAGGAATCTGGAGTTATGCTTCGGATGAGCACTCCGTCCTTATCCAGTACACCCTCTTTTTCAAAACAATACCTGAGACTTACTTCGTATCGGTCGGCAAGGGCGGCGGCCAGCTCCGCTGCTATGGAATCTGCATTGGTATTGAGAAGGGTGGTTCCGTCGAAACTAAGCGGCGCGAACACGGGTGTGACACCGCTTTCCAGAAGTCTGCAGATTGCATCCGCATTCACTTCGCGAACATCGCCCACATAGCCGTAGTCGATTTGTGCGGAAGCGCGTTTTACTGCCTTGATGCAGGCAAGGTCGGCTCCGCTCAGCCCAAGGGCGTTCTCCCCTCTATGCTGCAGGGCTGCAACTATGTTCCTGTTCACCAGGCCGCCGTAGGTCATAATGGCAACTTCGAGGGTGGCCTTGTCGGTTATCCTCCTGCCGTCCACCATTTTTACCGGGATGCCGAGCCTGCCGCAGAGTTCGCTTGCGCTCCTTCCTCCCCCGTGGACGAGAATCTTCGGCCCTTCCACCTCATGGAAAGAGTCGAGAAAAGAGCCGAGGGATGCGGGATTCTCCACGATGGCCCCGCCAACCTTCAATATGGAAAGCTTTCTCATAGCGATTCGAGCATCCTCTTCATCACCACCTGTGCCGACACCACCCTGTTGGCAGCCTCGGGAATAACCAGGCTCCGGGCTGAATCGATAACTTCGTCGGTCACAATCACATTGCGCCTTACGGGCAGGCAGTGCATGAAGTAAGCGTTGTTGGTAACTGCCATGTGTGCGGCGTCTATGGTCCAGGAAGGGTCCTTGCAGAGAATCTTGCCGTAGTCGCGTACCGACGACCAGTTCTTGGCATACACGAAGTCCGCCCCTTCCAGGGCTTTCATCTGGTCGTATTCTATGCGGGCGTTTCCGGCAAACTGCGGCTCCAGTTCGTATCCTTCAGGCTGGGTGATGACAAGGTCGACATCCGCCGCGTTCATCCATTCCGCAAAGGAATTCGGAACGGCCTGCGGGAGTGCCCGGGGATGCGGCGCCCAGCTCAGCACGACCTTGGGCCGCGTGCATTTGCGGTATTCCTCTATGGTGATGAGGTCTGCGAATGCCTGACAAGGGTGAACCGTGGCCGATTCCAGGCTGATGACGGGCTTTCCGCTGTACTGCACGAACTGCTGCAGCACGGTTTCGGCATAGTCTGCCTCCTTGTCGGCAAGCCCTGCGAACGACCGCACCCCGATGATGTCGCAATAGCTTCCTATGACCGGGATGGCCTCGCGCAGATGCTCGCTCCTGTCGCCGTCCATCACCACGCCGAGCTCGGTTTCGAGTTTCCAGCTGTCGCCGTTCACATTCAGCACTATGGGGTTCATTCCCAGGTTCAGCGCGGCCTTCTGCGAACTCAGGCGGGTGCGCAGGCTGCTGTTGAAAAATACCAGGATGATGGTCTTGTTTTCTCCGAGATGCTTCCAGCCGAAGGGATTGGCCTTGACTGCGGCGGCTTCTTTCAGCGCTGCGTCGAGCGGACCTATGTCGCCTACATGGAAAAAGGATTTCATATCAGTTCTTGCAATGCGTTGACGAATGTGCAGGCGTCTTCCTTGCTCGTGCAGAGCGGGGCAAGGAGCCTGATGATGTTTTTCCCGGCAACACCGGTGAAAATGTGCTTTTCGTATAGAAGGGCGCTCCGTATGGGGGCGACATTGCAGTTGAATTCGATGCCGAGCATCAGCCCGCGCCCGCGAACTTCCTTGATTAAAGTAGAGGCAGGGATGATGGACGAGAGGTATTCGCCCGTTTCGAGAGCGTTCTGCACGAGCTTTTCCTCCACGATGATGTCGAGAACGGCATTTGCTGCTGCCATTGCGAGGTAATTTCCTCCGAATGTGGTTCCCAGCCTTCCCTTCACCGCCTTGAATTCCGGCGAAAGCATGATGGCTCCGCAGGGGAAACCGTTGGCTATGCCCTTCCCCATTGTGATGATGTCGGGACGGATGCCTGCCCACTGATGGGCGAAGAAGCGTCCGCTGCGCCCGTATCCACTCTGTACCTCGTCGAGAATCAGCACCGCACCATGTCGCGTGCAGAGCTCTCGGAGTTCCTTCATGAAGGTGTCGGAGGGGATGTTGATGCCTCCGCATCCCTGTATTCCTTCTATGATTACCCCGGCCACATCGCCTTTGGCAAGTTCCGCTTCCACTCCGGCGGCGTCGTCCAGATTGCAGAAGGTGACTTTGTGCACCGCATTGAAAGGCGACACTATTGCTGGATTGTCGGTTACCGCAACAGCTCCCGATGTCCTGCCGTGGAAACTTTTCCGGAAGGCAATGATGCGGTCTTTTCCCGTATGGAACGACGCCATCTTAAGTGCATTCTCATTGGATTCCGCTCCCGAATTGTCGAGGAAAAGGGAATAGTCGCCATAGCCGGAAACTTCCCCCAGCTTGCGGGCGAGTTCTTCCTGGAGCGGGTTGTGCACGGAGTTGGAATAGAATCCTATCTTTTTCGCCTGCTGCGTAAGGGCTTCGACATATTTGGGATGGCAGTGTCCCACCGAAATTACGGCATGCCCCCCGTAGAGGTCGAGATATTTGTTTCCTTCACTGTCCCAGACCGTACAGCCGGAGGCTTTTACGGGGGTGACATCGAACAGCGAATATACATCGAAAAGTTCCATAATCTACCATCTGTTTGCCTTCAGCGCGAGCCCGGTCTTTTCCGGGATGCCGAAGAGTATGTTCATGTTCTGTACCGCCTGGCCGGAAGCTCCCTTCAGGAGATTGTCGATGACGCAGGTAATGTGGAGTTTGCTCCCGTATTTGCGGGGATATACCAGGGCTTTGTTGGTTCCAGTGACCATTTTGAGGTCGGGATTTTCCTTGCAGACGAAGGTAAAGGGTTCGTCGCGGTAGTATTCTTCATATAGCTGGACGGCCTCTTCTTCGGTGAGTCCGCAGTCAAAATATGCCGACACCAGTATCCCCCTTGTGAAATCCCCCCGGATGGGTACGAAGTTGATGTTTCCGCTCCATGAAGGGGAAAAACTCAGCAGGGTTTCGCGGATTTCCGCAAGATGCTGGTGGGTGAATGGCTTGTAGATGGAAAGGTTGTCGCTCCGCCAGCTGAAATGCGTGGTTTCGCTGGGCTTCTGCCCCGCCCCTGTCGAGCCGGTGATGCCGGTAATGTGCACTTCGGAAAGCAATCCCGCTTTTGCGGCGGGCAGCAGGGCAAGCTGGATGGCGGTGGCGAAACATCCCGGATTTGCAAGATGCTTTGCTCCCGCTATCCTGCTTCTGAAGGCTTCAGGGAGCGCGTAGATGTAATCTCCGGCATCTGCCGCCAGGCGGAAGTCGTTGCTGAGGTCTATGATGCATCCGGAATATCCGGGAGGGAAGGATGCGGTAATCTGTGCGGATTTGCCATGGCCGGAACAGAGGAACACCACATCGGCATCGCTCACCGGAGCGGATTCGGAAAAGGTCAGGGAACAGTCGCCGAACAGGTCGGCGTGGGCCTTCCACAGCGCTTCTCCGGCATGGCTGGCGCTCTGCGCAAACACGATTTCGACCTCCGGATGGTTAATGAGTATGCGGATGAGCTCCCCTGCCGTGTAACCGGCTGCGCCTATGATTCCTGCCTTTATCATAGGATGTCATTCTCTATTTCCGAAGCTTCTTCGGGGTGTGCAAGATAATAAGCGCGGAGAGGAGTCGAACTTACTTTGATAAATCCCTTTGCATCGTCTGAACTCCAACCTTTCTGAATCTCGCCGTATTCGCCGAGCTTGTTCTTCACGAGGTCGTCGGGGCTGTCGACGCCCACAGGCTCGAAACCGTAGGGTCTCAGGAGCATGGTAACGGTGCCGTTTACATTGCGCTGGCTGTTTTCGAGCATAGCTTCAATGTCGCGCATGACAGGTTCGAGATACTGGCTTTCATGCAGGAACATCCCGTACCAGTTAGCCACCTGGTCTTTCCAGTACTGCTGCCATTTGCTGAGGGTGAATTTTTCCAGGAACTTGTGCGCGGCGATGATAAGGATGGCGGCTGCCGCTTCGAATCCTACACGGCCCTTGATGCCTATGATGGTGTCGCCCACATGCATGTCGCGTCCTATGCCGTAGGCGGAAGCGATTTCTTCCACCTTGCGTATGGCCTCGGGGCCATTGGAAAAATGTTCGCCGTTCACTGCGGTGAGCACGCCTTTTTCAAATTCAAGGGCTATGGTTTCGCTGCCGTCTTTCACCACCGGTTTAAGGTAGGCGCTTTCCGGAAGCCCCTGCTTCGAATCCAGAATCTCCCCTCCGCAAATCGAAGTTCCCCAAAGCCCGACATTGTAGGAATATTTGAGTTTTTTGAAGTCGGCGGGGAATCCGTGGCTGTTGAGATAATCCACCTCATATTCGCGCGTGAGCGAGAGGTCTCTCGTGAGGGTGATGATTTCGATGCCGGGAGCTGCAACCAGGAAGGTCATGTCGAAGCGGACCTGGTCGTTGCCCGCTCCGGTAGAGCCGTGGGCGATGGCATCGGCTCCTATCTGCTTGGCGTAACGCGCGATGGCAAGGGCCTGGAAAATGCGCTCCGACGACACGGAAACAGGGTAAGTTCCGTTTCGCAGCACATTGCCGTACACCATGTAGCGTATGCTCTTCTCGTAGTATTCGTCCGTGACATCGAGGGTGACATATTTCACCGCACCGAGTTTATAGGCATTTTCCTCATTGGCTTTGAGCTGCTGCGGGGAGAATCCGCCGGTGTCGGCACACGCGGCGTATACTTCGTAACCCTGGCGGGTCAGGTACATTACGGTGAAGGAGGTGTCCAGTCCGCCGCTGAATGCCACCACGACTTTTTTCTTCCTTCCGTCGGGCGCTTTGCCTCCCGTGCCGTGTACTGCAGGATTGTAGAGCATTCCGGTGCAGAGGCAGCGGGTGAAACTGTTTCGGCAGAGGATGTCGTAGTTGACGCAGGTTTCGCAACCCTTCCAGAATTTGGGGTCGGTGGTAAGGTCGGCGAAAGTGACGGGATGATACCCCAGCGCCGTGTTGATTTTCATGACGGCGGCACCCGTGGTGAGCCCGAATATCTTGGCACCCGGGAATTTCTTTTCGGAAAGCTCGAATGCGGCTTTCTTGATGCGCTTCGCAATCCCCTGCCCCCTGTACTCTTCTTTTACGATAAGTCCGGAGTTGGCCACGAAACTTTCGTTTTCCCAGCTCTCGATGTAGCAGAATCCCACGAATTTGTCGCCGTCCATGGCTATGATGGCTTTGCCTTCGCGGATTTTGCTTTCCACATATTCGCTTTTCCTGCGGGCTATTCCCGTGCCTCTGACCCTGGCGGCGTCTTCAATCGTCTTCAGGATTTCATCTACATATTTAAGGTGGGTTTCATTGGCAACTGAAACCGTTACTTTGCTTTCCATGACAATCAGATGTTTTTGTTCCTAATTTCGCCTAATACAGACGACAGGCTCTGCAATACCTGCTCCTGCTTGAATGGGGTGCGCAGGGCAAGGATGATGGTATCGTCGCCGGCAATGCTGCCTGCCACTTCCTGCAAGGGCGCTGCATCAATCTGGGATGCTATCGCCGCTGCAAAGCCGGGAATGGTCTTGATGACGGCGAGGCATGCGGTAAACTCTATGCTGAGCACGCCGGAGGGAGATTTGCCTCCGTTTTTCCGGCTTTCGCCGAGAATGTAGCGGTAACCGGCATCGGCAGTATGCTGTTTGATGATTCCAAGTTCTTTGAGGTCGCGCGACAAGGTTGCCTGGGTGGCAGCTACATCAAAGGAAGCAAGCTTGGAGAGGAGTTCTTCCTGGCTCTGTACTGCTTCCTTTGTGATGATGCTGCGGATAATCTTTTGGCGTTCTTTCTTATCCATTTTATATCATAATAACTAACTATGCAAAGTAATTAATAATTATTCATTATTCCAAATAAAATATGAATATTTATGCAAAATTAGTATTCGTCCCAGGCTTTTATCTCGATATTCTGCATGTTAATGGTGCATAACGAGCGGATATATGCCGAGGCGAGGCGTCCGTCGGTAAAGAGCGGAATATTGCTGTCGATGGCGGTTCTCCTGATAATGAATCCGTCCGCGAGCTCCTTTTCCGAGAAGTTTTTCGGAATGTTCACCACCATGTCCACTTCGTGTTTTTTTATGAGCTCCAGCACCTGGGGGAAGGTGCCAGCCATGACTTTGTTCGCTGTTTCCGAGGGCCACAGGGCGCGCCTGGCCTTGATGCCGTTTTCGTATAGGTACCTCCAGCTCCCTTCGGTGGCGTAGATTTCGAAGCCGTTTGCATCGAGCATCCTGCACGCAGGAAGCAGTTCCGCTTTCTGCATGGGATTGCCCGAAGACAGCACGACCTTTTTCCCTCCTACCCCGTTTCCAACGGCAATCATGGCCTTCAACAGGGCCTCATCGACATTCGTGGCAAGGCATGCCGCTTCGCCGGTAGAGGCCATGTCCACCCCGTGCAGCGGGTCGGCTCCCTGAAGGCGGGCAAAAGAAAACTGCGATGCCTTCACTCCTATGTAATCCAGGTCGAAGGCCGCCTTGGGAGCGGGTTCGGGATGCAGCCCCAGCATGGCTTTTGTCGCAAGGCGGATGAAGTTGAGTTTCAGCACCTTGGATACGAAGGGAAAACTCCTCGACGCCCGGAGGTTGCACTCTATTACCTTGACGACATTATCCTTTGCGAGAAACTGTATGTTGAAGGGGCCGCAAATCTTGAGTTCCGCAGCTATTTTGGCAGCGGCCTTCCGCACGCGCCTGACGGTTTCCACATAAAGTTTCTGGGCGGGAAACACAATCGTGGCGTCGCCCGAATGTACCCCTGCATATTCCAGATGTTCCGAGATTGCGTATGCAAGAATCTTCCCGTCGTCCGCCACTGCGTCGAATTCTATCTCCTTGCATTTTGAGATGAATTTGCTCAGCACCACCGGGTGCTCCGCCGAAACTTCGGCCGCTTTGGACAGCACCTCTTCCAGCTTGCTGCTGTCGTGGCAGACATTCATGGCCGCGCCGGACAGCACATAGGACGGACGCACCAGCACAGGGTATCCCACCTTTGCGATGAACTCATCAACTCCTTTCATGTCGGTCAGTTCGCTCCACTCCGGCTGGTCAATGCCGAGGGCATCGACTATTTCCGAGAATTTGTGCCTGTCTTCCGCCCTGTCTATATCGGTGGCGGAGGTGCCCAGGATGGGAATCCCGTTTTGCCTTAGGCTGAGTGCCAGGTTGTTCGGAATCTGCCCTCCTACCGAAACTATCACTCCGTAGGGAGCCTCCAATTCGGCGATGTCCAGAACCCTCTCCAGACTCAGTTCCTCAAAATACAGCCGGTCGCAGCTGTCATAGTCTGTGGAAACGGTTTCGGGGTTGTAGTTTATCATCACTCCCCTCCACCCGTTGCGCCGCACCTCGTCGAGCGATGTGACGGAACACCAGTCAAATTCCACGGAACTGCCGATGCGGTAGGCGCCCGACCCAAGCACAATCACCGATTTGCCATCCTGTTCCGGTGCAATGTCGCTGCTGCTGCCATTGTAAGTCAGATACAGGTAATTTGTCCGTGCGGGAAATTCCGCTGCGAGGGTGTCGATTTGCTTTACCACGGGAAGGATGCCAAGCTGCTTGCGGTATTTTCTGACCTCCTGCTCACCGGAACCCGTTGCAAGGGCAATCTGCGAATCCGAAAAGCCCATGCATTTAGCCTTTTTCAGCAGCTCCGGCCCTGCCAGGGCGGCTGCTCCTTTCGCGCACAGGGCTTTCCATATTTGCGCAATCCCGGATAATTTTTCCAGGAACCATAGGTCGATGCCGGTGAGGCTGTGAATTCGCTGCGGGCTGTAGCCTTGCTGCAGGGCATCTGCAATAATGAAAATGCGCCTGTCGGTAGGTTCGCTGAGGGCTTCGTCCATATCTCCGTCATAGGGGGAATTGCCCGTGAAGCCTTTGCTGCCCTGCCCTATCATCCTGAGTCCTTTCTGTAGCGCCTCTTCGAAACTACGCCCTATGCCCATCACTTCGCCTACCGACTTCATCCCGGTGCCGATTTTGTGCGAGACACCGCTGAATTTGGCAAGGTCCCAGCGCGGTATCTTGCAGACGACATAATCCAGCGCGGGCTCAAAGAATGCGGAGGTGTTTCCGGTAACCGGGTTGACAAGCTCCGCGAGCCCGTAGCCCAGACTCAGCCTGGCTGCAACCGCTGCGAGAGGATATGCCGTCGCCTTGGATGCGAGGGCGGACGAGCGGCTGAGGCGGGCATTCACCTCAATCACCCTGTAGTCGGTAGAGAGAGGGTCGTAGGCGAACTGTACATTGCATTCGCCTACTATTCCGAGGTGCGCCACAATCTTCAGCGACAGTTCCCGCAGGAAATGGTAGTCCTTGTTCGAGAGGGTCTGCGAAGGAGCCACCACGATGCTCTCGCCGGTATGGATGCCGAGCGGGTCCAGGTTTTCCATGTTGCAGATGGTGACGGAGTTGCCGTAGCGGTCGCGCACAACCTCATATTCGATTTCTTTCCAACCTTTCAGGCTCTTCTCTATCAGAACCTGGGGCGAAAAGGAAAAAGCTTTGTCGCACAAGGCATTAAGTTCTTCATCACAGGAAGCGAAGCCGGACCCCAGGCCGCCCAGAGCATAGGCGGCGCGGACGATGACAGGATAGCCCAGGGCGGACGCGGCCTGAAGCGCTTCGGAAAGGTTTCCGGCAGGATGCGAACTGATGGTCTTCACCCCGATTTCGGAAAGCCGGGCAACGAACCTCTCGCGGTCTTCGGTATCCTCTATGGTCTGTACCGGGGTTCCCAGCACCTTGACTCCATATTTGTCGAGTATGCCTTTGCGCCACAGTTCCACGCCGCAGTTCAGCGCTGTCTGCCCTCCGAACGAGAGCAGGATGCCGTCCGGCCTCTCCTTTTCTATCACTTTTTCGGCATATTCTGCATTCACGGGCAAAAAGTAAATCTTGTCCGCATAAGTTTCCGAGGTCTGCACCGTAGCGATGTTCGGATTCAGCAGCACTGTGCTTATTCCCTCTTCTTTCAGTGTTTTGAGGGCCTGGCTGCCGCTGTAGTCGAATTCGCCGGCCTGCCCTATCTTGAGGGCGCCAGAACCTAATAACAGCACTTTTTTCATAACATTGCCTTGAATTCGTCGAACAAAAATCTGGTATCCGTGGGGCCGCTGGCGGCTTCGGGGTGGAACTGGACGGAGAAGAAGGGTTTGCTGCGGTGCCGGATGCCTTCGTTGGAGCCGTCGTTCATGTTTTCAAACCAGCTTTCCCATCCGTCAGGCAGGCTCGACGCGTCCACCGCGTAGCCGTGGTTCTGCGAACTGATGAAGCAACGCTTGCTTCCGAGCATCCGCACCGGCTGATTGTGGCCCCGGTGACCATATTTCAACTTGTATGTAGTGCCTCCCGCCGCCCTTGCAAGCAGCTGGTTGCCCATGCAAATCCCGAATATGGGCCTGTCTTCCTGCATGGCTTTGCGGATCTTTTCCACCGCCGCGCCGCAGAGCTCCGGGTTGCCCGGCCCGTTGGAGATGAACAGTCCGTCGTAATCGAGCTTGCTGAAATCGTAATTCCAGGGAACTCTCACTATTCGGAGCCCGCATCCGAGCAGGCAGCGTAGGATGTTGTGCTTGACCCCGCAGTCGAGAAGCGCCACGGTTTTGCTGCCCGTTCCGTATACTATCGGTTCTTTGCAGGATACGAATTCGAGCTGGTTCTCCCCGGAGGGGTCGTAAAGCGATGCAGGGGCGGCGGAACCTTCTGGAACTATGGCACCCAGCATGGAACCGTTGTCGCGCAGGTGCTTGGTAAGTTCCCGCGTATCGATGCCGAATATTCCCGGTATGCGATACTCCTTGAGCCAGGAGTCCAGGCTTCGCACCGCATCCCAATGGCTGAAATTCTGCGAATAGTCGCTGATGACAAGCCCCCTCACCCATATCCTTTCCGACTCGAATGCCTTTGAAATGCCGTCGGCGTCGAAAGCGTCGGCGCTCACTCCGTAGTTGCCTATGAGCGGATATGTGGCGCAGAGAATCTGCCCGCTATATGACGGGTCGCTGAGGCTTTCGGGATAGCCTACCATTGCGGTGGAGAATACCACTTCGCCGGAACCGGCCCCATCCCAGCCGAAACCGAATCCCTCGAAGCGGCTTCCGTCGCTGAGAATCAGACTTGCCTTTTTTGATAGATTGGTCATACTCTAATTTGAATAACTATGCAAAACTATGAATTATTTTGCAATATTTATGTATATTTATTCGGAAATATGCAGAAAATCGGGTTTTCCAAAAAAATATTAATTTTGTAAGATTTGCTACGAAGTGTACTATGGCCCGGAAGAAACTTGATTTGGTTTTGCGTGATGTCCGCATCGAGGCGGTTGCTGCTGAAGGAAAAGCGCTATTTCACACCGACGAAGGAGTGGTGGTTTTCGTGCCTTTCGCGGTGCCCGGCGACATAGCCGATGTGCGCATCATCAAAAAGAAGAAGAATTACATGGAAGGCTTGCTCGTGGAACTGAAAACCCCGTCTCCCGACAGGCTGGAACCTTTCTGCGGGCATTTCGGAGTATGCGGCGGTTGCAAGTGGCAGCCTCTCCCCTATGCCATGCAGCTGGAAGCGAAACGCATGCAGGTTTACGACCAGCTTGTGCGCATAGGCCATCTTGAACTTCCGGAAATCAAGCCTGTCCTCCCTTCGGAACGCACCCGTTTCTATCGCAACAAGCTCGAGTTCACGGCTTCCGACCGCAGATGGATTCTTCCCGACGAAGACCCTGAATCCCTTTCCGACACCCAGCGCCTCGGGCTTGGTTTCCATGTTGGGAAATTCTTCGACAAGGTCCTCGACCTGAAGCAGTGCTACCTGCAGCCCGAACCTTCCAATGCCATACGGCTTTTCGCCAGGGAATATGCCATCACGCATGGCATCCCTTTTTATAATATCAGGGAGAACCGCGGCATCTTCCGCACCATTTTCGTGCGCACTTCCGAAAGCGGCGCCACCATGGTAATCGTCTGTTTTGCAGAAGATTTCGACGGGCGCGAGGCTTTTCTTGAGGCCCTTTTCGGGCAGTTCCCGCAGATAAGCTCGCTGTATTATGTAATCAATGCGAAGCTCAACGACAGCATTGCCGACCAGGAGTGCATCCTTTTCAAGGGCGACGAAACTATCTTCGAAGAAATGGAAGGGCTGCGCTTCCGCATAGGGCCCAAGTCGTTCTACCAGACCAATACCCTGCAGGCATACAATCTTTACAAGGTGGCGAGGGATTTTGCCGGACTCGGCGGCAGCGAAACCGTCTATGACCTTTACACCGGCACCGGCACCATCGCCCAGTTCGTGAGCAGGCAGGCCGCAAAGGTGGTGGGCATAGAATATGTGAGCGAAGCTATCGATGATGCCCGCGCCAATGCCAAGGCCAACGGCATAGACAACTGCGTGTTCTATGCAGGCGACATGAAAGACATCCTCACTCCGGCTTTCATCCGCGCCAATGGCAGGCCCGATGTCATAATCGTGGACCCGCCCCGTGCCGGGATGCATCCCGATGTGGTGAAGGTGATTCTGGATGCCGCCCCGCGCCGTATCGTGTATGTGAGCTGCAACCCTGCGTCGCAGGCTCGCGACCTTGCGCTGATGGCGGACAAGTATATGATTACCGAAGTGCAGCCCGTGGATATGTTCCCGCATACCCAGCATGTCGAAAATGTTTGCAAACTTGATTTGAGAAAATGATACTTGAAATCCTGTCTCTGCTCCTGGGGCTCGCCATGGTTGTGGGCGGAGCCAATGTGCTCATCGACGGTTCTTCCTCCCTCGCACGCCGTTTCGGGGTCAGCGATTTTGTAATAGGCTTGGTCATAATAGGTTTCGGCACCTCGCTTCCGGAACTCGTCGTGAGCGTCACCGGAGCCCTTTCGAGAAATTCCGCCATAGCCATAGGTAATGTGGTGGGTTCCAACATCTTCAATACCCTGCTCATCCTGGGACTTTCCGCCCTTTTCGCTCCTGTGGCGATCAGCCGCAAGAATAAAATGCGCGACATTCCAATCGCAATCCTGGCGACCTTCCTCGTCGTTTTCCTCGGTGAATTCGGGGGGCTCTCCAGAGTGGAAGGATGGGTCCTTCTTGCGATATTCGCCGCATATCTGATTTATACTTTCCGCACCGACGAACCCGACTCTGCCGAAGCTTCCGAGATTAAGGAATTTCCCCTCTGGGCTTCGTCACTTCTCATTGCAGGGGGCCTTGCATGCCTCATTTTCGGAGGAAACCTTTTCGTGGATTCCGCAGTGACGCTTGCAAAGCTTCTGGGAGTGAGCGACAAATTCATAGCCATCACGGTGCTCGCTTTCGGCACTTCCATGCCGGAACTCGTCACCACGGTAGTGGCCCTATCCAAGCACCGCAGCCAGATGGCCCTGGGCAACATCCTCGGCTCCAACATTTTCAATCTGCTGCTCATACTCGGAGTTTCCGCAGCCATCTGCCCGATGAGTTTCGCGGGAATCGATGCCATCGACATAACTGCGCTGCTTCTTAGCATCATACTGGTATGGACAGGCATCTACACGGGAAAAAAGAACCTGCTGGACCGTTTCGACGCATCAGTCATGCTGCTGGTTTTCGTCGGCTACATGGTAAAGCTTTTCATCGCATTGTAACAGAACAGGAATATGAGAAAATTTCAGCCAACCCAGTATAAACTGCAGAATGTTGGCACGGGCCGCATCTTCGAGGACCGGGGATGGACCCTCGCCGACCCTGAATCCAAAGAGCCTTCGCTTGTGAGGGCGGTTTATGCCAATAAGCAATTCACCCCGCGCGACGACCTGAAAGGGCTGTACCGCTATGCGGAATGGATGCCCGTACGGCGTGTGCTGAAAAACAGCTGCGCCCCCGTCACTTTCAAGAGCAAGGGGCTTGGGAAACACCTTGGCCTGGATAATCTCTATATCACCTTCTCCGGCTACAATCCACGCATCGGGGCAAAGTTCCAGACCTGTTCTTTCAAGGAAACCGAGGCTTACAGTGTGTGCGCCCGCCTCGCAAAGGATGAAAAGCGCACCCTCGTGGTGCAGTCGGCGGGCAATACCGCAAGGGCCTTCGCACAGGTCTGCTCCGACAACGAGATTCCCATCGTCATCTGCATCCCCGAGGACAACAAGCACGACCTCTGGTTCCATGGGAAGCTGAATCCATGCGTAAAACTCATCGCTGCTCCTCATGGCAGTGATTATTACGACGCCATCTCCCTTGGCGACAAGCTTTGCGAAGACCCCCGCTATTTTGCCGAGGGCGGTGCCAAGAATGTTGCCAGGCGCGACGGCATGGGAACCACTCTGCTCTCCGCCGTGGAAGCCATAGGCCGCATTCCTGATGCCTATTTCCAGGCAGTGGGTTCCGGAACCGGCGCCATAGCAGCGTGGGAGAACAACCTCAGGCTCATCGAAGACGGGCGCTTCGGTACCAACAAAATGAAGATATTCGTTGCCCAGAACCGTCCTTTCACCCTCCTGCACGACTCTTGGAAGGCCCACAATCGTTCCCTCGCAGAGCTTTCCGCCGCGCAGGGAAGGCGTGATTCGGAATGCATCCTTGCCAAGGTGCTTAGCAACCGCAAACCTCCGTACAGTCTTGCCGGGGGGCTTTTTGATGCTCTTGAAGACAGCAAGGGAGATACTTTTACCGCCAGCAACGACGACATCATCTACTGGATACTCCAGTTCCGCAATCTCGAAGGCTTCGACTTACTCCCCGCCCCTGCATGCGCAGTCCATGCGCTTTCCGAAGCCGTGCGTGAAGGAAAGGTAGCAAAAGACGATGTGGTCATGCTCAACATTACCGGAGGCGGCCTGCTCGCATCCATGGCAAAGGGATTCCAGTTCAAGGAACCCGACCTGGTGATTAGTCCGGAGCTGTCTGCCGACGAGATTATCGCCAAAGTTGATTCCCTGTTCTAAAATTCCAGGGCGACAGCCATATTCAGCGCATAATACCACGCATTGTTGCGCAGGATATTGCGCTCCGGAATGTATTCTTCCTCAACCGGATCCCACACTCTGGGGCGGTCGTGGCTTACCTGGGCGCCGAGCTTGAAATCCAGGCTCCTCCTGGCGTCGAGGACTATGCGGTATCCGCTTCCGAGCTGGTACAGGCGCACTCCCCTTTCATTCCTGCGCATGCCGGTTCCGGCTTCGCTGAAGAAAAAGATTCCCTCCTCGTGCACTCCTGAAGGAAAGAGTCCGGCCCTGAGGCTGACCGGCATGATGCGGCGGCCCCTGCTGATACCTTCGTAAGAGCCGGAAACGCAGATGCTTACGAAGCGGGAAACATCGCAGCCGAGGGTCAGGCGGACGAAGCCGAGCTGGGTATAATGTCCTCTCCAACCGGAATCGTCGATACGGAAGCCTATGGAAGAGTCAAGATAGTTGAAGTGGTGGTAGTCCACCAGATTTGCGCTCAAACCCCATTCCGCGCCGAGATGCATGCGCTGCAGGAAATCCCCTCCTCCCGCCGCAAGCGGAAGCGTTGCAAACAAGAGTATGGCCGCCATCAGTTTTCGCATCAGAAACGGTATGAGATTTTTACGAATGGATAATATGCTTGGGTGAGACCGTTTCGGTAGAGGCTCATGCGCACGCCTTTGTCGATACTTCTGGAAAACAGGCCGGCTTCGCAGTTGAATCCCACTTCGATGTCGAAACCCCTTTCAAAGTTAATGCGTCCGGCGAGGGCAATGTCGACCGCCGTGCTGATACCGTATAGACCTTCGCTGCCGGAGTCGCGCACATATCCCATGCTCACGCCGGGGGCAAAATAGAAATCGACCGCCGTGCCGCCGGATTCGAAGCCTGCAAAGCGGTTGTAATGGAGAAAGACGGCCTTGATGCCCGGAGTGTCGTAACGCCCTTTCACGACCCCGTAAAGGTCGGCAAGGACGATGTAGCTGTTGCGGATGTTCCGGCTTACTTCATAGTCGATGCTGAACCCTGCTCCCTTGGGAGAACTGAAGAGTCCGGGCGAAACTCCCTTTCCCTGCAGGTTCGCGGCAGAGCACATCAGGAAAAACAGTATGAAGACTTTCCGGCTCACTGCACGAAGTTAGCAATATTCTTTGTTTTTTCCGATGAAAAAGGTTAAATTCGCAACTTCAGTGTACTAAAATACAATACAAATGAGTGTAGAAATACGCAAAATCGATCCTTCGAAGAGAAAAGACCTGCGGCAGTTTGTCTTGTTCCCCGAAACCCTCTACAGGCATAATCCCTACTATGTTCCCTGCCTTGTATTCGACGAAATGGATACCCTGAATCCCGCCAGGAATCCGGCTTCGGACTTCTGCGACCAGGTTCTATACATGGCCTACATCGACGGAAAACCTGTAGGGAGGATAGCCGGAATAATCAACCGTTGGGCCAATGAGCACTGGAATCACGACGAAGTGCGCTTCGGATGGTTCGACACTATCGACGACCGTGAGGTGTCCGCCGCGCTCATCGCCAAGGTGGAGGAATTCGGCAGGGAGCACGGGATGACGCATATAGTTGGCCCTCTCGGATTCACAGATTTCGACCCTGAAGGGATGCTGGTGGAGGGCTTTGACCAGGAAAGCACCATGCCCCTCATCTACAATCATCCCTATTATGTGGAGCATATCGAAGCACTCGGTTTCAGCAAGGATGTCGACTGGCTGGAATACCGCATATTCATTCCGGAAAAAGTTCCCGAGAAATTCGCGCGCGTAGCGGACATAGTCGCCCGGAGGAATAATTTCCACATCCGCCCCGTCACCCGCAAGCTCATTCGCGAAGAAGACTACGCCACAAAGATTTTTGCACTCATAACGGAGTGCTACAAGGATTTGTACGAATACACCATGCTGCCGGACAACCTTGCGGACAAATACATAGGATTCTATCTCAAGGTGCTCGACCTGCGATATATTTCCGTGGTGGAAAACGAAAACAATGAGATTGTAGCCTTCGGCATAACCATGCCTTCCCTTGCCGATGCGCTGAAAAAATCGCGCGGCAGGCTCTTCCCCTTCGGGTGGTGGCATCTTGCCAAGGCCCTTTTCATAAAGCACAGCGAAGGCAGCGAACTGCTGCTCATGGGAGCAAGGCCGGATGTGCGCAACACGGGAGTGACCGCCCTGCTTGTAGCCGACATGTTCGACAAATACAACAAACTGGGCGTGAAATGGTCCGAGTCCAATGCCGAGCTTGAGGACAACCATGGCATACGCAATACTTTCGAGCCTTTCGAGCGCATCCAGAACAAACGGCGCCGTTCCTACAAGAAAGCCATAGAGCAATGACCGGAATCCTGCCACCGCTTCCCGAACGGATGCGCCCCCGCAGTCTCGACGACTATGTAGGGCAGAGGCATCTGGTGGGGCCGGGCTGCATACTCCGCAACATGATTGAGAGCGGCAATCTCTCGTCGTTCATTCTTTGGGGCCCTCCGGGGGTGGGAAAAACCACCCTGGCAAGGATTATAGCCGACAGCTGCGGCCGGGAATTCTTTACCCTCAGCGCAGTCAGTGCCGGTGTAAAGGAAGTTCGCGAGGTAATCGATGCGGCCAAAGGCGGCGGAGGACTTTTTGCCGGCAGAGGGGCGCCGATCCTTTTCATCGACGAAATTCACCGTTTCAACAAAGCGCAGCAGGACGCCCTGCTCGGTGCCGTGGAAGCGGGAACCGTTGTGCTCATAGGCGCCACGACGGAAAATCCATCTTTCGAGGTCATTACTCCCCTGCTTTCGCGTTGCCAGGTGTATGTGCTCAAAAGTCTTGAGGTGGAAGACCTCAGGCTGCTGCTCGAACGGGCGGTTTCGCAGGATTCGGAACTAAGGGAGAGGAAGATAGAGATACTGCAGACCGAAGCGCTTTTCCGCCAGAGCGGAGGCGACGGCAGGAAACTGCTGAACATTCTCGAGCTGGTGGTGGATTCCCAGGCGGGAAAGAAAAGAGTCGTAATCGACAACAAAAGCGTCACCGAATGCCTGCAGGAAAATGTGGCCATCTATGACAAGGACGGGGAGATGCACTACGACATCATCTCCGCCTTCATAAAGAGTATACGCGGCTCCGACCCGAATGCCGCCATCTACTACCTTGCACGCATGCTTGACGGCGGCGAGGACCCGCTTTTCATTGCCCGCAGGCTCTGCCTGAGCGCTTCGGAGGATGTAGGGCTCGCCAACCCTAACGCCCTTCTGCTTGCCAACGCTACTTTTCAGGTAGTGAACCAGATAGGCATGCCCGAAGCCCGCATTCCCCTTGCGGAATGCACGGTTTACCTGGCTTCGTCGCCCAAGAGCAACGCTTCTTACATGGCTCTGGAAGCTGCACTACAGGTTGCACGAGACGACAAGACCCGCGCTGTGCCGCTCCATCTTCGCAACGCTCCCACGAAGCTGATGAGCGAGCTCGGTTATTCCGACGGCTACAGATATGCCCACGACTATCCCGGTCACTTCGTGGATTTGGAATTCATGCCCGAAGGGCTGGAGGGAACGGTGTTCTACCACCCTGCGCAGAACAGGCACGAAGATGTGCTCCGTGCCTATCTTGAAGCCTGCTGGCCAAAATATTATTCAAAGAAATAACTACTCCACCCAGATTTCGTCGGTGAAAATGAACCCGGGGGCGCCTGCGCCCGGATGCCATGCGGGTATGGTGCCTATGTTGCGGGCATAGACCTTGATGTATCGCGCCTGCACGCCTGCGGCGATTTCGCAATCCCATATCCTGGGCTCCATATCCTTCTCGTCCATGGTATTCTCCACGCGTTGCAGGAGCCTGAACTCGCTTCCGTCCTGCGAAACATGGAATTCCACATAACGCGGCATCCATATCCAGGAGCGGGCATCCTGGCAGAATCCGGCGCCTATCTTTTCGATATGCCTCTTTTCGAGCAGGTCCACTACGGCCTCGAAATCGGTATCCTGGTATCCCTGCCATCCGCCGGTGCGCCAGTTAAGGCTGCCCCTGTGGCCGTCAATCAGCCCTTGCGGGCCGCCTGCATCGTACTGCCTGCTGTAACGCGAGTGAAGTTCTATCTTCCTGTCAGTCTTTATCTTGTGAAGCCTGGTTCGGGTAATGAAACTGCGCTCGGCTCCTTTGCAGGCATAGGCTTCTATCCCGCAGGCGTCCTTCACGGTAAAAGGGCCTTCGTACTTGCTGAACGGTGCGCCGCCTATGCTGTAGAAAATCTCCCCTTCTCCGGCGATGGCAACTTTCAGGGAATCGGCGAAAATGTCGCTGTCCATCACGAAGTACGGGTTGCAGACTATGCTGCCGTTTTCGCGGATGTCGGATATGAGCCCCGGACAGACGGGATACTTCCCTATTGAACTCAGCACATACCAGGCACTCATTTGCCCGCAGTCGTCGTTGCCGCAAAGCCCGTCGGGGGCAGAGCCATAGAGCTCTTCCAGAATGCGTTTCACAATCCTCTCCGCCTTGTCCTGGCGGCCTATGGCATTGTAGAGGTAAGCAATGTGCTGGCTTGGTTCATTTCCCTGCGCATACTGCCCTATGCATCCGGTAATGTCGGCCTGGGTGCGCCCGGTGGTCTGCGAAGGCGCGGAGAAAAGAGAGTCCAGCCTGGCTTCGAATGCCTCCGGGCCTCCGATGGCATCAATCAGCGAGGGAATGTCGTGAGGCACGAAAAAGCTGTACTGCCAGGAATTGGCTTCAGTGTAATTGTTATTCACTTCGCGGGGGTCGAAAGGGCTGTACCAACGCCCGTTCAGCTTTGCACGCATGAATCCCGTCTGCGGGTCGAAGACATTGCGCCAGTATGCGGATGAGTGAAGGTATCTGCGGTAGATGTCCTCCCTGCCAAGATACTTCGCAACCTGCGCCACGCACCAGTCGTCGTAGGCGAACTCCAGGGTCTTGGAAACGCTTTCGTGCTCGTCGTCGGCGAGCACCAGCCCGTTGCTTCGGAAACTCTGCATCCCGTGCTCCGGGCGCAGCGACGATGCCACCATCGCTTCCAGCGCCTTTTCAATGTCGAATCCTGTGATTCCCCCGGCGATGGCGTCGGCGATTATGGGAGCGGAGTTGTATCCTATCATGCAGTCGGTCTCGTATCCCGAAAGCTCCCAGACCGGGAGTTTTCCGTTCTCGTCATAGATGGAGAGCATGGATTTTATGAAATCCAGATTCTTTTCCGGTGCAATCATGCAGAGCAGAGGATGCTCTCCCCTGAAGGTATCCCATGTCGAAAATACCGTATATCGCTCCCAGCCTTCCGCGCGATGCACTTCCCCGTCCATACCGCGATATTCTCCGTTGAAGTCGGAGTACAGTGAAGGGTGGATGCCTGTGTGGTAGAGTGCGGTGTAGAATCGCTTCCTGTGTTCTATGTCGTCGTAGGGGCATTCCAATGCCGACAGATAGTCCTCCCAGGCTGCGGAACTATCTTTCCTGAGATTTTCGAAAGATACAGGATACTCCGAATACAGATTCTGCCTTGCATTTTCTTCGGATACGCTTGAAATCGCAACGCGAAGGGCCACCCGGCGGGTCTTCTTGCCGAAACGGAAAACTGCTTTCCTTCCGCCGTTTTCCAGTAGGCATTCAGCCTTTGCGGAAAACTCGATATGGAAATACACTTCCTGTCCGCGCGCCCAGCTGTCGGAGCGCCTGCGGCCGCTGCACCAGTCGGGCCCGTAGTGGATGTCGTATGCATCCAGATAATCCCTGTGGCCGAGGTCGAGTGCAATAATGGGTTCGGCGCCTTTGTCGAAACGGTATTCGTGCATTGCGGCGCGTCTTCCTGCGGTCATACGGGCAAGCACCCTGGAATCGTCCAGGTACACTTCATAATAGCCCGGAGCGGCTTTTTCTTTTTTGTGCGAAAAAGCTGACGGGCCGGAACCGGGGGTTATCAGAATGTCGCACCAGTCGTCGCAGCCTGTGCCGCTGAGATGGGTGTGGCTGAAACCGTAGATGACGCTGTCGGAGTAATGATAGCCGCTGCATCCGTCCCAGTCTCCGGCGAGGGGGCGGGTGTCGGGGCTGAGCTGAATCATCCCGAAGGGATAGACGGCTCCGGGGAAAGTATGCCCGTGCGCACCGGTTCCCACCATGGGGTCGGCATAGCTCGTCAGCAGGGCCTGCAGCAATGTGAATATCAGCGCAATCATTGTCAGAATGGGTAGCCTATGCCGAAGTGGAATGCATTGTTGCCCCGGAGCAGCCATTTGTCAGGCCCGATGAGGCGGGAGCCTTCGGCAAGCGACGGGTCTCTCAGTTTCATTCCGAAATCGACCCTGAGCAGGATGAAATTAAGGTTTACCCTCAGCCCTGCCCCCCAGTCGGCGGCGAGGCTCTTGTAAAAGTCGTTCAGGCGGAATGCTCCCAGGCGCCCTTCGGCGGTGTTTTCGTACTTGAGATTCCAGACATTGCCCACATCCACGAACAATGCTCCTTCGAGTTTCCAGAACAGCTGGAAGCGGTATTCCGCATTCATTTCCAGTTTTATGTCGCCGGTCTGGCTGGGGATTACGAAGGTGGAGTCGCCGGGCGAATACCCGGGGCCGAGGTCACGGGCCTGCCATGCCCTCATGCTGCTGGCTCCGCCTGCGTAGAACTGTTTTTCGAAAGGCATTGCCGACGAATTCCCGTAGGCATATCCGGCTCCTATCAGCAGGCGCGTGGCAACTGCCTGCATGTCGTCGTGGCCATAGCGGAAGGTGCGGCCCAGGGAGTACTCGCCTCGGATATACTGGGCATAGGGGGAGCCTGCAATAAGGGCTTCTCCGTCGCTGCTGCGCTTCATGGAAGAGCGGAAGAGACCGAGGGCGTTGCCGGACAGGTCCACGCTGAGCCTGTGGAAATAGTATGACGACTGCGGCACTATGTCGGCGCTGGAATTGAAATACAGCGTAGCGCTTACTCCTGCGTCCAGATGGTCCTGGTAGGAGTACTTCATATAAAGGTTGTTGGCAAGCCTGTCGTTGAAGTCGGAATCGAGGTTGAAAAGCCTCACGAAATTAACCCTCAGTGGGTAAATCTGGTACGAGATATTGTGCCTCGTGACCCCGTTGTAGCCGTAGCCGAGGGAGAAGACATTGCGGGTGTATTCCGGTCTGTCCTGATGGTTGAAGGCTACATTGAAATCGGTTCTCGGCACGGCTGTGCGGCGGAAATAGCTGTATGGCAGTCCGACGAAACGCGGGAAGCTGATACCTGCGGACACGCCATATTCGGTGGCCCTGGTGTCGTCGTTGAACCTGAACTGGAAGTCGCCGTTGAAACCGAGGTTGAGCCACTCCCCTCCCCGGAATATGTTCTTGTGGAAATAGTTCACCTGAGGCGATACGCCCAGCAGGCCGCCGGAGTTGCTGGAAGCCTCGAGATTGAGCTTGAAACCCTGCAAGGGAGAACGCGACAGGTTGATGCTGCAGTCAACGGTGCTGCTGTCGGCCTGGGTCATTTCAATCGAGACTCCGCTGAATACCTTGAGGGCGGAAAGCCGTGAGTATGTGGTGTTTATGGTGTTTTCGCTGTAAATCTGGCCGGGCCTTACGGTGCTTATGCCCCGCAGCAGCCCTTCCCTGAACCTGATATCCTTTGGGAGGCTTACCGACACCTTGCCTATGCGGTAGCGCCCGAGCCTTCCGGCATTCTCAGGCGACTGGTTCCTCTCGTATTCGGCAATGCGGTAGTGAAGCAGGGCGCTGCCTCCGAGGGTGTCCGCTTCGAAGGAATAATTGTTCTTGCTTAGCGAGTAATAGCCGAGGTTGCGCATGCGCGAAGATGAAAGGACCGTCTCTTCTTCGAGCAGCTGCTCAGAAAGGTAATTTCCCTTCAGGCGCAGGATGGAGGATGCCGTGTCGGCGGCGAAATCGGAATTGAAACTGTCGTAGGAAGGAACTTCGAAGACCACATCGTCGATTAGGTAGCGCTTGCCGGGCTTCACTACATAATCGACCTTCACTTTCTTGCCGTCGCGCACTATGACCGTATCTACATCGGCGTTGTAATATCCCAGATAGCGCAGCCGGTTCTCAATGTTTCCAATGGATGCGCCCACGGCGCTTTCGTCGAAAATGACAGGAGGGGTACCGAGCCTGTGGAAGATGCCGTCGGACTTTTGCCAGTTGTAAACGAAAAGGAAGGGATTGAAGCCCAGCAGCCCGCCGCTGCCGGCATCCTGGCGTATGTATTTGCGGACATCCCCTTCGCTGAGGGCGGAGTCGTCGCTGATGCGGACATTGTTTGCAGTGAGGCGGTACTGCCCGTCCTCCAGCACTCTGGTGGTGCTGCAGGAAGCTGCCAGAAGGCAGGCGGCAAGGATAGGAAATATGCGCTTCAAAACACACAAATATACGGAAAATATGCGTATTTTTGCACTGATGGAAAAAATCAGCAACAATGAGTTGAAGCTAATCCGTTCGCTGCGTGAGAAAAAGTTCCGCGACGAGAGCGGGCTGTTCCTCGCCGAAGGGGAAAAAATGCTTGCGGAAGCCCTTGCATCCGGCTTCGAGGTAGTGCGGATAGTCCGTCGGGATGAAGTCGGCTCCGCCGTCATGGAGCGCCTCAGCAATATGAGTTCTCCCTCCCCCGTGCTTGCGGTAATACGCAAACCGGCCCCTTCCGTCCACGAAGCTTCGGGCCTGTGCCTCGGGCTTGATTCCGTGAGGGACCCCGGCAACATGGGCACAATACTCAGGATAGCCGACTGGTTCGGCATCGACTGCATTTTCGCTTCTTCCGATTCGGTGGAAATATTCAATCCCAAGGTGGTGCAGGCTTCCATGGGCGCTATTTTCCGCAAGAAGGTGGTGTATTGCGACCTGGCGGCAAAATGCCGGGAGTTCCGTTCCGCCGGGCTGCAGGTGTTCGGCACCTTCCTGAAAGGTGAAAACATCTACTCATGCGTACTGCCTTCGGAGGGTCTGGTCGTCATGGGGAACGAAGCCGTAGGCATTTCTCCCGCCGTTGCCGCAGAATGCAGCTGCGCCCTCACCATTCCCGGTTTCGGAGGAGGCTCCGAATCGCTGAATGTATCCGTCGCCACGGCAATCACGGTTTCGGAATTCAAACGCAGGAGCTGAAAGGGATGGAGGTGATTTATCAGGTATTGCCCCGTTTTTGGGGAAAGGGAAAGTTTTCTGACTGGGACGGCAAAACCTTCGATTATCTCAAGTCCCTTAATGTGACCGCCGTCTGGTATACGGGAGTGCTCCGCCATTCCATGGGTAGACCGTATGTCAAGGGAAATCCCGGCTCGCCGTATTCGGTGCTGGATTATTATGATGTGAATCCTTATCTTGCCGAAGAGCCCGACCGACGGATGGCGGAATTCGGGAATCTGGTACGCCGTACCCATAAGGCAGGGCTGAAAGTGATAATTGACTTCGTGCCCAACCATGTGAGCCCCGACTGCAAGGACCTTCCGGTTTACGACTACTGCGACTACGACTGGACCGACACGCGCAAGGTGGATTACAGCAACGGCGAAACCTGGCACAAGATGCTGGATATCGTGCTTTTCTGGGCTTCGAAAGGAGTTGACGGCCTTCGCTGCGACATGGTGGAGATGGTGCCTCCGGAGTTTTTCGGATGGCTCATTCCCAAGGTCAGGGAAGCCCGCCCGGGATTCCTATTCATAGGTGAGGCTTACGACAGGAACAATTACCGCCGATACATAAACGAACTCGGATTCGACTTCCTTTATGACAAATCCGGGCTTTACGACAGTCTGCGGGCCATACTCTGCAACGGGGCTTCGGCCAGGAACATCACCCATAACTGGCAGTTCCTTCAGGACCTTCAGCCCTCCATGCTCAATTTCCTCGAAAACCACGACGAACAGCGGATAGCGTCGCCATATTTCCTCTCCGACCCTTTCAAGGCCGTGCCTGCCGTCGCGGCGGGTGCTCTTTTCAACGGAGCTTCGTATATGATTTATGCGGGGCAGGAAGTCGGGGCCGATGCTGCCGAAGGTGCGGAAGGCAGGACCTCGATTTTCAACTGGTGCCAACCCGCCCAGCTGGCGCGTCTTTACGCTTATATCCATAAAGGCAAGGGGCTTGAAGACTCCGAACTCAGGCTGCTATCGCTTTACAGGCAGTTGTTCGCTTTGCTCGGAAGCCATGTTTTCCGGGAGGGCAGCAATTACGACCTCTGCTGGTGCAACTCCCCCGCAGGAGGTTTCGACCCCGAAAAGCATTTTGCCTTCCTGCGTTACCATCGCGCACCCCGGAAACGCTATGCCGATGCCGTCCTGGTGTTCTGCAATTTTTCCGGCTCTCCCGCCAGCGTCAGTCTGAATATCCCCGGTGACCTGAGGGCGCAAAAAGAACTCGGCCGCATCCCGGCGAAAGTGCCGCTTGCAGCCGAGCCCTATGGCGTAGTGGTAAAAGAATTATAGCTTCATTCCGTAAACGACCCCCTTCACATCCACGCACATCAGTTCTTCCCCGTAGAAAAACAGCGCTTCCGGCTCGTTGGGAATGCCTGCGGAGGGAAGGTCTTCAGACCACAGTTCCCTTCCTGTGGCAAGGTCGTAGCATACCAGGGAGGAATCCCCCGCCATGCCATAAACCTGATACATGCGTCCGTCGCGGATTACTGCCCCCTGCGTGGCGAGGCGGAAAGAGTAAACCTTCCTGTCGAGGATGTCGGAGCACTGCAGGCTGACGCGTTCGTCTTTCAGCGAGGGAATCGTAAACTTCAGCACCTGGAGTCCGTTTCCAAAACGGGCATCCTTCCAACTCTCCCTGCTGTATCCGGTTACATAAATGAAGCCGCCTTCGTTGTCAAGCACCAGATTCGGGTACCAAAGCCCCATCTGCACGGGGTCCGGCAGTACGATTTTCTGCACGACGGATGCGGCGTATGCACCTGAATCCTTCCATATCCTGAAGACGCAGATGCAGTGCTCCGCCTTGTTTTCCTGGCTCACATAAATCAGGGGAAACTCATCCCCTTTCACGAAATATTTCCCGCTCACGCATGCGTTGTTGCAATGCCAGCGCTTGTTGCCTTCAAGAGGGATGCGCTGGATATGCCGGGCATTCTCGACGGAATAAATGTCGATTGCGGGCGCCCCGTCGAAAAACTGGAAGATGCAACCGTCCAGGGCGACCGCACCCTGGCGGGAGGAGGGCGAAGCGCTGACGGGCTGCTGCCTGAATCTGACTTCGAATGAACGGGCCCCTGCGGCAGTGCAGAGCAGCAGGATGGCGGCAAGTGCAATAATCCTTTTCATAACCATACAAAATTAAGGCTTTTTTGCTAACTTTGCGCTGCTTTCGACCTACAGGAAGAAATATCTTACAAAATATTATGAAAGATTCTATCATTATCCTTTGCGGCGGCGGCCCCGCTCCGGGCATGAACACCGTCGTTTGCTCAGTTGCAAAAACCTTCCTTTCCCACGGCTATCGCGTTATCGGCCTGCATGGCGGATATTCCGGTCTGTTCAGCAACTCTCCCCGTACGGAAGACATCGACTTTTTCAAGGCCGACGCCTATTTCAACAGGGGCGGTTCCTACCTTCAGATGAGCCGTTTCAAGCCTACCGACAAGGACTTTGAAGAAAACTTCAACCTCGACCTTTTCAAGAGCAACAACATCAAGCTCCTGGTTACCGTAGGCGGCGACGACACCGCATCTACCGCCAACCGCATCGCAAAGTTCCTCGAGGCCAAGAAGTACCCCATCCACAACATCCATGTGCCCAAAACCATCGACAACGACCTTCCCCTTCCCGGAAACGCCCCCACTTTCGGCTTCAATTCCGCAAAGGACGAAGGCGCGCATCTCGCACGCACCGTGTATGAGGATGCCCGCACTTCCGGCAACTGGCTGCTGATAAGCGCAATGGGCCGCAGCGCCGGGCATCTTGCCCTCGGCATAGGCGAAGCTACCCACTGCCCTATGACCATCATTCCGGAGATGTTCAACAAGACCGGCATTTCCCTCGATAAAATCGTGAAGCTGGCAATCTCCGCCATCGTGAAACGCAAGATTCTCGGCATCCCCTACGGCACCGTGGTGGTGGCTGAAGGCGTGTTCCACGACCTTGATCCCCGGGAAATCAAGAATGCGGGCGTGACCATGACCTACGACGAGCACGGACACCCCGAGCTCGGCAAAATCAGCAAGGCCGTGCTCTTCAACGACATCCTCGAAAAGGAATTCAAGAAAATCGGCCTCAAGATAAAGACCCGTCCCGTGGAAATCGGCTACGATGTCCGCTGCCAGGATCCCATCGGATATGACCTCACATACTGCACCGAGCTTGCAATGGGAGCTTATGAACTCTTTGCAAAAGGCGAAACCGGATGCATGGTTTATGTCGACGCCGAGGGAGAGGCCCATCCCCTTTACCTGAAGGACCTGCAGAACGCGGAAGGCAAGATTCCTCCGCGCCGCGTGAACATCGAAGGCGGCACCGCCCAGAATTACTATTCCAACATCTGCCACTACATCACGGCAGCCGACTATGAAGCTGCCAAGGCTTATGTTCCCAACCCCGAGGACTACGACTTCTGCAAGATTCTCGGCTGGTAAGCAGGCGCAGACGACTTTTTAGGCTGGTTCCCCTATGGGGAACCGCTTTTTTTATTATATTTGTGGATTATGGAAAGAGCCGAAGCACAAAAGAGGATTCAACAGCTGAAGGACAGTCTGCGGGAAAACAGCCGGCTGTACTATGTCGACAATGCTCCCGTCATCTCCGATTTCGAGTACGACAGCCTGATGCATGAGCTGGAGGCTCTCGAAGCCGAGTATCCGGAATTCCTCACCCCCGACTCCCCCACCCAGCATGTGGGAAGCGACCTGGAAACCCAGGGCATGGGAGTCAATGCCGAAAGCTCCATCCGGCGGGAATTCGTACAGCGGCCCCACAAGTATCCCATGCTCTCCCTGAGCAACACCTATTCCATTTCAGAGGTGGAAGAATTCAGCGCCAGGGCCGACAAAGCCCTTGACACTGCGTTCACCTACTGCTGCGAACTGAAGTTCGACGGTACTGCCATCTGCCTCACTTACAAGGACGGCAAGCTTGTGCAGGCCCTCACCCGGGGCGACGGCGTCGTGGGAGACGATGTCACGGAGAATGCAAGGCAGATTTCCAACATCCCCCATCAGCTCACCGGCGATTATCCGCCCGAATTTGAAATCCGCGGCGAAATCCTTATGCCATACGCTTCGTTCGATGCGCTGAACGAAGAGCGTGCGCGAAATGAAGAAGCGCCGTTTGCAAATCCGCGCAATGCCGCATCGGGTTCGCTCAAGCTCATCGACCCCAGGGAAGTTGCGCACCGCGGGCTGATGTGCACGCTCTACCACATCCCTGCCCAGAGCCTGGATTTCCCTTCGCATGACGATGCTCTCAATGCCGCCAGGAGCTGGGGCCTGCCGGTGTCGGGCGAACGCAGGCTCTGCCGCAATATCGGCGAAATCAAGGCGTATATTGATTATTGGGATACCGCCCGCAAAAAACTGCCCTTCGCCACCGACGGCATTGTTATCAAAATCAACGAAATGGCTTACCAGAGGGCGCTGGGCTACACCGCAAAGTCGCCCCGCTGGGCCGTTGCATTTAAATTCAAGGCCGAACAGGCCCTCACGCCCATACTTTCCATAGACTATCAGGTAGGCCGCACAGGGGCCGTCACTCCGGTTGCGAATCTGGAGCCCGTGCTCCTTTCCGGCACCATCGTGAAGCGCGCCACCCTCGTGAATGAGGACCAGATGCGTGCCCTCGACATTCACGAAGGCGATTCGGTCTATGTGGAAAAAGGCGGCGAAATCATCCCCAAGATAACGGCGGTGGAGAAGTCGCTTCGCAAAGCCGGAGCTCCTGTTCCGGAGTTTCCCGGACTCTGCCCGGACTGCGGCACCCCTCTCGTTCGCGCCGAGGACGAGGCAAAGTGGTTCTGCCCCAACAGTGACGGCTGCCCCATGCAGATAAAGGGCAAACTGCTGCATTTCACCTCCCGCAAGGCAATGGATATTCTTGCAGGCGACGCAACCGTGGAGCAGCTTTACAATCTCGGCCTTGCCCGCACTCCCGCCGACCTTTACGACCTCAGGCCGCATCAACTGCTATCCCTTGAGGGATGGAAGGAAAAGAGCGCACTGCGTTTCCGGAGCAGCCTGGACGCTTCGCTGGCCGTGCCGTTCGAACGGGTGCTCTTCGCGCTCGGGATACGCTATGTGGGCGAAACTACCGCAAAGGAACTCGCCAGACATTTCGGCAGCATCGACGCCCTTGCCGCTGCATCCAAAGAGGAACTTCTGGCCGTGCCGGATGTGGGAGATGTAATTGCCGACAGCGTTTTCGCCTTTTTCCGGAATCCTGCGCACCTCGCAGCCATCGACAGGCTCAAGGCCCATGGCCTGCGCTTTTCCGTAGAGGAAGATGCTGCCCGGACCTCGGATGTCCTTTCGGGAAAAACAATAGTGATTTCCGGCACTTTCAGCATCTCGCGCGACGAGATGAAAGCGCTGATAGAGCATAACGGAGGTAAGAATTCCGGCAGCATCAGCGGCAAGACATCCTTCCTGCTTGCAGGGGAAAAGCCCGGGCCCGAAAAACTGCGCAAATGCGAAGAACTCGGCGTGCCGGTGATGGGAGAGGCCGAATTCATGGCCATGCTTCCTGCATCGCAGGCTGTCGGCAGCGGGGATACTTACGAACAATTGTCACTGTTTTAGGATATGGAAGGCGTAGCGCCCAAATACAAGAAGATAGGACTCAAGGACATCAAAGCCTTGTTTACCGACCGGCTGTGGGGGATGGAAACCGATTTCGCCTCCAAGGCATGGAAGGGTCTGGTGCGCTTCATGAAGCTTGCCCGCATCACACTCGACAGTTTTGCCGAGCACCGGATGGGCTTCCAGTGCGTGGCGCTGAGTTACTTCGTAACCCTTGCCATCATTCCGCTGATTGCCTTCATGTTTTTCATTTCCGACGGCCTGCATGTTTCCGACAAGCTTTCCGACCTGCTGCACCAGGCGCTGCCGGACAATCTCGAACTCGTCAACATTGCCATAGAGAAGGCAGACAATATAATCAACGCCGCAACTTCCGGCCCCGTGGGAGTCATTTCCGCCTTAATGTTCGTCTGGACGATCATCTGGCTCATGTTCCAGACCGAACGCGTTTTCAACAATGTCTGGGGCATACGCAAGATTCCGCGCAATATCCTGGCGCGTTTCGGCTTCTATCTCGGATTCCTCTTCCTGCTCCCCTTCCTGATAGTAATCATGTGCTATGGGATAGTTCTTTATTCCAATGCCCCTTCGCTGCTGGGCCTGGACATAACCTCCCTGCACCGTTTCTTTGGTTGGGTCGTATTTTATGCCGTGACGGTATTCACTCTGTCGGCGGCATACAAGTTCATCCCGGCCTGCAAGGTGAGTTACAGGCACGCATTTACCGCTTCGCTGTTTTCCTCGCTGGTGTTCGTCGCATTCCAGTACCTGTATCTCGAGACCCAGGTGTTCGTCACCAGGCTGAATACGGTTTACGGAGTCATCGCAGCCGTGCCTCTGTTCCTTATCTGGCTGAATTTCAGTTTCCAAATTATAATGTATGGTGCGCAGCTGACTTATGCGCTGCAGAATGTAGATGATTACCGGCTATGAGTGTTTCGAAGTTCACGATAAAGGATTATAACCTCATCAAAAAGGAATGGGGCATTCTCTTCCTGCTTGCGCAGCAGCGTTGCCGCAGCGAGGAGGAGCTTGCCGTGGTGAAGAAGGCATTCGACTTCGCCAATACCGCCCACCGCAATGTGCGCAGGCGTTCCGGCGAGCCTTACATCATCCATCCTCTTCAGGTTGCAGAGATTGTGGTAAAGGAAATAGGGCTTGGGTACAAGTCGATTTCGGCAGCCTTGCTGCACGATGTGGTGGAAGATACCGACTATACCATCGACGACATACGCAACCTGTTCGGCGACCGCATCGCCCTGCTCGTGGACGGACTTACCAAAATCAAGACCGTACTCGACAACGAAGACCGCAAGCGCGGCCCCATGACCTCCTCGGAGAGCATCCAGGCCGAGAACCTGAAGCGCATCCTGCTCACACTGAATGACGATGTGAGGGTAGTGCTCATCAAACTTGCCGACCGCCTGCACAACTGCCGTACCATTGAATTCATGCCCGAGCACAAGCGCGACAAGATTCTCAGCGAGACCATGTTCATCTTCATTCCCCTCGCCCACAGGCTCGGACTGTACGGGGTCAAGAGCGAGATGGAGAACATCTGGCTGCGCTTCAAGGAGCCCGAGGCATACAAGGAGATTTCGGACAGGGTCAACCGCAATGTTACGGCGAGGGCCAAGGAAATAAATGATTTCGTCGCCCCCATAGAATCGGCCCTGAAGCAGGCTGACATCGCGTTCAGCATCAAAAAACGCATCAAGACCCCTTACTCCGTGTGGTTCAAGATGCGCACCAAGAATGTGCCCTTCGAACAGATTTACGACCTGTATGCCGTACGCATCATATTTGACCCCACTTCGCCTGATGCCGAGGTGGAACGCAGGCAGGCATATCTGATTTATTCCATACTTATCGGGCTTTACACCTCGCAGCAAAGCCGTTTCCGCGACTGGATAAGCACCCCCAAGAGCAATGGCTATGAAGCCTTGCACTGTACTCTCATGAGCCAGGCCGGAATCTGGATAGAGGTTCAGATAAGGTCGCGCCGCATGGACGACATTGCCGAGAAAGGCATCGCCGCGCATTGGGCTTACAAGAACGACGGTTATCTCTCCGAAGTCGACAGCGAGATGGACCGCTGGCTGAAGAAGGTGCAGGAAATACTTGTCAGCGAGGATGTGAATGCAATCGAGTTGTTGGACATCATCCACAAGGACCTGGTCGCCACCGATATAGTGGTGTTCACCCCCAAGGGCGAGCAGCGTTCCGTGCAGTATGGCGCCACCGTGCTGGATTTTGCATACAACATCCACACCCACATAGGGAACCAGGCAATTGCGGCAAAGGTCAATATGAAGCTTACCCCGCTTTCCCAGACGCTCAAGGCCGGTGACCAGGTGGAAATCATTACGGCTGAAAGCGGAAAACCCAAGATTGAATGGCTGCAGTTCCTGCAGACCAGGCATGCCCGCAATCAGGTTATCGAGTATTTCAAACGGGACAGGCGGAAACTTGTGGAAAGAGGCAAGGCCGTTTATGCCGAGCGGCTGTCTGCAATGGGCGTGGAGAACAGCAAAAGCAATGTCAAGCTCTTCCTGCGCTACAATATGCTGAACGATGCTTCGGAAATGTTTTTCCGCATAGGGCTCGGACTTATAGGCCCCGAGGCTTTCCGCAGCGCTTTCGGCTCCGGCCATGGCGAGGCTCCCCGTCTTCAGGGATACTCCATTGCAACATGCTGCAATCCCATTCCAGGCGACCCTGTAATAGGATTCAGGAATGACGACGGCACGGTGCTCATTCATAAGAAATCATGCCCGGAACTCGAAAAACTCGCAATGAAATTCGGAAGCTCCCGTTTCGTGGTGGTTGACGATTTTGAAGGTGGACTCAGCGAGTTCCCCGTCAGGCTTTCCATACGCGGCATCGACACAAAGGGCCTGCTCAATAAAATCACCCAGTACATCTCCCTCACCATGGGCATCAACATACGCGAAATCCATCTAGGCGGCAAGGACGGTGTCATGGAAGGCTATATCGAGATGCTGGTGCACGACAGGCAGGTTCTTTCCGCCATGCTGAAGGGAATTGCGGGTATAGATGGCATACAAGATGTAGTACGGACAGATATATGATGAATATCAGAAAATACATACCCCTCTTCATAGCTTTGATGCTTGTTTCCCCGCTTGCGTTCGTGCATGGCTGCGCAAACACGACCGAAGCTCCTTCCGGCGGCAAGAAGGACACGATTCCTCCATTCATAACAAACATCCGTCCTCTGCCGGGAGTCACCTCCTTCCCTCTCGAAGGCGGGAAAATCGTCTTCGATTTCAGCGAATATGTAACCTTGAAGACCGCTACCGACATTTTCCTCTCCCCTCCTCTCGAGAAACGGCCCAAGGCCAGTGTGAAAGGCAAGTCGGTGGTCGTCACTTTCGAAGGAGCTCTCGAACCCTCCACCACATATACCCTGAACCTGAACAATGCGATTGTCGACAATAACGAAGGCAACATTTTCCCCGGTTTTACCTATGTGTTCAGCACCGGAGAGAATATCGATTCCATGTTCGTGACGGGTACCGTGCTGGATTGCAACACCCTCGCTCCCGTTAAAGGCGCAACCGTCATGCTTTACAAGGACCACCGCGACTCGGCGGTGTTCCTCGAGCGCCCCTATGCTGCAGGACGCACGGACGACTGGGGCTTTTTCGTAATTCCTTTCATACAGGATACGCTTTACCGCATCTATGCCATCAAGGATGCGAACGGCAACAACATCTATGATCCCGACCAGGAAAGGGTGGCATTCATCGATTCTCTTGTCCAGCCCAAATGGAAAGTGGCCGATACTATCCCGGAACTGTTAAAATACGACATGACCGACACCCTCGGATGCAAGGAAAGACGCAGTGAGCATGAACTGAAGATTTTCCGCGAGCGGCCTTCGAAGCAGCTGCTCATGAACAAGGTCCGCACATCGCCGAGGTCGGCATACATAACCTTCATGGCTTCCAATGCCTGGATAGATTCGCTTTGGATTGGCGGTTACAGGGCCGACCAGGTCATCACCCAGTTCAATATCATGCAGGACAGTCTGGAAATATGGCTGAACGACCGGCGTCCCGCTCCCGATACCATGCATCTTTTCGTGAATTATCGCAAAACCGACTCTACCGGCATCATGCGCCCGGAACTGGAGCATCTGAAAATGGTCATGGATCCGGAAGTGAAGAAGAATTTCTCCAAGAGCCGCCGCAGGAACCTGAAGCATGAGGACACGATTTGCGTGTATACCCTGTCCGCAGAGGCCGACAAGGTGGAGCAGGACGGCTTTGTGCTTGAGTTCAAATATCCCATCATTTATGAGAAATTCGACTCCGTGCAGTTCCGCTACATCAATCCCCGCCAGAAAGAGTTTACCGACAAAATCAAGGTGGAGCGCGACAGCATGAATCTGCGGAGGTATGTCATAAGGCCCGAGGTCAAATTCCAGACAGGCTTCGAATACTTTCTCAAGATTCCCCACAGGGCTTTCCGCGACATCAACGGTTATTGGTCGGACAGTACGGAGGTGAAAGTCTCCCTGCCTACCGATGAAAACCTGAGCGTGATGCATGCGCTGTTTACAGGGGTCGACCGGAAGTATATCGTGGATATGCTGAATGAGCAGAAGAACACGGTGCTCCGCAACTATGTCATAGATTCCGACTGCACCCTGGATTTCCCCTACCTGAAGGAAGGGAAATATTCGATTCGCATAACCGACGACGGCAACAGAAACTCCATAGTCGATACCGGCGACCTGCTTTCGCACCGCCAGCCAGAGCCCGTGCTGTTCGTCAAGTTTGGCGACGAGGACTATATTCAGATTCCCAAAGGCTCCGAAATCGACCAGACAATCAATGTAAAAGAATTATTCGGATACTGATGCGCAAAAGTCTTTTAATAACTGCCGCCCTTTTTGTCTGCTGTCTGCTGTCCGCCCAGGAAGCCGAAAACGGATACCTGCGCTACATTGCCGACACTACGACAAAGGTCCGGAACTATGCCGACATCAACAATTACTCTCTGATTGGAGTGAACTATGGGGTTACTTTCTCCCAGATGCAGTTCAACCCTTCCCAGAAGCAGAGCTGGCTGTTCAATCCTGTGTATGTCTCGCTGATGTACACCCACTATCTGAAACTGTTCCAGTACATGCCATATTTCGGCTATAAGGTAGGTATTGCTTATGGAAAAGAAGGCTACAGGTTCAAGGAAAACAAGGACACCCATACGACTTTTTCCATAGAAGGAGCGCATGAGGCCGTGATTGATGTGGTGGAAGTGCCTTTCCTTGCCCATTTCCATTATGATGCGCTTCATTTCAAGCTCATGGTCGACGCAGGGCTTTACGCTGGCTACAGGCTCGGCATAGAGCGCCGCGGCGACAATGTGAAAGACGGAATGGCGCGCTCATTCGCCACTACCGACCTCCGACCCGAATACGGCCTTCAGGGAGGCGGCGGAATCGGCTTCGTGTTCAGTCCGGTGGAACTCCACATTTCGGCCCTGGTGCGTTATTCCTGGTCGAGCCTCTACGAACCCGATTCATCGCCCTCGGTAAACAACAAGTATTATTATCGCTTCGCATATCCTCTCGATGTTTCGATTATGGCCGGTGTACATTTCCAGATAAGCAAGCGCACCGGACGCACTTCCGCCGACCTTCGCAGACAGGCCATGGAGATAGTTAAAAACGGATGGGACATAGAAAATGTTGAAACAGAAGACAATTCAGGTAAAAGTGGGGAATGACCTTCTTATCGGCGACCCCTCTCACATAGTTATCCAGACGATGTGCAATACGCACACCAACGATATTGATGCCACCCTGGCGCAATGCAGACAGCTCGCCGCCTCCGGGGCTGAGTTGATTCGCATTACCGTGCCCGGCATGAAGGATGTTCCCTGTATCGGGGAGATTCACGACACCCTCAGGGCCGAAGGCATTGCAACCCCTTTGGTGGCGGATATTCATTTTTCTTCGGAAACCGCCATTGCAGTTGCCTCCATAGTCGAAAAGGTCCGCATCAATCCGGGTAATTTCCATCCTGACCATGAAGAGGCCAAGGCCCGGTTCGCGAAGCTGGTGTCCGTTTGCAAGGCGCATGGAACTGCAATCCGTATCGGTCTGAATCACGGTTCGCTCGGCAAATACATTACCGAACTCTACGGCAACACTCCCCTTGCCATGGCGAAAGCCGCAATGGAATGGCTTGCGCTCTGCGACGAGAACGATTTCCACAATGTTGTGGTGTCGCTGAAGTCAAGCAACACAGTTGTGATGGTGGAGGCATACCGCATTCTGCAGAAGCTGATGCAGGAGGCTGGCTGCGTCTATCCCCTTCATCTCGGGGTTACGGAAGCAGGCAATGGCGACAGCGGACGCATCAAATCCTGCGTCGGCATTTCCGCCCTGCTCTCCCAGGGCATAGGCAATACCATTCGCGTCTCGCTCACGGAGGACCCTGCCGCCGAACTCCCGGTAGCGGCATTCCTCGCAGACAGGTACGGCGGCAAGAGCAAGAGTTCCCTTATATCCTGTACGACTAAGGACCGCGTTGCATACGCTGAGTATTCTTCTCCCGACAGGACTACGCTGATGCTTGATGCCGCCTGCGACTTTGGCCGCGCCCTTCTTGACCGCGAAATCGACGATGTGGTATTCTCCGGAAACTACATTGCAGACAACGGGGAGAGCGTAGACATAGCCGAATCCGGATTCGGAAGCTATCTGCAGGATGAAATCCTCCAGGCTGCGCGGAGGCGTTTCTACAAGCCCGAATACATTGCCTGCCCCGGATGCGGGAGGACCATGTATAATCTTCAGGAGGCCTTCGAAACTGTCAAGCGGCGCACTTCGCATCTCAAGGGAATGGTAATTGCCGTGATGGGCTGCATAGTTAACGGCCCCGGAGAGATGGCGGATGCCGACTGGGGCTATGTGGGAGAAGGAAACGGCAAGGTGAGCATATACAAAAAGAATGTGCCCATACTGAGGCACATTCCTGAGTCTGAAGCCGTTGACCGTCTGCTCGAACTTATCGATGCGGAAGTTCGGCAATGATGCTTTCGCAGGCGCGGACCTTGTCGCCGACCTTCACATTAATCTTTGTATCCAGAGGGAGATAATAATCCACCCGCGAGCCGAACTTGATGATGCCGCACTGCTTTCCGGATTCGACCCGGAGCCCGTCGGTGGCATAGTTCACTATGCGCCGTGCAAAGGTGCCCGCAATCTGTTTGAAAAAGACCTTGTCGCCGTCCGGCGTACGCAGGCATACCGAATGATGCTCATTGTCGGTGGAAGATTTGGGAAGGAATGCCAGCAAATGCTTTCCGGGGTGATACTTCGTGTATTCCACTTCCCCGTTCACGGGCCAGAAATTGGCGTGGACATCGAAAAAGTCCATATATACGCAAACCCTCTTGCAAAGCACCTTCAGGTATTCCTCCTCCACGCATTCATCCACAATCACCACTATCCCGTCGGCTGCGCTTGCAACAAGATGTCCGCTTCCGGCAGCCTCCCTTTCCGGCACCCGGAAAAAGAATACCTGCCAGATACAGAAAACCCAGGCAAAAACGATTACCGCCCATTTCAGCCATGCCGCCGAAATGAAATGATAGCTCAGAACCATTACTATCGCAGCAATGATGAATACCACGGCCAGGGTTCCGAAGGAGTTGTGGTCGATACGGGTCATATTATAAAAGTTTAAAGATGAGCAGGTAAAGGCCCCCGACGGGAAAAGCCGCCAGGGAACTGTCGAAGCGGTCCAGCAGCCCTCCGTGGCCGGGGATTATATTCCCCGAATCCTTGGCCCCGCAGCGGCGCTTCCAAAGCGATTCCAGAAGGTCGCCGCATACTCCCGCGCAGTGAACAAGCACCGCAAGCACGAGGCAGTGTACGAGCGGAATGGCGGAAAGCAGGTTGAAATGCAGGATTACGGCGGCGACAACGCTGAATGCGAGTCCGCCCCAGAAACCTATCCATGATTTGTTGGGTGATATGGACGGGGCAAGTTTCCGGCTTCCTTCTTTCTGTCCGAACAGTGAACCGACGCAGAAGGCTCCCACATCGGAACTCCATATAATGATGAAAAAGGCCAGTATCAGAAGGCCGGAGAATTCTCCTCCAGGAAATCCGAGCCGGTATATCAGGGAAACCGATGCTATTATGTAAACAATTCCGATAGGAAGATAGGCGGCCTTTCCGGACAGCTTGACAAACTCGTACAACATTCCGCCGCAGATGAAAAGCAGCAGGGCCGTGAAGACATACTTGTCAATGAGAAGCCCCGCCAACATTACAAGAATGAAGACGGTGCCTGAAATGCCTCTTGTGACTACCTTGTTCATCTTTAATCGGCTTTGGCCTTGGGGCCGAGGATTGCTTCTATGTCATCTGCAAATATAACTTCTTTTTCGAGAAGCATTGCAGCAACTTTCTCAAAAGCGTCGCGATTGTCGGAAAGCAGGGCAAGGGTGCGTCTGTGAACCTCCGCCACGAGGTCCTTGACCTCCTGGTCCATAAGTTCTGCGGTTTTCTCGGAATAAGGCTTGGATAGGTCGTATCCGCGGGCTCCTGTGGAATCGTAGAAGGATATTTCACCGACCTTCTCGCTCATTCCATAGTACTGCACCATGCTGTAGGCAATCTTGGTGAGCCTTTCGAGGTCGTTGAGCGCTCCCGAAGCAGGTTCTCCGTTGATGAGCTCTTCGGCTGCGCGTCCTCCCATCAGGGTGCACATTTCATCCATCATCCACGACTTGGAAAGAATTTTCCTTTCGCTTGGAAGGCTCCAGGTAAGGCCGAGGGCCTGTCCGCGCGGTATGAGGCTGACTTTGAACACAGGGTCGGCATAGGGCAGGAGCCATCCTACCACTGCATGCCCGGCCTCATGGTAGGCGGTCGTCCGTTTTTCTGCAGGCGTCATTATCGTGGAACTCTTGCGCTCCAGGCCCCCTACTATTCTGTCGACCGCATCCAGGAAATCCTGTTGAGTGATTGCCGTGCGGTTTCGCCTTGCCGCTGTGAGGGCAGCTTCGTTGCAGACATTGGCTATGTCTGCGCCGGAGAAGCCCGGAGTATGCTTGGCCATGAATTCCACATTGAAGTCGGAGTCCAGCTTCAGCCCGCGGAGATGGACTTTGAATATCTCTTCCCTCTCCTTGAGTTCGGGGAGTTCGACATGAATCTGCCTGTCGAATCGTCCGGCCCTCATGAGGGCACTGTCGAGAATGTCGGCGCGGTTGGTGGCGGCGAGCACGATTACGCCGCTGTTGGTTCCGAAACCGTCCATTTCGGTAAGCAGCTGGTTAAGAGTATTTTCCCGTTCGTCATTCGACGACCATCCCACATTCTTTCCCCTGGCACGGCCTACGGCGTCGATTTCGTCGATGAACACGATGCACGGGGCTTTCTCTTTGGCCTGGGCAAAAAGGTCGCGCACTCGGCTGGCGCCGACTCCCACGAACATTTCCACGAAATCGGAACCGCTGATGGAGAAGAAAGGCACATCCGCCTCTCCGGCCACTGCCTTTGCAAGCAGGGTCTTGCCTGTGCCGGGAGGGCCTACCAGCAATGCACCCTTGGGAATCTTGCCTCCGAGAGCGGTATATTTCTGGGGATTCTTCAGGAAATCGACGATTTCCATCACTTCTTCCTTGGCACCGTACAGTCCGGCGACATCCTTGAAAGTAACCTTGACCGAGTTCTTGTCGGCGAGTTTTCCGGTCGCTTTCCCTACATTGAATATGCCGCCGGGGCCTCCCTGGCCTTTTCCGCCGCCCATGGCTCCGCTCATGCCGCGGAACATCCATACCCACATGAGAATCAGCAGCACCACCCATATCCAGTCGAACATGTTGTGCCACATCTTGTTCTCGCTCTTCATCACGAGTTTTACCGGACTGGCCTGGGGATTGGTGAGCGCAAGTTCGGAATTAAGGTTTTCCATTTCAAGTTCGGGGTCGAACTTGTCGGAAACGATGAATGTGAAGTGCGGCGACTTGGGCGGCACCTGCGAATTGGGAAACATGTCGGCGTATTTGCCGAGCGCTTCAGGGCGCACCGAGACATTGCCCTTGTAGGAGTCGCGAATGAAAACTATCTCTTTTACATCACCGCTCCTAACCATCTGTTTGACCTGGCTCCATTCTATCTTTTCGGGGCCGTTGCCGGAACTGCGGAACAGCATGTACCCCATGGAGAGTACCAAAATCAGATAGAGCCAGGAAAAGTTGAAGCGGATGACGAATCGTTTATTCTGTTTGTCTGCCATTTCAGAGTTTAATTGTAAATTTGCACTAAAGTTTACAAATATAACAACAAAAATGACACCAAGGAACGGTACGGGACATATCTATTGGTACGAAAGCATTGATTCTACAAATCTTGAAGTCAGGAGGCGCATTGCGGAGCTTGACAATTTGTCAGTAATCGCTGCGCGATTCCAGACGGCAGGACGCGGGCAGGGTTCCCATACCTGGATTTCGCCGGAGGATGAGAACCTTACCTTTACCGTTCTCCTGCGCTTCGCTAATGGCGGAATCTCTCCGCTCCCGGCCCAGGATGTAGTTCGCATCACGCAGATGGCGACGCTTGCCATTTTCGATTTCCTGAAGGAGGAAGGAATAGTGTCGCGCATCAAATGGCCAAACGACATCTGGGTGGGCGACAGAAAGATATGCGGGATGCTGATAGAAAACATTCTTGACGGCAGCTTTGTATTCGGGAGCATCGTTGGGATTGGTCTGAACCTTAACCAGAAAGAGTTCGACCCGTCCCTTCCCAATCCCGTGTCGCTGAGCCAGCTGACAGGCAGGCAATATCCGGTGGAGGAAACCTTGCAGAGGGTATATGAAAATATTTGCCGCCAGGCAGTCCTGCTGGACACGCCCGACGGCAGATGCGAGTTGGAAAAAAGATTCAGTCAGCATTTGTTCCATCTGGACAGGAGCCGTCAGGAACAGTTAAGTTCCGCTATCGAGGATTTCGAAGCAAATCGATAGCCTCGGCGGGATTCTCCGCCTTGAAAACTGAGCTTCCGGCAACGAATATGCTTGCACCGGCCCTGGCAAGCAAGCCCGCGTTTGCAGGGCCCACTCCCCCGTCAACCTCAATGGGAGCGTCGTTTCCCGCTTTGTCAAGCTCGGCTTTCAGCTTTTCTATCCTGCCCAAACTTTCGGGGATGAACTTCTGTCCGCCGAATCCTGCAAATACCGACATGATGAGGAAATAGTCGGCTTTGCCAATAAAGGGATACAAATCTTCCACGGGGATATTCGGATTGATGACCAGCCCGGCCTTCATTCCGTGCGAGCGTATGTCTGCAAGAATTCCTTCTGCCTCATCGCGGGCGGCCTCCAGATGGAAACTCATCATGGCAACCCCCAGCGATGCGCAGCGTTCCACCCATTTCCCGGGATTCACCACCATCAGGTGTGCATCCATGGGGATGGTTGCGACAGCTGCAACGGCCTCTATGACAGGAAAACCGAAAGAGATATTGGGCACGAAACTGCCGTCCATCACATCAAGATGGACAAGGTCGGCAGAAGCGTTGAGCATGCGGATGTCACGGGCAAGGTTGCCGAAATCCGCTGAAAGGATGGAAGGTGCTATTTGAAGTTGCATACCACATCATCTAAAAGTGCTTCGAAGCGGTCCATGGATGCGAGTTCCAATTTCTCGCCGGGGGCATGCACGCCCCTGAGGGTGGGACCGAATGAAATCATGTCGAGTCCGGGGAACTTTTCGAGGAACAGTCCGCACTCGAGCCCGGCATGGATGGCAAGGACGAGGGGTTCTTCGCCGAAAAGTCTGCGGTAAGACTCCACGCAGTCTTTCAGAATCTTCGACTTCAGGTCCGGCTTCCATCCCGGATATTTGCTGTAGCAGTCTACCCTTGCGCCTGCATTGCGGAAGATTCCGGCCACTTTTTCCACGAGCGCGTCGAGTTCCGCCTCCACGCTGCTTCTCTGGCTGGTGGCAATCTTGATAACTCCGGGCTCAGGGGAACTGACGGCGGCGAGATTGGTCGATGTCTGTACAAGGCCCGTTATGTCCGGACTCATCTTGACGACACCGTGGGGCACTTCGGCGAGGGCTCCTATAATCCTGCCTGCCGCTCCGCTTTCGACAGCCCGGGCGGCTTCGCATTCCCTGACGCTGAAGCGAAGGGCAGGCTCCGTTGAAGAATAAGCGGCTCGGACCAGTTTGCCGTAGGCTTCAAAATCGGCTGCCAGCACATCTGCACAGGGGCTCGCAACCACTGCCTTGCATTCCCTGGCAATCGCATTCGACTTGCCTCCTCCGTTGATGGAAACAAGTTGGAAACTCTCGTTGCGTTCGAGGAAATCCGCAAGTATCTTGACAGTGTTTGCACGCAGTTTGTTGATATCATCGCCGCTGTGGCCGCCGAGGGCATCGGTAACCGACAACTCCAGAACTTTCGAACCCTCTGCGATATTCTCAAAACCATGCTCGAAATATGCATCGGTATGCTCTCCCCCGGCACAGCCGATAAAGAGCTGCCCCTCATCCTCCGAATCCAGGTTGATAAGGGTTTTGCCGGTAAAGAATCCTTCCTGCATGGCATCGGCCCCGTCCATGCCGGTTTCTTCGGAAATGGTGAAGATGCACTCCAGCCTGCCCATGGGCCTGTCGCTTTCCAGAAGCGCCAGACAGGCGGCTATGCCGATGCCGTCGTCGGCACCGAGGGTAGTGTCCTTCGCTACCATCCAGCCGTCTTCGATGACATAAGGGATGGGATCCTTCGAAAAATCAAATTCAAAACCTTCGTTCTTTTCGCATACCATGTCCTGGTGAGCCTGCAGCACAAGCGTGGGAACATTCTCTTTCCCGGGAGCTGCATTCTTTATTATGCAGACATTGTGGATGTCATCGACCTTGTACTCAAGGCCATGGGCCTCCGCCCATTTGCAAAGCCACTCTGTAATGGGGCCTTCGTGTCCGGATTCGCGCGGGATACGGGTTATTTCCTTGAAAATATCAAGTACGGTTTCTGATGTCATATATAAAAGTATGGTTGTTTACTTTGCGGCGGGAGCAAGCAAATGCTCCAGGTCGGTGACATACTTGCGGAACGACCTGTCGGTAGCCATCAGGTCCGATACGGTGGCGCATGCGTGCAGCACCGTAGCGTGGTCCTTGCCTCCGGTTTCGGCTCCGATGGTCGAGAGCGAGCAATTGGTGATCAGGTTGCGGCTCAGATACATGGATATCTGTCGGGCCTGGACAATCTGACGCTTGCGTGAAACCGAGAGAAGGATGTCGCGGCTGATGTTGAAGTAGTCGCAGACTGTCTTCTGCACTTTTTCTATGGTGATGGTGCTCAGGTCCTCACCCACTATCTTGCGGGTGACCCTGGCGGCGAGCTCGACGGAATTCTCCTCGCGGGAGAGGGCCGAGTGGGCTGCCACCGATATGAGGGCGCCTTCAAGTTCGCGGAAATTGGTCTGTATGTTTGCCGCGAGGTACTCCAGCACATCGTCACCTATGTTCATCCCTTCGCGGAAAGCCCTTGCCTTAAGCATTGCGAGCCTGGTTTCGTAGTCGGGATGGGTAAGCTCCACGGAAAGCCCCCACTTGAAGCGCGAGAGCAGCCTGTCTTCAAAATTCTGCAAATCCACCGGAGCCCTGTCGGAAGTAAGGATGAGCTGCTTGCCGTTCTGGTGCAGGTGATTGAAGATATTGAAGAAGGCATTCTGGTTCCCCTGCCCGGACATGTCCTGGATGTCATCGACTATGAGTACATCTATTTTCATGTAATAGGCAAGGAAGTCGGTGAGTTTGTTGTGGACATTCACCGCATCCATGAACTGGGTCTTGAACTCGTTGCCGGTTACATAGAGCACTACCAGCTCGGGATACTTTTCCTTGACTGCGAGTCCGATGGCGTTTGCAACATGAGTCTTGCCGAGGCCGGGCCCGCCGAATATGAACAAGGGGTTGAAAGGGGTTTTGCCGGGATGCTCGGAAATGTCGACACCGGCGGAAACCGCCAGCTTGTTGCAGTCGCTGGTAACCAGGTTCGTGAAATTGTAAACGGGGTTGAGATGCGGATTGGGCTGAATCTTCTGGAGACCCGGGAATACGAAAGGACCGGGATTGCCGGACGGCTGGTAGGTGTTGATGGAAATCGCCTTGTTGACGGGCGGATTGCCGGGCCCTTCCGGAAGCCTCATGCTGGTGCTGCCTGCGGGCTTTACGATATAATTCAGCCTTGCATCGGCGCCGATTACGCGCTTCAGCGTTTTTTTGATGATATCCAGATACGATTCCTCTAGATATTCGCGGAAAAACAGCGAAGGAACCTCTACGGTAATCGTGGAATCCACGAGCGAAACCGGCCTGATTCTTTTGAACCAGGTATCAAATTGCTGCGGTTCAATTATCTGCGAAATAATCTGCAGACAATTGTTCCAACAGTCGATATGTCGCTCTTTGTTTTCCATCGGATTTTAACTGTGCAAAAATGGTTAAAAAAAAAACGAAAAAATATTTTTTAACTATTGCATATTATTTTTTTTAGGCCTATATAAAAGAAAAATGAGGAACATTTAAGTCCTCTGCCTAACTTGTTATTTATGAGCGAATTGCATTGTCGCGAAGGCGATTTCAATGCCATGCTTCATATATTGTAGTTTGGAAAAACTAAAAATTACAGCTACTTCTCTGCCTTGAATCTCGTAACTCCTTCAGGAGTAATTTTTACCATGAAGCAGGTGGAGTATTTTTCCTTTATTTTATTGTACTCCTCACGCGCCTCAGATTCACTTTCGCAAATGCCGATAATGTACTTGTTGAGCGAACCTATATTTATCCTTTTATGCGTATAGCCAAGGAAAGCCGGGTCGCCGGAGTCGATGATGCGGCTGCTTGCAAAAATCTGGGTTCCGTAATATGCTTTTTCCGGTTCTGAAGGGGCTTTGGCTTCTTCATTTTTTGGAGCGGGAGCCGCAGCAGTCTTGTCTGCCTTGGCCTGGCCCACATCCATGCTGCTGTCGTAAAGTTCTTTATATTCCTTGAAAGCGTTGAAAAGGCATTCGGCAATCTTCGTCCTGTTGGCATCCTGACGCAGAGCAGCGAGGTCGGTGGCGTTTGAAATGAAACCAAGTTCCACCAAAACCGAAGGCATCGCGGTTTTCCAAAGCACATAGAAAGGATTCTGCCATATTCCCCTGTCGGCCTTGATGGGGCCTCCCTTGAGTTTTTCGGAGATGATGGATGCCACCAGCAGGCTCTGCTCGAGGTAGGCATTCTGCATCAGCGACATGAAAATGTTCGATTCGTCGTCGGATGGGTCGAAACCCTGATATTTCGTGCTGTAGTCGTCTTCGAGAAGGATAACGGAGTTCTCCCTCTTCACCACATCCATATTATATGCAAACAAATCCCTGTTTTTGTTTGATGATTGGCCCAGAATATGTACGGAATATCCGTTGGCCGAAGTGGAAACGGCAGAATTGATATGTATGGATATGAAAAGATTGGCTCCGGCCTTGTTCGCAATCCCGGCACGGTCGCGCAGCTCGACGAACTTATCGGTGCTACGGGTAAGCACAACCTTGACTCCGGGGTATTCTTTGCGGATTTTTTCGGCCAGTTGGGTGGCGATGGAAAGGGTAAAGGTTTTTTCGTAGGATTTTTTGTCTTTGCTGACTGCTCCTGCATCTTTTCCGCCATGCCCCGCATCTATTACAACGGTGTTGAGTTCAATGCCTCCGGCCAGGAGGAGATGCGCTCCCAGCAGCAGAGAAAGCAATATGCAGATTGCGTGTTTCAGAAAATAATCTTACTTTTGTACTTTGCAAATTTAGGAAAAAATTGCAATTGAGGAAAATTAAATACATGTTTATTGCAGCCCTGCTGTTCATGGCGGCGGCACCCCGTTCCGACGCGCAGCGTCCGAGGCGCTCCCAGGGCGGTATGTTTTCCTCCCAGGTTGCAGAAAAGAAAGTTGTGCTTCCTGATTCCGTCCAGATTGCAAGGAGGGATTCCATCCGCAGGGCCGATTCCCTTTTCAGGGCCGACTCGGCGCTCATGATGAAGCAGAGCTCGCTCACCGCACCGGTTTTTTCCAATGGCAAAGATTCCACCAAACTATCCATCCTCGAAGACGGGAGCCGCGTCATGAGCTACTACGGCGATGTGTCTGTCTCCTATGGCAACATGGAGCTCAAAGCGGAGCGGATGGACTACGACATGAACTCCGGCACCGTGCACGCCTATGGGGTATACGATTCCCTGGCCGGAGAGTGGAAGGGTCGTCCTGTAATGACCGACAACGGGAAAACCTACAACATGGAAGAGTTGTTCTACAATTTCAACTCGAGCAAGGCCCGCATCAAAAACATGGTGACCAACGAGGACGAGGGCATCCTGCACGGACGCAGCATCAAGATGATGCCGGACAAGTCCATCAACATCACTTCCGGCAAATACACCGTTTGCGATGCCGACCATCCTCATTATTATCTGGAACTCACTGCCGCCAAGGTGGTTACCAAACCCAACCAGAAGATAGTGTTCGGCCCGGCCTATGTCGTGATAGAAGATGTGAAAGTGTATCCGCTCATACTCCCCTTCGGTTTCGTGCCAAAACGGCCCAAGCGGGCCACGGGCATCCTCTTCCCTACTTTCGGCGAAGAAACAGCACGAGGTTTCTACATGAAGGACCTGGGCATGTACTTCGTTTTCGGCGACCACCTCGACCTTTCCGCAACCGGGGATTATTTTACGCTTGGCTCATGGGCCATCGCGCTGAATTCGCGGTATAAAGTCAATTACAAGTTCAACGGTACTTTCTCCCTGAACTATTCCGACGACCGCACGGGCGAAAAAGGCAGCGCCGATTATCTGCGGAGCACCAACTTCGGGCTGCGGTGGTCACACTCGCAGGATTCCAAGGCGCATCCCGGAACCACTTTCAGCGCTTCGGTCAACTTCTCCAGTCCGAGGAATAATACCTACAATGCATCGAGCCTGGACGGAGCCCTTCAGAACCAGGCATCTTCGTCAATTTCATATTCCAAGAGTTTCAACGGCAAGGCCACGCTCTCCCTTAACATGCTGCATTCGCAGAATTCAAGGGACAGCTCCTATGCGTTCACTCTCCCGAACATGACTTTTTCGGTGGCTACTTTCTATCCTTTCAAACGCAAGAACCGCGTAGGTAAGGAGAAATTCTACGAGAAGTTCAGCCTGGGCTACAACACTTCCTTCCAGAACAAGGTGAACTTCAAGTCGTCCGAAATAGATTTTTCAAACATGGGCAAGACGGCTGATACGCTGATTGGCAAGATGCAGAACGGCATGACCCACAATTTCAGCATCGGACTGCCGAGTTTCAGCGTACTCAAATACATCAACATTTCGCCTTCCGTGAGTTATGGACAGAACTGGTTCTTCAAGGCAAACAGCGTCCATTTCGACGAAAAGACCAACCGGCCTGTGCTCGAACAGGGAGACCCGTTCACCCGCCTCGGCATCACCCAGACATATTCCGGCTCGCTTTCCGCCAGCACCAGGCTCTACGGCATGTTCCAGTTCGGCCCCATGTCGAAAGTACAGGCCCTGCGCCATGTGGTGTCGCCTTCGCTTTCCATGTCATTCAGCCCTGACCTTGCCAAGTCCTTCAACGGCTACCGCACTTTCAACTACACCGACACCCTCGGAGTGGAGCAGAGCTACCGTTACAATCTTTACAGCGGGCAGATGTATTCGGTGCCCGGTTCGGGTAAATCCGCCACAGCGTCATTCTCCATTGGCAACAACCTGGAGGCCAAGGTGCGCGACTTCGCCGACACCACCGGAACCGGCAACAAGAAAGTCAAGCTTATAGACCAGCTGAACATCCGCTCTGGATACAATTTCCTGGCTGATTCCCTGCGCATGAATACGGTGAGCATGAGCATGAACACATCAATCTTCGGGAAGGTAAGCATCAGTGCCAGCGCGAACTTCGACCCTTATGCCATGGACATGGAAAAAGGCACGAGGATAAACAAGTTCGCGTTCGGCAAAGGACAAGGGCTGCTGCGGTTCACGAACGCTTCGGCATCGCTCTCCTACTCGATTTCCGGAAAGGGAGCCATCAGCGGCAACGACGGCACGCCGGGCGGAGGCCCTGCCGACTATTACCAGCGCATGTATGTGAATCCCTACACAGGTGAATACATCCCCGGCGGCTGGGTTTACTACACAAATCCCAATGTGCCGTGGTCGGCCAACTTCAGTTATAGCTTCAGCTGCAACCGGAGGTTCGACCGGGCGAACCAGAGTTTCAAAAACGACATTACCCAGACCCTGAGGCTTACCGGAAATGTCAAGCTCACCCCCAGGATGAATATCAATGCAAGCTCCGGTTACGACTTCGTAGCCAAGCAGATTACCCCTACGCAGCTTAGTGCGACTTATGAAATCCACTGTTTCAACATAGCAATTTCATGGGTTCCCACAGGACAGTGGCAGTCGTACAGCTTCCGCATCCAGGCAAATGCGGCGGCTCTTGCCGACCTTCTGCGCTTCAAAAAGAGCAGCAGCTTCTGGGACAGGTAAATGCATTTTGCCATATAAATCTTTTTTGCTATATTTGCATCGTTCTCGATTCGGAGCTCTTTTCCGACGAACGATTATTTACTTATACATATTCATTATATGCCACACACTCTTTTCGAGCTCAACAGCATGAGCAGAGAGCAGCTCGAGACAATTGCAAATCAGTTCAACATCAAGAAAATCAAGGGTATGGAGGATGCCGACCTGGCTTTTGCCATCCTGGATGCGCAGGCCGACGCCGCGTCGCATCAGCCCGACAACGATAAACCCAAACCCCGCCGGGGGCGTCCCCGCAAAGATGCCGTGAAGCCTGCAGAACAGGCTCCTGCGGAGAAGAAAGCTGCAGATGACAAGGCGGTTGAAAAGAAGGATGAAGTTCCCGCTTCGGAAGCTGCCAAACCCGTGGCAGCCAAAGGACGGCGCGGACGCAAGCCAAAGGCTGTCAAGGAAGAAGAGACCAAGGCCGAAGTTACTGTAAAGCCTGAAGCCGAGATTGCAGCTCCCAAAGCTGCAGCTGAACCTGATGCTGCCGCACCCAAGAAACGCGGGCGCAAACCCAAGAATGCGGCTGTGGTTACGGATGCCCCAGCAGTTGAAGATACTTTGAAGGAACAGGCGAAGGAACTTGCTAAAGAGAATCTCGACCAGGCGCGTGCCGATTTCCTGAAACCCCATCCTTCCAGGCCCCAGCAAGTCCAGCAGGCTCAGCAGGGGCAACAGCCCCAGCAGTTCCCCAAGCCCCGTGTTCCTGAATATGAGGGAACGGTGGAGGCTACCGGTGTGCTGGAACTCATGCCCGATGGCTACGGTTTCCTGCGTTCATCGGACTACAACTATCTGAATTCACCCGACGATATTTATGTATCCCAGCAGCAGATAAAGCAGAATGCTCTGAAGAATGGCGATACCGTCACCGGAGAAATCCGTCCTCCGCGCGAAGGCGACAAATATTTCCCTCTGGTCCGCATCAAGCAGGTAAACGGCCGTTCGCCCCAGTTCATACGCGACAGGGTTCCCTTCGACTTCCTCACTCCCCTCTTCCCGGACAAGAAGTTCAATCTCCTGGGACACGGGCACGGCAAGGATATTTCGTGCCGTATCGTGGACCTTTTCTCCCCTATCGGCAAAGGACAGCGCGGCCTCATAGTGGCTCAGCCCAAGACCGGTAAAACCATGCTGCTCAAGAGTATAGCGAACGCCATCGCCGACAATCATCCCGAAGTCTACGAAATCGTCCTTCTCATCGACGAGCGCCCCGAGGAAGTTACTGACATGCAGCGCAGCGTAAAGGCCGAAGTGGTTGCCTCCACCTTCGACGAACCCGCGGAAAGGCATGTGAAAGTAGCCAACATGGTTCTCGAAAAAGCCCGCCGCCTGGTGGAATGCGGACACGATGTGGTTATCCTCCTCGATTCCATCACCCGCCTTGCCCGCGCATACAACACCGTGCAGCCCGCATCCGGAAAAGTCCTTACCGGCGGCGTCGATGCCAATGCGCTCCAGAAGCCCAAACGCTTCTTCGGTGCAGCCCGAAATATTGAAGGCGGCGGGTCGCTCACCATTCTTGCCACCGCACTCACTGAAACCGGCTCCAAGATGGATGATGTCATCTTCGAGGAATTCAAGGGCACCGGCAACATGGAGCTCCAGCTCGACCGCAACCTCAGCAACCGCCGCATCTTCCCTTCTGTCAATGTTATCCTTTCCGGAACACGACGCGACGACCTGCTCCTTCCCAGGGAAAAGGCCCAGCGCATCTGGATACTCCGCAAGCTTCTTGCTGAAATGAATCCCCTGGAAGCCATGAACTTCATGCTCCAGCTCATGGACGAATACAAGACCAACGACGACCTGCTCGACAACATGAGCAAGGTGTCGCCGCGCGAAGCGAAGTATTACGATACTTATTGATTCTGAGCTTTGTTCCAGAGAATAGGCGAAATATTGCGCAAGCTGATAGCATTTTCCACGAGCAGTCTTCTCGGTACTGCCGTGGATATGCTTGTGTTGTGGATTTGCTCGCACTACCTGTTTGACGGATACTTCCACGAGTATATCCTTTCTCCTTTCATTTCTTTCGAATTTGCGGTTCTCACCAACTTCAGCGTCGCATATTTTCTGATTTGGAGAGAAAGGGTGACACGACACAGCGCCGGGTCGTTCTTCCGGCATCTATGTGCGTATAACCTGTCGTCGTTCGGGGTGTTCCTTGTAAAACTCGGTATGATACAGGCAATTCACTTCATATTCCCCGGCATGGATGTGCTGATATGCAACCTGCTGGCTCTGTGCGTTTCCGGCGGAATCAATTTCGTTCTCAACGAATGGGTGATTTTCCGCAAGAAGGAGGTCCGTGAGATTATCGATGATGATACAGTTTGACGACACCATCTGCGCCCCTGCCACGACTCCGGGCACCGGAGCCATCTCCATTGTTCGCATAAGCGGCCCGGATACCTTTCGCGTGCTTGACTCCGTGGTGGAATTCCGTGCCGGAAGTGCATCTGAATCTGAAGGATACAGACTCAAATTCGGGGTGATTCCCGGTGTGGACGAAGTGCTGGTGAGCATTTTTCGCGCCCCGAACTCCTACACTGGAGAAGATTCCGCCGAAATCAGCTGCCATGCTTCTGCATACATCGTGGAGCAGATTCTCCGCCTCCTGGTTGCCTCGGGAGTCCGCCTGGCAGGACCAGGGGAATTTACCAGACGGGCCTTCGTCAATGGCAAAATGGACCTTGCCCAGGCTGAAGCGGTGGCCGATGTGATTACGGCCTCATCCGAAGCTGCGCACAGGGTCGCCCTTAACCAGCTTCGAGGCAAGTATTCTTCTGAACTCCGTGCACTTCGCGACCATCTGCTGGAACTTGCTTCGCTGCTGGAGCTTGAACTCGATTTCAGCGAAGAAGATGTGGAATTTGCCGGACGCGGAAAACTCCGCAGCCTGCTGGAACTTTCTTCGGAGCATATCCGGCGCCTCACCGAGAGCTTCAAACTGGGCAATGCCATCAAAAAGGGCGTTCCGGTAGCTATCGTGGGGGCTGTCAATTCCGGAAAAAGCACTTTGCTAAATGCCCTTCTTGGTGAAGAAAGGGCAATTGTTTCCGATGTGCCCGGCACCACGCGCGACACGGTGGAGGAAATGCTGAACATAGACGGTGTGGCGTTCCGTTTCATCGACACGGCAGGGCTGAGGGATGCTTCCGATTATGTGGAAAAGATAGGAATTGAAAGGTCGCTTCGAAGCATGGAAAGTGCGGATGTGGTGCTTGCCGTACTGGATGGCGATGCGAGCCCTTCAGAGGCTGCGGACACGCTCCGTTCCATTTCCTGTCGCCTCTCCCTTTCCCAGACGCTCATTACCCTCCGGAACAAGGCAGATGCCGTGCCTGACGGTCCATCCGGATTTCCTTCATGTGAACTTGAAATATCGGCTAAAACGGGTTTTGGGCTCGATGCCCTCAAATCCCGCCTCTCCGCTTTGTATAAAACCGGAGCAATGGACGAAGACTCTGTTCTCGTTACCAACCTCCGTCATTACGAAGCCCTCACCCTCGCCCTTGCCGACCTTGACTCAGTCCGCACCGGACTTGATAGCGGCATCCCCACCGACCTCCTCGCCGAAGACCTCCGCTCCGCAATCCGCCACCTCGGCACCATCTTCGGTGAAGTCACCCCAGACGAGCTGCTCGGGAGTATTTTCGGGAGGTTTTGCATCGGAAAATAAGTCCACCAAACCACCCTCTCTCAACTCCGCACAAAACCGTCTAACTCTCACATAATCAACGAATTTTTGTTGATAACTTTTCCCGAATAGTTTGGTATTATTCGGGATATTTTTGCTATATTTGAACCACATTTGAACCACACGTGGTTCAAGACTATGGAGGGCACCGGCCAAATACTGTCCTTTTACATAGGTTTACGTAGATTTACAAACTTGTACCCAATTTGAGGGCATAAACGGGAGAACAAAGGTTTTGCATTCCATCTTCGCCTCAACGTTGTAAAAAGTATGCACACTGTGACCAGAACATGTCCCTGCTGCGGCAGCGCCTTCACCACGGATAACCCGAGGCAGACATACTGTAGCCATACCTGCCGCAACACTCAGAACATGCGCGTCAAAAGGCAGCGCAAGCAGGCACGTAAGGCAAAAATTGAAGCGATGGCCGCCCGTGATGCATTCGAAGGCAAGAGCCACCTCTCCATCACCGAAGCCGCCCAATACCTCGGAGTATCCCGCCCTACCCTGTACGCCCGCATCAATGCCGGAGAGCTCACGCCGCTCAAAGTATCCTCCCGCACCATCCGCATTCCCATTGACCAGCTCAAAGCGGACAGCCAGATCCAGCCTCAACCCAGCAAAGGCGACTTCTCCATCCTCATATCAAAGGCCGAAGTCCTCCTCAAATACAACATCTCCGAATCTTGGCTGATGCGCAGGATGAAAGAAGAAGGCATCCGCCCACGCATAATCAAAGGCAAAGCCTTTTACCCCAAGAAGGACGTGGACCGCATGTTCAAGCCCAAACCAACCTACAACAAAGACGACTGGTACAATGCCGAAGAGCTGGTGCGGAGCGAAGGTTTCACGCGCAAATACCTTTCTTCATACGTGCGTGAGAAGAAGATAGACTGCAAGCGAATCGGACGGACGATGCTCGTTGACAAAAAGCAATGGGACCGCAGCCGCCTCTTCCGCGGCGACATAGAAAAGAACTACCTCACCGTGGACCAGGCCCGCAAGCACTATCATCTGGCCCAGAAGACCTTCTACGACAAAGTGCACGCAGCAGGAGTTGAAGGCATCCGTACCGGCGTGAATGTCTATTACAAGATAACGGACCTCGACCCTCTCTTCAAAGACAAGACCCCCAAAATCCCCGCAGAAATCCGCAAAAACTACATGCGCAGCGGCGATGCCCTCAAACACTACCACCTCGGCCAGAAACGCTTCAGCGAAGAAACCCAGGCCGCAAGCGTGACCAAAGTCCGGACAGAAGGAAACTACGTCTGGTACAAGAAAGACGAACTCGATAAACTCTTCAAAAAGATAAGCGACAATGGGAGCAACTAAAGTAAAACTTCGGCAGCGCTTGTTGCCAAGCGGCAAGATCACCCTCTACCTGGACTTCTACCCGCCCCTCAGAGACCCGAACACCCGCAAATACGTCCGGCACGAATACCTGGGCATCTACCTCGTGAACAAACCCAAGTTCCAGACCGACAAGGAAGCCAACAAAGAAAAGATCCGCCAGGCCGAAGCCATCCGCTCCGAGCGCGAACTGGCCATCATCCGAGGGCAGTTCGACTTCCTGGACAAGACCAAACTCAAGATGGACTTCCTCGCCTACTTCAAAACCAAGCTGGACACCAAGGACCAGAAGTGGATTCGTGTCTATGACCACTTCTACAACTACTGCGGCGGCCATTGCAAAATGGGCGAAATCGACGTCCCCTTCTGCGAAGGCTTCAAAGAATACCTTCTCACCGCAAAGCAGCTCAGGCATCCCGACAAGACCCTCTCCCAGAACTCTGCAGCCGGATACTGGTCCACCTTCCGCGGCTTCCTCAAAATCGCTTATCAGGAAAAACTCCTGCAGGAGAACGTCAACGACTACCTTGAAGCCATTGACGCCGTGGACGGCCGCAGAGAATACCTTACCCTTGAAGAAGTCCGCCAACTGGCCCAGACCCCCTGCTTCACCCCGGACCTCAAGGAAGCCTCCCTTTTCAGTTGCCTTACCGGACTGCGCATCAGCGACATACTCGCCCTCACCTGGAGCAACATCGTAAAAGCCCAGGACGGCGGCTGGTGCATCCGGCTCAAGACTGAAAAGACCGACACCGAGGCCACCCTGCCGCTCTCCCGGGAAGCCTACGAACTCTGCGGAACGCCCGGCACCGGACTCGTCTTCAAGAACCTCAAGCGCCACTACACCCAGAAGCCACTCCAGGACTGGCTCAATGATGCCGGCATCAGCAAGCACATCACCTTCCACTGCTTCCGCCACACCTTCGCCACCCTCCAGGTAGCCGAAGGTACCGACATATACACCGTCTCCCACCTGCTCACCCACGCCAACGTAGGCACCACCCAGATTTATGCCGACATCGTGGACAAGAGCAAGAGAGACGCAGTTGAACGCATAAAGATTAAGGACACCAAATAATTACGCCATGCAACCGAGAGAATTCATTTATACCGATAAGAGGAACCTGGATGACTACCTCGACAACGACCTCCTCAACGAGGCCTTGTACGAAGATGTGCTGCTGGATGTCAAAGAAGCAAACCAATACCGTTACTTCCTGAAAATGCCCATTCTGGAAGTATTCAACATTGCCTATTATATCTGTGCCAAAATGCAGGAGGATTCCCATCCTGAAGAACAGTTCTACGAAAAATACTGGTCCGCAGTTGATTGCTGCGTCGAGCGTAAATACGAAATCCGCCTCGTCCTAAGTCTCGCCTACGCCATCATCGCCCTGCAGGCCGACCAACCACGCAACTACCGCTATTTTCTCTCCAGTTGCGAAAAGCGTCTCTGCGACGATAATGCCTACTTCCCTTACTTCAAAGAGTTTGTTGAGAAAACACGCCAGAAAGGAATGGTCTTCACAAGCGACTTCACCTGGCACGGACTTGATGTCTCCTTCACAAAAGAAGAACTACTCGACATGGATTGGGATCGTAAAACCGACAACTTCAACGAGAGCATCATCAAGCGCTACATCTCTGCCGGCAAGACCGTCGAAGAGCAACTGAATGTGCTGGATGCCATCAAATCCAAGTATGTCTCTGCCAATACTCAATATCCCGCTATGCCTTGGGATGATGACCCGCCCATATTTCCCGACACCTCCTTCTTCGACTCACTCCGGGAAGAAGTGGAGATGGGAGCCTATGATTTGCCCTCTCCTGATGATTTTGATAGTCCGACTAAAACCGTCCCTATAGGGGAAGACCCGCGTATCTCCCAGCTCCAAGGCACGGTTGATGCACAACAACAGACCATAATCGAACTCCAACAGCAGATTGATGCTCTGCAAGTCCAGCGCTCTGAAACCCGCTCCATCAAGATTCGCGCTATCTACGAAGAAGCGAAATCCTATCCCGACAACATTCGTTCGGCAATTCTTACCATGCTGAGAGCTCTTATTGCAGACCAGGACGAGAACTGGATAGAAAGGATCAAGGCAGAAGAAGACCGCATCGCTTCTTTCTCCAGTTCCGACAACGAGGTTTCCTCCAAAAAGACGCTCTGCCTGGGCGTAGCAACCGACCTGATGCTTCTCCTGCTCAGGAAAGCCGGCATCTCCGCCTATGCAGACAATACGAAGATGGCCGCACTCATTGCAGCAGTAACAGATTACTCTCCTGAAAAGATACGCCAGCGCCTTTCCGGCTCCGTACCTGTCACCAAACGGCATCAGAGCGAGATAGATGCAGTCAACCAAATACTTGCCGACCTCAACATCCCGGACAAACTTCCTGATGCCCGGTAATATGTAACCGGTTACAACCCCGGTACACCCTCCCTTTATTACCACCTTTGCGGTACCATGCCTGCAGAGGTGTTTTTTAATCATTGCTGCTTCACCTTTGGCGACATGCCCCTTCGAGGACCGCTGAGTAGCAAGGGAACCCCCGGCGAAGGGAAACCAATATGGTGACAACACCTACAACTTTCGAAACGATGCCCTCCAAATTGGACATCCTCGAGGACAAGGTCAACCACCTCGTTGCCCTTGTCGAAAAACTCACTGCACAGGAGCCCGTCACAGACGAATGGTTCGATGTCGACGGACTCTGTGCTTACCACCCGGATAAGCCCGCCCGCAAGACGGTCTATGACTGGGTCACGCTACGCCGTGTTCCTTACCACAAGGACGGCAAGCGCCTGCGTTTCTTGAAGTCCGAGATAGACGCCTGGCTTTCCGGCGGCTATCACAAGACCGAAGACGAAATGCAAGACGCTGCGGTAGATTATATTAACATGCGAAGGGAGGGAAGGCTATGAAAACCCAAGAGATCCCCCGCCTCATCTTCGGTCCTCAGATCAGCTTCTACCGTAAGCCGGTCTGGAACACAGCGCCGTACAAATCCGTATCCCTGCATGATGTATACACGTACATAACAGGGGCCTACGCTGCGCCGCAGACAGAACACTTGAGGACGCTCACGGAGAAGAAAGAAGCCGATGCCTACAAAGCCAGAGCGTTTGACTATGTAACCTTCGGCGGCACATTCATCAAGCGTGACGACTCTTGCCTCATCTTTCCCTCCGATCTCCTCTGCCTGGACTTCGACAACGTTCCGAACGTTCAGATGTACCGCAATCAGTTCCTTGCAGACCCTGAGTTCGAGACAGCGCTGATGTTCACCAGCCCCTCCGGACAAGGCATCAAGTGGATCGTCCCCATCCGGACCTGCTGCCACACATACCAGCAAGTCTTTGCCGCCGTCACCAACTATGTGAAGGCGACATACGGCCTGGTTCCCGACCAGAAATGCAAGGATATCTCCAGGGCTTGTTTTCTGCCCCACGACCCGCAGGCGTACATCAACCATAAATACGTGCCGTTCAATGCCCAGCGATAACTTCTACGACAAATGGCTTGGCGAGGAGCCCAAGCCTACGCTCCGTCCGTACAAGACGCCGCCCACCGGAATCACCCCCTCGGACGATGTAGAGACAATAACGCAGCGTATAGAGGCCGCCGGCATCGACATTACAGCCGACTACGGCGACTGGGTCAATCTGGGCTTTGCCCTCACGGAAGAATACGGAGAGAATGGCCGGGACTACTTCCACCGCCTCAGTCGGTTCTATCCCAGCTACGAAGAAGCCGAATGTGACCGCCAGTACGACAAGTGTCTGCGGTCACACGGTACCGGCATAACAATCCGAACTTTCTTCCAGCTGGCAAAGGACCACGGAGTCAGCGTCTCCATTCCATCATTACCATCACAACCATCAATACCATCACAGGCATCTTCCGCTGAGGACATGCCTGACTTCTCGCAAGTACCCCTTGATGGTAATGATGGTAACGATGGAAGTGATGGAAAACAGCGGCTCTTGATGCCAACCTTTTACCCCGCCGTGAAAGGCCGTCTCCCCCGCTTCCTTGAGCGAATTGCAGCAGTCAATGACTCGGATGCCGATGCGGATATGCTTATCCTCGGCACCCTGGCGGTCCTTTCCGCCTGCATGCCGAATATCTCCGGCATCTACGCTAAACGGCACATCTTCCCCAACCTTTACCTGTTCGTCACGGCTCGTGCCGGCACGGGAAAGGGCCGTCTCTACCTCTGCAAATCCATTGTGGAGCCTATCCACGATGAATTACGCGCATTAGCAGAGGTCGAAGAGGAAAAGTACCGCGAGGAGAAAGAAGCCTACAAACGGCAAAAGAAGGGCGACTGTATCCCTGAACCTACACCCCCGCCCATCCGACTTCTCTTTCTTCCTGCCAACAGCAGTTCAACGGCCATTTATCAAGCCCTGAACGAGAACGGCGAGCAGGGACTGATGTTCGAGACGGAAGGCGACACGCTTGCCTCAACTTTCGGTCAGGACTTTGGCGACTTCTCTGACGGCCTCCGAAAAGCGTTTCACCACGAGTCCATCTCGTACCTAAGACGCACACAGCGTGAGTATGTCAACATCAAGAAGCCGCGTCTGTCCACAGTCCTCTCCGGCACTCCGCAGCAGGTCGTAAACCTGATGTCAAGCGTCGAAAACGGCCTTTTCAGCCGCTTCCTGTTCTATTACCTGGACAAGAAGACGGAATGGATCGACGTGCTCGACGAAGGTGATGGAGAACCTTTGGACGAGTTCTTCGAGAAGTTGGGAAAGGAATATCTTGCATTTTTCCACACCCTGAAAGAACTGCCGCCTATCAAGTTCAAAATGACATCGGAGCAAGGAGCCGATTTCAATCAGCATTTCGCTTTGCTCCAGGCTGACTACATGGGTTTGTTCGGCGATGATACTGTGGCATCCGTCCGCCGTCTCGCTACCAGCACCTTCCGCATAGCGATGATACTCTCTGCGCTGCGCATCTGGGAAGACGGCGACACGGTCGGGATACGCACCTGCAATGAAGATGATTACCGCACCGCGATGGCCATCAGCGAAGTGCTCCAGCAGCACATGCTGCGTGTCATCAAGGAACTCCCAGCCTCTTCCTCCAAGATGGTAGTTGGTCAAGCCAAGGAGCCGCTGCTGCTCAAATCCTTCTGGGACTCGCTCCCGGAAGACTTTGATGCAAAGGACTTCAAGTCCATTGCCCAGGAGGTCGGTTTATCCATTCCAACTGCCGAGCGTTATATCCGGCAATGGGTTGATACCCGGCTTGACAAAGTCTCTCGAGGACGATACCGAAAGCGGTAATTCACGACGCAGCCCCGGCGATGAACCGGGGCTGTTTGTTATAGACCATTTTCGTAACCTCACGAAAATGGTCTGTACGTATAGGCCGTTTTACTTCTTTTTGGGAAGTTTCGGTGAAGTCTTCTCAATTCTCTTCTCTTCTGAAGCAACGCGACGTTCAAGTTTCTTGATATCTTCTGCCGGCGGAAGTTCTTCTGGGCGGATTCCTCGTTTACCAAGCATCTCCCTGACACTTTGATTATTCTGCATATGCTCGTTCGTTATGTCCCGTTCGCCGTAGAGATTTTTCCCTTCCACGTTATAGTTGGTCATTTCTGTGGCCAGGTTCTTAGCAGCAATAGTCAACGTCGGAAGAAAATCTGCCAGCGGCCGGCTATCTTTCACGCCTAGCCGTTTCTTCATATCTTCGGTTGTATGGCCACCAAACAGGACGGCATCGCCTTTGGAACGTATTCTACCAAAGCCCTTGTCATCCACTCCGCGCTCATAGATATTCTGCGACAACTGTTTCTCAGATGCACGGAGGCGATCACGAGATTCAAGACGCGCGATGTAGTTTATACGTTCCTCGATGAGTTCCGCTTTGCGGGTCTGGACGGCGAAATAGCTCTGAGCGAAAGCTACAGGTTCTTTTTTCGGGTCGCCATTCTGGGCTATCAAGTAGCAAGCATAGCGAGTGAGCATGAAATCTTGGACATCTCTGTTTGCACCGCTTCCCAGCTTGACCATTTTCGTGACCTCACGAAAATGGTCGTCTACGTTGATTCCCTGTGTGCTGCAGGATTCAACTGCGCGGTTAATAGCGGATTGAAAGTTTTCCCAACGGGCATAGCCCAGGACCTCCTGCAGTTCTCTGGCAAACCAAACCTCAACTTTCTCTTTCCCATTGTCGCTTTCGATGTAGGTTGCGATGGCATCAAATGCGCCTTTATACTGTATAATGCTCTGTTTATCCATAAGCCAATAAGTTTACGCACAAAGATAGCCATACTTTCTGGGCTATCCAAAGTCATTACCTGATCTTTTTTAAGCCGATGGCTCCTTTCTACTGGTAATTTCGGGGAAAATCGCTAAATTTGCCTTTGCAATCCACAAGGAAAGCAATTTACATACCGAAAGCGTTTAGCTTTATTCCGTATTGGCGAATCTCGACAATTCACAATTTGATACAGGAATACAGTGCAACGCTTGCGCTGGCTATAATTTGGGCTTCGGCTCACGCTATAGCAGTGCGAGCCATAATTGTACTTATTCGTATCAATCGGAGTCGAGACCGTGCCAATAGGATAAGTCGCTAAGGAGGCTCGCACTTTCGCGTAATATAGAGAGTATCGCTCCCCGGGCCGGAGCACAAAATGCGACCATGGCCCAGATATACGACAACATCGAGATAAAATTCACGGAAGGCCTTAGAGGCATCATCTCCAGCCTCGGAGTGAAACGAGTGGACTTTTGCGTGGGCTATTTCAACCTCCGTGGTTGGAATCTCGTAGTTGACCAGATTGACTCCCTCCCCGGTGACAACGTATATGAAAATGACGAAAGGCTATTCCGCACCTGTCGACTCCTGATTGGAATGCATCGTCCGCCGGAGGAACTGATCCGCCAGCTATACAGTGGCGAAGAATATCATCCCGATGCCAATGATGTCCAAGACGCAAAACTCCAGATTGCAGAAGATTTTCGCAAGCAGTTGCTTCTAGGGCTTCCGACAAACGCCGACCAGGCAACCCTTCGCAAACTCTCCAAGCAGCTGAAAGAAAAGAAGGTCTGCGTCAAGTTGTATCTCCGCGAGCCTCTTCACGCCAAACTCTACCTTGCCTATCGCCCTGATGACCATTTCAACCCGATTCCGGCTATCCTCGGCAGCAGCAACTTGACCTACTCCGGTCTAACGAAACAAGGTGAACTTAATGCCGAGTTCGCCGACAGCGATAGCGCAAAGAAACTCTCTGCCTGGTTCGATGACCGCTGGAATGACCGTTTTTGTGTCGACATTACGGAGGAACTTATCAAGGTAATCGATGACAGTTGGGCCAGCGAAAATGAGATTTCTCCGTACTACATCTATTTGAAAACGGCATACCATCTTAGCGAAGAAGCCCGTATGGGCGTGAAGGAGTTCTCTCTTCCGCCTGAATTCCGCAAGGACTTGTTCGATTTTCAGCAGACCGCGGTCAAGATTGCCGCACGTCATCTCCATAACGAGAAACGAGGCGGCGCTATGATTGGTGATGTGGTCGGTCTTGGTAAGACCATCACTGCCTGCGCCATCGCAAAACTCTATGAGAACACCTACGGCAGCAACACGCTCATAATCTGCCCTGCCAACCTACAGGAAATGTGGCAGAAATACCGCAAGAAATACGATCTGAAAGCTGACATCGTCTCAATGGCAAAGCCCATTGACATAGCCAACGCAAGATACTACAAACTCATCATCGTTGATGAAAGCCACAATCTCCGTAACTCAACCGGAGCGCGTTACCAGAACATCCAGAGCCTGATACAGAAGCAGAACAGCAGCGTTCTTCTCCTGACGGCAACGCCGTACAACATGGATTTCCGCGACCTGAGCAATCAACTCAAACTTTTCATCGAAGAAGACCAAGACCTCGGCATCCGCCCGGAAATATATATCAAATCCATTGGTGGCGAACGGGAATTCCTGATGAAACACAACGAAGTGTTCATCCGCAGCATAAAAGCCTTCGAGCAAAGCCCATACGTCGAGGATTGGAACGAGTTGATGAAACTCTTCCTCGTCCGTCGAACCCGCACTTTTATCAAGGACAACTACGCCAAGAAAGACGATAGCAACGGACGCCGCTATCTCGAATTCCCGGATGGTTCAAAGTCATACTTCCCTGACCGTATTCCAAAGTCCATCAAGTTCCCAACCGTCCATGGAGACCAGTATAGTCGGCTCTACTCAGATGAGATGATAAATCTGATGGAATCCCTGAAACTCCCCCGCTACGGCCTCATTCATTACATCAGCGAGGAACGGACTGCCGATGCATCAAAACCGGAGAAACTCCTCATTGAGAATCTTTCCCGTGCAGGGGAACGTATGATGGGTTTCTGCAAGAGCACATTCTTCAAGCGAATGGACAGTTGCGGCTATTCTTTCCTGCTGACCTTGTACCACCACCTGCTACGCAATGCCGTATTCATGTATGCGCTGGATAATGGTCTCGACCTCCCGATAGGCGACGAAAACTCCCTTCCGGACGATTTTATAGATGACGAGGATACCAATATCTCCATCTTCGGAGATAATTCCGACCAGTATCGCGCATCCGGCTCCCTGCTCGCTGCCAAGCCCATTCCTACTGATCTGTCTGTCTATGCGACATTGGCAAAAGAACACTACGAGACCATCAAACTCAAAAACAATGTTTCCTGGTTGAAACCGACATACTTCAAGCGGACGTTGAAACAGCAGCTCAAAAAAGACTCTGATACCATCATTCAGATGATTGAACTATGCGGCATCTGGAACCCGTGCGAAGACCGGAAGATTCAAAGCCTCTACGACTTGCTTAACAAGGCCCACCAGAAAGACAAGGTCATCGTGTTTACCCAGTACTCCGATACGGCCATGTATCTGTATACCCAACTCAAACAAATGGGAATGAAACAGATATACTACGTAACGGGTGATAGCAAGAATCCTACGGAATCCGTTGACCGCTTCTCTCCCAAGAGCAACGGACAGGAAGTTGAACCTGTCGACCAGTATCGTGTCCTCATTGCAACGGACGTGCTCTCGGAAGGTCAGAACTTACAGGATTCCCACGTCATCGTCAACTACGATATGCCCTGGGCCATCATCCGCCTCATCCAGCGAGCCGGTCGTGTTGACCGTATCGGACAGGAATCCAAAGAGATATACTGCTACTCCTTCTTCCCGGCAGACGGCATCGAAGACATTATCCGGCTTCGCAGCCGCCTCAATAAGCGTATCAACGAGAACGCAAATGTAGTCGGCTCCGACGAAGTGTTCTTCGAGGGCAATGAAAAGAACCTGATGAATCTCTACAACGAGCAGAGCGGCATCCTTGACCAGGAAGAAGGCGATTCTGACGTAGACCTTTCGTCGCAGGCATATCAAATCTGGCAGAAAGCCATCAAATCCAATCCCCGCCTCAAGGAAATCATACCGAACCTCAGCGATATGATATACTCCACCAAGAAGGCATCACCGAACCGTCCTGACGGAGTTATAACCTTCTGCCGCACCTACAACGACTTCGACATTCTCAGTTGGTACGACCGCGCAGGAAATCTTGTCAGTCAGTCCCAGAAGCGGATTCTTGCAGCTATGGAATGCGGACCGAAAGAACCGCGTCTCGACCAGATGCCTGACCACTTTGACCTCGTAAAGAAATCGGTTGATGATATTGCTGACGATGTCCCCTCCTCAATGGGCGTTCTCGGCAACCGTTTCAGCACACGTTACCGTATCGTACAACTGCTGGAGAGTTTCTATGGACAACAAACCAACATCTTCTTCGATGTGGACTATAAGCAGCAGGTCAAATTGGCCATTGACGATATTTACAACTACCAACTGATTGAGACCACGAAGACCGTTATTGGCCGGATGCTCAACAAGGGTGATTCTCAGGAAGAAATCGTCGAGGCCGTCCTTGACTTTCGCAAAAAGGGTGTCCTATGCCGCAAACAGGACAGCAACATCAAGAACAAATCCCCAAAGATCCTCTGCTCGATGGGGCTCGTAAGACAATAACCACGTATGGCACTCACCAAAAAGCAATTTGCCCAGTACCTGAAAGAAGCCGACTTCCGTACCCTTTTCATCGAAGAAATGGGATGGAACAAATACAGCACAACCCTTGCTGACATCCCTGCCATCATCCTTGAAGGTAAAGAGTTCAATATCAAGACTATTGCTCACCGCAACGGTTATCAGATTCTTCTGTGCATTGTAAAAGAACTCCCCACCAACTCCCTCTGCAAGAAACTGGACACCAAACTCCGCCGTGCCGCACAGGACTACATCTGCATCTTTGTGGTCCCCGGTACCGAACATCACCTTTGGGCAGCGCCTGTCAAGACTAACGAAAAGCGGGATATAGTTCTCATTGAATATGCCACTACAGACCAGGCACAGTTCCTCTTCGAGAAGATTTCCGGACTGTCCTTCGGTATTGATGAGGTAACAACCATCGTCGATGTCAAGGAACGAGTACAGGGAGCATTTGCTGTCAATTCCGAGAAGATTACCAAGGACTTCTACACCGGCTTCAACAAGCAGCACAAAGCCTTTGCCGAGTTCATTACCGGCATCGATGACCAGGTGGCCGCAAAAGACAACAAGAACAAGCAGTGGTACACCTCCGTCATGCTCAATCGCCTGATGTTCTGCTACTTCATCCAGAAGAAAGGTTTCCTCGATGGCGATGAGAATTACCTTCGCAATAGACTCCATTGGGTGCAGGAACTGAAAGGGAATAACCAGTTCTTCAAGTCATTCTACAAAGGCTTTCTGGTTCAGCTCTTCCGCGGCGGCCTCAACTCACCCAAACATGACAGTGACTTTGAAGACATCTATGGCCGTATTCCGTACCTTAACGGCGGTATGTTCGATGTCCACCAGATAGAGCACGACTACGCCGACATCGACATTAAGGACGAAGCCTTTGAGTCCCTCTTTGAATTCTTCGACAAATGGCGCTGGCATCTTGACACCCGAGTAACGGCTTCCGGACGAGATATCAACCCCGACGTGCTGGGCTACATCTTCGAGCAATACATCAATGACCGCGCCCAGATGGGCGCCTACTACACTAAAGAAGACATCACGGAGTACATTGGACGCAACACCATCATTCCGTATCTGTTTGATGCTGTGTCAAAGAATTATCCTGAGGCATTCGCCGAGGATGGCGAGTTCTGGTCATACTTCAAGGAAAAGGGCAAGGACTTCATCTATGATGCCGTCAAGAAGGGTGTAGATGAGCCTATTCCGGACGACATCGCACAGGGGCTTGACACAACGGCCCCCGGCCTTCTGGAACGCCGCAAATCCTGGAACAACCCCACGCCTGCAAAATATGCACTGCCTACTGAGATTTGGCGCGAGACCATCGAGCGTCGGCAGCGGTACGAAACCATTACGGACTTGATTTCCACTGGCGAAATCAAGTCCGTGAACGACTTCATTACCTATAATCTGAACACGCCAAAGATTGCGTATGATTTCCTGAACAATACACAGGATAAGAAGTTCATTGAATTGTTCTATGCCGAACTCCAGAAGGTCACCATCCTTGACCCTACCTGCGGCTCCGGTGCTTTCCTTTTCGCTGCACTCAATCTCCTGGAGCCTTTATACGAGGTATGCATCACCCGAATGGAGGAATTCAATAGTCAGGATTATTCTTGCTTTGCTGAACAGCTCTCGGAGATTCAGAACAAGTACCGCAGCAATATCCAGTACTTCATCTACAAGAGCATCATCCTCCGGAATCTCTATGGCGTTGACATCATGGCCGAGGCCGTGGAGATTGCCAAGCTACGACTGTTCCTGAAAATGGTGGCCGTTGTGGACGTTGACAAGCGTGCTGACAACCTGGGCCTTGACCCGCTGCCGGACATCGACTTCAATATCCGCTGCGGAAATACACTCGTGGGATATGCCACGGAAGCCCAACTGTACCGTGATTTGGATATTGCTACCGATTTCCTCCAGCAACTTGCCAATCAGGAATTAAAGGAGAAATTACACGCACAGCTCCAGGACGTAGCAGACACATACGAGGTTTTCCGGATGGAGCAGCTGAGCAAAGAATCAGACATTCAAGTACTGAAAGACGCCAAGGCCTCTCTGAACACAGAACTTGCCCAACTCAATACCCTGCTGAATGAGCACCTGTATGCATCAACCGCCCAGATAGACTACACCAAATGGCTGGAAACCCATCAGCCATTCCACTGGATGGCAGAATTTTATCAAATCTTGCATAATGGCGGATTTGATGTTATTATTGGAAATCCGCCCTATGTCGAGTACTCGAAGCGTAATGTGCGCTACACGATAAGCGGATATGACACTATTAAGAGTTCCAACCTATATGCCTTTGTCTTTGAACGCTCATTCTACCTAACATCGAAAAAGATAGCATTTATTGTTCAAATGTCCGCAGTAGGAACGGAATCGATGCGTTCGTTGCAGCAATTCTTGTTGAGTAATACGTCAATGCTTCATTTCGGATGCTTCCCAGAACGACCTAAGCAGCTGTTTGATGGTGCTTGTATCGCACTATCAATTATACTCTGCGACCACTCTATGACTGAGGATAGATTGCTATACGGAAGCGGCGTGTCAAGAACGACAGACGAAGGAAGACCATCCTTGTTCTCCTCTCTGTCGTATATCTCAATTCCCAAATCATCTTTTCTTCCTGACTATTTTCTCTTTCCAAAGTTCAAGTCTGCGATTGAAATAGAAATAATTCAGAAACTGTTTAAGGATAAGCCAATCATTAGATATACTACACCTATTGCATCGAATAATACTATTTCATATCGTACTGCAGGGGGCCGATATTGGAAGATTGTGTTGAATCGTCCTTTCGCAACCGAATCAACTTCAAACAAGACAAAGTATATAAGAAGTGATATGCCTTCTAACGCATTGGTCGCAATTCTCAACTCCAATACGCTCTGGTGGTACTATGTCAACTATTTCGACCTGTATAATTTCAAGGATTACATGATTTTCAATTTCTGTTATTCGGTTAAGGAAGACATCGCAGAACTGGAGAATTTGGGAGAACAGTTGATGGAATCATTTGAAGCTCACGAAGTTGTTAATACTCAATACATCAAGTCAAAACAAAAAGAATCAATTTTTGAGTCATTCAATCCACAATTATCAAAAGAAATCATTGACCGAATCGATATGATCCTTGCCAAACACTACCAATTCTCTGAACAGGAGTTAGACTATATCATAAATTATGACATTAAGTATAGAGTAGGTGGAGAATTGAACGAGTAGTATGGATATGACTGTTTTTGAAGAAATCATCGCTCGGCTGAACTATTTCAAAGACATCGAGGCAATTATGCAATTTTCTGCTGATAGTAGTGTCATAATAGAGGAACTTTGTACCTATACATTGATGTGCAGCAGAAAGATCATCGATCCAAATCCTGACAACTATCTCCAATATGACCCAGATGACGCAGTCGTCGTTGGTTTACTGGTCAAACAACACAAAGGTCTTGAACAACTTATTCAAGCGCATAATTCTGGAAATCTTGATGTTGCATGGCCATTCATCAGGATCAATTATGAGGCTTATATAAAGATGCGTTACTTAATCCGTGAGGGTAAATCTGCTCAGCGTGACTATAGGCTTAAATCCTACAAGAATCGCTACAAAATGTACGAGAAGTACAATAGGAAAGGGAACGGGGTCACGGATGTTTTCTTATACAAATTTTTGGAAGATATTAAGGTAGAGGGATTCACGATACAAGACTTTGAAGCCATAAAATCATGGAAAGCATTCGGAGGGAAATCATTTGAAAACCTGATGAAAGAGTTTGAGTCTGCGGAATTGTACCTCCCAAGTTACGCACTTGTCTCGGATTCCATACATTCTGATTGGGGTGATATTCGGCAACTGCATCTGCAAGAATTAGATGGCAAATTTGCTGTCAAGATTGAGCCGGAAAAGTATCATGGCAGAGTCATTCTTTCGTGCGTTTATCTCCACCTGCAGGCACTCGAGAATTTCCTTCAGTGGTACAGAACAGATTTTGGCGCAGAAATAATCCACGCAGAAGACCTCGTAGCAGAGTTAATACGCGTCATCGGAATCCTAAATTCCTATTTCATAGGCATCTATGAGAACAAGCCTGATGTCTTTGTTAGAAATTAGCTTATCATCAAAACGGAACTCGCTCGTCAGGTCGGCAAAGCCGTCCAGACCAGCGACCTTTATTGCCACCCTTCGCTGTGAGATTGTGGCCGAACGAATCGTCCACAAACTCACGGACGCCCTCCCCGCAGATAGAAAAAGGTAGCGGTCACGGCCAGCAGTCGGTTGCTCTCCCCGAAGGGCCCCCTCAGCAACCGCCAGCTCGCCGTGCTGGTTCATCCCCTCCCAACCTCCCCAGGGAGGAGAATATCGCCCGGGAGCGCCCTGCCGGCGCGACCGTCACTTCCCCGAATCCGCGAGGATTAACATAATCTTATCGAGATTGTGTCACTCCTCGCAACACCGGAGTACCTCCGCATCAAAGACTACAATATGTGAAGGTCCTCCCCCGCCGTCACCGTCCTGCAGGCTGCGGGTGAGCACAATCTAGATTATGTTAACCTCGCTCCGGTAGTGAGTTGCGAGCGTACTACCTCCGATCTCCCGGGCGAGGCGGCGGCAGGAAAGGAGTTCGCTCAGGGAGGGGACCACCCCTCCCCTCCGTCGCTCACTCCGCACTTTGCGCATCTTCGTAGGACCGTCAGTGCTCGGCCAGCCCCGCTCCAGTTGTCGTCTCCTCCGCAAGCTCCGGAGACCACAACTTCCGCTACGTTCTTCAATAGGAGGCTTGGGTGGTGTTCGTGGGCGCAAAGTGCAGCCCCGAAGACCGTCCGTGCTTTTCGACCGTCATCTCTCGCATTCAGCATACGTGCGGTGCGGGCATCCTGCCGCCTTAGGCAGCTCCGCTGCTGGGTCGCTCCTGGCCGTGACTCCTCTTCCTCCGCAAGCTCCGTCAGAAGAGTCCCGTCCCTCCGCTCCTCGGTAAGCCTACGGCTTGGTTATACCCGGCTGCTATTCCTCCAGGCACTGCAAGCCTCTGCCTGCGAAAGTGTCAAGGCGCTTTTGGACAGCACAGCTGTCCAGCGCCATCGACACTTTCTTGGCTCCAGCTCGCAGAGCCTTCCGGGCGTCCGGAATGCAGCCGTTCCGGCTGCTGGCGCAGACAGTGTCGGAACAAGTCCGCCACAGACTGCGCCGGTGGGTTTGTGTCTGGCAGCATACGCTGCCGCGAACGTCGTGCTGCTATTCGGGCAAGTGAGCCGTCCCGGCTCAGTCCGGTGAGGCCATCTGTCCACCCTTCGCGTCTGGTCTCCTCCGCTCCATTGCTCCGCCCTGACGGGCTCCGCAGTATTCCGCTCCGGAGCCCAGCCGCCCCACCACGCCAGACCGCCTCCCCGGACACGCTCCACTTCGTTCCGCGCCCTATGGCACTGCCAGACTCTTAGCAGCCACCCACAATCCTCTCGCACACAATCCCGGCGACTAAGAGACTGGACAGCACCATAGGCCATCCACTGGCCCTTCGACTCACCGCCAGTGCGGATTCGAGCGTCCTGCCTCCGAATCACCGGCAGAAAAGGGGTTATATATATGCAACAGGAAGCAGACGGCGGCTATCGCCGCCGCTGCAGGTTTTCGCGTAGATATTAGGAGTATCTTTGGGCAACATCGGAACAACCCCCTCTGATGTACCTATTTGATTAAGACTTGTACCGCGATGCCTCGCTTTTATCCGAACATACAATACTCAGACTGCTGGGCCTCTGTTGGGGACATCACCTACTACCATCGCAATGGGGTGTGCTTCTTCAGGTCCAAGCCTTATACGGAGTTTCCGGGTACAGCGCAGCAGCTTGTGCGCCTGGATTTGCACCGAAGGGCTATCAGGGCCTGGCAGGGTCTCGACCACGGTACGCAGATGATCTGGAGGGAGCTTGCGGGGCCGGTCGTGGCTCACCGGCCTCCGTTTGACAACAAGGGCCATATCAGCGGCTACAATCTCTTCGTGTCGGCTTACCACGGATTTGCACAGCTGGGGCACGAGCACATCCCAGAGCCGAAACCTTTCGTCCCCTTCCCCATCTTCTGCTTGGACTTTGGCGGAAGTGGCGTAGTTGGCGACACTGACATATTGCTGGGCTTCCGGCTCACGCTGTGCGGTACTGATGAATTCTCACGTTACCGGGTCATCGGCAAGATTCAGTTCGAGGTACCTGGCCACGGCCGCAACCCGGGCAAGATGCGGAACTTCCTCTCATACTCGGTTCCATCCGGCACCGTGAGTGACATCTCCTTCTTGGTCCAGGACTATGAATCCGTCTGGGGTCTTGCGCTGGATTCTTACCAGCTTCATATGAGGTACATACTGCTCGACACCGTGACCGGATACCGGTCACAGTATCATACGCTGTCTACATTGGTGGTTGTCAGGTAAATTGTGGCTACAAGAGTTTCTTCATCTCGTCCTCGTCAGGAAGGAGTTCTTTGAGTTGTTCCTGGCTGGTCTTGTAGGTCGCTACACCCATCGGACGCTGATAATCCTGCAGCACATACTCGACAAAAGTTCTGTCGGCATCCTTGCAGAGGATGATGCCCAACGGTGCATTTTCCCACTCCAGGCGGTCATCGTCATCTATGACGTGCAGGTAGTGGGACAACTGCCCCAGATAGCTGGGTTTAAATTTGCCTTTCTTGAGTTCCACCACAACGGTCGCCCGCAGGATTCGGTTAAAGAACAGCAGATCCACCCAGTGATCGTGCCCCAACTTGTCGTAATGCACCTCACTGCCGGAGAAGGTGAATCCCTTGCCAAAGGTCATGATGAAGTTCTTGACGTTGTTGACAATTGCCTTCTCGATGACGCGCTCATCGATGTCCTCATCCCGCTCTCCCAACTGCTCTACGTTGATGTAATCCAGCAGGTACTCATCCTTGAACATCTGGACGGCCCGGAAGGCCTGCTTACTATCTGAGATGGTCTTGGCGAAGTTATTGGGCATTTTACCCTGATTGTGGAAAACGTCCTCATCAATTTTATGCCCCAATGCTTCGTGGCTCAAGTGCATATCCGCGGCAAGTTGTATATAGAACTTGCGTTCTTCCTCCGTCTTTACCTTGGATAGAATAAGAACATGATGGGAGAAACTGATGCTGAAGAATGCCACCAGAGGAATCTCCAGCATAGCTGCGGAGACTATATTCGAATCAACCGGTAATTTGGCAGATGTGTCTGCTGAATTATCCGTGCTTTGCAATTTGGCAGACGCGTCTGCCAAATTGGAGTCAAGGGCGCTCCACTGTTCATAGAAGGTCCTCATGTTGCGAAGGTTTCGTGGAGAGAAACCGCGCAATCCAGGCATCTCGGCAGAGAGCTGCCTGCTGATGGTTTCGATAGCATCTTTGCCCCAGAACCCAGCCCGTGAGTTGTTGGAGATGTACCGACCTATGCCATAGTACAATGCCAGTTGCTCTTGATTCACGCCGGCAAGTGCTTTTGCCTGACTCTTGAGAATGGCCGCCTTGATTTGCTGAACGGCGTCATTGTATTTGGTGCTCAATTTCTCTTCCATAAGCGGTCTGTTCAATATCAATGTGCAATTTACGAATTTTTGTTGGAACTATCCTTATAGAAGTCTGCCATTCAAGCAAGATAAAGCAACAAAAAGCAGCATAAACCGCTTCTGTTTCAAGACCTTAAATATGTATTAAATTCGCTCTTGAAATAGATTTCGAGGTATGAAAGCGCTGCCATCAATTGCATTTAACGACTTCTCGGGAACCGCCAAGGATGTTACCGCACGTCAGTTCAAAGGACGCACGGTTCTTACTGTACGGCCGTTCCCGAGCAAAGTCGTTTCTTCGTCCCAGAAGACGAATCGCAATGCGATGGACAAGATCTCCCGCACTTTCAAAAAACTCACCGATGCACAGATTGCCGGATGGGCTGCCCTCGGCGAGCGTCTTAAGAGTGAATCTGTCCTCGGTAGCAGCATCGGTCTGTCCGCCCACAATGCTTTTGTTCGCCTGAACCGCAATCGCCAGATGGCCGGGATGGATCTTCTTCTTGATGCGCCTTCTCACCTGGTCAATATCCCCAACGTGGTTTACGAGAAAATCTGGGTTACTCCCAAGACTATCGTATTAAAGGGCGTTCAGCACGAACCGGGCCCCTACTCCCTCGTTATCAAGATGTCCGCAGGCCAATCCGCTGGTATCTCCAGCGGCTGGAGCAAGACCGTGATTGTTTCGCCCGGTATGGAAGATGACTGGGGCGATGCCGATGTGACGGCTCTCTACACGAAAATACTCGGGTTCAAGCCCGCCGTTGGCGAGAAAGTATTCTTCGAGATGTACTGGATAGATACGGCAACCGGATTCTCCGGACTGAACGTGCTGGACAGTAAGATTTGCGAATCCGAGGAAGATGCCGCTGAAGAAGGCTATGTCAAGCGCAACAAGATCACTATGGTTGATGTCAAGGAAGATAGCAACGTTACCGAATGCGACGTGGACTTCTCCACCGGTGCTCCGGTCATCTCCTTCGATGCCGTCTGCCTCGGCCACAGCAATGTGGCTTCCTCCTATGCCTATCTGGAAGAGGACATTCCTGAAGACTGCATCGGCACCAGCATGGCGCTCGGCCGTGGTATGGGCGAAGGCAACTGTGCTCTTGCTGCACAGTCCTACATCATCTGGCTGCGCAACGACAGGTGGGACGGAGCCTATATATGCTACGCCCACCGTGGCGGCTACTATGTCAAACCTACCGAGGTCTTCGGCTCGGGCATTCTTTACTAATCAAGCTATGTTCACATCAACCGGCAATAACTTCGGAGCAGGCTCCATCCAGTTTAAGGACTACCAGGCGGAGAATTACGTGGTTCTCAACGCCAAGTTCTCCTACGACCCCACCAACGCTGCCTATCAGGGCGTGGATGTTCTGGAGATTTACGTTCCCGACCTCAGCATCAACCGCAGCGCCATTGCGGGGGTTATACTGACGTTCCAGGACCGCTATGTGTATTCTTCCTACACCTGGAACAACGACGGTGGCACTTCCATCAAATCGTGGATCAAGGACAAGAATACCATCTGTATGGAGAAGTTCACCAACTTCGATGACAAGGGCGAGATTACCATCTTCATACAAGCGTTGTACCCGACACTCAATCAGGGCCGAAATCCCATCAAGGGAACCCGCACGACCCTCAATATGACTCAAGAAACCCGCTACCTCTATTGGAGTTCCGAGACTTTCTGCGTCATCTTCGAACACTGGGTATTCCTGCACATGCAGTTCTCAAGCTGCTCATATTCCTACCGTAATCACCCCTGGGAAGCCCAGATGGGCGGTTTCCCTATCGACGTGAACGCAGATGTTCCTTTCCTCGGCGGCTCCAACCAGTACAATCCTTCCGTGAACGGGTTCTCGCTGGCCCACGTTAAGAACGGCGTGTTCACCTGCCAGGAGAGGATGAATGGATTCGAGAGTACGGGTTATGATCCATTTATCTTCGCTTTCCTCGTGAGAGACGGTGAAAGTAATTCTGAATAAAACATTGTTTAACCCTTTAAATAACAACAAGATGAAGTACAATCCTTCAATCGCCTTCGACGAAATGTCGGGCTCCGCAAAGGGTGTCACCGCTGCCAAGACGCGCGGTAGCAAGTACATCCGCAATCGTGGTTACGGCGGCTCCACCAGGACCGCGTTCCAGTCTTCCGTCAAAGCTGTTTTCAAGCAGCTCTCTCAGGCCTGGCAGAATCTTACCAACGAGCAGCTCCTCGCGTGGAATGCCGCGGCCAACACCGCACAGGGCAAGTTCGTTCTGGTTACCAAAGCAAGGATTACCGGCTCCAATCTCTTCATGAGGCTGAACTACTGGGTGGTCTATTGCGGAGGCAACATCCTGAACACCCCGCCCGTCCTCTCCGGCGTTGTCGCTCCTGCAGCCGCAACCGTCTCTCTCACCGGCTCCGCGATGACATTCACTCTCGCAGAGATTCCCGCCGACGTGACCAACCTGAAGCTCGTCATTCTGGCTTCCGAGCCCCAGAGCAACGGTATCACCCGCGCTTACAGCAAGGCTGCCGCCTTCGATGATCCGATGACCCCGGTCAACACAGCCATCGACATCAAGGCAAAGTACGACGCCAAGTGCGGTACTCCCAACGCCGGGAATCCGAAGGTCTTCTTCCGGTACTTTTATGTAAACACCGCAACAGGAGAGAAATCCGGCGACGTGTTTGCCCAGGCTAAACTCGCCAGCGAGTAGCAGATGCCCCCTCTCCGAATGTTCCCCGGCCAGCAATGACAGGGGAATTTAACAAATGAGTGTCGTATGTTTGAGACTCTTGCAGAAGACCTTCGCGACGCCATTACTGCAATTCAAATGGTGGAACCATCGGGCACATCACCCCGACAAAGTTCTCGGAAATATCTCCCGCATTTTCCGAAACAGAATTTGAAATGTAACGAAAAATGACTAAATTTGAACAATGAACCTCACGAGCGAGGTCGTTAGATTTTAATGGTTTACATTCTGTACTAATGGCGTTTCCGTACCTTATTTGTACCGCCAACCGTACAACTTATTGATAATCAATAACACCTATATTCTGCATTGGAAAATAACATAACACGCGATTGAAGAAAGAAACGACATAGTCATCTATAACTCCTATGACGGTCTTTTGACCAATATTGAAGGCAATCGCGGCACTGTTTGGCGTCACTGCGTCTAATATTTCATACCACATTGGACATATTTTTCCAGAGCGGTGAATTGAAGGCAGTGCGGTATTTTTATTCAGCACAAATATTTCTGATTGGTAAATTTGCCAATCAGAAAATCATTTCCTATATTTGTTCCAAGTTTAATTTTCCGTGGGGTGCACCACATTAAAAACGCTTGGAAAATTATGGACAAAAATCTAAAAAAGTTTATGGCGACTGAGACAAGGTCTCGGGCCCAGATCCTCGACCGTTACTTTGTCGAGGTGCAGACGCCGGATGGCGAGCTCTTCAAAATCATGTCTGACATAGCCAAGTACGACAGCGATGAGTACAAGGCTTATGTCCTCCACTTGATTGAATTCATTTTCGACCGAAACTTCTCCGACGACAAGGAGCAGATGGTGAACCGTATCAGCCGGGAATTCCTCCTGAACGCCGTTCCGTCTATGGGTATGGACTCCGGAAACCGCCAGGCTGAACGCGTGCGCATCGGCCGCCGCATCAAGGAGCTACGGGAAGCCAAAAAGATGGAAGCCCGAGATCTGGCCATCCTCACCGGCATTGATGCGGCCAACCTTTCTCGTATTGAGCAAGGCAAGTATTCCACTGGTGTGGATATTCTCTCCCGCATCTGCGTCATCCTTGATGCACACCTGGATCTGATCCCCAACAACGAAAAGTAGAATTGCCATGGCTGGGGTGAAGTATCACTATGCTCTTGATGAGCAGAACCGACTCGTATGCATTGACGAGGTGACAGAGGAAGACCGACATGCACATTCATATCATTGCCTGAACTGCGGCGCCGGAATGATTCCCAGGATGGGCGAAGTACGCTTCTGGCATTTTGCCCATCGTGGCAACGATGACCACTGTGGAACCGAAACCTATCTCCACAAATTAGCTAAACGCCTGATAAAAGAAAAGTTTTACCGGGAAGGCTATTTCGAGGTCGGCTACTACCGCGATGTCAAATGCTCAGATCAAGACACCTGTCCTTTTACCAAACCGGAAGAATGTCATGACCGGAAGCTGGACCCCTTCGACCTAAAGCAATTCTATGACACCTGTATTGAGGAGCAATCAGTAAATGGCTATATTGCTGACTTGATGCTTACCAGTTCTGAGAAGCCGGATCGGGAGCCGGTCTTTATAGAGATTCAGGTCTCACATAAGAGCACAGACCAAAAGCTCCAATCGGGACTCCGCATCATTGAAATCCGCATAAAGACAGAGGAGGACATCAAATCACTCTTGGGCTCCCCTATTGTCGAAAACCCGGAAGCCAAATTCGGCCAGGTCAGGGATGTAGAAACGATAGGATTCGCCAAGTTCCACAACTTCAAGAGAAAAGCATCTCATTCTGAACCACTCGAGAAACGCGGTATACAACGATTCTACCTGTTCCGCAGCGGAAAGGCATTCGTCTCCAATATGGACGAATTCAAGTCCTGCAGAGAGGTTCACAAGAAGGATAACGATAAAGCTATCTTCGCGGCCAGCATCGACTGCTCCTATCTGGACTCCCCTTCTCCTTATGAATTCGGATATATGGCGGCAATGCAGAACGGAATCCAAGTACGAACCTGCCAATTCTGCAAATACCACCGAAGCGGATACGAAGTCGGCTTCGGCCTCGATCCAATCTTCTGCTGCCTCTACAAGAAATACGGCACGCCAGAGAACCCGGAGCAACAATACGCCCGACAATGCGAATACTACCGTGAAGACAAGGCGCGGATGGATAAGATCCGCCGACTCATGCCGCCTATTGTGATAGCCTCAAGCGAGGTCAAGCCCTCTTCATTCCGCTGAAGCACCGTTCTGAAGGCTTGGTTCCGTCCTCCTGGGCGTGGTGCACCCCTCTGCGAACTCCACTTGTGGCAGCTTCACTGCGAGATTCTTCCCACTGCACCAGAGAGCTCTGGTTAGAGACTTGCAGACTTTCCTTGCAGAGCATCCGGTACCACCATTACCTGCCAGGGTGAAACCTTCAACTTCAAACTGGACCAGGCCATCGACATCCGCGCGAACTAAGTAGCCAAGAATGGCGTACCAGGAGCCGGAGCCCTGAAGATTTCTTTCGCTACTACTATGTGGACTCCGCCACGAGTGTCAAGTCTCAGGCCATGCTGGCGTAGACCAAATGGGAAGCTGTAGCAGCATCCAATTCAAGCGGCTGGTGCCGCAAACTTAAACCTGACCTATGAACCAGCCCTCCGTAGTCGTGAGATTCCGGAGGGCTTTTTGTGTTCTGCGGCACGGCTGCAAGATCCAAGAAACGCGCATTCCGTCTACTTTTCGCGCGCGGTACATACATTGTACACAAAATGACGGCTTCGTTTGGAAAAATGTGTCGATTCTATTAAAAGTCATTGAAAAAATTACGACGAAGTCATAAAAACTCGTTTGAAAAATTACGAAAGATATTTGAAAACTCGTTTGAAAAAGTGTATCTTTGCCGTGGACGAAACGATAATCCTATGTTGAAAAGAAAGATTGAAGACGCTCTTGTCGCGTGGAAAAACAAGCCGGAACACAAACCCCTGGTGATTATGGGTATACGCCAATGCGGTAAAACATATATCTCTCAGCACTTTGCAGAGAAGAACTACAAGAATGTCGTCTATATGAATTTCATCAAGCAGCCGGAGCGAATAGGTGCCTTCGTCGGTTCAAAGGATGTGGACAGCATTCTGCTCAACTTATCGGCGCAGATCAAAGGCGTCAAGTTCATTCCCGGGGAGACCTGCCTGATCTTTGATGAAATTCAGGAGTGCCCCGAGGCCAGGACTTCACTCAAGTTCTTCAAAGAGGACGGTCGCTTTGATGTGATTGCCACCGGCTCCCTGCTGGGCGTCCAAGGCTACGGCGATGAGCTTAAAAAACTGCGTCGAAAGATGGTTGAAAAGAAAGAGCCGGGCATCAATTCTGTTCCCGTGGGCAGCGAGGACATCATTGAAATGTATCCGCTGGACTTTGAAGAATTCCTCTGGGCCATCGGGTTAAATCCGGATGTCATAGAGGCTCTCCGGAAGTTTTACTCGGAGGAAACGCCGGTTCCTGAAGGTATTCATGTGGCCATGAAGCAGTATTTGAACCTCTATGTTGCTATCGGTGGTCTCCCCGCCCCTATCAATACATTTCTGGCCACCAATAATATGAACGCCGTTAGCAAGGAATACAAAGGCATCCTGAAGGAGTATCGCGACGATATGGTTAAATATGCTCCGGACAAAGACAAGCCCCATATCCGGGAATGCTTCAATTCCATTCCCAAGCAGTTGTCAAAAGAGAACAAGAAGTTTCAGTACAGCAAGGTTAAGCCCGGCGGACGCGGCGAAACATATCTTGGTTCCCTGCAGTGGCTGGAAGATGCCGGGATTATCTGCCGCTGTTACAATACGGACATCACCGGACTTCCGATGGAAGGCAACGCCAAGGACAATGTGTTCAAGGTTTACACAGCAGATATCGGCTTGCTGATCGAGATGCTGGGACCTGGAACCAGAGCGGATATCCTGCAGGGGAACTTGGGAGGATTCAAAGGCGCCATTTACGAGAACCTGATGGCAGACACGCTTCACAAGAAGCAGCAGAGTCTATACTACTTCCTGAAAGACTCAGGCCTAGAGCTGGACTTCCTCGTCCGGATGAAAGGCGAATGCGTGCCACTTGAAGTGAAAGCCAAGACGGCTCAGGCCAAGAGCGTTCAGACCGTCCTGAAGCACGCGGACAAATACCATGTGAAACATGTCATCAAATTCGGCGACTACAATATCGGCCGCGAAGGTCCGCTGCTCACACTCCCCAATTACATGCAGTTCCTCCTGGATCTGGAACCGGAAGAAATTGTCCTTGAACCAATCAATGTGGACGCAGTCAACGCCCTTGCAAAGAATATTCTACATCAATGATTGTTTTGTGTTGTTGTGTCGGACATGGTTCCGAGCTTTTAGACCATGCCGTCCGGTGTTTTTGAAACCGCATTTCTCCGTTACCTCCACCAAAGGCGGGGTTTTCAACGAAATTTACCATCAAATTTCCGCTGCCCGGCTCTTGCTCACAAGGATGACTCCGCCTACAACAAGCAAAGAAGCAAGGACTTTCTGCCATGTCAGCGTATCGATTCCGGCCCAGATGCTCACGATGGCGGCGATGATTGGCTGGATATAGGAGTACATGCTGACCAGCGTAGGACGGATGAATTTCTGCGCGTAAGGAATCAGGAAGTATGCGACGAAGGTCGCGAAGATTATCAGATAACCTATCTCCCAGCGGACATTGACAGGTATGGCGGCATAGTCGGTTGTCACCAACCCTTTTGCCGAAATCGGGAGCGAGACAATCAGTGAAAACAGGAAGGTCCACTTCATGAATGTGACGACGCTGTATTTGGCGATAAGCGGCCTGAAGATACCGAGATACAGCGAGAAACTTAGGCTGTTCACAAGGAGAAGCGCTACGCCCCAGGGAGATGTGACAGAAGCGCCGCCTGAGTGTACGGAATTGAATATCAGAAAAAGGATACCTGCGAAGCTCAGCGCCACTCCCCCGGCTTTCTTTCCGGTGATGGGCTCTTTCAGGAAGAAGAATGCGAAGACCATCGTGAAGATGGGGCCGAGGGTGCCGATGATGGCCGTGTCGATGGCAGAAGTCATGGTGATGGCCATGAGAAAGGTCATCTGGGGAACAAACAAGCCGACAACGGATGCGGCTGCAATCTTCCGGTAGTCGCCCCTCTCGACCTTCTCCCTCGGCATAAAGAGCGACAGCAACCAGAACAGGGCGCTGGCTCCGATTGCTCTCAGGGTAAAAAGCACATAAGGCGACACTGTCTCGGAGTTTGCAATATCCTTGCAAAAGACGAGATTAAGGCCGAATATCGTGTATGCGGCAGTAATGGAAAGATGCCCTTTTAGTTTGTCTGCGCTCATTAAACCGTGTCGTTAACTGAAAGGATGGCTTGGGATTCGACAATGCGTACACCTGTATCCCCTGACTTGCTCAAACGAATCATTGCCGAGGCCACTTCCTCTGTCGGCATGGGCTTCCATGAGCGCATCAGGCCAATGGCATTAAGGACTTTGAGCACTGCCACGCCGGCCTTTTCCCCGAAGCGGTCGCTTCCTTTCCGGATAAGGGAAGGCGGCCTCAGGATGAATAATCCCGGGAATCCCAGTTCCCTTACATCTTTTTCCAGCCGCCCTTTCATCCTCGTGTAGAATACTTTGGATTTGGGGTTCGCTCCGATGGAGGAAACCAGCACGAGCTTGCCCGTTCCATTGTCCTTGGCATTTTTGGCCGCATTGTACTGATAGGTGTAGTCCACCTTCCACTGGGCATCCTGGCTTCCAGCCGCCTTGATGGTGGTTCCCAGGCATGAGAAAAGGACATCTCCGGCAAGAAGGCCGCTCCAGCCTTCCGGGTGGTCGAAATCAACGACATGGGTAACCAGCTTTGCCGAAGGGATGGATACTTCCCTGCGGACAAAGATGTCAACCCGCTCGAAGGAATTGTCGGCCAGGAGTTGCTGAATCAGGTCTTTGCCTATCGCGCCGGTGGCGCCAATGACTAATGCTTTCATAATGTCAGTTTTTTGAATCGGAGCTTAAATCACCCGCACCTTCCATGTGATTCCAAGCTGGAAGTTGTCGCAGTGAAGTTCGCTGTCGCGGAAGTAAATGGCGTGAAGGCGGATTTTATCCCGCCCGAGAGGAAACCATTCCAGCCCGCATCCGCCATAAAAATATTCGGTTCCGGGCGCAATGACAAGGTCGTAGGCCCTTCCCGATGAATCAATGCTGCGTGCGTCGTTCCATTCGTATCCCGCCTTTGCACATATATTCCAGTTTCCGAGGCTCCAGATGAATTTTGAGATAAAACTCATGTCGCCTCCAAAAAATCGCCTTTGCCCTATTCCCCCGCGGTTCATTACATCCAGGTCAAGCATGGTATTGCCGGATGAGAAATGGTTTCCCAGGGCTATGTAGTTGATGAACTGATGGTCCATGTCTTCCACAATGTTCACGCTCCATATCGTTCTCCACCATGGCCGTATATGCCCGTTCCATGCAAGATTGTATGAGTAGATGTTGCTGAGCCCAAGCGACAGGGGTGAATTGCAAATCTGCGCAACTATCGTCTGGTTCCCGTTGACATGATAGCTTGCCGAGCCTCCGAATGTGAAACCCTGGAATATTTTTCCGCAAAACATGCTGTAGAAATACACATCGATGGGGGCGGCGTCGTATTCGTAACCGCCTATCAGCACGGCGTACTTCCCGAACAGGAAGCTCCAATGCTTGTTGGGTTGCCAGTTAAGATAGAGGATGTCGGTGCCGTTGAACAGGTTGTTCTCGTCGAACTGCTGTTTGCTGATGCTGTGGCGGATACGGTAATCGATGGTAGGGGAAATATTCCCGAGGATGTGCAGATTGAATTGGTCGCCTATCAGCCGGCTGTCGTAGCTGCCGCCGGAGAGTTCCTGATGAAAACTTGCGCGGGTGTCTACAAAGAGCGTACTGACCTTTTCCTGAGCGGAAGCTGCGATGCAGCAAAAAAGGGATGCAATCCAAATGAGCGGTCTATTCATCGTCGGTTTTTTGAATGAACGAAATTAACTTAATATTTTGATTTGTCAAAGTCTTTTACCAATTTTGAATCATAATACCGAAACCAATGACAAAATTTTTATCGCCCCTTGCTACCGTCAAATTCTGGAAGGAACTCATTATCATGACTCTGGGCATGTCCGTCAGCGCCGCTGCCGTTTACTATTTCCTCATGCCCGGCAAACTCATAATCGGCAGCATATCGGGCCTTTCCATAGTGTTGTCCGAAATCCTTGCCGGAGCCGGTATCACGCTTAAGGTATCGAATATTGTCCTCATCATCAATGCCATCCTGCTTGTGCTTGCCTGGTTGTTAATAGGTACGGAGTTCGGCATGAAAACCGTCTATACCGCGATGATACTCGGACCGCTGATTGATATGTGGGAAAAGATTCTGCCCTACGAAAAATTGCTGTACGGCGGCACTTCCGTAATGAACGACCCTTGGTTCGACCTCCTTTGCTTCGTATTGCTGCTGAGCATCTCCCAGGCTATTCTTTTCCGTATCAATGCATCCACCGGAGGACTCGACATACTTGCCAAGATTGTCAACAAATACCTGCATTTCGACATCGGCGCTTCCGTCACCGTTGCCGGAGCCCTCATCTGCTGCTCCGCATTCACCATCAATCCTTTCAGAATGGTGGTGATAGGTCTTATAGGAACTTGGATCAACGGCATCTTCGTAGATTATTTCACCGACACCCTGAACAAGCGCAAACGCGTCTGCATCATAAGCGACAGGCACGAGGAAATCCGGCAGTACATTGTGCATACCCTTGTGCGCGGATGCAGCATCTACCGTCTCACCGGGGGCTACAGCGGCGAAGAGAAATTCGAAGTCGTCGCCCTGCTTACCCAGAACGAGTATTCCTCCCTCTTCAATTTCCTGAAAGAGGAAGGCATAGACGCATTCATTACCGCCGGCAATGTAAGCGAGATTTACGGGGCCTGGAATACGGACAAGAAAAATCTCGCCGAAAAGCGTTAGTCGCCGTTTCCCGGCAATTCCTTCACATAGAGGTCCTGCTGAGGGAAAGGAATCTCGATTCCGTTCTCATTTAAGGCATTGTACACAAGCTCCTTTGCCTTGGCAGCATAGGTGAACTTATCTTCCACGGTTACGAACTGCAGCACGGACAAATCCACGCTGCTGTCGCCGAAGTCGCTGAAGCGCACCTGTATGCCAAATGACCGGTCGATGATTTCACGCCCGTACCTGTCCTTTTTCTTGAGGGGCTCGAGTGCCGCAAGGATAATCCTTCGCACCTGTTCCACATCGGAGCCATATTTCACGCCCACCGTAAACGATAGCATCTCGTAGGAGTGGTTGCGGGTCAGATTCTTGAAATTCTTGTTGAAAAGGGTGCTGTTGGGGAAGGCCATGACGGAGCCGTCGCCGGACACAATCTGGGTGCTCTGGTAGTTGATGCTGTCAACCTTGCCGCGCACGCCGTCACATTCGATGTAATCCCCCACCCTGAGGCGTCCGGACATAAGCTGCACACCATAGAAGAAGTTGTTCAGGATGTCCTTCATGGCGAATCCCAGGCCGGTTGCAAGCCCCGCGCCTATAACCTTTATGGCCGCGGTGGGAATACGCAGAAGCGTGAAGAGGGATACGACATAGATGCCCCAGAGCAAAATACCGATGACATGTTCCGCCAGGGTAAAGTTCACCTGATTTTCGCTGACGAATTTCGCTTCCGAATCCTTGAGGATGGACCGCACCCTGTACTGGCGATAAGCGGCCCTGCACAGGTAAGAAAGGAAGCGGAAGAGGAAATACAGCGTGACAACTATTATTATCTTGTTGAAAGTAAGACTGATATATCCTTCTATATTGAGGAAAGGATAGTTCAGGTTTTCCTTGAAGATTTCCGTGAGGTCAAATACTCCCGACGCCATATTGAGGCTTACGGGGAAAGAGAGCACGAGCGCGATGGGAAGCAGTGCCATCTTCAAGAACGCATCCGGCCAGGTGACGGCTATCAAGTCCTGGTCGCTGCCGTGTGGGAGGGAAGGATGCTCGTCGATGTAGCGGAGCTTCCTTTCGTGTATGTTCTTGCGGTAGAAGCGACCGATAAGGATATAGAGGGCGTTGATTGTCTGGAGAAGGGTAAGTTGGAAGAACCACCAGATGAGCAGCTGCACGCCAAGCAGCACATATCCTGCAAACGCAATCAAGGTCGTTATAACCATCACCAGCAGCGACACCCATCCGTAAATCATGTCGCTGGTGGGCAGAGCCTTGCGGAAGCGATGGAGGGTGTAACCCTGAAGAATGGTAAATAAGAGAAGGATGGGAGGGAATACGATGTTGATGAGGCTGTTGGGTATGAAGATGATGCGGAAGGTAATTATAATCAGGCACATCAGTATTGTAGGAAGATAGAGTGCAATCCCCTTCTTCTCGCTGTCCTCGTCGAGCCTGATGACGAGCGAAACGATGATTGCGGCAAGCATCCAGGCGAATTCCACAACGATACCGGAGGCCATGCGGAAGAAATTATGGGAGGAGAACGCGCTTCCGAACATGACTGCGAGGGCAAAGATTATGATGGTGAAAATAAGCACCATGGCAAATCTGTTGCCCGCCGCCACACTCTTGGAACCGAACCTGGGAAACTTCTTGCGAAGCAGCGTAACCAAGCCTGAACTCAGCAGGAAAGAAAGCACCAGGTAAAACAGGATGAAAATGGAAAAACCTATGACGACCGGGCCACGCCACTGGCTCTGTATGCCGGTGCCGTCCTTGGTGCTGTATTTGTCGCGGGCGTCGTTGGATGCCTGGCTCCAGTAGCGGCGGAAGTTTCTTAGTATTTCCGGGTAGGAAGTCTGCCCGTCTATGAAAATCTTGTTCTGCACGCTGCGATAGCGCTGCTGCGCGTAGTCGTAGGCCGACTTTAGCATGTCGGCGGTTTCCTTGTAGTCGGTGCTGTCGCGAATCAGTTGTTCTTTCTGTCCGAGACTGGAATCGAGAAGAAACTGCGCATAGAAAATGCAGCTGTCCCTGTCGACGCGCCCGATGGAATCAAGGACGAAGGCATTTTCTCTTGCTTCGCGTTTGCGTGAAAGCCCGCTTCTGGATGAAGGGAGAGCCGTCGCTTCGAGATACACCACATTGCCCAGGCTGTCCACATACTCGACCGTAGAAGATGGGGGAAGGCTGCGCAGGGTATGGATGAGGCGGTCGTAGCGGTCGATATCCACATCCAGTCTGGCAAGGATTTCGTCGAAGGGAAGTTTTCGGGAAGAGAACTCCTCATACTGCCTCGACACCTCATTGAGGGCGTATGTCATGTCGAAAGTATAGTCCTGTTTCTGCGAATACAGCATGAGCGAAAGTTCGTTGCTCTGCTGCATCATCCGCACCAGGCGGGCGTGCTGGCGCTCTCCGCTGCCGCGCATGCGCTTTGCTCCGCGCTCGGAATCCTTATAAGCCGTAAGCAGTTCCGACCTCAGGACGGACAGGGTCTGGGAAAGGTCCTTTTCGTTCAACACGGCAAATGCCGGAACAAGGACCAGCAGTGCAAGAACGACCGAAATAACTCTCTTTTTCATATTAATTGCTGATAAATTCCTGCAATTTATGGATAATTGGGCATTATCGCAAGAATTTTGATTATCTTAGCGAATTATGAAGTTGTTAAGACCCCTCAGGACCGGCCTTGCCTTGTTCTTTTTCATTGCAATTACGCTCCTTTTCCTGGATGCGTCCGGAACCTTCTCCCGTTGGTTCGGCTGGACTGCCAAACTCCAGTTCCTTCCTTCGGTGATGGCCATGAATGTTTTCGTGATTGCCTTCCTTATCCTTCTGACCCTGCTTGCAGGGCGCATTTACTGCTCTGTGATTTGCCCCTTGGGCGTACTGCAGGACATTGTCTCGCGGGTGCGCATTACCCTGTTCAAGAAGCGCAATCCGTTCAAGTATGTCAAAGAGCACAAATGGCTGCGCTATGCCGTATGGGTCGTTTTCCTCGCGGCATATCTGGCAGGCATCCAGGTAGTGGTCGCCCTGCTCGCCCCTTACAGCGCATACGGCAGGATTGTCCGCACCCTGGTGCATCCTGCGGGGGCTGTTGCCATAATCGTTGCGGCGCTCACTCTCCTTCTTGTTGGCATCCTTGCCTGGACGGGAGGAAGGACTTACTGCAACTCCATCTGCCCTGTGGGAACTACTCTCAGCTTCTTCTCCCGCTTTGCGATGTTCCGCCCGGTGATAGATGAGCAGAACTGCAAGAACTGCCGCATCTGCGAACACAACTGCAAGGCGCAGTGCATCGACATCGCCAATCACAAAATCGACTACAGCCGCTGCGTGGACTGCTTCGACTGCATAGGAGGCTGCAAATTTGATGCGCTTCACTACAAATATGCCTGGGGCGCAAAAAAGAGCGGCCTCTCCCCTGCCTCAGAGCCGGGAAGCAACGGACGCAGAGCCTTCCTTTCAGGGGCTGCACTCGGTCTCGGGGCCCTTACGCTCAATGCTCAGAAAAAGAAAGTTGACGGAGGCTTTGCCGCCGTACTTGACAAGGAAATTCCTACCCACGACACTCCACTGACGCCTCCCGGAAGCAAGTCAGTCAAAGACTTTTACAGTCGCTGCACGGCCTGCCAGCTTTGCATTTCCGAATGTCCCAACGGGGTACTCAGGCCATCAACCGACCTTTCCCGCCTCATGCAGCCCGAGATGGCATACGAAAAAGGATACTGCCGCCCGGAATGCACCCGTTGTTCGCAGCTCTGCCCTGCCGGGGCCATTATCCCCATCTCCCGCGAAGAAAAAACGGAATATCACATAGGAACCGCCCATGTAAACCGCAGCCTCTGCGTCGCCCAGGAAGGCACCAAATGCGGAAACTGCGCACGCCACTGCCCCGTAGGAGCAATACAGATGGTGGAGAACGAGGACTTGGGTAACACTATCCCTGCGGTGAACGAACAGATATGCATTGGCTGCGGAGCCTGCGAAAACCTCTGCCCCGTGCGTCCCATCAGCGCCATAACGGTAAACGGCCGCCACAACCATTTAAACATCTAAAGAGTATGGACAGAAGAGATTTCCTCAAAATATCCGCCGCCGGTGCCGCAAGCCTTGGCGCCGCTGCCTGCGTTTCCCCGAAGAATTCCTCCGCCGCAGAAGAGGGAAAGATGATTTACCGTACAAACCCCGTGAACGGAGACAAAGTGTCGCTGATAGGTTTCGGTTGCATGCGCTGGCCCATGGTAAAGAATGCCGAAGGGAAAGATGTCATTGACCAGGAGGCCGTAAACGAGATGGTGGACCATGCCCTCGCGCACGGCATCAACTACTACGACACCTCCCCCGCCTACCTTCAGGGACAGTCGGAGCGGGCTGCGGGCATCGCACTTAGCAGGCACCCCCGCGAGAGCTACTACATCGCCACAAAACTTTCCAATTTCGGCGACCACAGCATGGAGGCTTCCATCAAAATGTATGAGGACTCCTTTGCGGAAATGCAGACCGACTATTTCGACTACTATCTGCTTCATTCCATAGGGCGCGGAGGCGACCATGCTTTCCGCGAGAGATATGTAAAGAATGGCATGATGGAGTTCCTGCTGAAGGAAAAAGAGAAGGGCCGCATTCGCAACCTGGGATTTTCTTTCCATGGGGCGAAAGAGGCATTCGACTCCTTCATGAAGATTCACGACAGCGGCGAATTTACATGGGATTTCTGCCAGATAGAGATGAACTATGTAGACTGGAAGCATGCTGACGGCGTGCGCAATGTAAACGCCGATTATCTCTATGCAGAGCTTTCCAAGCGCCATATACCCATGGTTATCATGGAACCGCTGCTGGGCGGACGCCTTGCAAATGTACCCGCTGCCATTTCCCGGCAAATGAAGGAAAGGGAGCCGGACCAGTCAATCGCATCATGGGCTTTCCGTTTCTGCGGCAGCTATCCCGATGTGATGTGCATCCTCAGCGGAATGACCAACATGGACCCTCTGCTGGACAACCTGCAGACCTTCGAGCATTTCAAGTCTCTGAATGAGGAGGAACTCGATTTCCTTGAGAGGATGGCCACCCAGATGAAGGAATATCCCATGGTGAACTGCACCAACTGCAAGTATTGCATGCCTTGCCCCTGGGGAATCGACATCCCCGGCATCTTCAAGCATTACAATGAGTCCATCACTGCCGGAAGCTATGCCCAGAGCAAGGAGCAGAAAGACTATCAGAAACTGAAAAAAGCCTATATCAGTTCATACGACAAGGCAATTCCCACCGTGCGGCAGGCGAGTCACTGCATAGGATGCGGACAATGCCTGATGCACTGTCCCCAGAGCATTGACATTCCATCGGAATTGCATCGTATTGATTCTTATGTAGAGCGCTTGAAGCAGGACAGTTTAGGCTGACGCCCCCGCCTTTGCAAGTTTTTCCACTTCTTCCCTGTGCTCGAAGAGAGTACAGCCTCCGCTGTGTTCCCAACCAAGGGCGTGGGCATTTCTGAGAGCTCGGAACAGCGGTGAACGCAGCGCTCCCCTGATTCCGATTTCGGTTACTTTCCCATCTGAGAAAGGTGAGAAGGGGCAGGGCTCTGCCGCTCCGTCCGGTCCTATGTGAAAGAATCCCCTGCCTGAAGCCAGGCATCCTCCCAGTTCTTTTTCATCGCCGGGGAAAGAAAGGAAGATGATATCGGCATACTCGGAACGGCGTTCCTCCATCAGCCTTTCCATTTCAGCCACATGCGCGTCGCCAAAGGCCAGATTCTCCGTACCCGCTTCGGTGGGAACATATTCCACATAGAATACAATCTTGCAGCCATAACCGCGCAGCGTGTCTATAAATTCCCTGGAAGTGACCTGAAGGTAGTTTTCCGTCGTAACCGTGATGCTTGCGCCAAAGAAAAGGTCCTCCCCTTTCAGCATTTCCATCGATTTGACGGCACGCTGGAAAACGCCCTGGCCCCTGCGGGCATCGGTGCCCATAGCCGTTCCTTCGATGCTGATTACCGGAATCATGTTAAGATGCTCCCTGAAGAACTCCATGTAGCGGACACCAATCAGGGTGCCGTTTGTAAACACCGGGAAAATCATGTCCTTCACCTCGGAAACCGCTTCCAGAATGTCGCGCCTTGTAAGAGGCTCCCCTCCTGCCAGAAGGGAGAAGTTGATGCCGAGTGAAGCAGCTTCGGTGAAAATATCCTTCCACTGTCGGGGCGAGAGGGTTTCCTTGGCGGGTGCTCCGTCGTCGGCGGCAATCCCGTTGGAACGCGCATAGCAACCTTTGCAGTGCAGATTGCAGGTGGTGGCGATGCTGCTGATAAGGAAAGGCGGTACATCGATTCCTTCCTCCTTAAGGACAGCTTTGCGGCGGCTTTCGGAACGGGTGAACAGGCGTTGCATGCGCCAGGCGAACTTTGCCTCCCTTGGGTTGGTAAGCACATTCCTGTAGGCCGTTGCCATTATATTCCGGATGCTGCCGCTCATGTATGCGGCAAGGTCCACATTCTGTTCAGCTGCCGACATTTTTGGACTCTCGTTTGGTCGCGGTATATCCAAGTTTCTCTATGGTTTCCATAAAAGTCTTCTCCTGAACCTTTGCAGGGTTGAACTTGACGGTTACCGTTTTGTCCTTGAGGGAAACCTTTAAATCTTCCACCCCTTTAAGGAACGAGATTTTGTCGGTAATCTTATTCACGCAATTCTGGCAGTGCATGTTCACTACATAAGTGACGGTTTCTGTCTTTGCCTTGGGTTTGGCGGCAATTGCCGAATAGAAAGCGGCGCCCAGCAAAGTGAGGACGGTGATGATGATAAACTTTTTCATTATATGATGTTTTTATTTTATATACATTTTGCCGTTCGGATGCTGACATCACAGGGGTATATTTTTGTTTGCAAATAGCGTTCCATAGCAAAATGAATACTAACTTTGCAGCATGATTTTTAGAGTTTTATTCGTTTGCCACGGCAATATCTGCAGGAGTGCCATGGCGGAGTTCATACTGAAGGCTTTGGTAAAAGCCAAGGGCATCGAAGACAGGTTCTATATTGAATCGGCAGCTGTTTCAACGGAAGAAATAGGCAATCCCATCTATCCCCCGGCAAAACGCTGCCTGAGTCAGCACGGCGTATGGTTTGATCCTGATAAGAGTGCGCGTCAGGTGCGGCAGGCCGACTATGGGCGTTTCGACAGAATCATCTGCATGGATGCCTCGAACATGAGGCTCATCAAACGCATCATCCCCTCAGACCCGGAAAGGAAAATCCATCTCCTGATGTCTTATACCGGGAAAGGGCGCGATGTGGCCGACCCCTGGTACACCGGAGATTTCGAAACGACCTTCCAGGACCTTTTGGAAGGCTGTGAATCAATGCTGGAATTTTTGTGTACCTTTGTTCCGTGAAGTCGCTGATAGTCATACTGTCCTTGTTTTTGTCCTTCTTCTGCGGAGTAAAGGAGGATGGGAATGTGATTGCAGCAGGAATCGGCGACGACGCATTGCTTTCCAAGAAAGCGCTGGATGTAGAACCTATGTACAGCAAGATTTAATCCCATGACTACGCTCTTTCTCATCCTCATCGCGGTAGTAATCCTTACCTGCATCTGGCTCAATGACATATCTGCCAGAATCGGAGTGCCGACGCTGCTTGCATTTATCGTCCTGGGCATCATCTTTGGCAATGTGGGAGCTATCCCTGTGTATCTGGACGACCATTCATTTGCCAAGGACTTGTGTACAGTTGCACTGATTTTCATCATGTTCTACGGTGGTTTCGGTACGCGCTGGGAGGCGGTGAAACCAGTAGTGCGCGAGTCCGTGCTGCTGGCATCGGCAGGCGTTATCGTGACTGCCGGCCTTACCGGGCTGTTCTGCCGTTTCGCCCTGCAATGGGGATGGGCGGAAAGTTTCCTTTTGGGGGCGGTGGTCAGTTCTACCGACGCCGCTTCCGTCTTTTCGATTCTCCGCTCCAAACGACTGGGCCTTAGGAACAATACGGCTCCTATGCTGGAGATGGAGAGCGGGAGCAACGACCCCTGTGCTTATATGCTCACTGCCATAATGATTTCCGTGATGAACGGAACGGCTTCCGGCGCTTCTCTTGTATGGATGGTGTTCGCCCAACTTGTTTTCGGTGCCGGGCTGGGTTTCTGCATAGCCAAGGCTGCCTCATGGGCGCTCCAACGGATGAAATTCTCAACGGAAGGCTTTGATACGCTTTTCATCTTTGCCGTGGCAATAGCCGCCTATGCGCTTCCCGACCTGCTCGGAGGAAACGGTTACCTGAGCGCTTACATAGTGGGCATCATGCTGGGAAATGAGGAGTTCAGAGGGAAGAAGTCGATGGTTGGGTTCTTTGACGGGCTGACCGGCCTTATGCAGGTGCTTATATTCTTTGTCCTTGGTCTTCTGGCCCGCCCTGCAGAACTGCATAGGGCTATTCTCCCGGCGCTTGCAATATCGGTCTTCCTTCTGCTTGTGGCACGCCCTGCTGCCGTCATGAGCATCCTGACGCCTTTTCGCAAGTATTCCTTCCGTCAGCAGGAACTAATCTCTTTTGTGGGCCTCCGCGGTGCGGCATCCATCGTATTCGCCATCATGGCAATCACCGGCGTGGATACGCTGGACACGCAACTTTTCAATATCGTGTTCTGCATCGTCCTGATTTCCATCTCCCTGCAAGGCTCGCTCATTCCCCTGGCCGCCCGCAAGCTGGATATGCTGGATGCCGGGGCCGATGTAATGAAAACCTTCAGCGATTACTCGGAAAATACGGAAATGCAATTCAGTCAAATCAGCATCGTAGCGGGCAGCGCCTGGGAAGGAAAGCAGGTGGCCGGGCTGGGGCTGCCGGGAAATGTGCTGATTGCTCTTGTAATCAGGGGTAAGGAGCGTATCGTCGCGAGGGGCGATACCCTCCTGCTTTCAGGTGACAAAGTCATCGTGGTAACCAAGACTTTTGAAGACAAACAGACTTATCTGGTGGAAAAGACCGTGAAGCCGGGCGGAAAACGGGCCGGACATGCCATTCGTGAGTTTTCGCACGACGGGCTTGTGCTGCTGGTAAAGCGCGGAGAAAGGGAGATTATTCCCAGCGGTGATACCGTGATGGAGGCAGGTGATGTGCTTTATCTTATAAAGTGAAAGGGCTCCCACGGCTCTTCGCCACGACCGGGAGCAGGTTTTCCTTCTGTTGCTTTCAGAAGCCATGCCATATTGTTGGCAAGGGCCCGCATGGTCTGGAGTCCTTCGGCGTCCAGGGATGCCTGCCCCTGCTCGCGGCCATAAACGATGTTCCAATACTGCGAAGTCACCACCGGCATGTTCATCATCTGGAAGGGCATGTTGAGAGTTTCGAAGGAAGCGGTAGCCCCTCCCCTTCTGCAAACCGCAACGGCTGCCGCAGGTTTTCCGGCAACAGCTTCGCCATTTGAAAAGAATGCCCTCTGGATAATGCTCAGGACGGCGCCGTTAGGCTGGCCATAATAAACCGGGGAACCTACGATGAGTGCATCGGCCTCTGCGAATCTGGAGCTGATGCTGTTGCAGACATCGTCATCAAAAATGCACTTGCCGTTCATCTTTGCTTTGCACTGCCCGCAGGCGATGCAACCCCTTACAGGTTTATTGCCAATCCATACAATGTCGCTTTCGATGCCGTTCTTCTCAAGTTGTTTTGCTATCTCTCCAAGAGCAATGGCAGTATTTCCCTTCGGATGCGGACTGCCGTTAATCATCAATACTTTCATTTATTAGAAATTCAATAGTCCATTGTAATGCTTTCGATTCTTAGGCGCAGGAGCCCCGAGGGAACATGAGCCTCGGCTATTTCGCCTACTTTCTTTCCCATCAGGGCGGCCCCGATCGGGGATTTCAGCGAAATCTTGCCAGCATCGAGGTCCATCTCGTGGGGGCTGACAATCTCGAATGTCATCCGGGTATTTGTCGTCAGGTTCGTGAATTCAACCTTGCTAAGAAGGCTGACCCTGTCTTTGGGAAGGGCATCGGAATTTATCACGCGGGAATGTTCCAATATCTTCTGCAGGAAGCGGATACGGCTGATGGTCTTTGCCTGAATCCGCCTTGCTTCACGGTATCCTGCATTGTCGCTTCGGTCGCCCTGTGCGCTGGCTTCGGCAAGGTCGTCCTTCACTTTGGGATAAACCTCGCTGACAAGGTGCTTCAACTCGGCTGCAATCTCGTCGTATCGTTGCTTTGACAGATATTCCATGGCGCGAATTTACTCATTTTTTCAGTCGTCAAGGTCAATTTTTTTGTATCTTTGCGCTCCTTTTTAGAATGCTTGGCAGAGCTTGTACTCCGTTTGAATTATGATTAAGAACAATAGCGGAAAGCTCGCCTTGACGATTCTTTCCATTTCTCTTCTCACTGTCATGGCCGGTGCGGCCATTGCGCCCGCTTTGGGCATTATTCGCGACCATTTTGCCGACGAGCCCGACATGCTGATACAACTCATAGTGAGTTTGCCGGCACTATTCATCATCGTTACAAATCTGCTTTTCTCGAGCTTGTGCAAGCTGATGAAAACCCGGACCCTGGCCCTTAGCGGACTCCTTCTGTATGTGGTTACGGGTGTCGGATGCTTCTGTGTAAACAATATTTGGATGCTGCTTCTTCTGAGGGCGCTTCTTGGCGTGAGCGTCGGGATGATAATGCCGCTATCCACCGGCTTGCTGGCATATTACTTCCCTCCGGAAAAACAGGCAGGGCTCATGGGCTTGTCAGCTGCAATGAATCAGATGGGAGGCGTTGTTGCAACCTTGCTTGCGGGCTTGCTTGCAAATATCCAGTGGAATTATGCGTTTTTCGTATATCTGCTTGGTTTGTTTGCAGTTGCGCTTGTTGCAATCTTCCTTCCAAATGAGCGCCTGCAAGGTGGCAGCGGTCCTTCGCTGAAACTGCTTCGCCGCTTCCATCCTTCGGTCGTGGGCATGTTTCTGGTGATGATTCTGTTCTTCATATATCCCACACGCTTTGCCCTCAGCGCCCATACCGGAACATCCCTTTCCAACAATGCCATTACCTTGATTATGGTGGGATTGGATTTGGTTGCTTTCCTGGTAGGATTGGTTTTTGGCAAGCTGATGCAAGGATTCAGGCACGGAATGAAATATATAGCTCCGCTTTGCTTCATGGCGGGATACCTTTTCCTTTCCGCAGGCTCTTCCCTGCCCATACTGCTGGCCGGGTCTGCATTTATCGGCATTGCCAACGGAATAGCCGTGCCATACCTGAACACCATCGCCTCCATGAAAGCGGGAAAGGAAGCTGCCTCGACAGTGATGCCGCTGCTTTCTGCAGCGCTCTACCTCGGACAGTTCCTCTCCCCTCTTCTGGTTACACCGCTGGGCGCTCTTTGCTTCGGTGCATCCGATATGCTCTCACCTTTCAAGGCAGGTGTTCTGATTGCGGCAGTCTATCTGCTCCAATCATTCCTTACCAGGAAAAAACAGGTGGTGGAATAAAAATTTGCGCGGGCTTACTCTGAAATGCTTTTTCCTGCTCCCCAGGCTTTGCCAACCACATCACCAAGGGCGCGGTAGCACATTCCTGCTGCATCAAAGACGATAGGCTTGAGCTTGGCAAGGTCCACCTGCCCGTCGGTGAGGATGCTCTCGTCGGCGCTCTGGTTCACCACTTCGCCAATGAGCATTCCATCTTCGAAACTCAGCACTTTGCACTCCAGAGTGAGCGGATATTCATTGATGATAGGTGCATTCACATTGGGGCTCGGTGTCACGGTGAAACCGGCTTTTGCCACCTTGTCGGGAACTTTGTTGCCGCTCTCGAGGCCGAAATAGTCGGACTCTGCAACGGTGCGTTCGTCAGCGAAACTGATTGTAAAGGCACCTGTCTTTTCAAGGTTGTCGGTCGTTTTGTGCTTGGAAAGGCTGATGACAATTTGTTTGGAGTCCAACTGACCGGCCCAGGCAGCCATCATCACATCGGGGTTCTTGTTCTCATCCCAGGTGGCTATCATAACGCAGGGCTGAGGCGTGGTCACGAGGGCATGGCTGGCGCCGAAATTCTTTCGTCCGGTCACTTCTTGAAGGGTTGCATTGTTCATGTCTTCTGTGTTTTGCTTTGTTGTTTTGTTGTCGGTGCATCCTGCGGCAAGAATGAGCATGCCAATCAGGGGCAATAGATTTCTTTTCATATTTTTGGGGTTATTCTGTTTATTGTCAGCCGATTATCAATTTTCCGGCTTTTGGGATGCGCTGCACCAGGCAAGACGCAAGTGCTGTCAGCGAGAACGATATGAGGGTGCTGCATATAATCTGCACGGGAGTGGTCCAGATGCCAAGTACGCCGCTTGTGCCGATGCCGAGCCAGGAGCGGAACCAGCCGGAAACCGCGCCCAGAATCAGCAAGTGGCAGAGGTACATGCCATAACTCGCCTTGGAGACGGGAAGCAGGACCTTTTCGTAGAAACGGCCACCGTGCTCAATCTTTCGAAACATGAGCACATATGCAATGACCATCAGTGCAACGCCGAAAGTGTCGTTGAGCCAGGGGCCTTCCCATAGTGCGGCGAGACCCACCGGACCTTCAATTGGGAACTGCCCTCCGCAGTCAGCCCAAACGCGGGAAAGGAAGCCGCCGCAGCAGATGCCGAAACCGGCGATGAAGCAGGGCAGCGCAATCGCCAGGGTCCTCCCCCAGCTGAGCTTTCCTGCAAACTTGCGGAAATAAAGCCCGAGCAGAAGATACCCTATGAAACCGCTGAGATAGTAAAATGTTCCATAGGTATTCCAACTGGCCTCGCCCCAGAGAGGATACTTGGCGGCGTTGGGTATCCCCGAAGGACCATAGATAACCGGAGGAGCACCGCCTGCCCACTGTCGGATAAAGGGGATGAGCGTGGTAAAAAGCCAGATGGCGAGGTATATCTGCAGTTCACGCTTGCCGACCTTCTCCGCCCATGGGGAAAGCAGCGGCATGATGAGGTACAGGCCGACGAGCATATACACGAACCAAAGATGCCCGGCTGCATAGTTGAAGTTGAGAATGACATCTTTGAGGTTCTGCACGGGGTTGCCCCAGGCAAGCGCATAGACCAGCGTCCAGAAAAGGAACGGCGGAAAGATGCGTACAAGCCTTTTCCTGAAAAATTCGCCTGTGGAGTAGTGCAAGGGGAATTGCAGGTATGACGAAGCAAACACGAAAAGCGCTACGCACGCCCGCGGAATGACATTGAGGATTGATACCCAGATGGCATCAGACCTGGTAAGGATCAGAGAACCTTCACCGCCGAGGTAGAAAGGCTCGCAACAGTGGGTGGCCATCACCAGAAAGCAGGCGGTCACGCGCAGCCAGTCGAGCCAGATTTCCCTGTTTTTGTTCATGTTGCGAAGATACTCATTTTCTCGT
>JAFUGJ010000025.1 GCA_017469425.1 Bacteroidales bacterium
AGACGAGCCTCCCCTCATGGTGTAGGGAGTGTTCTCGAGGGTGGGGAGGAGTTTGGAACCGTTGGTGCCAATGCCTGCGAGTCCGAGCACCAGAAGCAGGGCGGATACTATGAAGAACCTTCCGAGCCCCTGCCTGCGCTGCCTGTTGGAAATCAGCCAGATGAATACGGTAATCACATAAAAGGCTATTATCAGTGCGAGATAATAGGAAATTTGCGGATGGTTTGCCTTCACCTGAAAACTTACCGCCACCCCGAAAAGTGCGGAGCCGAGAAGCATGCGTGGGGTGTTGCGGGCCAAGGCCGATTTGTAGCTGAATACGAGAGCCGCCAGCACATAAGGCATGAGGGCGATGGCCTGCATCTTGGTATTGTGCCCCACCTGGATAATCTGGAAGTTGAACGAGCAGAAGGTAATGGCGATGGCGCCGCCCGCTGCAATCAGCGGGTTAACCCCGAATGCGAGCAGCAGCAGGAAGGCTCCCAGCATCGACACGAAAAGCCAGTTGGCGGGGCGTTTCCCTGTCATCAGAGCTTTGTATAGGGGCCATGTATAATCCCCTTCGGTAGATGGTTCTATGGTTGCGGTAGGCATTCCCCCGAACATCGATTCCGTCCATGCGGTTTTGTCCGAAGGATGGGCGCTGTTCCACTCAAAGAGTTCCTGCACCATGCCGCGCCATCCCGAATTGTCGCTCTGGTTTATGATTTTCCCGCTCAGCACCTGAGGCACGAATCCATACGCCAGCACCAGGAAAGCAAGTATGATTCCAATATAGACAGCTATCTTTTTTTTCATAATTCACAAATTTAACAAAGAAAAATGATAATTTTATATACAAGGATTTCGACCTTCGTGCTATTATTATATAGAATGGACTTTGAACCGCATATTGCTTTTGTTTCCACAATCTGCCAGCGCTATCTTAGCAGCGATGCGGATGTGGAAGATGCCGTGCAGGACACTTTTGTGCAGGCGGCCTCTTCCTTCGGTCGTTTCCGTCATCGGGAGGGGGCATCGTTCAGGGCATGGCTGGCCAAGATTGCGGTAACGGTGTCGGTGAGGATTCTCAGGAAGAAAGGGAAACTGTCTGCAATGGAGGCTCTTGGAAATGAGCCGTCCGACCAAGACCCGGCTCCCGATTACCTGTCGGTGCCTCCTGATGCGCTGCATGGGATGATTCGCTCCCTGCCGGACGGATGCCGGGCGGTGGTGAACCTGCATGCCTTTGAGGGTAAGACTCATAAAGAAATATCCGCGCTGCTTGGCATCAGTGAAGGCACATCGGCCTCGCAGTACCATCATGCCAAAATGTTGCTGGCTAAGATGATAACAGATTATTTATGGAGGACTGAAAGATGAAAGAAGACTGGATGACAGCTCTTGCCGGAAGGCAGCGCGACTATGAATCGGCCGTTTCGCCCGAATCCGTTTGTGAATCTGCGAAGAAAATCCGCAGGACTCTCCGTTTCAAGGCTCTTATGAACGGGATGGCCCTGCTTGCCCCCATTGTGTTGTTTCTTGCGTTTTCTCCGGGAACGCAACCCTCACCGTTGTTTACGGATGCTGAGTCAGGAGAAAACACGATAACAATAGGAGCATCCAGGCATTCGGGCAAAACTCCCTCTCCCGTTGCTGCTGCCGACAGTTCCGATGTTGATATCCCCTGGTATAAAAAGACGGAGGAACAGAAAATAGCTGTTGTTATAGATTCCCTGCATGGCAGGTTTGGCCTCAAGGTGCGGGTTCCGAAAGGGTGTAGAGCTGAAATAGTGAAAGATGGAGGTTCCTGGATGCCGAGCACGCTCTTTAAGGGAAGAGGATGGAGAACGATTACAATTCCCAGAATGTCAATAACCTCCCACGATGGGGAATGCCTGTTTCTTTTCGAGGATGCGAATTACTATGACCGGCGGCGTATTGCTAAAGAAAGGCTACACGGCAATAAGAACAGGATTCTTGATGAGCTTTGCATGGTGTTCCGTGATGTTCCGAACCTGCGGGATTCCCTTTCTTCCCTGCCGGCAAAAAGGTTTAGGGCGGATTCAGTTTTAACCTATGGGGCCCCTTTGGGCGGAACGGCTTTCTCCTTCTTTTATCCGGGCGATTCCCTGGATACCGGCCTTATGGTGAAACAGTCTTCGCTCGAAAAACTCCGCACGACTCGTTTCCCTGTCATACGGCGCTACTTCTTTATCAAGCAAGGCCACATTTCATACGGGGTAACGGTTATGATGACGGAAAAAGCTGCGGCCCGGAAGTCGGGATACGAGCGTTTATTGGGGCACATCGTCCGGTATGATCCGGATGTGCGATATGAGGATTTGTCGTGGTATCTTACTCCTGAAGCAGACGCTTTTTATCGTCACAGACAGGATTCAATCCAGGCCGAGCAGGCGAAAATCAAAGCCAGAATCAAGGCTCTAAAGGCACGCGGGGCTCTTGGAGATTCGGTTAAAGCAGTTCTGCCGGTCCGGTAAGGTGGATTTCGCGGAAGGATTCCGGGGCGGTCTGGATAAAATCGACGCTGAGGTTGTCGCCGCTCCGGGCCTGCAGGCGGATGTTGGCGCAGTTGCCCTCGTCAGCGGGGAATACTGGTACCTGGCCCCTTTTTTCAGGACACGGACCAATGCTGTTCTTCTCGAACCATGCAGCAATGGCGCTGGCCGTGATGCCGGTTCCGCAGGCAAGGGTTTCGCCCTCCACGCCTTTTTCGAAAGTGCGCACTTTCAGGAGGCCGTCGCAAACCTGCACGAAATTGATATTAGCCCCTTCAGGAGCGAAAGCCTCATTCCAGCGCAGTTCCTTGCCATCCTTTTCCACATCCACGGCCTCCACATCCTCCACGAACTTTACGAAATGCCGGGTGCCAGTGTTAAGGAAATATCCGCCAAGCACTGGCCGGATTCCATCGACATCTATCATTTTCAGGCGTACCGTCCATCGCTCATCTTCTTCCCCCGGCCTTGCAAGAATTTCTGTACTGTTGGCTTTGGTGGTGTCTCTTTCCTCAGGCCTTGCAAGAATTTCTGCGCTGTGAGGACCGTCGGGAGCAAGGAAGTTGTAGTTGCCAGGCTCTAAGGGAGTTATCCCCAACCAGTCGGCGAAAGCTACAATGCATCGCCCGCCATTCCCGCACATCATCCCTCCGCTTCCGTCAGGATTGTAAAACTCCATCCTGAAATCGTATTCTTGAGCATGAGGTTTCCCGGAAGAAGTCTGTTGTGCGGCAAGGCCGGAATCCAGAATCATCAGGCCATCCGTGCGATATTCCGCGCAAAGCGCTCCGATGCGCTCCTTGCTGCGAAATTCACCCATATCATTTCCCCGTCCGTCAAGAACCACAAACTTGTTCCCTGCCCCGGACATCAGGTATGTTTTAACATTTGTCATCACTGTGTTTCCTTTGCAAAACGCTTTTTCGGTTACTCTTTCCCTCCTGTTCCCCTCGCTTGTCCGTGCCTTTGTCTGCGCGTCAAGTTAGGCGGAAATCGTAACACTCTGTATATCAATACTTTCGCTTCAAACTATCGACGAAAACGAGCGATAGCTAATCAGTAAAATGCAGTAAATCAATAAGTTAAATAATCCTCCCTGTCTCCCTCCCGGCTGCTTTTCGGATTTCGGAGGCCAGCAGCTGCACCCCGGCTTCCATCCTCTCGCGCGAAAGGAAAGAGAAGTTGAGCCGCATGGTGTTGCGGTGGCTGCCGTCTATGAAGAAGAAAGAGCCTGCGACATAGGCAACTCCGGCGGAAAGGGCACTGTCGTACATGGCGATGGTGTCGATTTCCGGCGGAAGCGTTACAAAGAGGAAAAGCCCTCCTTCGGGGTGTGTCCAGTTGACCCCGTCCGGCATATAGCGCTCGAGAAGTTCCAGCATGTAGTCGCGTTTGTCGCGGTAAAGTGCGATGCTCTTAGTGAGGTTCCGGTCAAGGGCACCGCTCCCCATGAATTCGGCGGCAAGATATTGGTCGAAGATGGGAGGACAGAGGTCCAGGGCCTGTTTGCAGATGTATATCTGTTCCAGCAAAGCCGGGTCTGCGATTATCCATCCGAGGCGGAACCCCGGGGCGAATATTTTTGAGAAACTGCCAAGATGCAGGGTCCTTTCGGGGGCGATGGAATAGATGGTGGGAAGTTCATTGCCGCTGTAGCGGAGTTCCCGATACGGGCTGTCTTCCACAATCAGCAAATCGTCCCTGCGGGCGTACTCCACAAGGGCCTTCCTTTCTTCCAGCGTCATCGTTACCCCGGACGGGTTGCAAAAATCCGGTACGATATAGATGAACTTCGCATTGGAGGCTGCGGCGGCTTTGTCTCGGGCGGAACAAAAGGGTGCGTCCTCGCACGCCACCGTACTCTTCAGCACTTCTTCGGGCAGGGCGCGCACTTCAGCCCTGTAAGCCTTGAACGACTGCAAGGCGCCGAGGTAGGCGGGATTGGTGGTGAGCACCACATCTCCCGGATTCAGGAACACGCGGGCGCAGACATCTATGCCCTGCTGGCTGGAAGTGGTAATCTGAACCCTTTCCACTGGCACCCCGTAGCGCCGCGAAATCACTTCGCGCAGTTCCGGAACGCCCTGCGTGGCTCCGTACTGAAATGCCCTTGCTCCATATTTCGCAATAACTTCCGAACTCAGCCTGGCGATGTCCTCAAGCGGGAATGTGGCGGCATCGGGATAGCCTCCGGCAAAAGAATAAATCGCCGAAAGGTCCACCTTGCGGAAAATCTCGCGCACGGGCGAACGCATGAACGACGGCACATCGTCGGAAAAGAAGCGTTGATAATCCATGTCTCAATCAGAAAGGGAAAGCGCTCTCGGTCATTTCGCCTTCATCCACCACCTCGGCGGAGATGCCTCCGTTGCGGATGGCGTCGGAAAGGGAGAAGGACATTACATATCGGGTGTTGCGATATGTGGTAAAATAAGGGTTGCTGTAAAGAATTATCTCACTGCCATCAGTGTCTTTAAAGACCAAATAGACCCCTTGGTAATTCATCTTGTTCTCGAGGAAAACAGAAAAGTCCGTATCTTTATTGTAGCGATAGTTGTCAATCCATGCTATCGACGGCAGGTACTCCATGCATACGACATAGTCAAGCAAACCGGTATTGTCGCTATTCCGGGTCGCATATAGTTTTTGTCCGAATGTTCCCAGCAAGAATACGGAACCTCTGTCAAAGTCTGAAATGGAAATCCTGAAGCCTATCATTTGTGAATAGAGTTTGACTTCAGCCGTGCTTTGCGTTGAAGGGTCACAGATGGCAGAGCCTTGATACCTTGTGATGGTAGGCCAGTCCAAGGGTTCATTATCGGAATCGTTTTTACCACGGATGGCTCCTGTCGTAAAAGGATTTGGTCTTCCGCCGCCATAGCTTGAATTGTAATACAGTATCGTATTCAAATCCCCGTTTGTCACCCACAGAGGGTCGAAGGGAATCCCGTAATGCCCTTTGGCGTCGGAATATACAAGGTTCTTGCCGTCCGGAATGTATGTAAGGTCAATGCCATATTTGAAAGCTTTGGCCATTTTTACAACGACCTTGCTCAGGTCGTCAAATGTTCCGTATGCTACGGGCTCCGCCCTCCAGCAATCGTCGCGGCCATCATAAACCAACTGATACACCCTCAATCCATACAAATCATCCGACGAACCTGCTTTTGTAAGTGGCTCTTCGGAGAAATCCAGGACTGCTTTAAACGACACAAATACGGAGTCGGCGGAGATTGCCGGAGTTACGGGCCCTTCACCTCCGTTATCTTCGGGCGTGACCTGGGCCTTGTTGCAGGCCACGGCTGCGAATATTGCCAAAAGTGGAAGCAGGAATTTTCTCATGAAACTAAAGGTTTATTTTTTAATGTCGCTTAAACTGAACATAAGACCCGATGAGGACGAAACCGTAGGGAGTTTGCCGTCCCACTTCTCAATCCAGTCTTCCTGAACAATCATCGGGGACAGGGATGCCGCTATGGTCCGGTTGTAGTAGGCTTCGGCATCGGCCTTTACCTTCGTCGCCATGGCTTCTCCCTCCGCCTGTGCCACTGCAATTTTTGCGTTGGCTTCAGCCTGCTTTACAAGATTTTCGGCTTTCAAAGCCTCCTGAATGGCCTGGTTCTTGGCTTCTATGGCTGCCGAAAGGCTTGCGGGAGGGGTGATTTGCGAGGTGAACTCATGCACAATGAATCCTTCGGAGTTCAGCGACTTTTCCAGCATTGCCCGCACTTCCGATTCAAACTTTGCGCGGTTGCCCATGAGTTCGTCGGAGGCGTAGTCGTTGGCGCAGATGCGGTAGGCGTCGTAGATGCAGGTGCGCATGTATCCCTTTTCTATCTCGGACAGGGAACGGCGGTATTTGTTGAACACATAGGCAGCCTTGGTCCTGTCGAGTTGGTATGCGAGCAGCGGGTCCATGCTGAAAACTGCCGCATCTTTGGTCGTCACGGTAAATGGCGAATAGTCAACCCTCTGGATATACACCGGATAGGTAAATACCTTGGTGGTGATGGGGTTGTATATCGTGAGGCCGCTCACCTGGGTTGCCACAAGTTCGCCCTGTTCGGTGAGGGAGAATTTCTTGAATTTGATGCCGATTTCCGAATTGTCTATCATCTTCGTGCACGAAAAAGGTGCAATGAGCACGACGAGCACCGCCGCCGTGATAATGGTGTTCCTTAAACTCTTGTTCATATTAAGCCTGTTTTCTGGTTATCTTTGCTCCGAGGGCGTTGAGGCGGATGTCGATGTCTTCGTAGCCCCTGTCAATCTGTTCGATGTTGTCGATTTCGGAAGTGCCGTTGGCGCTCATTGCAGCGAGCAGCATGGCTATACCGGCACGGATGTCGGGGGATGTCATGCGGTTTGCGCGGAGGCGGAACTTATGGTCGTGCCCTATGACTACTGCGCGGTGAGGGTCGCAGAGGATAATCTGCGCTCCCATGTCAATCAGTTTGTCGGTGAAGAACAAGCGGCTTTCGAACATCTTCTGATGGATGAGCACGCTGCCCTTGCACTGGGTCGCCACCACGAGCAGCACGCTCAGGAGGTCGGGGGTGAGGCCGGGCCAGGGGGCGTCGGCGATGGTCATGATGGAGCCGTCGATGAAGGATTCTATCTCGTAGCTTTCCTGGGCGGGTACATAGATGTCGTCGCCTCTCTGTTCGAGCTTGACGCCGATGCGCCTGAAGGCTTCGGGAATGATGCCCAGGTCGGGATATGATACATTCTTGATGGTGAGTTCGCTCTGGGTGATGGCGGCCAGGCCGATGAAGGATCCGACCTCAATCATGTCCGGCAGGATGCGGTGGTTTGCGCCGTGCAATTTCTTCACTCCGTGGATGGTGAGAAGATTGCTGCCAATGCCTTCGATGTTGGCGCCCATGGCGTTCAGCAGGCGGCAGAGCTGCTGCAGATAGGGTTCGCAGGCGGCATTGTAGATGGTGGTGTCGCCATCTGCAAGCGATGCGGCCATGACGATGTTCGCGGTACCGGTTACCGAAGCCTCGTCGAGCAGCATATAGCCGCCTTTCAGCCTGTCGGGTGAAGTGAGATGATAGGCGCGGCGCTCCTTGTCGTACTCATACGATGCTCCGAGCTTTACGAAGCCCTCGATATGGGTATCCACCCTCCGGCGGCCGATTTTGTCGCCGCCAGGTTTGGGGAAGTAGGTTTCGCCAAAGCGGCTGAGCATTGGCCCGGAAATCATCACCGAACCGCGCAGCGAGGCGCATTTGCGCACGAACTCCGCGCTTTCGACATAGCTGGTGTCGATTTCGTCGGCCTGGAAGGTGTATTCGCCCTTTTCGTGGCGCGTCACCTTAACGCCCATCTCGCGCAGGAGGTCAATCAGGTTTTTAATATCCAGGATTTCCGGCACATTGCTGATTCGCACCGCTTTGTCGGTGAGCAGCACGGCGCTCAGTATCTGCAAAGCTTCATTTTTGGCACCTTGGGGAGTGATTGCTCCGCTGAGGCGATGCCCGCCTTCTATGATGAAAGTTCCCATGTTATTATATGTGTTCCACTTCGGGGTGGAGGACAATATCGTATTTTTCTTTGACTTTTGCAATGATGCGCTGCTCCAGGGCGATGATTTCAGCGGGGGTGGCGCTGCCCGTGGCGTTTACGATTACGAGCGGCTGCTTTTCGTAAACCTGCGCTCCGCCTTCGCGCTGTCCGCGGAATCCGAGCTGGTCGATGAGCCATGCGGCGGGAACCTTCACCGTGCCGTCCGGCAGGTCGTAGTGGGGTGCAACAGGGTTCCCTTCCGCAATCCTTTCAAAATGCTCGCGGGGGATGACGGGATTTTTGAAGAAAGAGCCCGCGCTGCCAAGTTCTGCCGGGTCGGGGAGTTTGGCCCTGCGTATTCCGATTATGGCATCGCGCACTTCCGAAGGTTTCAGGGCCGAAAGGTCATGGCCTTCCAGGGCTGCGCGCACTCCGCCGTAGTCGAGTCTGGGAGAATATCTGCGGTTGAGCCGGAAGAGCACGCTGGTAATCACATAACGCCCCTTTTCGTGTTTGAAACGGGAGTCGCGATAGCCGTAGGCACATTCAGGAGTCTTGAAAATGGTCTTGCTCCAGTCTTTCGTGTCTAAGCATACCACCCCGGCAATGATGTCTTTCACCTCAACGCCGTAGGCCCCGATGTTCTGCACTGCGGCGGCACCCACTTCGCCAGGAATCAGCGAAAGGTTTTCCGCGCCCCAGAGCCCCTGGCCTGAAACTTCTGCCACGAAATCGTCGAAAACCACGCCTGCGCCCGCCGTCACCAGCACCTCGTCGAGCCCCATGTCCACATACTTCAGGAACTTGACATTGGAGTGCAGCACCGTGCCCGGGAAATCTCCGGTAAACAGCAGGTTGCTGCCCCCTCCTATGTGCAGCAGCGGCTGCGGAAGAGCCTTGTAGTCCAGCGACTTCAGCTCATCCACCGTATCGTACTCAATGTACAACGCGCACTTCACCTTCATGCCGAAGGTGTTGCGTGCCGAAAGGTCGTAGTTCTCAATCCTTTTCATATTGCCTGTTGTATTGTGACATTGCCTGTGAGCACTGTTTCAAAATATGGTATTGGAGCATCGGGGTCTGTTAACTTATCATCAAGCCATGTCAGATAGTTGACAACCTTTACAGGCATTTGTATAGAGAGTTTCACTTTTTCTTTAGTTAAGGAATATCCTTCGTAATCTAATTTGAGTTGAAACCCGCTGGGAAGAGCAATGGCATCCTTGAACTCGCCGTCAATAATATAATCATAATAATCTTGGTCGGAGATAGAGCCATGTAATGAAACTAATGGGGTTAAATCTTCTCCGGCTTTATAACCCGCCCATTCTTTGTCGGCAGAAATACTCATTCCGCCAAAGTAATATATTGTTGTAACATCAAACCAATCTTTAGTCGGTCCGGAATTCAGTTCCGAATATACATTCTCGAATTCCTTTTTAATCTTCTTTTTGTTCTCGAATTGGCCAAATACATCTTTCGAGGGTATGAATCTGTAAGAATACACCCAATTTAAAAAGTTCCTGTCAAGAACTTCCCTTGTCTTGTCCAAGTCCAAGCTGAGAGAAAGAATATAATAATCCCCAATATTCGATGCTCCCTCATTCGTTGAATGGGTTGTCATCTCGTTGCTTCGTAAACATTCCCCTGTCAAGAAGGATGTTTTATCAGCATTTTGATCTTTTTCAACAAGCAGTTTTGTGCAGTTCACAAATAAAGACAAAAAGCCACATAATATAAACAGCGTAAACAGCTTGCGCCTCACCTTCATGCCAAAGGTATTGCGTGCCGAAAGGTCGTAGTTCTCGAACTTCTTCATTTGTTTTTACTGCTTCCGGTGTCCGGAAAACGGAACACCAGCGTCAATTACATTCAAATTCCACCTCGCCAAAAAACTCCGGTCGGTGATAGTCGGGTTTTTCGGTGGAGATAGGCGCCCAGCTCACGAAGTGGGGAACCTTCAAACCGTCGCCGCACTTGTAGAAGTTTGCCCGCGCCCGGAGCCCGCTAAGAGAAGGCTTGCCGTCCTTGAGAGGGAGTTCGCTTTTCCACAGAGCCTCCAGGGGAATGAACACTTTCAGCGTCCAGGGCCCTTCCGAGGGTCTTTCTGCGAATGGTGCGCTGCCGCAGGATGCTTCCGCCTTCACCATCCCCAGCACTTCGGCAGGAGCGTTCAGCGGGTCCTGGCGCCCCGTCCTCCAGGCGAGATACAGGGTGCCGATGGCGTTCCACTCAAAGTTGTAGTAGTGAGGGTCGTCCGGGGAAGGCTGGAAGAAGAACTCTACGCAGGAATCCTCATACACATAGCCTCCGGGCACATCCTGAAGGGCCCTGATGCTCTGCTCGTCAACACGGTATTCGAGATGGATTCCGCCCTCGTCGTAGCCGATGCGGAATTCAACGCCGGGCTTGTAAGGGAACTCTCCCGCCCAGTTGAGGCAGGAGAGTCTCTGTGGCTCGGAGAGCCGTCCGTAGGGTATTTTAAGCATTTTCTTCATTAACGGTTGATGCGAGGAAAAGTTCGTCCATCTGCACATCGTCAATCTTGGAAGGAGCGTCTATCATCACATCACGGCCCTGGTTGTTCTTGGGGAAGGCGATATAGTCGCGTATGGTCTCCTGTCCGCCGAAGAGGGCGCAGGTGCGGTCGAATCCGAATGCGAGTCCTCCGTGGGGAGGTGCGCCGAACTTGAAGGCGTTGATGATGAAGCCGAACTTGTATTCCGCCTCTTCCTTCCCTATGCCCAGCACCTGGAACATGCGCTCCTGCACGGCTGCCTCATGGATACGGATGGAGCCGCCGCCGAGTTCGTTGCCATTGAGCACGAAGTCGTAGGCATTGGCGCAGACGCGCTCCAGGTCCTCTTTCTTATCGGAATAGAACCAGTCGAGATGTTCGGGCTTGGGTGCGGTAAATGGATGATGCATCGCATAGAAGCGTCCATCCTCTTCGCTCCACTCGAGAAGCGGGAAGTCCACAATCCACAGGGGTGCGAACACCTTGGGGTCGCGAAGTCCGAGCCGTCCGCCCATCTCCACGCGGAGAACGCCGAGCTGGGTCTGGGCCTTGCGCTTCTCACCGCACAGGACGAGGATGAGGTCGCCGGTGTTTGCTTCCACTCCGGCGGCAATCTTGCGCAGTTCATCCTCGGAGTAGAATTTATCCACCGAACTCTTTGTGCTTCCGTCCTCGTTCAACTTGATGTAAACCAGGCCCTTTGCTCCAACCTGCGGGCGCTTCACCCACTCTGTGAGTTCGTCGGTCTGCTTGCGGGTGTAAGCTGCCGCTCCGGGAACTGCGATAGCTCCCACATAAGGCACGCTGTCGAACACCCCGAAGCCGTGGCCCTGAACGAGGGATGTAATCTCGTGTATTTCCATGCCGAAGCGGATGTCCGGCTTGTCGGAACCGTAGCGGTCCATGGCGTCGTACCAGCTCATCCTGGGGATGGGATTTGCTATGTTCACATCAAGCACATTCTTGAACAGGGTGCGCATCATGTCCTCAAAGAGGTTCAGCACATCCTCCTGCTCCACGAAGCTCATTTCGCAGTCGATCTGGGTGAATTCCGGCTGGCGGTCGGCGCGAAGGTCCTCGTCGCGGAAGCACCTCACAATCTGGAAGTAGCGGTCGTAGCCCGCCACCATAAGCAGCTGCTTGAAGGTCTGGGGGCTCTGCGGAAGTGCGTAGAACTGGCCGGGATTCATGCGTGAAGGCACCACGAAGTCGCGCGCGCCTTCGGGGGTGGACTTTATGAGATACGGAGTTTCGATTTCGAGGAAGCCCTTTGAATCCAGGAAGTTCCGCACTTCGTGGGCAATCCTGTGACGCAGTTCCAACGCCCTTTTGAGGGGAGCGCGGCGCAGGTCGAGATAGCGGTATTTTGCACGGATGTCTTCGCCGCCGTCGCTCTGCTCTTCAATGGTGAAGGGAGGGGTGAGCGATTTGTTGAGGATATTGATGGCTTCGAGACGGATTTCGATGTCTCCGGTGTCGATTTTGGAGTTCTTGCTGGCGCGTTCGACCACTGTTCCCGTCGCCTGAATCACGAATTCGCGCCCGAGGGCGGTGGCGGTTTCCACCAGTGCGGCGTCGGCATCAGCCTCCACCACGAGCTGTGTGATTCCATAACGGTCGCGAAGGTCAATGAAGGTCATGCCTCCGAGTTTACGGCTGCGCTGCACCCATCCGGCCAGCGTCACCTTTTTTCCAACATCACTTATGCGGAGTTCTCCGCAGGTATTGCTTCTGTACATTACTGTGAGATTATTATATATGCAAATTTATGCTTTTTTCGTAAACTATCCAATTTAAGCGCCCTTATACTACGAAGCGATGGCAATAATTCGGTTCCGTTCCCCGTACACGGCCTTTTGGGAACGCGGCGCAGTTTCCGGGCGGTTCCGCTGCTCCCGGTGTCCAAAAAATGAGCGGACCGGATGCGAAAATATGGGAAAAACGCTTCCGGTGTCCGTAATTATGGACACCGGAAGCACACGGAAGCTGTGGTGGAGTAACGGGAAAGTATGTCCGGGTCTCTTGTGGCAAAACTATGCCCGCACTGAAATAATTGCTCAAGTATTGAAAGTTGTTGGCCTCTTATATGCAAATCATGAAAATCAGCCTATTAGCTTCACTGCGAATTGTGTTGTTCGCAGGAGTTACGGAGGTGGACAATCTTAAAATGTCAAACTTAACCCTATTCCATTATCAGACAAACCGATTTCAATGTTTTTGTTAACCTGCCCAACTTCTTTAATTATCCTTGTCTTGCCTATGTGATAAACTATTTGTCCTAAAGCGGTGATAGCAACTCCTGTAAGAAAAAACGCATAAGCATCATTCTCGCGCTTTACAAATCCGGGAGGAACAAAGGAAAGAGTAGCACCTATTACAGAACTTATTGCTCCAATAGTACAAACAGTCTCCATTTTCTTATATTCCCGAATGTTTAAACCATATTTGGACAACGCATCCAAATCTGCTCCCCTCAACCTTGTGTTGCCATCATAAAGGCCAACGCCAAAAGGAATGTCCCAAATATCAATTGTTTGCGCCTTTATTTCTGTTACGCGAAACAATAATAGGATGGCCAACGCTAACCACATACATTTCCGAATATCCATAGTTCTCTGTATTTAAAAATGATACTGTATTCCTACACCGGACTCCGACACGCCAAAGCTCATTTTCTTATTCACACTTCCTACCTCTCTAACCTTCCAAGCATCCCCATAATAATACACACTATAACCTGCAGAAACAAGAAATAGGAAAGGAAATGACCGTCGATCATCCGGCTTTCTTAGAGCCATGGCAACAGAAGTCCAACATACTATAGTTCCGACACTGCATGCAATATTAACTCGCTTGAACTTGTCCGCGTCGAAACCATAGTCGGAAAGAGCGTCTATTTCGGACTTTGACAAACGACTGCCGTCTTCGTGATATAACTTACTGTATCCAAGAAGATTAGTGCGGGCTTCTATCTTCTGACCATACACACAAACCGAACTTAAAATAAGTATGACTATTGTTAAGCATTGTTTCATAAGACTTGTTCGTTTTGGGTTATTATTCTTTTTTGCCGAGGAAAAGATGCTCCGTGGCGTTACAATTAATAAAGCAGAAGAACCACTTTGATGTAATCGTGACTGAATTGAGGGAGAAGGAGAAACCCTTATTTATACATAAGATTAATCAGAAAAGAATCTCCAAGCGCTCGGCTATCTTTGCGGCACTTGCCCAGCACAGCAAATCAAGAGTTAGCCAGCAACTGTTGATAATTCTTGATAAATACTCCATTCTGAGGATTAAGGCTGATTTCAACATAATTTTTCTTTAGCTGTTCCTCTATATAGGAAGCACCTTTATCTTTTTCACCCGTAAGATAGTATAATGCCGGAATCACCATAATTTTGGATCCGTAACTACAATAGCCACCATGCAGTACATTATATTTAAACTGACTCATACAGCAGTTTTCCAAAAAATATGGCTCTATTATTCTTTCGAGGATTCCTGATACTGTTTTCACAACGGCGTCTATTTCAGTGGGTGTTTTAACCTCAAACTCATAATCAGAGTATTTTGCCCCATCGATTATACAGCTAAGTACTCTCCAACCGGTACAAAGTATTTTTCTTGACGCCTTTTGTTCGCTCAGTCTATAAATCAACTGAGACAACTCTGCATGGCCAAACCCCAAATCGATAGTAATGAATTGTGTGTGATAGAGTCCTAATGAAGAAAAGGCAATACCTATGCAGCCTGATACTCCTTCGTGATACTCCTTCACATAGTAATCTCCATTTTTTGAGAATCCTTGAGAATTAAACAGAACAGATAATTGTTTTTTGGAATAATTTTGCAATTCCTTTGCACTGTATTGTTCCATAATCTCCATAATACAAAATCATACCATCGTTTGCTCTAAGCGATGCCTATCTTTCAGCACTGCACCTGTCTGCCAGCTTGCCTGCGAGTTCGATGAAGGCGATGCCGTCGGGGCGGGAGGAAAGGGCGGCGGGGGTGCCGTCGTCGCCGTTTTCGCGTATGCTCTGCACGAGGGGGATGCGACCGAGAAGGGGAATCCCGAGTTGCTCTGCCATGCGGGCGCCGCCGTCGCGTCCGAAGATGTAATACTTTTCTTCCGGATGTTCTTCAGGCGTAAACCAGGCCATGTTTTCCACAAGCCCGAAGATGGGTTTGGAGATGTTTTCGTTACGGAACATGTTCGCACCCTTCTCCACATCGGCAAGCGCCACTGTCTGAGGAGTAGTAACGATTACCGCTCCCTCTATGCCTATGTCCTGCACCAGGCTGATGTGGATGTCGCCCGTTCCGGGAGGCATGTCGATGAGCAGGAAGTCCAGCGGGCCCCATTTGACCTGAAGCACCAGCTGTTTCAGCGCGTTGGATGCCATGGGGCCGCGCCATACGAGAGCCTGCCCTTTTTCGGCGAAATATCCTATCGACATCCACTTCACCCCATATTTTTCTATGGGGATGATGTAGTCTTTGCCGTTGATATTCTCCGCTTCCGGGCGGGCGCCTTCGGTTGCAGTCATTACAGGCACGGAAGGGCCGTACACATCGGCGTCGGCAAGCCCTACCTTGTATCCTATACGGGCAAGCGCAACGGCGAGGTTGACCGCCACGGTGGATTTCCCCACGCCGCCCTTGCCGGAGGCTATGCCAATGATGTGCTTTACGCTCAGCAGTGTCTCCTTGGTGAGCTCCGTTCCCTTTCCGGCGGGTTCGGGCGAGGGCATCTCCACTTCTTTCACTTCGGCTTCTATCCCCGGGCCAAGATGCCGGATAAGCGTGGCGCGGGTGGCCCCGAGAAGGTATTTCTTGAGAGGGTCGCGCTGCTTGGGAAAGCCCAGCGTCACGCTTACCTTGTCGCCCTCTGTATCAATATCCTGCACCATCCCCAGGTCCACGATGTTGCGGTCGTCCTTGGCGGGATGGTGCACTTCTTTCAGAAATTCACGAATCTCTTCTTTATTCATCGTACAAATTCAAGTTCACGAATCAGGTTGGATGCTCCGCCAACCTTGTCAATCATCCAAAGGACATAACGGATGTCTACATTGATGCAGCGCTGCAGGTCGGGTTCGAACATCACATCGCTGCTCATGCTCTCCCAGTTGCCATCGAAGGCGAGGCCGATAAGGTTGCCGTCGGCATCGAGCACGGGGCTTCCGGAGTTGCCTCCGGTGATGTCGTTGTTGGTGAGGAAGCAGGTATGCAGCTGTCCGTCCTTGTCGGCATACTGGCCGAAATCCCTGGCTTCTATCAGCCGATGCACTTTTTCGGGAACACGGAACTCGTAGTCGTCGGGATTCTCCTTTTCAAGAACTCCGTTGGCGGTGCAATAGTACCAGTAGCTTACCCCGTCCTTGGGAGAATAGGGCTTCACATTGCCGTAGGTGAGGCGCATGGTGAAGTTTGCATCGGGGTAGCTCGGCTCGCCCTTCTTCCATGCGAGCAGGGCGGCGGCATAGTCTTTCGAAGCCTTCTGGTAAGCGGCATAGCCTTCATCTGCGGCATTTCCGCGGCCGACACCCATGGCGGCATAGATGGCTGTCTGCAAGTCTTTGGCATCCTGCTCAGTTCCGTTGTCGAAGAACCGGTCGATGAACGCATCGGAATTTTCAAGGGTGAGCTCGCGGTCCTTCAGCTGGATTTTGTCTTCCGGCTTGACATTCTGTAGGTAGAACCTGGTTACGGCCTTGGCAATCTTGCGGTCCACTTCCTTGTCGTAGTCTTCCTCGCGGAAGCCGCGTGCTCCGGTGAGCTTTCCTATAAGCTCTATGTTGCCGAGGGTTTCCATTACGAGGATGGCGTTGCGGTAGGCAGGCTGCCTGTCGGCAATGTAAGTGTCGATGGTGCCGATGGCGTCACCCCATGCTTCGCGGCGGGATTTCTTCTTTTCAATCCACTTTGTGAGAGCGGCTTCCTTCTGCTCTTCGCGACCGATGATGTTCAGCTTGCGGAATGCAAGGTCTTCGCCCTGCCACTTCTTCCAGCCGTTTGCGGAGCCGGCATATTTGTTGGCATATTTGAGGTGCACCACCGGGTCGGCGAGCATCTCTTCCCACATTACCTGCTGGCGCACGGTGCGGGCCTCCACGCGGAGATTGTTGATGTCCACCATGTCCTGCAGCTGGGCTGCGGTCTGGAAGCGCTGGGTGCGTCCGGGGTATCCCATGATGAATGCGAAATCCCCTTCGCTCACTCCCTTGAGGGAAACCTTCAGCGACTTCACGGGCTTGTAGGGCTTGTTGTCCTTGGAATACGCCGCGGGATTGTTGTCCTTGTCGGCATAGATGCGGAACAGCGAGAAGTCGCAGGTGTGGCGGGGCCACATCCAGTTGTCGGTCTCGCCGCCGAACTTGCCCATCGATGCCGGGGGGGCGCCCACGAAACGCACATCGTTGAACACCTGGTACACCACCAGATAATATACATTGTTGTTATAGAAGCTGATAACCCTCGGGCGGCATCCGGGATTGGCTTCGGATGCGGCTTTTTCTATTTCCTTGATTTTCTCTTCCCTGGCTTTGTCGTCCAGTTTTTCGAGCTGTCCGGTAACATCGCTCATGCTTTTCATGAAGGTGACAGTGAGCCCGGGTACGGGAATCTCTTCATCGAGGCTCTTTGCATAGAAACCATCTTCCAGATAGTTCTTTTCCGGGGTGGAAAGCCGCTGGATGCTGCCATAGCCGCAGTGGTGGTTTGTGGACACGAGCCCCTGGTCGGAAATCACCTCGCCTGTGCATCCGCCTCCGAACTGCACGATGGCATCCTTCAGCGAAGCATGGTTGATGTTGTAGATGTCGTCTGCCGTGAGGCGGCTTCCGATGTTGCGCATGGCCTGCTCGTTAAACTTCTGGAGCATGGGCAGGAGCCACATTCCCTCGTCGGCGCGGGCGATACCGATAGAGAGGATAGAAACGATAAGGATTGTCAAAGTCTTTTTCATAACTCGCAAATATACAAAAAACACAGGTTCCTGAAATAGAAACCTGCGTAATGTGCTTCATAACTACAAGATTGAAAGCAATTCTCTTTTTTTATCTGCGGATACGATGATTTTAGCATCGTTCCATGGAGCTTTCATTATCAGGATGTGTTCTCTCGCATATTGCAGCAAAAAGAAAATTCAGCAGGAGCAGAATTGTTGCTTGCAACAGAAGTTTCGAAAAAGAATGAGGTGCCTTCCACAAGCTCCTGGCAATGATGCGGCTGTATGCAAATGAAAGTTCAACAAGCAATACAGTTTCCAGCGCGGTTTGCCACAAATCATTTTTGAAACCTGTATTCCAGATAATCTTTCGAAAAGCGTTTGTTCAGATTGTCGTATAAAACAGCTTTTCCTCTAAGGGTGACATAGAATTCGTTTTTTGTATTCAGGCGGACGGAGACTTCTAATTCGGACAACATTCCATCATCGGGCTGTATGATTTGAATTCTGCTCGGAAGCCCCGCCTGAGGGTAAACGGGTATGTTACCGAAGAACGCCTGCCTGACGGTTGCCTTGATGATTGTGTCATCTTTCGTAATGTATTCAATTATCGGAAAACTCCCTTCACATTTCATGGTTTCATCCGCTTCTTGAATAATCCTCACTTTTGACTGTCCGGCAGAGAAGCCCAGTGCCCCGTCAAGTTCTTCCATTATGTCATTCCTGCCTGTTCCATCATTGTCCAAGTCAACAGGTAATCCGTAGAAGATAATAGATGCGAGAGAATATTCCCCACACATTGAATTCGGTGCGTCCTCCTTGCTCTTGGTGCAGGAAAATACAAATAGCAGCAGAATAAAAATGGGACAGAGTCTATTCATGGAGTTTTTTCATAAAAAGTTAAATCTAAATTTCAGCTGCAAAGTTATTGCAGACTGTCCGTACAAACAAATATTTTTTGGTCAACCTTGCTTTTAGTTTGTTGGACCATGCATTTCGGGGGTTGAATTCACTCGGCGGATGTCAAATTCCTTCAGAACAGCGTAGGTTCCAGGGCTGCGGGATGGAAGGAACGGCGGTGCTGTGGGGTGTAGCCGAGGCGGCGGATGGCATCGATGTGTTCAGGAGTCGGGTATCCCATGTTCCGTTCCCATCCGTAGCCGGGGTACAGGGCTGCGAGTTCTCGCATCTTTTCGTCGCGGTGGGTCTTTGCAAGCACCGAAGCCGCGGCAATGCTGGCGTAGGTGGCATCTCCATGCACCACGGTAAGATAATCCTCCTTTCCATAGCGCCCGAAGGGGCGGAAACGGTTGCCGTCGATGAGCAGGAAATCCGGAGCAGGGCCGAGGGCGAGCACAGCCCTTTGCATACCCGTGACCGATGCCCAGAGAATGTTGAGGCGGTCGATTTCTTCCGCTTCCACCGCCACTACCTTCCACGCAATGGCCTCTCGCTCAATCACTTCCCTGAGAGTGTCGCGGGCCTTTTCACTCATCTGTTTGGAGTCGTTCAGCTGAGGATGGAAAAAGTCTTCCGGAAGGATGACGGCGGCGGCATACACCGGCCCTGCAAGGGGGCCGCGCCCGGCTTCGTCGCAACCGGCCTCGAACCTTCCGGCGCGAAGATATGGAAGAAGATGGGCGTCGTGTGGCATAATGCCACAAATTTAGTCATTTTTGGCCGATTGGCGCTGCAACATTCCTATCATCTGCTCCTGCACGCTCACCGTGTGCTGCAACGCTCCCGCGAGTTCCCGCAGGTTTTCGATTTCTTTATCCTTGCGCTCCAGCCTGTCTTCATACTCGCTTCGCAGGGCTCGCAGCGCTTCCTGCATGTCGGCATCTTCACGAAGGTCGCCTCCGGATAGTTCCGGAAAAATTTCGCACACGAGTTCTACAAGGGGAGTGCCTGTAACCTCACAAAACTTCAGCACGCTCTCGGTAATGATGCGCGTTTCGCCATTCTCAAGCTTCAGGTAAGCGGTGCGGGAGATTCCGAGCATGTCGGCCATGGCCGCCTGGGTGAGATGCAGTTTCTGTCTGGTTTTCCTGAAGAATGTGTGTTCTGTCATCGGTCAAGGTTGTTTGCAGGCAAAATTATCACATCGCCTCCGACCTTGTGGTCAATCTTCCCTTTTCAAATGTTAACCAATGGTTTGCAAAATACCCCCTCAAACAGGAAAAATCCGTTTTTAACTACCGCTTTTACCTACTGTGCTGTTGCAAATCAAAAACATTGCACCCACCTTTGGTGTACAAAAACAACGCGTATGAGAACAATTGAGTCAACTTACAGTAACTTTTGCGCAGTGCTGCTGCGCGACCGCATTTACGAAGACACCACCATCAGTTTTGAGGACATCTGCTCCGCCCTCCATGTGAGTCCGGGCTCCCTGGATGAAATTCTTATGAAAGAATTAGGGATGAACGGCCGCGAAATTTTGTATTCCTTTCAAAAGTTGTTAAATTTGTAGGCTATCACGCTAATTATTTTAATAACATAAACGCACAAATGAAAGATTATTCCACCAAAGACATTCGCAATGTGGTTCTGCTGGGCGGTTCCAAATCCGGCAAAACCACGCTGAGCGAAGCTATGCTGTTCGAAGGCAAGGTTATCGACCGCCGCGGCACAGTAGAAGACAAGAACACCGTTTCCGACAATACCGAGTTCGAGCAGACGAACCAGAAGTCGGTATTCGCGTCGGCGCTCTACGCAGAGTACGAAGGCACCAAGTTCAACATCATCGACGCTCCCGGTTCCGATGATTTCATCAGCGGTGCAGTCGAGGCATTCAAGGTATGCGAGACCGGCATCCTCCTCGTGAACGGCACTCAGGGCGTTGAGGTAGGCACCGATATTTTCGCCCGCCAGGCCGCCAAGTACAATGTGCCCGTGCTGATTGCAGTGAACCAGCTTGACCACGAAAAGGCTAACTGGGATCTTGCCCACGAGAGCATCAAATCCACTTTCGGCTCCAAGGCTGCATTCGTTCAGTTCCCCGTGAACCCCGGCGCAGGCTTCGACGGATTCGTGGATGTGGTGGACATGAAATACTATCATTTCCTCGATGCCAACGGCAAGCGCGAGGCGCTTGACATCCCCGCCGAGTATGCCGACCAGGCAGAGGAATACCGTCAGGAACTTCTCGAGAAAGCCGCCGAGGCTGACGACGAGCTCATGATGAAATATCTCGACGAGCTTACCCTTACCGACGAAGAATTCGCAAAGGGCCTCAAGCTCGGCATCGCAAAGGGCGAAATCATGCCCGTGTTCTGCCTCTCCGCAAAGAAGGACATCGGCGTGAAGAAGCTGATGGAGTTCTGCATCAAGAGCACCAGCAGCCCCGAGGGTACCGTGAACAAGACCATCTCCGGCAAGGAGGTTGTGTGCAAGGAAGCGGCTCCCACCAGCATCTTCATCTTCAAGACCAGCGTGGAGCAGCACCTCGGAGATGTGGCCTACTTCAAGGTAATGAGCGGCGTGCTTCGTGAAGGAGCCGACCTCGTGAACCCCGAAACCGGCAACGGCGAGCGTCTTTCCGCCATCTATGCAGTGGCAGGTTCCAAGAAGGAGAAGGTTTCTTCCCTCAGGGCCGGTGACATAGGCTGCGTCATGAAACTGAAGGCCGGAAGGGTCGATGTAACCCTGGCAGAGGCCGGATGCGACGCCTACGAGCACATCCAGTTCCCCGAACCCAAGTACCGCTGCGCCATCAAGGCTTCCGACAAGAACGACGAGGCAAAGGTGGGCGACGCCCTCAACAAGATTTCCGCACAGGACCCTACTGCCATCGTGGAATACTCCAAGGAACTCCGCCAGACCATCCTCAGCGGCCAGGGCGAGCAGCACATCAACTTCATCAAGTGGCGTATAAACAACGAGTTCAAGCTCAATGTCGAGCTCTATGCCCCGAAGGTTCCCTATCGTGAAACCATCACCAAGGTGGCTACCGCACAGTATCGTCACAAGAAGCAGTCCGGCGGTGCCGGTCAGTTCGGTGAGGTTCACCTCCTCGTCTGCCCTGCAGAAGGTGAGGTGGGCACCAAGTTCACAATCAACGGCAAAGAGACCCAGCTCAACATCAAGACTCAGGACATCACCGAGCTTGAATGGGGTGGCAAACTCGAATTCTACAACTGCGTGGTAGGCGGCGCCATCGACCTCGGCTTCATGCCTGCAATCCTCAAGGGTATCAAGGAAAGGATGGTGGAAGGCCCTCTTACCGGTTCCTATGCCCGCGACATCCGCGTCTATGTTTACGACGGAAAGATGCACCCCGTGGACTCCAAGGAAATCGCCTTCATCATCGCAGGCCGCAACGCCTTCCGCGAGGCTTTCCGCAACGCAGGTCCGAAGATTCTCGAACCTATCTACAATGTTGACATCTTCACTCCCAGCGACTATGTAGGTCCTTGTATGTCCGACCTCAACACCCGTCGCGGAATGATTATGAACCAGGATGTGGAAGGCAGCTTCACCGTGCTTCACGCGCGCGTTCCGCTTGCCGAACTCTACCGTTATTCCACAACCCTCAGTTCGCTGACCGCCGGTTCCGCAACCTTCACCATGAAGTTTGCCGAATATGTGCCGGTTCCTGCCGATGTTCAGACCAAACTCCTTGCAGATTACGCTGCACAGGAGCAGGAGGAGGACTAGTGGACAGTAAGAAATATCTGGAAATGTGGGCGGATCGTTACAAGGACGACCTCGCCCACAACATTTTTCCTTTTTGGCTGAAGTACGGTCTTGACCGTGTGCACGGCGGGGTTTATACCTGCCTCGACCGCGACGGAACCCTGATGGATACCACCAAATCGGTATGGTTCCAGGGACGTTTCGGCTTCACGGCAGCGTTCGCCTATAATAACATTGAAAAGAATCCCGAGTGGCTGGCGGCATCCAAAAGCTGTATTGATTTCATCGAGAAATACTGTTCCGACGAGAACGGGCACATGTATTTCGAAATAACTGAGGACGGAGTGGGCCTGCGCAAGCGCCGTTATGTTTTCAGCGAAGCTTTCGCTGCCATCGCAATGGCCGAATACTCCATTGCGAGCGGCGACAGTTCCTATGCGCGCAAAGCCCTGGACATTTTCCGCCTGATGCAGAAGTTCCTTGCCACTCCCGGTTTTCTGGAGGCAAAGTACGAACCTGTGTTCCAGGCCCGCGGGCACAGCATCACGATGATACTGGTGAACACTGCGGCAACCATACGAAAGGCCATTTCCGACCCCGCGCTTGACGCCCAGATAGAGGAAAGCATTCAGGCCATACGCAAGTACTTCATGCACCCCGAGTACAAGGCCCTTCTGGAAACTGTGGGCCCCAATGGGGAGTTTATCGACACGCTGGTTGGCCGCACCATCAATCCCGGTCACTGCATCGAAACCGCATGGTTCCTGCTGGAAGAGGCCAAGCATCGCGGATGGGACAAGGAACTTGTGGAAACGGCCCTTACCATATTCGACTGGTCGTTTAAATGGGGGTGGGACGAGCAGTACGGAGGCATCATCAACTTCCGCGACTGCAAGGGTTTCCCCAACCAGGATTACTCCCAGGACATGAAGTTCTGGTGGCCGCAGACCGAAACCATCATCGCCGCCCTTTACGCCTACGAAGCTACAGGCGACGACAAGTGGCTCGCCATCCACAAGCAGGTGAGCGACTGGGCGTACAGCCATTTCCCCGATGCGGAATACGGCGAATGGTTCGGCTACCTGCATCGCGACGGAACTCCGGCGCAGATGGCAAAAGGAAACATTTTCAAAGGACCTTTCCATGTGCCCCGCATGATGATAAAGGGTTACTCGCTCATTAACGAAATATTAAACAAATAGTATGCAGGTACTGAAGTTTGGCGGAAGTTCGGTGGCAAATGCCACCAACATCTCAAGGGTGCTGGACATTGTCGGGAAAGCCGCCCGTCGCGACCGCGTCGTACTGGTGAGCTCGGCAATCTCCGGATGCACCGATGCGCTGCTCGAACTCGCCCGCACCGGGCGTGGCAGCACCGAGAGGGCTCTTCTCATTGAGAGCCTTCGCACCCGGCATTACGATATTGTCCGAAGGCTTTTCACGGGAGCCGAGCGCGACGCCCTCGAGTCCAGGCTCGCCGCCCTTTTCGCCAGACTTTACGAACTTCCGGAGGATGAGATGGTTACCTACGGAGAACTTTTCTCCACCACCATACTCGCCGCCAAGCTAACCCAGGAGGGCCTGCGTACCAAATGGCTGGATTCACGCATCCTCGTAATCAAGGACAACCGGACCCTTACCTACAACAATATCTCCACCGCTGTGGCCCTGGAGCCCGAAGTGGAAGTTTTTGTGGCGCCGGGATTCATTGCCAGCGAATACGACGGGAAGCCCACCACCCTCGGGCGCGGAGGCTCCGACTACAGCGCTGCAATTTATGCCGCCGCACTGAAAGCCGACAGGCTTGAGATATGGACCGATGTTCCCGGCATCATGACTGCAAATCCGAAGGATGTGCCATCGGCCCGGACAGTTTCGCGCATGCCTTATCGCGCCGCCCTCGACATGGCGACGCACGGGGCTAAGGTACTGTATGCGCCCACGGTGGCTCCTGCAATGGAATCCGGCATCGCAATCCATATCCTGAACACTTTCGAGCCGGACAATGCCGGAACCACGGTATGCGAAATGCCTGAAAGCCCCGTGGTGGAATGGATGGGAGTCGCCAGCACCGACGACACCCTCCACGGCGAATCGCTCCTCTGCCTTGTGGGAAGCGGCCCGGTAAATGGAGAAGCCTCGTGCAACCGGGTAGAGGACTGCCTGCGCAAATCCGGCATCAAGACCCTCGCCATTTCTTCCGACGGCACCAACATCCATATCAGCGTCCGCCTCGCTGTGGTGAAGGAAGCTTTGCGCGCCATTCACAGGGAGTTTTTCGAGAGCGTTCCGCTGAGCAAGCTCGACCTCTACATTGCGGGTTGCGGAGCTGTAGGAAATGCCCTTGTGGAGCTCGTCGGGGACTCTGCGCAGAGGATTGCACGACGCACTGGAAAGACGCTCAACATTGCCGGTTTCAGCCACAGCCGCGATTTCGTTTCACTGGTGCGGAAAACGGCTCCAAGGGGCAGCGTCTTTGTGGATGTGACCGACAGCGAGACCATCTACCGCGAATATGAGGACCTGCTTCGGGAAGGAATCAACATCGTAAGTTCGAACCGCCGTGCCCTCGCCGTGCCTTTCGTGGAATTTGCCGCCATGCATGCCGCCGCGCACGAAAACGGATGTTTCCTCCGCTACGAAACCACCGTCGGCTCCGCTCTTCCCATTCTGGAAAGCATAGCCGCAGGAGCCAATTCCAGCGACGAACTGCTTTCGATGGAAGCCGTCGTGAGCTGCACCCTAAACGAAATCCTCACATCCTACGATTACTCTCCCGCAAGTTTTGCCCAGATAGTGCGCAAGGCCCAGCAGGAGGGGCTTACCGAACCTGACCCCCGTATCGACCTCAGCGGCAGGGAGGCCCTGCGAAAACTTCTCATCCTCGCGCGCGAAGCCGGTGTGCCGCTCGAAGAGGAAGAGGTAGAAATCACGCCCGTCGTAGGCCCCGAATTCTTCGGGATTCCGCTCGAGGAATTCTATGCCAGGCTTGAAGCCGCCGAACCCGTATTCAAGGCGCGTGAAGCCGAGGCCGACGCCAAGGGCTGCCATCAGCGTTTCGTGGCCTCTCTCGAAAAAGATTCTTCGCGTCCTCACGGCTACAAAGCCACCATCGGGCTGCGCCTTGTGGATGAAAATCATCCCGCCTACCGCCTTACCGGCACGGAGAACGCCATAATCATCCGCAGCGCCTATCATCCCTATCCTCTGCTCATCCAGGGAGCCGGAGAAGGTGCAAAACTTGCCGCGGCCAGCGTATTGAATGATATTCTGCGCTAAAAGTATTATATTTGGGGGTTAGTTAATCAAGCAGGTATTATGAAAGTTGCGTTAGTAGGTGCCACGGGCCTGGTGGGCACAAGGATGCTCCAGGTACTTGAAGAAAGGAATTTCCCCGTAGATGAACTCATTCCGGTTGCATCGGAAAAATCGGTAGGCCGCAAGGTGAGTTTCCGCGGTCGCGAATGGACGGTGGTTTCGGCTGATGAAGCCATTGCCGCAAAGCCCTCGCTTGCCCTTTTCAGCGCGGGTGGAGAAACTTCGCATCAGCTCGCTCCACGCTTTGCCGAGGCGGGATGCCGGGTGGTGGATAATTCTTCATACTGGAGGATGGACCCGGGCAAGAAGCTGGTCGTTCCTGAAATCAACGGCGATGTGCTCGGCCCCGACGACTATATCATAGCCAATCCCAACTGTTCCACAATCCAGATGGTGCTTCCCCTTGCCCCTGTACATAAAGAGCTGGGAATCAAGCGTATAGTGGTTTCTACATATCAAAGCGTCACGGGCACGGGCTACAAGGCCATCAACCAGATGAACACCGAGAGGGACGGCGGCAAATGGGGCGAGTACCCTGCCGTGTATCCCTATCCCATCGACCAGAACATCCTTCCGCACATCGATTCTTTCCTTGAAAACGGCTACACGAAGGAAGAAATGAAGATGGTGAACGAAACCAGGAAGATACTTCGCGACGAATCCATTGCCGTTACTGCCACGACCGTGCGTGTGCCCGTGCAGGGCGGCCATTCCGAAAGTGTGAATGTGGAAACCGTGAAACCTTTTACCGTTGAGCAGATTCGAAGCCTCATGGCTTCCGAACCCGGAGTCGTAGTGCAGGACGACCCTTCCGCCAATGTCTATCCCATGCCGCTGTATGCCTGGGGAAAGGACGAGGTGTTCGTGGGGCGCATCCGCCGCGACTTCACGGTGGTGAACGCTTTCAATTTCTGGTGCGTGAGCGACAATATCAGAAAGGGCGCCGCCACCAACGCCGTCCAGATTGCCCAGCTGCTTCTTCGGAACGGTCTGCTATAGGACGGTGTCTGCGAGCCTTTTTGCGCGTTCGCGAAGGGCATCCGTGCCGTCGGCAACATCCCCGTAAGTGAGAACGACTCCAAGCCTGCGTCCTTTATGGGCGTCGGGCTTTCCGAAGATGCGCACTCTGGTGCGGTCTTCCGTGAGTGCGTCGGTGAGATTGTATTCCGGCGGGCAGTCGTAATCCTGCGGTGCGAGCACCACTGCGCTGGCTCCTGCATGTTCGAGGTGGATGCCCGCTATGGGAAGGCCCATCACAGCGCGGAAGTGCAGTTCGAATTCACTCAGGTTGGTGGTATGCGCGAGGGTTACCATGCCGGTGTCGTGCGGGCGGGGGCTCAGTTCGGAGAACACAACGCCGCTGTCGGTAAGGAAGAACTCCACTCCCCATATCCCGGCTCCCGTGAGCGCCGCCGTCACTTTCGCTGCCATGTCCTGCGCATCTTTCAGGTCTTTCTCCGAAATCTCGTAGGGCTGCCACGATTCGCGGTAGTCGCCTCCCTTCTGCACATGTCCGATGGGAGGGCAGAAAAGGGTGGGGCTGTTTTTCTGGGTAACGGTAAGTAGGGTGAATTCCGAAGTGAAGCGAATGAATTCTTCCACTATCACTTCTTTTACATCGCCCCTGCTTCCTTCCATCGCCTCGTCGAAAGCCTTTCGGAGCTCGTCACTGGTTTTTACCACGCTCTGCCCGTGACCCGAGGATGACATGAGGGGCTTTATGACGCAGGGAAATCCTATCTTCGCGCTTGCCGCGTCAAGTTCCTCATAGGTCTTTGCGTACTCATAGCGGGCGGTACGAAGCCCGAGTTCGCGGGATGCAAGATCGCGGATGGCCTTACGGTTCATGGTGAAGTTTACCGCGCGGGCCGAAGGCACTACCTGAATGCCTTCCTGCTCAAACTCAAAGAGTTTCTCCGTGCGGATGGCCTCTATTTCCGGAACGATGACATCGGGCCTGTGCTTTCGCACTGCGGCTTCGAGGGCGTCGCCGTCGAGCATGCTGAAAACTTCGCGCTCGTCGGCCACCTGCATGGCTGGAGCATTGTCGTATCGGTCGCAGGCAATTATATGTACACCGGCCCTCTTGGCGGCAATCACGAACTCCTTGCCGAGTTCGCCGGAACCTAAAAGCAGAATCTTTTTCATTGTTGTGAATCCAAGTCACGAAGATAAGTATTTTTTTGTTAGTTTTGTAAAGCCATGATCAACTACAATCTTTTCGAATCTATCCTCGGATTTGATTCCACTTCGGGGAAGGAACGGCCCCTGGCGGAGTTCCTGCTGCGCAATCTCAAGGCTCCCAAGGTGGAGAGTTTCGAGGTGGGCGACGGCACGCTGAACCTCCTTTTCAGCTGGGGCGAGCCCCGCATCGTTTACTGCACTCACATGGATACGGTTCCTCCCTATATCGCTCCAAAGGTGCTTGGTGACAGGGTTACGGGCCGTGGCAGCTGCGATGCCAAAGGGCAGATAATCGCCATGTACTCCGCCTGCTGCCAGCTTGCCAAGGCGGGCAAAACGGGGTTCGGGCTGCTGCTTTTGAGCGGAGAGGAAACCGGCTCCTGGGGCGCCAAGGCATTCTCCAAGCTGCCCTTCAAGGCCGACACCCTCGTGATTGGCGAACCCACCGAAAACAAGATGGTGAGCGCATCGAAGGGAACCAAGGCATACGAACTGACTTTCAGGGGAGAGTCTTTCCATTCAGGGTATCCCCAGTTCGGAAAGAGCGCAGTGGAACTTTTCATCGACTTCGCCAATGCCCTCCGCGCCCACGCGTTCCCTTTCGACCCCACGCTCGGCGACACGACTTATAACATAGGAAAACTCGTCAGCAACAACGCCCAGAACATACTGAGTCCGGAACTGAAGTGCAGGGTGTATTTCCGCACCACCTTCGCTTCCGACGGGGCAGTGCACGAATATATGATGACTCTTCCCGGTGGCGATGCTCCCTGGCAGAAAGCGCTCGCTGTGAATTATATAGGTGGCGACATTCCCTCGCAGTACACAACCTTCGAGGGCTTCCCCTCCGGGCCCGTCGCATTCGGCAGCGACGCCCCTCACCTCACGGGCTTTAGGCGCAAGATAATTTGCGGCCCCGGAAGCATCCGTTTCGCGCACCGAAGCGACGAACATGTGCTCACCGCCGACCTTGAAACCGCCGCCCGCAACTATATCCGCTTTTTTAACCTGTGCAATGTCTGAAAACTTTTGCCGGACTATTGCACTGCCCGAAAAAAACGACTAAATTTGTAAGGTGAAAGTTAGTATTATCATGGGTTCAAAAAGCGACTGGGGCGTAATGTCCGCCGCTTGCGAAATTCTGGCCCGTTTCGGTATTCCCTACGAACAGAAAGTTATCAGTGCGCACCGCACTCCCGAATTCTTTGTCGACTACATGAAAGGAGCACGCGGCCGCGGCGTGGGCATAGTCATTGCCGGAGCCGGTGGCGCCGCCCACCTTCCGGGCATGGCCGCCGCCCTAACCTCGCTCCCTGTAATCGGGGTACCCATAAAGAGCGCTGCGCTGAACGGCTTGGATTCCCTCCTTTCCATAGTGCAGATGCCGTCCGGGGTGCCGGTTGCCACCATGGCGATAGACGGGGCAAAGAATGCGGCACTCTACGCTGTATCCATACTCGCCCTGCGGGACTCCGAACTTGCCCAAAAACTCGAAGCCTTCCGCAAAGAACAGTCAGATAAAGTCCTCTCGACAGAACTGTAACAATGAAAGCATACAGAATATTCGTCGAAAAGTTTCCGGGATTCCAGGTTGAGGCAGAAAGCCTCAGGAATGAATTCAACGAAAACCTTTCGCTGGGGCTCCGTACCCTGCGCCTTGTCAATGTTTACGACCTTTTTGGTTTCAGCCCCGAACTGCTGGAGCGCTGCCGCTACAGCGTTTTCGGAGAAACCGTCACCGACAGCGTGAGCGACAACTGCCCCCTGCAGGGCAAACGCTACATAGCTGTTGAATACATCCCCGGCCAGTTCGACCAGAGGGCATCTTCCGCCGAAGAATGTGTCCGGCTGATTGACCCTGATGCCGAGGTGCAGATACGCAGCTCCCGCCTGCTGATATTCGACGACGACATCAGCGACGAAACGCTCCATGCGATAAGGCATTATTTCATCAACGCCGTGGAGTGCCGCGAGAAGGACCTTTCGCGCCTCAGCCTGAACGAGAATGCGGAGGTGCGTCCGGTGAGCACGCTGGACGGCTTCACCGAGATGACTGAAGCGGACCTGGCACCCTTCTGCAGGCAGAACGGCCTTGCCATGAATGCCGACGACCTCCGGGAAGTGCTGAACTACTTCAAGGCCCGCCACCGCAATCCCACGGAAACGGAACTTCGCATACTCGACACATATTGGAGCGACCATTGCCGCCACACCACCTTTACCACCGAACTTGGCAAGGTGGAAGTCGACCCTTCGTTCATCAGTGCCGACATAGAGGCATCGTTGCAGAAATTCGCCGCCGTGCGAAAGGAACTCGGGCGCGAATCCAAACCCTTCTGCCTCATGGAGCTCGCAACCATAGGCGCGCGCTACCTGAAGCGCAAGGGTCTCCTCGACGACCAGGAACAAAGCGAGGAAAACAATGCATGCAGCATATATATAGATGTGGATGTGGACGGGGAGACGCAGAAATGGCTTCTTCAGTTCAAGAACGAAACCCACAACCACCCTACGGAAATAGAGCCTTTCGGCGGGGCGGCAACCTGCCTTGGCGGGGCCATACGCGACCCTCTGTCGGGCCGGGCCTATGTGTACCAGGCCATGCGCGTGACAGGTGCAGGGGATATTACAAAGAGCGTGGCCGAAACCCTTCCGGGTAAGCTTCCGCAGAGGATGATTTCGCGCAAGGCGGCGGCAGGGTACTCCAGTTATGGCAACCAAATCGGTCTTGCTACCACCCATGTTAGGGAAATCTACGATGAGGGCTATACGGCAAAGCGCATGGAAATAGGCGCGGTCGTGGGCGCGGTGAAGGCGGATAATGTGCGGCGCGAAAGTCCTGCTCCCGGCGATGTAATCCTGCTTCTTGGCGGACGCACCGGACGCGACGGCATAGGAGGTGCGACGGGTTCGTCCAAGGAACATACCGAAGCCTCGCTCGAAACATGCGGAAGCGAGGTGCAGAAGGGAAACGCCCCCGAAGAGCGCAAACTGCAGAGGCTTTTCCGCAGGCCGGAAGTGTCGCGACTTATCAAGAAATCCAACGATTTCGGAGCCGGGGGCGTGAGCGTTGCCATAGGCGAGCTTGCCGAAGGGCTGGATATTTGGCTCGACCGTGTGCCCGTGAAATACAGCGGACTGAATGCTACGGAGCTGGCTATCAGCGAGTCGCAGGAACGAATGGCAGTGGTGGTTGGGGCTGAGGATGAAGCCGCTTTCCGCGGGTTCTGCCGCAGTGAGAATGTGGAAGTGACCCATGTGGCGGAGGTTACGGACCTCGGGCGCATGCGCATGTTCCGCGGAAAAGATGTTGTGGCTGATTTGGAGCGCAGTTTCATCGACAGCGCCGGAGCCCGCCATTATGCGTTTGCCACGGTGGCTGCGGTGGACGACAGAAATCCCTTTGCAAATCCGCCCGCCGGTGCTACTATGCAGCAGAAGATGGAGACCGTGCTTTCAAGCCCCAATGTGGCCTCTCAGAAGGGGCTTGTGGAGATGTTCGACTCTTCCATCGGGCGTTCCACGGTGCTGATGCCTTATGGAGGTGCCACACAGATGAGCGAGACCCAGGTTTCGGTACAGAAACTTCCGGTGGACGGTTTTACCGACACCGCTTCGGTAATGGCTTTCGGATACAATCCCTCCCTTGCGAAATGGAGCCCCTATCACGGAGCAGCCTATGCCGTGGTCGAAGCTTGCGCCAAGGTCGTGGCGAGCGGCGCCGCCTTCGACAGAATGCGCTTCTCGTATCAGGAGTATTTCGAGCGCATGACTTCCGACCCTCACAGCTGGGGGAAACCCCTCAGCGCCCTGCTCGGCGCCCTTGAGATGCAGCTGCAGCTCGGACTTCCTTCCATCGGAGGAAAAGACTCCATGAGCGGCACCTTCGAGCACATCAGCGTGCCCCCCACCCTCGTGGCCTTCGGAATTACTACGGTAAAAGCCTCCAAGGTGATTTCCCCTGAATTCAAAAAAGCCGGCAACGGCATCTACCTTATAAAACATACCCCGCTTCCCAACAGGATGCCGGATACGGAACAGCTCAAAGCCAACTGGCGCTATGTTACGGAGCAGATAGCCTCCGGACGCATAGTTTCGGCATGGGCACTGGGATTTGGCGGAGTGGCCGAGGCTCTTGCAAAGATGAGTTTCGGAAACAGCCTCGGTGCGGAAATCCGCATCCCAGAGGATGAACTCTTCGCACTTGACTATGGTTCCATATTGGTTGAGGCTCAAGAGCCCCTTTCCGAGGGGGTGCTGCTCGGGAAGGTCAGCGAAGACTTTGTCATAAACGGAGAGGCCGTATCCCGCGAAGCTCTTCTCGCCGCCTGGCAGAAGCCGTATTGGGGCATCTATCCTCCCAGGCTGGAAAGCAGGCAGGAGGAAAATACCGCCTCTTCCGCCGTCAAGCAGTGCATAAGCTACAAGGGCACACCTGTGGAGAAGCCTTTGGTTTACATTCCCGTTTTCCCCGGCACCAACTGCGACTACGACACCGCCAAGGCGTTCCGGGCAGCGGGAGCGGAAGTTCGCATCGGGGTATTCTGCAACCTTTCGGCAGAGGATATATACAACTCTATCGCCAGCATGAAAGCATCCATACGCGAATGTCAGATTCTGGCCCTTGCCGGAGGATTCTCCGAAGGCGACGAACCCGACGGCAGCGGCAAATTCATTGCCAATGTTCTCAACAACAAGGAGATTGCCGCCGAAATCCACGCGCTTCTCGACCGTGGCGGGCTGATTCTCGGCATCTGCAACGGTTTCCAGGCTCTGGTCAAGAGCGGCCTGCTTCCTTACGGCAGGCTGGGCATGGTGACCCGCGAATCGCCCACGCTTTTCCGCAACGACATCAACCGCCATGTATCGCAGATAGTGACCACCCGTGTGGTAAGCACCGCTTCGCCCTGGCTTGCAGGCATGCACGAGGGCGACGAACACAGCATTGCCGTGAGCCACGGCGAAGGAAAGTTCGTGGTGAGCGAAAAACTTGCGCAGGAGCTTTTTGCAAATGGGCAGGTTGCCTTCTGCTATGCTTCCCGGAGCAATCCCAACGGCTCCACCTGCGGCATCGAGGGCATCCTCAGCCCTACCGGGCAGATACTTGGCAAGATGGGGCACAGCGAACGCTATGAAGAGGGCCTGTTCAAAAACATCGCGGGCGAGCGACGCCAGGGTATATTTGAAAATGCAGTGAATTATTTTCGCAAAAATGGATAGACAGCAACTTGTTTTCGACGGTTACGAAAAGCAGATTTACAGCACGGCGGACCCCGATACCGTAATCCTGCATTTCAAGGACGACATCACCGCCTACGACAACATCCGGCGCGCAAAGCTGACCGGCAAAGGAGCCGTCAACTGCGGCATTTCCGCCCTGCTGTTCGCCCATCTGGGCGGCAAACACATCGCAACCCATTTCATTGAGAAGATTTCCGCCGACGAGCTGCTGTGCCGCAAGGTGACTCCCATCCCCATCGAGCTTGTGGTGCACAACTACATTGCAGGTTCCCTCGCCGACAAGCTCGACCTGCCCGAGGGCATGAAGCCGTCCACGGTCATCTACGACCTCCGCTACAACAGCAGCGAACTCGGCGACCCCCTCATCAACGACTCTCAGGCCGTAGCCCTTGGCATCGCCAGCTTCTCCGAACTCGGGGAAATGTACGACACCGCGCGCAAAATCAACAGTTGCCTTGTGAAGCTCTTCGATGCCGCCGGGCTTAAATTCGTAGACATGAAACTCCAGTTCGGCAAAACCTCCGACGGGGCTCTCATAGTCTCCGACGAAATCAGCCCGGATACCTGCCGCATCTGGGATGCCGACACGGACGAAAAGCTCGACAAAGACCGCTTCCGCCACGACCTCGGCAACATTGTGGACGCTTACGGCAGTGTGTATCAGAAACTTAAAAACATTCTTGGATAATGGCACAGTCTTACGAAAATGCAGGTGTGAATCTCGAAGCGGGCTACGAAGTTGTCCGCCGCATCAAGCAGCATGTGGCTTCCACCGCCCGCAAGGGTTCGATGGGAGGGATAGGTTCGTTCGGAGGCATGTTCGACCTCTCGGAGCTCGGGCTCAAGGAGCCGGTGCTTGTGAGCGGAACCGACGGCGTGGGCACAAAACTGAAAATAGCCTTCGCCATGGACAAGCACGACACCATAGGCATCGACGCCGTTGCCATGTGCGTGAACGATGTGCTGGCACAGGGCGCGGAACCTCTGGTTTTCCTGGATTATGTGGCTCTCGGTCACAATGTGCCGGAAAAGGTTGAGGCCATTGTCGCCGGGGTTGCGGAAGGATGCCGCCAGGCGGGCTGTGCGCTCGTAGGCGGAGAGACCGCCGAGATGCCGGGTATGTATGCCGACGGGGAGTACGACATTGCAGGATACACCACGGGTGTTGTTGAAAAATCCAAACTCATCGACGGCAGCAAGGTTGCCGTGGGCGATGTGCTTGTAGGAATTGCCTCCAGCGGGGTACATTCCAACGGCTTCAGCCTTGTGCGCAAGATAGTTGCCGACAGCGGCCATTCCTATTCCGACGCGATTCCGGAACTTGGCGGCAGGCAGCTGGGCGAGGTGCTTCTCACCCCTACGAAGATATATGTAAAGCAGGTTCTGGATGTGATTCGCAGCTGCGATGTTCACGGTGTGGCGCACATTACCGGAGGGGGCTTTGACGAGAACATTCCCCGCGTGCTGCACGACGGCCAGGGCATCGAGGTGCAGGAAGGCAGCTGGGAGATTCTTCCCGTCTTCGAACTTCTCGAAAAATGGGGAGGCATTCCGCACCGCGAGATGTTCAATATCTTCAACATGGGCCTCGGAATGGTGCTCGTACTCAGCCCTTCCGAGGCTTCCAGGGCGATTGGGATTCTGGAAAGCCACGGGGAGAAGGCTTCTGTCATAGGAAAAGTTACCGGCGTGCCCGGAGTAAATATTATCTTGAAATGAAAAGAGCTCTTGTAAGTGTAAGCGACAAAAGCGGGCTGCTCCCCTTCGTGCAGGGGCTGCAGGACCTGGGATGGGAAATCATTGCTACCGGCGGTACCCGGAAGCTGCTGGAGAGTAACGCTGTGAAAACCACGGGAATCAGCGAAGTTACCGGATTTCCCGAAATCTGCGACGGGCGCGTCAAAACCCTGCATCCCAAGGTGCACGGGGCCTTGCTTGCCCGCAGGGACATCCCCACACACATGGCCACCCTTGCCGAAAACGGCATCGAAACCATCGACCTCGTGTGCGTGAACCTCTATCCTTTCCGCCAGACCATTGCAAAGGAAGGGGTGAGCATGGAAGATGCGGTGGAGAATATCGACATCGGAGGCCCCAGCATGCTGCGCAGCGCCGCGAAGAATTTTGCGAGCGTGAGCGTTGTCTGCGACCCTGCCGACTACGCTTCGGTGCTGGAAGAAATACGCACCCATGGCGACACTCTTCCGCAGACCCGCCTGCGCCTGAGCGCCAAGGCTTACACCCATACCGCCCAGTACGACATCTGCATCACAACATATATGCGCGCCCAGGCCGGGCTTGCTCCAAAACTCTTCCTGGAATACGACCATAAGCAGGCTCTCCGCTACGGTGAGAATCCCCATCAGAGCGCGGAATTCTATGCGGAAACCACCGCGTCTTCATACGCCCTGCCCTTCGCCCGTCAGATTCAGGGCAAGGAACTCAGCTACAACAATATCCAGGATGCAAACGCGGCGCTGAATGTGCTGCGCGACTTCTCCGAACCCTTCTGCGTGGCCCTCAAGCACATGAATCCCTGTGGGGCTGCGGTAGGCGCCACCATCGAAGAAGCCTGGCAGGCTGCATACGAGGCCGACAAGGTGAGCATCTACGGAGGCATAGTGGGCGTGAACCGCGAACTCACCGCCGAAGTGGCCCTCGGCATGAAACCCATCTTCCTGGAGATAGTCATCGCTCCTTCATATACTCCGGAAGCCCTGGAGATTCTTTCGGCAAAGAAAAATCTCCGTGTGCTGGAAGTCGACATGACTCCCACAGGCAAGGCTCCAACACAATATATAGGCGTGAACGGCGGCCTGCTCGTGCAGCAGCTCGACACTGCGGTTGAGGATATAAACGCCAAGATGTGCGTTACAGCCGTGCAGCCCACGGAGGCCCAGCTCTCCGACATGAAGTTCGGCTGGAAGATAGTGAAGCATGTGAAATCCAATGCCATTGCAGTGGTGCGCAACGGCCATACCATAGGCATCGGAGCCGGACAGACCAACCGTGTGGGTTCAGCCGAAATCGCCCTCAAACAGGCTCAGGCCGCCGGTTTCACCGAAGGTCTGGTGCTCGCTTCCGACGGTTTCCTGCCTTTCGACGACACCGTCGCCCTTGCCGCGCAATATGGAGTGAGCGCGATAGTTCAGCCAGGAGGGAGCATACGCGATGCCGACGCAATAGCCAAGGCGGATGAACTCGGCATTACCATGTTGTTTACAGGAGTAAGACATTTCAAGCATTAGAATATGAAAAAAGTTCTGGTAGTTGGTTCCGGCGGACGGGAGCATGCGATAGTTGAGGCTTTGCTGCTCTCGCCCCAGGTTGGCAAGGTATACTGCGCTCCCGGAAATGCCGGTACGGCCCTCGTGGCGGAGAATGTGCCAATCGGGGATACCGATGTGGAAGAATTGCTGCGCTTTGCCCTCGATTCTGCCATCGACCTTACCGTTGTGGGGCCCGAGGCTGCCCTCGCAGCAGGTTTGGTAGATGCCTTCCGCGCTGCCGGACTGAAGATATTCGGACACACGAAGGCTGCCACCGCAATTGAAAGCAGCAAGGAGTTCGCCAAGAAGCTGATGGGGAAATATGGCATCCCCACCGCTGCATACCGCAGTTTTGACAATTTCGATGAGGCGTTGGATTATGTTTCCGGGCGTCCTTTTCCCGCCGTGCTGAAATACGATGGACTGGCTGCAGGCAAGGGAGTTGTGATTGCTGAAGACCTTTCCGAAGCGGAGGCGGCGCTGCGCTCCATGCTTCTCGACGAGAGCTTCGGCAAGGGGCGGGTGGTAGTTGAGGATTATCTTACCGGACCGGAATTTTCTTTCATGTGCTTCGTGGATGGCACTAATGTGTATCCCATGCCTCTCGCTCAAGACCACAAGCGCGCCTTCGACGGCGACAAGGGCCCCAATACCGGCGGAATGGGGGCTTATACCGGGCTTCCTTTCATCAGCGAATCCGACAGGGAGTTCGCATTCAAAAATATCCTTTGCCGCACTGCCGAGGCTATGGTTGCCGAAGGTCTGCCGCTTTCAGGAGTGCTTTACGGCGGGCTGATGAAAACCCCCGGCGGCATCAAGGTCATTGAATTCAACGCGCGTTTCGGCGATCCCGAAACCGAGGTTGTGCTGCCTTTGCTGAAAAGTGACATTTATGATATATTCGCATCTGTGGCCGATAGTCGCCCCTGCTCTCTTCCCGAGTGGAAAGATGCGGTCAGCCTCGGGGTCGTGCTTGCATCCAAGGGCTATCCCGGCTCTTATGAAAAGGGCTTTGAAATAGAGGGTCTGGATTATGTCGATGCCCGTGTCATCCACATGGGAACCAAGGCTTCCGGAGAACATATCGTCACGGCTGGCGGCAGGGTGCTGATGGTTGTGGCGGAAGGTGCCGACATTTCTTCCGCCCGCGAAAAGGTTTATGGGGAGATAGTGAAAATTCGCTGCAGCAATCTATTCTGTCGCAGCGACATAGCCCATATCGCCCTGGAGGGCTGAACTTGACTTCGCCGTTTTGCCGGGCGGAAAGATTTTAGTAATTTAGCAGAATATGAGTGCAAAGATATTGGACGGAAAGGCAGTGGCCGCTTCCATCAAAGAAGAAATCAAAGCAGCAGTCGAGGCTCTTCCCGGACGCAAGCCGGGGCTGGCCGTTATCATAGTCGGAGAAAATCCTGCCAGTCAGGTGTATGTGCGCAACAAAGTGCAGTCGGCCCTTTATGTGGGGATGAACTCGCGCAAGATTGAGCTCCCTGCCGATGTTTGCGAGCAGCGCCTGCTGGATGAAATCGCAGCTCTCAATGCCGACCCTTCCGTGGACGGTATCCTGGTCCAGCTGCCCCTTCCCGCCCATATTGACGCTGACAAAGTCCTGGATGCCATCCTTCCTTCCAAGGATGTGGATGGTTTCCATCCTTCAAATGTCGCGAATCTCTGGCTGGGCCGCCCCTGCACCGTGCCCTGCACTCCCAAAGGAATCATGCGCCTGATAGCCGAAAGCGGCATCAACCCCGCCGGAAAGAAAGCCGTTGTGGTGGGGCGCAGCAACATCGTCGGAAAACCTGTCGCCAAACTCCTTCTCGATGCCAATGCCACGGTAACCATCGCCCATTCCCGCACGCCCGACCTCGCCTCCGTTACCCGTGAGGCTGACATTCTGGTAGTTGCCGTAGGGAAGGAAGCCGTCGTTACCGGCGACATGGTAAAGCCCGGAGCTGTGGTTATCGATGTGGGCATGAACCGCAATGCGGAAGGCAAACTCTGCGGCGATGTCGACTTTGCTTCGGCATCCGAGGTTGCGTCGGCCATCACCCCCGTTCCCGGAGGCGTGGGCCCCATGACCATTGCCATGCTTCTGCAGAACACGCTGGAGGCTTACAATTCATAGCCCCCTCGTCAGCGTTCCCCGCTTCTTTACCTCTCTATTGTCTGGTCGCGGTCGGGGCCGACTGAAACGATGTCGATGCGCACGCCGGTAAAGTCTTCGATAAAACCGATGTAATCTTTCAGTTGCTGCGGCAGGGCATCGTAGCTGCGGACTCCTGAAATGTCGCATTTCCAGCCGGGGAATTCCTTGTAAACGGGCTTGATGTCCGCATCTCCTGCCTCATAGGGGAAGTGATGGACGGGTTTCCCGTCAAGTTCGTATCCCACGCATACTTTAATGGTGTCGAAGTCGTTCATCACATCGGCTTTCATCATTATGAGCGATGTTGCACCGTTCATCATCACGGCATAGTTGAGCGCCACGAGGTCGAGCCATCCGCATCGGCGGGAACGGCCTGTGGTGGCGCCATATTCATGCCCGATGCGGCGCATGGTTTCGCCCGTTTCGTCGAACAGCTCGGTGGGGAAAGGTCCGGAGCCTACGCGGGTGCAGTATGCCTTGAAGATGCCGAACACCTCGCCTATGCGCGAAGGGGCGACGCCAAGGCCGGTGCAGGCACCTGCACAGAGGGTGTTGGACGAGGTTACGAAGGGATATGTGCCGAAGTCAATGTCGAGAAGCGACCCCTGCGCTCCTTCTGCAAGTATGGCCACATCGTCGGCGAGGCAGCGGTTCACGGCAACCTCGTTGTCGATAATGTCGAAACGCAGCAGTTCCCGGGCGGCTTCGAACCATTTGGCCTCGTATTCCGAAATATCGAAATCCTTATAGCCAAGCGCTTCTATCTGAATGAGATGCCAGTCGCGCAGGGCCTCGTATTTGCTGCGGAAGTCTGCGGATGCAATGTCGCCGACGCGAAGCCCCGTGCGGGCAATCTTGTCGGTATAGGCAGGGCCGATGCCCTTGAGGGTGGAGCCGATTTTGCCCTTGCCCTTGTGGGCTTCATTCGTGGCATCCAGCACCCTGTGGGTTGGCAGGATGAGATTTGCGCGTTTTGCAATCAGCAGCCGCCCTTCAACCTTCACCCCGGCAGCTTCGATGCCCCTGATTTCCTCCATGAGGATGACGGGGTCCACTACCACGCCGTTGCCTATGAAATTGACGGTATCGGCACGGAAAATGCCACTGGGCACGCTGTGCAGCACGAAGGAAGAATCTCCTATGCAGATGGAATGTCCGGCATTGGGGCCGCCCTGGAAGCGGGCCACCGCCTTGTATCGGGATGCAAGCACATCCACAATCTTACCTTTGCCTTCGTCGCCCCATTGCAGGCCAAGCACGACATCTACCTTTTTCATGAGTTATAGTGTTTTAAGACAGTTTGCAACATTTTCTTCCATCCTCTCCGCCGAATAATCCTCACGCACGAAGGCTTCTCCGGTAATCTTCTCATAAAGCTCGATGTATCTATCCGAGATTCCTTCAACGACTTCCGGAGTCATTTCTGGGACCTTCTGCCCCTCTTTCCCCTGAAATCCGTTTGCCATGAGCCATTCGCGCACAAACTCCTTGGAAAGCTGCTTCTGGTGCGACCCTTCCGCAAGCCGGGCTTCGTAACCGTCGGCATAGAAGTAACGCGAAGAGTCGGGCGTGTGAATTTCGTCCATCAGATAAATCTTTCCGTCCCTCTTTCCGAACTCATATTTGGTATCCACCAGAATCAGTCCCTGCTTTGCGGCAATTTGCGTACCGCGTTCAAAGAGGCGCAGGGTATATTCTTCGAGTTTTTCGTAATCCTCGCGCGACACCAGGCCGGAGGCAATGATGTCCTCGCGGCTGATATCTTCGTCGTGACCTTCTTCCGCCTTGGTGGTGGGAGTGATGATGGGATGAGGCAGCTTCTGGTTCTCCACCATGCCTTCCGGGAGGGGAACCCCGCAGAGACTGCGCTTTCCTGCCTTGTATTCCCTCCAGGCATGACCGGCAAGGTACCCGCGCACTACCATCTCGACCTTGAAGGGCTCGCAGAGAAGCCCTACGGTTACATTGGGATCCGGCACGGCAAGCTTCCAGTTGGGAAGGATGTCGGCCGTCGCATCCAGGAATTTCGATGCTATGCGGTTGAGTATCTGGCCTTTATATGGTATGCCTTCCGGCAGCACCACATCGAATGCCGAGATGCGGTCTGTAACGACCATTACGAGAAAATCATTGCGGATGAAATAGGTGTCGCGGACTTTGCCGACATACTTTTTCCCCTGACCTTCAAAGCGAAAATCAGTTTTAACAACAGCTTTCATAAATCAACAAAAGGTATCTCTAAAAAACGGATTTAAAGTTAGAAAGAAAAGAGCACATCGGCAAGATTTTAACGCTACCATATACCACTTTTTTTATCTAAATTTGTAAAATATATTTCTGACGGGATGCTCAAGCAAGATTTCAGGGGTTTACACGAAGAATGCGGAGTGTTCGGAGTGTACAATGTAGGCGATGCCGCAAGGATTACTTATTATGGCCTTCACAGCCTGCAGCACCGTGGCCAGGAAGGCTGCGGGATTGTTACCGGCGACGGAGCTGAATTCTACAAATACCGTGGCCTCGGGCTGGTGACGGAAGTTTTCAAAGACGAAAACCTGGCGACCCTGCATGGCGGCAATGCAATAGGCCATGTCCGGTATTCCACTCATGGAGGAGGTGGTATCGACAATGTGCAGCCCTTCTTCTTCCGCCACAAGTCCGGCAACTTCGCCCTCGCCCACAACGGCAATATCATCAACGCCCGTCAGCTGACCGACTATCTTGAAAGCCGGGGCAGCCTCTTCCACTCCACTTCCGACAGCGAAATCCTCGCCCATCTCATCCGAAAGAAGGGCAATGAACCCCGCATCACAGCAATCAAGGAAGCCCTCAATATGCTGGAAGGCGCCTTTGCGTTTTTGATTCTCACCGGAAAACGGCTATATGCCTGCCGCGACAAATACGGCCTGCGCCCCCTCGCCATCGGCACTCTTGGAGAAGGCTACATCGTGGCGAGCGAAACCTGCGCCCTCGAAGCGGTAGGTGCCAGGTTCCTGCGTGATGTGGAACCCGGCGAAATCATCTGCATCGACGACGAAGGCATCCGCAGCAGCAGTTATTCCCGCTTCCGCCGAAACAAGATGTGCGCGATGGAATACATCTATTTCGCCCGGCCCGACAGCGACATCGACGGCTGTAATGTGCATGCTTACAGGAAAGAATCGGGCCGCCGCCTCGCCCATACCGCACCCGTGGAAGCCGATATCGTCATCGGAGTTCCCGATTCCAGCCTGAGTGCGGCATCTGGCTATGCCGAGGAGAGCGGCATCCCCTATGAAATGGGGCTCATCAAGAGCAAATATGTGGGCCGCACCTTCATCCAGCCCTCGCAGGAAATGCGCGAACTCGGAGTCAAGATGAAACTCTCCGCCGTCCGCGGCATCGTTGCGGGCAAGCGCATCATCGTCATCGACGATTCCATAGTGCGTGGCACCACCTCAAGGCAAATCGTCGGGATGCTGCGCGAGGCCGGGGCCACGGAAGTGCATGTGCGCATAGCCAGCCCTCCGCTCACACACCCCTGCTACTACGGGGTCGATATCTCCGAATACGAAGAACTCATCAGCTCTTCCCGCAATGTGGAGGAAGTGCGGCAAGCCATCGGCGCCGATTCTCTTGCATTCCTCAGCATCGAAGATACCCTCGCATCCGCCCCCGGGCGCAGCGACCTCTGTTTTGCATGCTTCACCGGTGAATATCCCACAGCACTGTATTAGAATATGATTGAACGCTACTCCCGCCCCTGCATGAGGGCCATCTGGACCGAAGAAAACAAGTTTGACGCCTATCTCCGGGTGGAAATCCTGTCCTGCGAAGCCTGGAGCAAACTCGGTGTGATTCCCGAAGGCGATGTCGACCTCATCCGCGCCAACGCGCGCTTCAGCGTGGACCGCATCAAGGAAATTGAAGAGCAGACCCGGCACGATGTGGTCGCCTTTACCCGCGCAGTGAGCGAAAGCCTGGGCGAAGAACGCAAATGGGTGCACTACGGGCTCACATCCACCGATGTCGTCGACACGGCCAACGGGTATCTTCTCCGGCAGGCAAACGCCATCCTCCTGAAAGACATGGAGGATTTTCTTGCGGTGCTGAAGCGCCGGGCCCTCGAATTCAGGGATACCCCGTGCATAGGACGCACCCACGGCATCCATGCCGACATCACCTGCTTCGGGCTGAAATGGGCGCTCTGGTATGAGGAAATGAAGCGCAACATCGAACGTTTCAAGCTCGCTGCCGCCGGAGTGGAAGCCGGGAAGATGAGCGGGGCTGTGGGGAACTTCGCCAATATTCCTCCCTTCATCCAGGATTATGTCTGCGAAAAGCTCGGAATCGCGAGCGCCGACATCTCCACCCAGGTACTGCAGCGCGACCGCCATGCCTGGTACATTTCAACCCTGGCAGTCATTGCTTCCACCATCGAGCAGATGGCAATGGAGGTGCGAAGCCTCCAGCGTACCGAAGTGCGCGAAGCGGAAGAAGCCTTCCGCAAAGGGCAGAAAGGGTCGAGCGCCATGCCCCACAAGCGCAATCCAATAGGAAGCGAGAATATCTGCGGATGCGCCAGGGTGATGCGCGGGTACATGGCGGCGTCCTGCGAGAATGTCGCCCTCTGGCACGAACGCGACATCTCCCACTCCAGCACCGAACGCATAATCCTGCCGGACGCCACCGAACTGCTCGACTATATGCTCACCCGCTTCGGGAGCATCCTGGACAATCTTACGGTATATCCGGAAAACATGCTGAAAAACATCTGGCGCACCAACGGAGTAATCTTCGCCCAGCGCGTGATGAATGCGCTCATCGGCAAGGGCCTATCGCGCGAGGAAGCCTACGACACGGTGCAACCCGTAGCCATGACGGCCTGGAACAACGGCCTCGATTACAAGCAGTTGCTGGAGGCCAACGAAAAAGTGTCGGCTCTTCTTAGTCCAGAAGAACTTGACTCCTGCTTCACCCTCGACTACTACTTCAAGAATGTAGATTACATCTTTGGGCGGGTAGGAATCCTATAGGCCTCCAGGGTGCTCTGCAGGAGCATGGCGATGGTCAATGCGCCTGCGCAGAGGCAATCGCTTGATTTTTAAATAATTCCTTATAAACTATCGCCGTATTTGAGCGATAGTTGATTGTTAATTATCAGATTATCAAGTATTTGTTTCTGCTCCCTTATGTGCTCTTTCAGTTCAGAGGGAAGAATCCTTCAAGATACCTATTTGTATTCCATGAATTCCGGCAGGGCGAGTTCGGAGAACAGTTCCTGGAAGGGGCGGTCACCGCGGGGGCATATCAGCAGGACTTTGTCGGAATCGATTACCGTGTAGTCTTTCAGGCCCTGGATGACGGTGAGTTTGCCGCCGTCGGTCTGGATAAGGAGTGAGCCTGCGGTGTCTTTTACCACCTGCGGCCCCTGAAGCCATACGGCATTGCCTCCCAAATCAGGGTCGGAGGCATATTCGTAGAGCGTGCTCCAGCTTCCCAGGTCGCTCCATGCGAATTTGGCGGGAAGTACCCAGACATTCTCGGATTTTTCCATCAAGGCATAGTCGATGGATGTCCTGGGGCTGTCGGCATAGGCTTTCTCCACAAAAGATTCCCGGTCGCTTGCGCTCTCCCATCCATTCCAGAGCATTGCGATTTCCGGGCAGCAGCGGGCCATTTCGTCGAGCACTACGCTGGCTTTCCAGACAAAGATACCGCTGTTCCAGAGGAATTCGCCGCTGTCGAAAAATACTTTGGCAAGTTCCGCGTCGGGCTTCTCGGTAAAAGTTTTGGCCCTCACCGGCGTTTCCGACCCGTAGGACTGCCTGCCTCCGCTCATCTGGACATAACCGAAATTGGTGTCCGGACGCGTGGGCACAATCCCGAGCGTGAGCAGCACATTGTTCGAGGCGGCGTAGCCGAGGGCCTTTTCAACGGTATCCGCAAACAGGGCGTCGCCTTCGATGTCGTGGTCGGAAGGCACGGCAATCATGACGGCATCGGGGTCCTTTTCTTTCAGGAGGATGGCCGAAAAAGCGATGGTGGGAGCGGTGTTGCGCCCGTAGGGTTCGATTATTATGTTTTCTTCCGCAATGCCCGGGATGTTCTCCATCACCAGTTCTTTATAGCGGGAGAGGGTAGCCACGAAGATATTCTCTGCGGGCAGGATGCGAAGCATTCGCTGGTAGGTAAGCTGCAGGAAAGTTTCATCGCGTTTCCAGATTCTGCGGAATTGCTTGGGTTTTGCCTCTCTGCTGATGGGCCAGAAACGGGTTCCGATGCCACCTGCGAGGATGACGCAGTAGTTATGATTAATCATATATGGGTATGAATGCTTGTGGATAATAGTTTATTTGTGTGTTATTGTGGTCGAAAACAACGGCGATAATATCAAAATACACCTCTGCATCGGCAAAGCGGCTGCCCTTGGAATGCAGATAGCGCAATGCTGCCCGTACGAGTCTTTTCTGTTTTGTCGGATTCACATTCAGTTCCGGCTCGGCCATCACAGGGGCCGTCCGGCTCTTTACCTCTACAAAATGCAGGCCGAGAGCGTCGGCGGAAATGATGTCGATTTCGCAATGCCCGCCTCTCCAGTTGCGCTCCACGATGCTGTGGCCGTTGCGCAGCAGGTACAGGCAGGCTTCATCCTCGCCCTTCTTGCCTATTTTGGCCCTGTCGTCCATTGTGCTAATCGAAGGTGACGATTGTGACTCCGGTACCGCCATGGCGAATGTCCTCATCGGCAACCGAAGCCACTCCGGGCATGGTGCGGAGGAATTTCTGGATTTCGTCGCGCAGCACTCCGGTTCCTTTGCCGTGGATGATGCGCACGCTGTGTATGCCCAGCATCTGGGCGTCGTCGGTATAGTGCATCACGGCTTCGAGTGCTTCCTGCAGCCTCGCTCCGCGAAGGTCGATTTCCGGTTTGAAAGAGAGTTTGCGGGAGGTGATGTTGGCATCGACCTTCTGCTGGGGTTTTGCGAAGGTTTTCCGCGAAATCTCCCTGAATTCATTTGACGAAATCCTTTCCACGCCTTCGGGCGCCATGGTACTGCTGATGCTGCCGATAATGACCGTTATGGTTTTGCCCGACACACGCGACACTTCGCCCACCATGCCGGAGCTTAGCACCTTCACCTTTTCGCCCACCTTCAGGGGACCGGGTTTCTGCACGGGAGCGTCGGCGCTTTCCGCTTTGACCGGCTTTTTCTTTTGTAGTTTTTCCAGTTTGCGGTCGAGATACTCGTCTTTTGTCTTTTTCTGTTCCAGGGCTCCAAGGAAGCCTTGCAATTCCTGTCGGGCGGCCTTGGTGCGCTCCTTCTCGGCCTGGCTTTCCTTGATTTCGCGTATGGTCCGCTCCACCTGCCTGCCTGCTCCCTTCACAATGTCTTCCGCTTCCTGACGCGCCGATTCGAGGATGTGCCTGCGCTGTTCGCGTATGTCCTCCAGTTCTTTCTGGTATTTTGCGGTGAGCCCTTCGAGGGCTTTGTCGGTATTCTTGACTTTCTGCAGCTTTTCGTCCAGGGCTTTGCGGCGGCGAACTATCCTTCGCAGGTTGCGCTCAATGCCCACATATTCTTCTCCCGCGCGGGCCTCTGCATCTTTCACTATCGTTTCGGGAAGCCCCATTTTTCGGGCCAGTTCAAAGGCGAAGGAGTTGCCCGGAAGCCCCATTTCCAACTGGAAGAGTGGTTCGATGCGGGCGGCGTCGAAGAGCATTGCACCGTTGATGACCCCCGTTTCTGCGGCGGAAGCGTAGAGTTTCAGGTTTGTATAGTGGGTGGTGATGACCCCGTAGGTGCCGCGCCTGTCCAGCTCGCTCAGGATGGATTCGGCAATGGCGCCTCCCGCGGCAGGTTCGGTGCCGGAACCGAATTCGTCTATGAGCACCAGGGTTCGCTCGTCCGCCGATGCGAGCATGGCTTTCATGTCGGCAAGGAAGGAGGAATAGGTGCTGAGGTCGTCCTCAAGGTTCTGGTCGTCGCCTATGCTGACCGCAAGCCGCTCGAATATGGGGAGTTCGGAACTTTCCGATGTGGGAATCAGCATGCCCCACTGGAACATGTACTGCAACAGCCCCACCGTTTTGAGGCACACCGATTTGCCGCCTGCGTTGGGTCCGGATATGAGCAGGATGTGCTTTTGGGGAGTGAGGGTTACGGTTTGGGGAACTATGTTGCGGCCTTCTTTCGCGAGGGCTTTTTCCAGAAGTGGATGGCGGGCCTTGCGCAGGCGTAGCGTGCCGTCGTCGGATATGACCGGCATCCCGGCGCGCAGATCGAGTGCGGTGCGGGCTTTTGCCATCAGGAAATCCATCTCGCCTATGAACCCGGCACAGGACAGAAGTTCGGGGATGTAGGGGCGCAGGAAGTCGCTGAACTGCGTAAGGATGCGTTCGATTTCGCGGGTTTGCGCAAAATTCAGCTCGGCAATCTCGTTTTCGAGCTCTATGAGTTCGGCGGGTTCGATGAAGGTGGTTTTCCCGCTGGCGGATTCGCCGTAAACAAAGCCGCTGAGCTTGCGTTTGTTGGCGGTTGCAACGGGGATGAGGTACTTCCCTTCGCGCACGGAGACTCCGGCATCGGCGTCGGCGAGCCCTGCGGCCTGGGCCTGGGCGAGCAGCGATGCGGCCTTTTTGGAGATGGCGCCTTCCTTGCTTCGCAGCGCCCTGCGGATTTCGAAGAGCTCTTCCGAGGCGGAGTCCTTGATGTCGCCGTATTTGTCGAGTATCTGCTCAATCCGGCGCTGCACTTCCGGAAAGACCGATATGCTGCGCGAAAGGGCCTTGAGATTGGGATAGATGCCGTCCTTTATGCTCGTGAAGAAGTGAACTATGCGGCGGGTGGTATCGAGCAGGGTTTTCAGTTTGCCGAGGCTCAGCACATCGATGCGGGCGCGTTCGTTGCGGAGAGGTTCGAGGAAGGGGATGGCGTCGATGTATCCGCTTGCGGGGAAGCTTTCCTCGAACATCAGTATGAGGCGCATTTCGTCGGTAAGAACGAGCCGCTGGCGGATGGTGCCGGGGTCAGTGCAGAACTGTTCAGCATCGACCTTCGCGCTGGCATAATCCGTGCTGCAGCGGTCGGCTATGATGCTGCGGATTTTGTCGAAACCAAGTTTGCTTTCGAGCCTCAGAATGCTTTCTTCCACGGTCAGCCCTCCTTTTTATAGTCCAGAAGATGTCTCAGTTCGCTGATGCTTCCGACGGGGATGAGTTTGCCTTCCCGCACGAAGGAGATGCTTCCGCGCTGTTCGCTCACCACGATTACATCGGCATCGCTGCGTTCGCTGATGCCTACCGCCGCTTTGTGGCGCATGCCATATTTGGCCGGAAGGTCGGTGCGTTCGGTGATGGGCAGGGTGCATCGGGCCGCGATTATGCGGTTGCCGCCTATTATCACCGCTCCGTCGTGGAGGGGGGAATTTTTGAAGAAGATGTTTTCGATGAGCCTGCAGCGTACATCGGAGTCAAGTATGTCGCCGCTGTCGATGATGTCCTGGAGGGAGTTTTTATGCCTCAGTACGATGAGCGCTCCGGTTTTCTGCTCCGCCATGTCGAAGCATGCCTGGGCAAGTTCCTTGGATGCCTCGTCGTCGAGGGCATGGCCGCTTCGCCCGAGCAGACGGTCGATGAAGGTGAGCTTTTCGCCGGTGATGCCCGTGGAGCGTCCGAGACGGCTGAGGAACTGTCGGATTTCCGGCTGGAAAATGACGATGAGGGCGATGGCTCCAACATCGATTACGGTGTCGAGCAGCGCCGACAGTAGTTTCATGTTGAGGGCTACGGCAACGATGCGGATGATGAACAGCAGCACGATGGCCAGCAGGATGTTCACGGCAGAAGAGCCTTTGAGCCAGTTGAATACCGCGTAAAGGATGAGGGCGACGAAGAGTATGTCTGCTATATCTGCAAGGCTCAGGTGAAGGAAGCCAAGGAAGTCCAAAATCATCATATCGTACAAATATACTAAATATATTGTAAATCAATCCATTGTATTTTGGAAAAATAATTGTATATTTGCAGCCCCAAAAATTGGGGTTACTTTGATAAAGTACTTATTAACAATTAATTAACAAACCAATGCCTGGATTAATTGGAAAGAAAATCGGAATGACTTCCGTTTTCGGTGCCGACGGGAAGAGCCTCCCGTGCACCGTTATCGAGGCTGGCCCGTGCGTTGTCACGCAAATCCGCACTGTCGAAACCGATGGTTACGAAGCAGTGCAGCTTGCCTATGACGAAACAACTGCAAAGCACGCCAGCAAAGCCCTTCAGGGCCATTTTGCCAAGGCAGGAGTCGCACCTATGCGTAAACTTGTCGAGTTCAAGGCGGATTTCGCACAGGAACTCAAACTTGGCGACACTCTCACTGTAGCCGATGTGTTCACGGAGAATGTTCCTTTCGTGGATGTGGTCGGTACTTCCAAAGGTAAGGGTTTCCAGGGCGTTGTGCACCGTCACCACTTCCAAGGAGTGGGCGGCAAGACCCATGGTCAGCACAACCGTCTTCGTCACCCCGGTTCAATGGGCGCATCCTCATGGCCTTCCCGCGTATTCCCCGGAATGCGCATGGCAGGACGCATGGGCGGTGACCGCGTGAAGGTCGAGAACCTTCAGGTCATCAAGGTGGACCCTGAATACAACCTCATCGTAGTCAAAGGTTCCGTTCCCGGAGCCAAAGGTTCTTACTTAATTTTGGAGGCGTAATTATGAAACTTCCTGTTTATAAAATCGACGGAACTGAGTCCGGAAAGCAGATCGACCTCGCAGAGGATGTTTTCGGCATCGAACCCAATGATCACGCCATCTATCTCGATGTAGTACAGTATCTCGCAAACCAGCGTCACGGCAATGCCAAGACCAAGGACCGCAGCGAGATTGCCCACAGCACCAAGAAGCTCGGACGCCAGAAGGGCGGCGGCGGCGCACGCCACGGCTCCCTCAAGGCCAATATCTTCGTAGGCGGAGGCCGCGTATTCGGTCCCGTTCCCCGTTTCTATCACAACAAGCTCAACAAGAAGGTCAAATCCCTCGCGCGTTGCTCCGCCCTCAGCTACAAGGTTCAGGACAAGGCACTCGTGGTTGTAGAGCCTTTTGCAATGGAAGCTCCCAAGACCAAGGAATTCGCACAGATTCTCGCCAACCTCAAGGCAGGCGACCGCAATGTGCTCTTTGTTCTTCCGAAGAATTCCGAGAACATTTATCTTTCATCCCGTAACCTTCCTTACGCCGATGTCATCTCCGTTGACGAAATCAATACCTATTCCATCATGAAGGCCAACTGCCTCGTAATGGTCGACGGCGTCCAGGACATCCTTGCCGAAAGGAAAAAATAATTTGAGCGATGGGAATCATAATTAAGCCAATAGTTACAGAGAAGCTGACGGATCAGGGCGAAAAATTGAACCGTTACGGCTTTGTGGTCGACCGCAAGGCGAACAAGCTTCAGATCAAGGAAGCAGTGGAGAAGCTGTATGGCGTATCCGTTGCAGATGTCAATACCGTCAATTACAATGGCAAGCGCAAGAGCCGCTACACAAAGGCTGGCATGCTTACCGGTCGTACCAACCATTTCAAGAAGGCATATGTGACCCTCGTTGGCGACGACAAGATTGACTTCTACGCTAATATATAATAGGAGGCACAGAAAATGGCAGTAAGAAAATATAAACCGGTAACTCCCGGTCAGAGGAACAAGGTGATCAGCACTTTCGACGAGATTACCACCAAGAAGCCTCACAAGGCCCTTCTGGAGCCCCTCAAGAGCACTGGCGGCCGCAACAACACCGGCCAGATGACAGTGCGTTACATCGGTGGCGGACATAAGAGAATGTACCGTATCATCGACTTCCATCGCACCAAGGACGAATGCACCGCTACCGTGAAGACCATCGAGTATGATCCGAACCGCAGCGCACGCATCGCTCTCGTAGAGTATGAAGACGGAGTAAAGAAGTACATCATTGCTCCCGACGGCATCAAGGTAGGTCAGGTCATCGCTTCCGGCAGCGGCATCGCTCCCGAAATCGGCAACTGCCTCCCTCTCTCTGAGATTCCTGTAGGTACCCTCGTTCACAACATCGAGCTCCGCCCCGGCCAGGGTGCCGCAATGGCGCGTTCCGCCGGAACTTCCGCACAGCTCGCCGCTCGCGAGGGCAATCACGCAATTCTTCGTCTGCCTTCGGGCGAAACCCGCATGGTGCTGGTAAGCTGCCGCGCTACCGTGGGAACCGTTTCCAACGCAGACCACAACCTTGAATCACACGGCAAGGCAGGCCGCCGCCGCTGGCTCGGCAAGCGCCCTCACAACCGTGGTGTTGTCATGAACCCTCACGATCACCCTATGGGAGGTGGTGAAGGCCGCGCTTCCGGTGGACATCCCCGTTCCCGCAAGGGTCTGCCTGCAAAGGGCTACAAGACACGCAATCCTAAGGCTGCGTCCAACAAGTTCATCATTGAAAGAAGAAAGAAATAACAGGTAAAACTTAGAGAATATGAGTCGTTCATTAAGAAAAGGTCCATACATTCAGGAAGCCCTCGAAAAGAGGATCCTTGCCATGAATGATGGCAGCAAAAAGAAAGAGGTGGTCAAGACCTGGTCCCGCGCCAGCATGATCTCCCCGGACTTCATCGGCCATACTATCGCCGTTCACAACGGGAACAAGTTCATTCCTGTTTATGTGACGGAGCAGATGGTAGGTCACAAGCTCGGCGAGTTCGCCCCTACCCGTACATTCAAAGGTCACTCTGGTAATAATAAGTAGTCATGGGAAGAAGAAAACACGAAATGGCCCTGAGGCTCAAGGAAGCCAAAAAGGCTACGGCTGTCGCCAAACTCAATGATGTTCCTACTTCCCCCAGGAAGATGCGCCTTGTTGCCGACACCGTCCGCGGTGTTGAGGTGAACCGCGCCATCGACCTGCTCCACTTCTCCAAGAGGGAGGCCAGCATCAGGCTCGAAAAGCTTCTGCGCAGCGCAGTTGCCAACTGGGAAGCCAAGAATCCCGATCAGGCCAAGGAGCTTGACAACGGTAATGTTTATGTGAAGACCATCATGGTGAATGAAGGCCGCACGCTCAAGCGCATCCGCCCCTGCCCCCAGGGCCGTGCCGGACGCATCCGCAAGCGTTCCAACCATGTTACCGTGATCCTTGATGTCAAAAAAGCAGAGGAGAAATAAGTATGGGACAGAAAACTAATCCTATCAGCAACAGAATCGGCATCACCCGCGGTTGGGATTCCAACTGGTGTGGCGGCAATTATGCAGAAAAGATCGCCGAGGACTATGAGATCCGCAAGTACCTGGGCAACCGTCTTGCAAAGGCCGGCCTCAGCAGGATCGTCATCGAGCGTACCCTCAAGCTCATCACCGTCACCATCTATGCAGCCCGTCCCGGTTTCATTATCGGAAAGGGCGGCACCGAGGTCGACAAACTCAAGGAAGAGCTGAAGAAGGTTACCAACAAGGAGGTTCAGATCAACATCTACGAGGTCAAGCGCCCCGAGGTTGACGCCCGCTTTGTCTCCGACAGTATTGCCCGTCAGATTGAGGGCCGTGTATCCTACAGGCGCGCCATCAAGATGGCCATTGCCAATGCAATGCGCGTTGGTGCCGAAGGTATCAAGGTTCAGATCAGCGGTCGTGTAGGTGGAGCCGAAATGGCCCGCAGCGAAATGTTCAAGGAGGGCCGCACCCCTCTGCATACTTTCCGCGCCGACATCGACTACGCTCTCGCAGTTGCCAACACCAAGGTCGGATGCCTCGGCATCAAGGTTTGGATTTGCAACGGTGAGAAGTACGGCAAGCAGGATCTCACTCCCGCTGCCCTCGCAGCTGCCAACGCACAGGCCGCAGGCCAGCGCAGCGGCGGACGCGGCGAGCGCCGTGGAGGCCGTCGCGACGGTGACCGTCGTGGAGGCCGTCGCGAGCAGAAGTAGTGACAATCCGCGAAAAGATAGCTCTATTACCCCATTCCCCCGGAGTGTACCGATATTACAACTCCGAGGGAATGGTGATTTATGTAGGCAAGGCCAAGGACCTCCACAAAAGGGTGGCGCAGTATTTCGTGCCGCCTGAAAGGCTCAACACCAAAACCCGCATCCTTGTAAGCAAGATTGCCGATTTGCAGTACAGCGTGGTGGACAGCGAAGCCGATGCCCTGCTGCTGGAAAACAATCTCATCAAGCAGTACAAGCCCCGCTACAACATCCTTCTCAAGGACAGCAAGACCTACCCGTGGATATGCGTTACATCGGAACCTTATCCCCGGGTGTACCTTACCCGGAGGGTTGAAAAGAACGGCGCGCGTTATTTCGGGCCTTACAGCACGGTGATGCACGCGCGTTATCTTCTGGAGTTTTTCGAGAAGAGTTACCCTCTGCGAAGCTGTCGGCACAAGATTGACTCCGACACTATCATGCGTGGCAGGATAAGGCCCTGCCTTGATTTCCATATCGGCAAATGCCGCGGATGCTGCGTGGGCAAAGTCTCCACACAGGAGTACAATTCCTGGATAGAAGAGATTGTCACCTTCCTAAAGGGTGGGGTGGGCGCCATCGTCAAAGAGTACGAAGGTCGGATGAAGGCTGCGGCAGACGAGCTCAACTTCGAGAATGCCCAGGTTTACAAGGATAAAATTGACGCCCTCGGGAAGCATTACTCCCGCAGCATCATTACTGCTGCAAAGGATACCGAAGCCGATGTGTTCAGCCTGGTGTTCGACGGTCCCGACGCATTCGGCAACTTCCTGCGCCTGAGAGGCGGCGCCATCGTGCAGAGCCTTAACCTGGGTTTCCGCATGAATATCGAGGAGGAACAGTCCGCCGTGCTCAGCGAATTCATCGCCGAAATCGGGAGCAAGTTCGGGGAACTGTCCAAAGAACTTATCGTGCCCTTCCTTCCGGATGTGCAGATGCCCGGAGTGCAATATACCGTGCCGGTAAAAGGCGACAAGCTGTCGCTGCTGGAACTGAGCGCAAAGAATGCCCGCGAATATCATTTCAACACCCTCAAGCAGCGTGAGCACACCGACCCCGACGAATTCCGCCGCAGCGTGCTTGAAGAACTGCGTCAGGCCCTTGGCATGAGCGAACTCCCGGTGCACATGGAGTGTTTCGACAACTCCAACATCCAGGGAACCAATCCGGTGGCGAGCTGCGTGGTGTTCCGTGGAGGACAGCCTTCCAAAAAGGATTATCGCAAGTTCAAGATAAAAACCGTGGTCGGTGCGAACGACTATGCTTCTATGAAGGAAGTGGTGAACCGCCGTTACTCACGCATGCTTGCCGAAACTCCTGACGACCTTCCGCAGCTCATCGTAATCGACGGCGGCAAAGGGCAGCTGGAGTTTGCATGGCAGGCATTGTCGGAACTCGGTCTCACCGACAAGCTGATGGTCGTGGGTCTTGCGAAGCGTCTGGAAGAAGTAATCCGGGTGGGGGATCCTTATCCGCTCTTCCTCGACCGCAATTCCCAGGCCCTCAAACTCCTCCAGCACATTCGCGACGAGGCCCACCGCTTCGGCATCACCTTCCACCGCAGCCTCCGCAGCAAGGCCGCTATCCGTTCCGCCCTCACCGAAATCAAAGGCGTGGGCAGGCAGACAGAGGAACGATTATTGCTGCACTATGGCTCCGTAGCCCGCATCGCTGCAGCCGATCAGGCCGACCTTGCATCCTTCGTAGGCCCGGTGCTCGCTGCTCGCATACATCAGGCCCTCAGCACTCAACAGCTTGATTTATAGCGGCTTCCTGGAAAACAAATCGGTCGTTTCAGCCGATTTGTTTACCGGTAACTAATTGAAACAAAGAAAGATAACTGCTGCAGATTATGAACGAAAAGACTTCGGCAAAAGTATTTAACTACTTCATCTTCTTCGGGATGTTGGTTTGCGTGCTCATTGCATCCGTCATCAACATCCGCAACAACCCGGACAACACTGCGCTGCAGATTGTGGTGGCAGTGGGAGCAATGTTCGGTGTCACCAGCACCATCCTGGCCGCGCAGGGCAATATCCTGAATTTCGTCATCGGGGCGCTGGGTGCCGTAATCGAGACTTATGTGCTCTGGAAAAACGGGGTGACTTCGATGTTCCTGCTATATCTGCTGTATTTCATTCCCATGGATGTGGTAGGATTCCTTAACTGGCGGAAGAGGGGGGCGAGTGTGCACAAGGAAGTGAAGGCGCAGCGCATGAACGGGCGCAAGTGGCTTTATGTGGCGCTCGGATATATAGTCGTGGCGGGAGTTGCCTTCTGCATTTCTTATTTTGCCGGGCACAACAATCTCGGTTCGGGAATACCCGCCAAGATGATTACCGACGCGCTTGCCACCTCTGCGACCATAGTTGCGATAGTGATGATGACCATGGCGTATATGGAGCAGTGGTACATCTGGACTCTCGTAAACATATCCAATATTGTGCTTTGGAGCGTGAACCTTGCCACCACGCCGGATTCGGCATATACGGTGGTAATGCTCATCAAATATGCATTCTACCTGCTGAACGGCCTCAATGCCATACGCATCTGGCTGAAACTCAGCGCGAAAGAGGAGGATTTGCAAGTATGATTTTTTTTCGTAACTTTGCATTCGCCTTTAGACGAAAGTACTAAAATTAAACACTAAATATTCAAATTATGAACTACGAAGAAATCGTAAAGAAAGTGAAGGCTATCATCGTCGACAAACTCGGCGCAGAGCCCTCCGAGGTTACCGAGACCGCTAACTTCACCAACGACCTTGGTGCAGATTCTCTTGATACCGTTGAGCTCCTCATGGAGTTTGAGAAAGAATTCGGCGTTAAGATTCCCGATGAGGAAACCAGCACCATCGCAACCGTAGCCGACGCTATCGCAAAGGTTGCCGAGAAGCTTGGTGTTCAGGCTGAGTAATCTTCTACAAGACAGAAAATCGAAAGGCTGCCCCGAAAGGCAGCCTGTTTTTTGTTCCGGACCGTGGTCTTTCCTTTACAGGAGTTCGCCAAGGGTCTTTTGCAGTCCTTCTCCGCGCAGGCCCTCACCTCGTTTGACGATGGTGCCGTCGGGGCCGAAGAGAATCAGGTGCGGAATTCCCTCGATGCCGTAGATGTCGGTGGGAATTCGCTGTGCATTGATAATCTGGTTCCATACCACGCCGAGTTCTTCGGCCGCCTTCACCGTTTCAGCAGGCTTGTTCCATACAGCAACGCTGAGGATGTCGAACTTGTCGCCCTTATACTTCTCGTAGGCTGCCTTGATGTTGGGAATCTCCCTCTTGCAGGGGCCGCACCAGCTTGCCCAGAAATCAACAAGGATGTATTTGCCCTTGCCCACATAGTCGGAGAGTTTTGCAACGCTCCCGTCGGGCTGGGTGATTTCGAAGTCGGTAAACATGGCTCCGGGCTGGGTGCCTTTGCGTTTCTCAATTCCCGCCTGAAGTCTCTGCAGGTCATCGTTGGCTTCGATGAGTTTAGGCGAGAGTGTTCCAATCAGCTCGTCAAGTTCGGCATCTTCAACCTGTCCCGTGAGCAGGGTTATGGCGCTGGCTCCAAGCACATTGTCGGTATTGGCGGCCACAGTTTCCTTCAGCTTTGCCACAAAGGCGTCTGTGAGTTCGGCGTCAAGTTCGGCGCTCATCTCGCCTGCGCGCACTTTTTCCGAGTAATCTTTCATGAAGCCGTCATACCATTTTTCCATTGCCGTCACGCGTGACTGGATGGACCCCTCCTTGGAAGAAGTGACGATGTTTGCATCTTCGTCCTCGCGGAAGTCGAAAGTGATGGTGCTGCCGTCGGACACGAAGGATTCTTTGAACTCATCGGCGGCAAGATAACTGAAGGAGGTGACATTCACGGGAACGGAGCCTTTGAACTGTCCGTCGGTAACGGCAAGCGTGTAGTCCTGCCCGGCAACGCTGACAACTACCTGGTCAGTGCCTTCAGGAACCGAGCCCTTTACGGTAGTGCCATTGCTGCATGCCGCTGCAATCAATGTGGCAGTGGCGAAAAGGATGTATTTTTTCATATAGAGAAAGATTTATTCGTTCGGGATGGAGTAGGTGAAGCTGAAACTCGGACGCATATCCTCTTCTGCCGCTTCGGGGCCGTGAAGCTTGCAATAATAGTAGCGGTCGCGGTCAAGATTCGCACTCGAAGAAGTGGAGGTGCTGGAACTTCCGTACATCTGTGCCATGAGGGCGTAGTTGTAGTAATTGGAATATCCATAGCTGCCGTATCCGCCGTAACCTCCGTAACCATAGCCTCCGTATCCGCCATACATGTTGCCCATATAGCTCTGGTAGGCCAGGTAGTTGTAGTACTCGCTGAGCTCGGAGTTGCCGGAGGTGGTGGTTACCACTATGTCGTTGTGCATGATGAGCATCCAGATGTCATAACTGCCGTTCAGCAACTGTGCATTGTCGTCGTCGAGCTGGATGAGGCTTTGCAGGTGGTAGGTTATGTCCGGTGAATAGCTCATGCGGGAAAGATGCCTGTTGCCCTGGTCCTCATTGCTGTCGGAAGCATCGGTAAGGCCCATGAAACTTACATTGCCGTCGTCGGATACGATGCGGCAGGTGGGGCTGAGGATTTCGGGAATCTTATACAGGGTCTCGAATTTCTCGTCGGGAGCAAAATATTGCATGGTGATGCTGGCCTTGTTGATAACCGCTTTCTTGGGGTCGTGCCCGTTGGCTGCGATTATTGCCATCGCGGTGTCGCGCAGCATCTTGGCGGAGAACACGGGCTTGACACCGGCCCCGCCGGTGGCGTATAGATACTCGCCGGCATTTCCGGCAAGGGAGGCGGTGGCGTCGCTGGTGACATTTGCGCAGTACTGGGGGAAGCTGCCGGTGCCGCTGTTGGTGAACAGCGAATCCAGGTCGTAGAAATCAGTTGCGGAGAAGTAGAAGAAAAGTGTGGAGTCCTTGTTTACGCTTTCTCCGTCCACGGTCCATGTGGAATTGAATTTGAGTTCGGCCACATTGCCTTTGATATAGCCGTAGTCTGAATCGTAGTCCAGCTGCAGGTCGTAGATGTTGAACCTTCCGCCCTGGCCTTCAGGCTCGTTGGTGCTGATGTAGATGCCGGGGAACCTGGCGGTGTACAGGGTCATGTCGGCAAGTTCTTCAGGGGTGATTGTAAGATACTTTTCCCCGAATTCCCTGGTAAAGTTGAATGAGAGGGAGTCGCTGCCGTTGATGAGGGGGATATTGGTGGTAACCAGATCGCTGCCGTGGGCGGGAGTGGAGTTGCAGTAGGTTTTGTAGTCGGGGTCGAGGGCTTCCGAAAGTTCGTACACGAACACATTTTGCAGAATCTTGCTCTGGTTGAGGCTGCTGACCGACACCGAGTCCAGGGTTGCGGAAAAATGGAAGCTCTTGAAAACGGGATTGGTGCCGTAGTCGAGTTCGTCCAGGAACATGGGCACGAGCGTGATGCAGCTGCTGCGGGTGCTGAGCCCGAGTTCGCTGTCGTCGCGGATGGAGCCGATTGTGATGCGGGTGGATGAATAGGCGGACAGGCTGTCGGCGACTTTCATTTTTACCGGGATGTGGACAGGGTCCGGAGAGACTACTTTATAGCTGTGGCTGACGGGAATCATGCTTCCGCCAAGCTCGTTGTTCTTTGAAACGCATCCTGCACAGGCGACTACCGCCGCTGCGAGGACCGGTATCCATCTGAATTTCATTTCTTACAACTTGTCATAAAGGGCATTGTATTCGTCGATGTAGCTGCCATCCTCCATTGCCTGGGCATTATAGGGAAGAATGGGGAGCTTGCGGCTCTTGCAATACTTCACAAGCTTGGGATCAATGTCCGGCGACCCAAGGATGATTCCATCGGCGAACTTCGCAGCCGTTTCAGCAAGTTTTATGCCATTTGCGGCGGTGCTGACCGGCAGGTCGGCGGCCTTCAGGCTGCCGGTGGCCGCCTTCTTTGCAAAATCGGACGAAAAGCTCAGCGAAGCGGAATCATCATAGAGCGAGAGCACTACCTTGCTGGAAGCAAAAATAGGATCGTCCTTATATGCGAGCTTGAGATAGGCTGGCACAAGGTGGGTAATCCATCCCTGGCAGTGGATGATGTCCGGAGCCCAGCGCAGCTTCTTTACGGTTTCGAGCACGCCCTTGGCAAAGAAGATAGCCCTTTCGTCATTGTCGGAGAAAAACTTGCCGTCGGCATCGGCATATATGGCTTTGCGCTTGAAATAGTCTTCGTTGTCGATGAAATACACCTGGACCCGGGCAGCGGGAATGGATGCAACCTTGATGACAAGGGGCCGGTCCACATCCCCGATGATGATGTTGATGCCCGACAGGCGTATGACTTCGTGCAGTTGATTTTTGCGTTCGTTGATGCAACCGAAGCGGGGCATGAAGGAACGGATTTCCTTTTTTCGTTCCTGAATCCCCTGGGGGAGCATCCTTCCTATCTTAGAGATTTCATTCTCAGGGAGATAAGGAAAAATCTCCGAGTTTACGAACAAGACTTTTTGCATACTGTCGGCCATACCGTTCAAAAAAATTCGATTTGAACAAAGATACGAAATTTTTTTTGAAATATTGATTATTCACTATATTTGAATCAATTTCCGTGATTATGCCTAAAGCTGAAAAGAAAATTATGAAAAGGCGGATGACCGGCGCTTATGTGTCGTCGGTCGTGAGCATCAGCCTTGTGCTGATGCTGGTGGGAGTAGCCTCTGCGCTCATCGTAAATGCCAAGAGAGTAAGCGATTACTTCAAAGAGAGCGTGCAGGTTTCGCTTCTTCTGAGCCCTTCGGTGAGCGACGATGCCGCAACCGTGCTTGCATCCTCCATTGAGAAGGAAGCCTTCGTCAAATCGGCCACCGTAGTCGGCAAGGCACAGGGAGAAAAGGAGCTGAAGGATATGCTCGGGGAGGATTTTCTTTCCGTATTCGAATCGGCTCCCGTGCCCGTGTCTGTGGATCTCGGCCTGAAAGCCGATTATGTGAGCGCCGACAGTCTTGCGAAGATTATCCCCTTGCTGGAGGCCATTCCGGAGGTGGATGAGGTCGAGAGCCGCCAGTCGCTGGTGGAAGCGCTGAATAAAAATCTGTCCGGCATCTCGCTTGTGCTCGGCATCTTCATCCTGCTGATGCTGTTCATCTCGTTCATCCTTATCGGAAATACGGTGCGTCTCGGACTTCACGCCCGTCGTTTCACTATCCATACCATGCGCCTGGTGGGAGCCACCAGGGCTTTTATCCGCAAACCCTTCATCCGTTCCGCCATCGTGCAGGGGGTCGTTTCGGCATTGCTTGCAATAGCCGTGCTGGCAGGGGTGGCCCTTTTCATCCGCCGCTCCTTCCCCCAGCTGTTCTCAATCTTCAGCCCTGAGCTGCTTTGCGCGGTGGGCGTGTTCATCCTGCTTTTCGGAGTGTTCATCTGCGTGGTGGCCACCTGGAGCGTAGTGAACCGCCTGTCCTATGCCGGAGAGGATGATTTATACTATTAATAACTGTTCAGATATGAATGATATGCCACTTTCCCGCAACGGCCTGCGCCTGCTTATCGCAGGGGTGCTTGTGATGCTTGCGGGCTTTATCCTGATGACCGGGGCCGGGCCCAAGGACCCCCGGGTTTTCAATTATGCCATGTTTGATTTCCGCCGTCTGGTGGCGGCACCGGTCGTGATTCTGGCCGGAGTGGTTACCTGCGTGGTGGCCATACTCCGCAAGGATGCCGGTGAAAGCGGAGAGGAGGAATAGGGATGGAGTGGTTTGAAGCGCTTATCCTCGGTATAGTTCAGGGGCTTACCGAGTTTCTGCCGGTGAGCAGCAGCGGGCATCTTACCATAGGGCGCGAGCTTCTTGGGGTGGAAGCCTCGCAGGACCTGGTGTTCGAAGTGACGGTACATGCCGCCACGGTGCTCAGCACCATCGTAGTGTTCCGTAAAGAGATTTGGAAGCTGCTCCGGGGATTTTTCAAGTTCAAGATGAACGACGAGACCGATTATCTACTGAAGATTGCCCTTTCCATGGTTCCGGTGTTCATCGTGGGCGTGTTCTTCAAGGATTATGTGGAAGCGCTGTTCTCCTCGCTGTTGGTGGTAGGAATCGCCTTGCTGGTAACGGCGCTGCTGCTGTTTTTCTCCGATTACGCATCGAAGAAGGTGCAGAACGGCAACACGGCGCGCAATGGCATCAAATGGTGGCAGGCTTTCGTGGTGGGAATAGGTCAGGCAGTGGCGGTGATTCCGGGGCTTTCCCGTTCCGGCACCACCATTTCCACGGGTTTGCTCTGCGGAGTGAAGCGCGAGGTGATGGCGCAGTTCTCTTTCCTGATGGTGCTCATCCCCATCCTGGGCGAAACCTTCCTCAGCCTTGTGGGAGGGGAGATGGCGGCATCGTCGATAGGTGCGCTTCCACTTCTCATTGGCTTCCTTTCCGCATTCGTGTCGGGGCTTTTCGCCTGCAAAGTGATGATTGCCCTGGTGCGCAGGGCCCGCCTCAGCTGGTTCGCCCTTTATTGCGCCATAGTCGGAATTCTGGTGATAATATTCGCATAGCCGATGACGCGGAACAAAGTTTATTTCGTGGCCGATGTGCATCTCGGGCTCAAGGCTGGCGACCCTGCCGGACGCGAGCGGAGATTCGTGAGCTGGCTGAAGAGCCTGCCGGTGCAGGAAACAAGCGCCCTGTATCTTCTTGGTGACATCTGGGATTTCTGGTATGAATACCGCGATGTGGTGCCCCGCGAGGGAACCAGGGTGATTGCCGAACTCATCCGCCTGATGGATGAGGGGGTGGAGGTTGTGTTCTTTCCCGGCAACCACGACATCTGGTGCTACAATTACTTCGAAAGCTTGGGGATACGCAAGCTGCAGCAACCCCAGAGGGTTGAAATCGGGGGCAGGCGCTTTCTTCTCGGCCATGGCGATGCCCTGGGAGGGGCGGCTTTCGGATACCGCATCATGCTCTGGGCTTTCCACAACCGCGTGCTCCAGAAGCTGTTCAGCACCCTTCATCCCTGGTTTGCCTTCCGTTTCGGTACCGACTGGAGCAATTCCAACCGCCGCAAGCACGGGGGCTACAAGTTCAGGGGGGCGGAGGAGCCTTTGTATAAATTCTGTGTGGAGCAGTGCGCGGCCCAGCCTGCCGACTATTGCATATTCGGGCATTTCCACGATTCGGTGGACCTTACCCTTCCCGGTGGGGAAAGGCTGATTGTGCTGAAAGACTGGATTGGAGGCGGGGAGCATTTCGCCTGCTTTGACGGAGAGACCCTTGCCGTGGTCTAAAGCATTTCCTTGGCTTCTTTCATGCTCTTTCGCATGAGTTCAGCTTCTTCGGCCCGCCTGCGTTTGTCCTCGCGGGTCTTTACCGTACTTTTCAGATGCTCGCGCTTGATTACGGTTTTACGGGGATACTCGAAAAATACCGAGTAGTAGAATTCATCCCATTCCCCTGAATTCCACTTGTTTACAAGTTGTTCGGTCCGGGCATCGGCTCCTTCCGGGTCGTAGCGCCGCTTGAGGTTCTGCCCGAAGAGTTTGGCTATCATCTGCCAGAATTTGGCGGAGAAAGTGCTTCGGTATTCCTTTATGATTTCGTAGGGCGGAATCCCGCATTCGCGGTCCACCAGGCGCATCAGCAGCACTCCCTGCGAGATGGTCATGTTCTTTATGTCCTTGCCGAAGATTTCGAATAGCTCGAACATCACATCCCGGGTGTATGCGTTTCGCTGGCTTCGCTTCGTGGCGTCGGCGGCAATCACGCTGTCCACCTGCGCCATCATCTTGCTTCCCGCCAGGGCGTAGGGATACACTTTATTGAAGTTGTAGATGAGCTTGTACTGCCTCCGCCAGTCGCCCTTGCTCATTTTCGTGCCCCGGGGCATCACCCAGATGGGGTCGATGGAGTCAACGAAGACCGTGTCGCCATTCTCCACGATGTAGAGCATGGGCACGCCATCCTTGTTTTTCTTCTTCTGGCCCTGGGCGCCGAGGCATAGCATCAGGCAGGCCAGCATGAGCATCCATTTTTTCACGGTCGCAAAGATACGAAAATATTTTTTGTCCGAATTTGTAAAGTGTTGAAAATTGTAAACTTGACTATCATTTTTTCGTGTCGAAAATGTGTTGATTTTTTTGCGAAAAGCCTTGTTGGTTCAAAGATTTTTTGTATCTTTGCATCCCAAAAATCCGCGATATAATAGCGTAAAACGCTGAATATCAACGATTTAAGACGAAAATAATTAATTTTAAAGTAATATTGAGATGTTACAACCGAAAAGAACTAAGTACAGAAGGGAACAGAAGAACCGTATGAAGGGTATGGCCCAGCGCGGCAACCAGCTTGCGTTCGGTTCATTCGGTCTCAAGAACCTTGAGAACTGCTGGCTCACCGCTCAGCAGATCGAGGCTGCCCGTCAGGCTATCACGCGTAAGATGAACCGTGAGGGCCAGCTGTGGATCAGGGTATTCCCCGTCAAGCCGGTCACCAAGAAACCTCTCGATACCCGTATGGGTAAAGGTAAGGGTGATCCCTACGGATTCGTAGCTCCCATCACTCCGGGCCGTATCATTTTCGAGGCCGAGGGCGTTTCCCTCGAAATCGCCAAGGAGGCAATGCGTCTCGGCGCCAACAAGCTCCCCGTCGCCACCAAGTTTATCGTGCGCAGGGATTATGTGGAATAATTTAATGGAGAAAACAAGCAAATGAAAGCAGCAGAAGCACGCGAAATGTCTGTAGCAGACCTGCGCGACCGCATCCAGATCGAGAAGAACAATCTCGACACAATGAAGATCAATCACGCCATTTCTCCATTGGAGGATACTTCCAAATTCAAGAAGACCCGCAGGGATATCGCTCTTATGATCACTGTCCTTGCCGAAAAAGAAAAACAGAACTAAATCACTGAAGACTCATGGAAAGAAATCTTCGTAAGGAAAGACAAGGCGTAGTGGTCAGCAACAAGATGGACAAGACCATCGTAGTTGCCGTGGAACGCAAAGAGAAACATCCCTTATACGGAAAGTTCGTAAAAAAGACCACAAAGTTCGTTGCTCACGATGAGAAGAACGAGTGCGGGGAAGGCGATACCGTCCTCATTATGGAAACCCGCCCTCTGAGCAAGACCAAGAACTGGAGAGTTGTTAAAATCGTAGAAAAAGCCAAGTAGTTATGATACAGCAGGAAACACGTCTTCAGGTGGCCGACAACAGCGGTGCTAAGGAAGTCCTTTGCATCCGCGTGCTTGGCGGTACCCACCATCGTTATGCCACTGTAGGCGACACCATCGTCGTTGCAGTGAAGAGTGCGATTCCTGGCGGTGACGCCAAGAAGGGTACAGTCTCCAAGGCTGTAGTCGTACGCACCAAGAAGGAAATCCGTCGCGCCGACGGTTCTTACATCCGTTTCGACGACAACGCTTGCGTTCTCCTGAACAATGCAGGCGAACTTCGCGGAACCCGTATCTTTGGCCCCGTTGCCAGGGAGCTCCGCGACAACTATATGAAAATCGTTTCACTGGCACCCGAGGTCCTTTAATCAGTCGAGATTATGAAAAAGCTTAAGATCAAGAAAGGCGACACCGTGTATGTAAATGCCGGTAACGATAAGGGAAAGACCGGTAAGGTTCTTTCCGTCCTCAAGGACGCAGACCGTGTGATCGTTGAAGGAATCAACCTTGTCAGCAAGCACACCAAACCCAATTCCAAGCAGCCCCAGGGTGGTATCATCAAGCAGGAGGCCGCTATTCACATTTCCAACGTGAATCTTCTCGACCCCAGCAGCACCGCTGCAAAGCCCGTCCGTACCCGCGTGGGTTACAAGATTGAGGATGGCAAGAAGGTCCGCGTAGCTAAAAAATCAGGACAGGAGATTAAGTAATTATGGCAAAGAAAGCAACAGCAGATCAGCAGAAAGCCCCCAAGGGTTACATTCCTGCTCTGAAGAAAGCCTACAAGGAAGAAATTGTAGACAAGCTCGTTAAGCAGTTTTCATACAGCACCGTAATGGAAGCTCCCCGCCTCGTGAAGATTACCATCAACGAAGGTGTAGGCGACGCTACCCAGGACAAGAAACTGGTTGAGGATGCAGCCGAAGAGCTCTCCCTCATCACCGGTCAGAAAGCTGTCATCACCATCTCCCGCAAGGATATCTCCAACTTCAAGCTCCGTAAAGGAATGCCCGTCGGTTGCAAGGTGACCCTTCGCGATGTAAAGATGTATGAATTCCTCGAGAAGCTCATCCGTGTCACCCTCCCCCGTATCCGTGACTTCAACGGCATAGCCGAGAACATGGACGGCCGCGGAAACTACACCCTCGGCATCAAGGAGCAGATAATCTTCCCCGAGATCGACATCGACAAGAATCCCCGTATCCACGGAATGGAGATTACATTCGTTACCACGGCCAAGTCCGATGAGGAGTGCAAGGCTCTTCTCGCCGCGTTCGGCCTGCCTTTCAAGAAACATAACAACTAAGAGATATGGCAAAAGAATCAATGAAAGCCCGCGAAGTAAAGCGCGCAAAACTGGTTGCTAAGTACGCCGAGAAGCGGAAGGCTCTCAAAGAGGCCGGCGACTGGGCAGCTCTCGACAAGCTCCCCAAGAACGCGTCCCCGGTACGCCTCCACAACCGCTGCAGTCTCACAGGTCGTCCCAAGGGATATATGAGGGCATTCGGCCTCAGCCGTATCCAGTTCCGCGAGATGGCCAGCAACGGTCTCATCCCCGGTGTCAAGAAGGCAAGTTGGTAGAATATTAAAAGATAAACGATATGACTGATCCCATCGCAGATTTCCTCACCAGGATCCGCAACGCCTATCTGGCTGGCAAGAAAGTGGTAGAGATTCCCTCTTCCAAAATGAAGGTGGCTCTCACCAAGATCCTGTGCGAGAAAGGATACATCCTCAGCTACAAGGTAGTTGAAGGAACTCCGTCCGATACTATTAAGATCGCCCTCAAGTACCATCCCGAGACCAAGATGGCCGCTATCAAGAAGATTGAGCGCGTGTCCACTCCCGGTCTTCGCCAGTATGTCGATGTTGCAAGCATGCCCCGCGTCCTGAACGGACTCGGTGTTGCCATCATCTCCACATCGAAGGGCCTCATTACCGACAAGGAAGCCCGTGAGCTCGGCGTCGGCGGCGAAGTTATTTGCTATGTATATTAATATTTTAAAGGTATAAACAAATGTCACGAATTGGTAAATTGCCTGTAAACCTTCCGGCCGGGGTCAGCGTAGAGCTGCTCGACGGCAACGTTGTGAAGGTTAAAGGACCTCTTGGTGAGATGTGCCAGAAAGTTGATCCGGACATCACCGTCACCATTGAGGACAACGAGATTAAATTCACCCGCCCCAGCGACCAGCCTCGCCATCGTTCGATGCATGGTCTGTATCGTGCACTCGTGCACAATATGGTGGTTGGCGTAAGTGAAGGATTCACTATTAGGCAGGAGCTCGTTGGTGTCGGCTACCGTGTAGCCGTTGCCGGTCAGCTTCTTACTTTCTCCCTCGGATATTCGCACGAAATCCAGCTTTTGCTTCCCGCTGAAGTCAAGGCCGAGGTTCCCGATGTCAAGAAGGGTGAAACTCCGAAGCTTGTGCTCAAGAGCTGCGACAAGCAGCTGGTGGGCCAGGTTGCCGCAAAGATCCGCTCACTTCGCAAGCCTGAACCTTACAAGGGCAAGGGTATCAAGTTCGTTGGTGAACAACTTCGTCGCAAGGCAGGTAAGACTGCTGCTGCTAAATAAAGGAGGACAGAATTATGGCATTAAGTAGAATAGCAAGAAGAAAAAGGATTCACTACCGCATCCGCAAACATGTGAACGGAACTGCGGAGCGTCCTCGTCTCGTTGTCTTCAGAAGCAACAAGCAGATTTACGCCCAGGTTATCGACGATGAGCAGGGTCGCACCCTCGCCGCCGCCGCATCCAACGACAAGGAACTGGTAGTAGAGTGCAAGGGCAAGACCGGCATCGAGGCCGCAGCCATCGTAGGCAAGGCCGTTGCCGCCCGTGCAATCGCAGCCGGTGTCACCACCGTATCTTTCGACCGCGGAGGTTATCTCTTCCACGGGCGTGTTAAAAGTTTGGCAGATGCCGCACGCGAAGGCGGCCTCGTATTCTAATAAAAAAGACTATGGCAAATTCAAATGTTAAGAGAGTAAAGACATCTGACCTCGAACTGAAGGACAGGCTTGTCGCCATCCAGCGCGTAACCAAGGTTACCAAGGGTGGCCGTCACTTCCGCTTTGCTGCTATCGTAGTCGTAGGTGACGAGAATGGCGTTGTAGGCTATGGTCTTGGAAAAGCCAACGAAGTCACTGCCGCTATCGCCAAGGGCGTGGAGGATGCAAAGAAGAACCTTGTGAAGGTTCCCGTCATCAACACCACCATCCCTCACGAGCAGGAAGCTGCTTTCGGCGGTGCAAGGGTGTTCATGAAGCCCGCAGCTCCCGGTACCGGTGTAAAGGCCGGCGGTGCCATGCGTGCCGTATTCGAGAGCGCCGGCATCCAGAATGTGCTTGCGAAGAGCAAGGGCTCTTCGAACCCCCACAACCTTGTGAAGGCTACCGTGGCCGCCCTTACCGAAATGAGGGATGCCTACACCGTCGCAGGTCTGCGTGGAATTCCCATGAGTAAAGTATTTAACGGCTAAGGAGGATAATACAATGGCAAAACTCAGAATTACCCAGACTATCAGCACCAATGGCGAAACAAAGCGCCAGAAGGAGAATCTCCGCAGCCTCGGCATCCGCCGCATCGGCCACACCGTGGAGGTTGAGGACAACCCCATCAGCCGTGGCATGCTTGCAAAAGTTGCCCATCTCGTTAAATGCGAAGTAATTGACTAAGGAGGGAACGATTATGAAACTTGAAAATTTAACTCCTGCAACAGGTTCTGTAAAGAACGCAAAGAAGAGACTCGGCCGTGGACAGGGTTCCGGTAAAGGTGGCACCGCCACCCGTGGTACCAAGGGTGCACAGGCCCGTGCCGGCTACGAACACAAGATTGGTTTCGAAGGTGGCCAGATGCCTATCCAGAGGCGCCTGCCCAAGTTCGGCTTCACGAATCCTACCCGCGTGGAATACACTCCCGTGAATGTTTCCGTAATTCAGGCTATCGCCGAGGCTTCCAAGGCTGCCGAGATTACCGTTGACGACATCAAGGCTGCAGGTCTCGCAGAGAAGACCGACCTCATCAAGGTTCTCGGAAACGGTGAAATCAGCGTTGCGGTAACCGTGAAGGCCGATGCATTCAGCAAGTCTGCAATCGCTAAAATCGAAGCTGCCGGTGGAAAGGCAGTCGTAAATGAATAACAATGAAGAAGTTTATCGAGACAATCAAGAACATCTTCAAGATTGAAGAGTTGCGCAAGCGCCTGGTGTACACCTTCCTGCTTATCCTGGTGTACCGCCTCGGCTGCTTCATCGTGCTTCCGGGCATCGACGCAACCATGCTCGCCAAGCTGCAGAACACTGCTTCCCAGGGCCTTGTTGGCCTTCTGAACATGTTCAGCGGCGGTGCGTTCGGCAATGCTTCAATCTTTGCGCTCGGTGTGATGCCGTACATCTCGGCATCCATCGTAGTTCAGCTTCTTGGTGTGTTTGTGCCCTACTTCCGCAAGCTCCAGATGGAAGGCGAGAGCGGGCGCAAGAAGATGAATCAGCTTACCAGGTATCTTACCATCCTGATCATCTGCATCCAGGGACCTGCCTATATGGCCGCCCTCCACAACCAGATTCCCGGTCAGGCTTTTACCGCAGTTAACAGCCTTGGCTGGAGCAACTTCACCTACAACATCGTAGCCACCCTCATCCTGATGGCAGGTTCGATGTTCGTGATGTGGCTCGGTGAGCGCATTACCGACCGTGGTATCGGCAACGGCATTTCGCTCATCATCATGATCGGTATCGTGGCGCGTCTGCCTTTTGCAATCGTCGCCGAGGTCGGTGAAAAGCTTTCCACCACCAATGGAGGTCTGCTTCTCCTCGTAATCGAGTTCCTCATCTGGTTCTTTGTTATCATCGCAGCCATTGCCCTGGTGCAGGCCGTCCGCCGTGTGCCCGTGCAGTATGCGAAGCGCGTAATAGGCAACCGCCAGTACGGCGGAGTGCGTCAGTACATCCCTCTCAAGATCAATGCTGCCGGCGTCATGCCTATTATCTTCGCACAGGCCCTCATGCTCTTCCCTCTCGTTTTCTCGAGGTTTGATGCAACCCGCGGGCTTGCTGCCACCCTTAGCAACTATACCGGATTCTGGTACAACTTCATCTTTGCAATTCTCATCATCATCTTCACATATTTCTACACCGCCGTTACCGTGAATCCCACGATGATGGCAGAGGATATGAAGAGGAATGGTGGTTTCATACCCGGTGTGAAGCCCGGCAAGAAGACCGTGGAATACCTCGACTCCATCATGAGCAAGGTCACCCTCCCCGGTTCCATAATGCTGGCTATCATATCCATCCTGCCTGCGTTTGCCAGGAGTTTCGGCGTCAACGACCAGTTTGCGAGCTTCTACGGAGGCACCTCGCTGCTGATCCTTGTGGGCGTCGTCCTTGACACCCTGCAGCAGATTGAGAGTTATCTGCTGATGCGTCACTACGACGGTCTCATGAAGACAGGCCGCCTTACCGGACGCTCAGGAATGTAGTTCTTTGAAAAATCCGAAGTAAGATGGTAAGACCCAAGACAGAGGAAGAAATCGAGCTCCTTCGCGAGAATGCCATTATAGTTTCCAAGACTTTGGCGGAGGTCGGTAAGACAGTCGCCCCCGGTGTGACAACCAAAGAGTTGAACAGGGTGGCTGAGACCTTCATCCGCGACCACGGCGCGATTCCTTCTTTCCTCGGCTTCGAGGGTTTTCCCGCAGCAATATGTACGAGCGTGAACGATGTGGTCGTGCACGGTTTCCCGTCCGACTATGTCCTCAAGGAGGGCGACATCGTAACCGCCGACATAGGCACGCTGTACAAGGGCTATAACGGCGATTCCGCATACACCTTCCCTGTCGGGGAGGTGAGTGCGGAAACCCGCAGGCTCCTGGACGTGACCAAGGCTTCGCTCTACAAGGGCATCGAGGCTGCTGTGGCGGGTAACAGGGTCGGCGACATCGGATACGCGGTGCAATCTTATGTTGAGTCATTCGGTTTCTCGATAGTCCGTGAGCTCGAAGGCCATGGAATTGGCCGGGAGATGCACGAAAACCCCGGTGTTCCGAATTTCGGACGCCAGGGCAACGGACCCAAACTCCTGGAAGGAATGACCATTTGTATTGAGCCTATGGTGAATGCGGGCGGACGCAGCGTCTATCTCGACCGCAATGGTTGGGCGGTGCACACTGCCGACCGCAGCAACGCGGCTCACTATGAACTTACGGTTGTTATCCGTCGCGGGCATGCTGAACAACTGTCGACCTTCGATTTTATCGAGAAAGATCCCAAGATTAATTTTTAGTGAATTTTTAATGTCAAAACAAGTAGCAATAGAACAGGACGGAAAGGTTATTGAGACCCTTCCCAACGCGATGTTCAAGGTCGAGCTTGAGAACGGTCACGTGCTTCTCTGCAACATTTCGGGGAAGATGCGCATGAACTTTATCCACATTCTTCTGGGCGACAAAGTCAGAGTTGAAATTTCACCGTACGATTTGACCAAGGGCAGAATATCTTTCAGATACAAATAAAAATACAACGATATGAAAGTCAAAACATCCATCAAGAAGCGCAGTGAAGATTGCAAGATAGTGAAGCGTAAAGGCCGTCTTTATGTTATCTGCAAGAAGAACCCCAAGTTCAAGATGCGCCAGGGATAATCCATTGTCTAACAAATAAAGCTAAGTATAAATTATGGCAAGAATAGCCGGTGTTGATTTACCGAACAACAAAAGGGGCGATGTAGGTCTGACCTATATCTACGGTATCGGACGCAGTACAGCCGAGAAGATTCTCGAGCAGTGCGGCATCGATGCTTCTGTCAAAGTAGGCGAGTGGGATGATGCCCAGACCGCAGCCATCCGTGCCGCAGTCGGCGAGCTCAAGATTGAAGGCGAGCTCCGTTCATCAGTTCAGATGAACATCAAGCGACTGATGGACATTGGTTGCTACCGTGGCATCCGTCACCGCGTAGGTCTCCCTGTCCGCGGACAGAGCACCAAGAACAATGCCCGTACCCGCAAGGGCAAGAAGAAGACTGTTGCCAACAAGAAGAAGGCAACCAAGTAAAAGCAGATGAATTATGGCAAAGAAAACTACAACATCCAAGAGAGTTGTTAAGGTAGAAGCTTATGGGCAGGCTCATATCTCATCTACTTTCAACAACGTTATCGTGTCGCTGACCAATGCCCAGGGACAGGTGATCAGCTGGGGTTCTGCAGGCAAGTGCGGTTTCCGCGGTTCGAAGAAGAACACTCCGTACGCTGCCCAGATGGCCGCTGAAGATGCTGCAAAGACTGCTTTTGACGCAGGTCTTCGCAAAGTAAAAGTATATGTAAAGGGTCCCGGATCGGGCCGTGAGTCCGCCATCCGTACCATCAACAATGCAGGCATCATCGTCACCGAAATCATTGATGTGACCCCCATGCCTCATAATGGTTGCCGTCCTAAGGGCCGCCGTAAAGTTTAACGTTTAAAAGACAAGCTACTATGGCAAGATATACAGGTCCTACCACCAAGATCGCCCGTAAGTTCGGTGAACCCATCTACGGAGCAGACAAGGATTTTGAAAAAAGAAATTATCCTCCCGGACAGCATGGACTCGCATCCAAGCGCAAGAAACAGCGCGAGTATGGTATCCAGCTCAAGGAGAAGCAGAAAGTGAAGTATATGTACGGAGTGCTGGAGCGCCAGTTCCGCAACACCTACGACAAGGCTTCGCGTATGCCCGGCCAGAAGGGTGAGAACCTCGTTCTCCTTCTCGAAAGCCGTCTCGACAATGTCGTTTACCGTCTTGGTTTCGCTCCCACCCGTGCAGCGGCCCGTCAGCTGGTAAGCCATCGTCACATCACTCTCAACGGTGCTGTGTGCAATGTTCCTTCCGCACAGGTGAAGGCCGGCGACACCGTAGCCGTAAGGGAAAGGAGCAAGAATCTTGAGGTCATTACCGCAAGCGTGGCAAACGCCACCAAGTATTCCTGGCTGGAAGCAGATTCCCAGAATCTGAGCGGCAAGTTCCTCAACCTCCCCTTGAGGGCTGATGTTCCCGAAAACATCAACGAGCAGCTCATCGTCGATCTGTACTCGAAGTAATATTTTAACACCCAAAATTATGGCAATCTTAGCATTCCAGAAACCTGACAAGGTTATCATGCTCGAAGGTACCGACACCCTCGGACGTTTCGAATTCCGTCCTCTTGAGCCGGGTTACGGCCAGACTATCGGCAACGCCCTCCGCCGTATCCTTCTTGCTTCCCTTGAGGGTTTTGCCATCAGCCAAATCCGCATCACCGGAGTTGACCAGGAGTTTGCTACAATCCCCGGAGTCATCGAAGGCATGCAGGATATCATCCTCAATCTCAAGCAGGTACGCTTCAAGAGGATGGTCGAAAGCATCGACAGCGAAGAGGCAAGAATCGTCATCAGCGGAAAGCAGGAGTTCAAAGCGGAGGACATCTCCAAAGGATTGTCTTCTTTCACGGTGTTAAACCCTGATCAGCACATTTGCTCCATGGAGCCTTCGGTCAAGCTCGAAATCAACATCCTCATCACCAGGGGCCGTGGTTTCGTGCCTGCCGACGAGCTTCGCGACACCAACACTCCCATCGGCACCATTCCCGTGGATGCCATCTACACTCCTATCCGCAAGGTCAACTGGAGCGTGGAGAACTGGCGTGTGGAGCAGAAGACTGACTACGAGAAGCTCAACCTGGAGATTGAAACCGACGGTTCCATCACTCCAAGCGCTGCTCTTCAGGACGCAGCAAACATCCTTATCTATCATTTCAAGCTCTTTACCGACGACAACAAAATCTCCCTGGAGAACACCATCGAGACAGAGAGCAAGGAGCTTGACGAGGAGAGCCTCCGCATGAGGCATGTCCTTCTCACCAAACTTTCCGACATGGGTCTTTCCGTGCGCGCTTTCAACTGCCTCAAGGCTGCCGACATCGACACTTTCGCCGATTTGGTATCCTACAGCCGCAGCGAGCTCATGAAATTCCGCAATTTCGGTCGCAAGTCGCTCAATGAGATTGACCTGCTGGTGGAGAAGATGAAACTTTCCTTCGGTATGGATGTGACCAAGTACAATATTGAACCCAAGAAAAAGAACAACTAACGATGAGACACAATAAAGCAGTCAATCATCTCGGCCGTAAGAGCGGACATCGCAAGGCGCTCCTCGCCAATATGGCATCTTCGCTCATCCTCCACAAGAGGATTGTTACCACCGAGGCCAAGGCTAAGGCCCTCAAACCTTATCTTGAACCGCTCGTTACCAAGTCGAAGGAAGATACCACCCACAACCGCCGTGTTGTCTTCAGCTATCTGAAGGACAAGAACGCAGTGAGCGAACTCTTCCGCACCATCGCACCCAAGGTCGCCGACCGTCCGGGCGGGTATCTCCGCATCCTGCATGTCGGTTTCCGTCAGGGCGACGCAGCCGAAATGGCTCTGATCGAATTTGTCGATTTCAATGAGGCGGCCCTCGCAGGCAGCACCAAGAAAGAGGCGAAGAAGACCACCCGCCGCAGCCGCGCCAAGAAGGCAGAAGCGGCTCCCGCAGCAGAGGCTCCGGCAGAGGAACCCGCGGCAGAAGAGGCCAAGGCTGAATAATCAAAGCCTGAAAATGAAGGGAGAAATTTCGGTTTCTCCCTTCTTTTTTTATCTTTGCAAGAATAAACACTAAACCCTATACTTTATGAATGCACTATTCTATGCAGTTCCTGTCGCTTCGCTCATCGCGCTGGCGTTTGCAGCAATCTTCTATGCGCAGATGAAGAAGGAAGATGAAGGAACTCCCACAATGAGAAAGATTGCCCAGTTCGTCCGCGAAGGGGCAATGGCTTACCTCAAACAGCAGTACAAAGTGGTTGTCATCGTGTTCGTAGTGCTGGCAATCTTCTTTGCCATCCTTGCCTACGGATTCGGTGTGCAGAACCCTTGGGTTCCGTTTGCATTCCTTACCGGAGGTTTCTTCTCCGGACTTGCCGGTTTCATCGGCATGAAAACCGCAACATACGCGTCCGGCCGCACCGCCAATGCCGCCCGCCGCAGCTTGAATTCCGGACTTAAGGTCGCCTTCCGTTCGGGTGCCGTGATGGGCCTTACCGTTGTTGGCCTGGGGCTTCTTGACATTGCAATCTGGTTCGTGATTCTCAATGCTTTCGTTTCAGAGGCCACCATGGCGCAGAAACTAGTGGTCATCACCACCACAATGCTTACTTTCGGCATGGGTGCATCCACCCAGGCACTCTTCGCCCGCGTGGGCGGCGGTATCTACACCAAGGCTGCCGATGTGGGCGCCGACCTTGTGGGCAAGGTTGAAACCGACCTTCCCGAGGACGATCCCCGCAACCCCGCCACCATCGCCGACAATGTGGGTGACAATGTAGGTGATGTTGCAGGCATGGGTGCCGACCTTTACGAGAGCTACTGCGGCTCCATCCTGTCCACCATGGCCCTGGGTGCTTCCGCATTCTATGCAGTCGGCCCCGAAATGCAGATGAAGGCCATCCTCGCCCCTATGCTGATTGCCGCCGTGGGCGTGGTGCTTTCCGTCATCAGCATCTTTACCGTGCGCACCAAGGAAGGCGCAGGCATGGCCCAGCTGCTGAAGAGCATGAGCGTGGGTACCAATCTCGCCGCTGCGCTGAGCGGTGTCGCAACTTTCGGAGTGCTGTATCTTCTCGGCTTTGAGAACTGGTGGCAGCTTTCCTTCTCGGTCGTGGCCGGACTCCTTGCAGGCGTCATTATCGGCAAGGCTACCGAGTACTACACCTCGCACTCATATAAGCCTACCCAGAAGCTTGCAGAAGCTTCCCAGACCGGCCCCGCAACCGTTATCATCAATGGCGTGGGCCTCGGCATGATTTCCACCGCAATCCCCGTAATAGCGATTGCCGTGGCCATCATCCTTGCGTATCTTTTCGCCATAAACTTCAATGTGAGCGAGATGCTCACCGCAGAGAACCTTTCCAAGGGTCTGTACGGTGTTGCAATTGCTGCAGTCGGAATGCTTTCCACCCTTGGCATCACGCTCGCAACCGATGCATACGGCCCCATAGCCGACAATGCGGGAGGCAATGCCCAGATGAGCGAACTTGAGCCGGAAGTGCGCGAGCGCACCGATGTCCTCGACGCCCTCGGAAATACCACCGCCGCTACCGGCAAGGGCTTTGCAATCGGCTCGGCTGCACTTACCGCCCTCGCCCTGCTTGCATCTTACATCGAAGAAATAAAGATTGCCCTCGACCGCACCGGCGAGTTCGTGAACGGAGTAGCCGGGCAGGTGCAGGCCGCCAGTGCCAGCATCCTCGACATACTGAATCACTACAATGTCAGCCTTATGAATCCTGCCGTGCTCGCAGGCGTGTTCATCGGCGCCATGATGGCCTTCCTGTTCTGCGGTCTCACCATGAACGCAGTGGGCCGCGCCGCAGGCAAGATGGTTATCGAAGTGCGCCGTCAGTTCCGCGAAATCAAGGGCATCCTCACCGGTGAGGGAACTCCCGACTACAAGCGCTGCGTGGAAATCTCCACCAAGGCCGCCCAGCATGAGATGCTGCTTCCCGCTTTCATTGCCATCCTCGTTCCCGTCATTACCGGAATCGTCCTTGGCGTTGCAGGAGTGCTCGGCCTTCTTATCGGAGGTCTCGGCGCGGGATTCGTGCTTGCAGTGTTCATGTCCAACTCCGGCGGAGCCTGGGACAATGCCAAGAAATATGTCGAGGAAGGCAACTTCGGAGGCAAGAATTCCGACAGCCACCATGCCACCGTGGTGGGTGACACCGTGGGTGATCCTTTCAAGGACACATCAGGGCCTTCGCTCAACATCCTTATCAAGCTTATGAGCATGGTTTCCATCGTAATGGCAGGTTTGACAGCAGGAGTACATTTACTTTAAACAGGAGAGATGAGGCATTTTACTTTGCCCGAAGAGGGAGGTTTGATTACCGAAAACTTGCCGGAAGACATTCTTCACGGCTATGACAAGATTTTTACCGAAGTTTATTCCGATTCTACGGAGGGCAGCCGTAAAGTGGCTGACATAGTTGCGGATGCGATAAAGCATTTCGAGACAGAGAATCCGGGGGGCATCTTCAGGCTTGGCCTGACCACGGGTGCCACCCCGGCATCTTTGTATAAGGTGCTTTCGCGTTATTACCGGGAAGGGAGGATATCTTTCCGGAATGTGTCGGTTTTCAGCATCGACGAGTACTATCCTTCGTCGCCTACCGACATGCAGAGCCGCAACCGCAGCCTTCATGTTGAACTGCTCAACAATGTGGACATCCTTCCGGAAAACATCCACATCCCCAACGGAACCGTCTCGCACGACCAGGTGGGCGAATACTGCGCGCGTTTCGACGCTTCCGCCCGCGGGCTCGACCTTCTCATCATGGGAATAGGGGAGCAGGGGCAGGTAGGTTTCAACGAAGCCGGTTCCACGGAGCAGAGCCGCACCCGCACGGTCCTTTTGAGCTATCCCAGCCGCAAGCGTCAGGCACGCTATTTCAACGGCGATATTTCCGTTACTCCCAAGGAGGCCATCACCATGGGAATAGGCACCATGATGAGCGCCAAGCGCGTGATTCTGATGGCCTGGGGCGAGACCAAGGCCGATGCAGTGGCAAGGGTTGTGGAAGGTGAAATCGGACCGGACTGCCCTGCAAGCTACTTCCAACATCACCATAATGTGAGCATGTTCGTGGATGAGGTGTCCGGCAGCCAGCTTACCCGTGCAGTGGCTCCATGGCTTATCGGACCCTGCGACTGGACTCCCAAGTTCCGCCGCAAGGCCGTAATCTGGCTCTGTCAGAAGGTGGGCAAGCCTATCCTCAAGCTTTCCCATTCCGACTATCTCCAGAATTCGCTGGAAGAGCTGATAGACTTGGTGGGGTCATACAATCTTGTGAACATACAGGTGTTCAACGACCTCCAGCATACCATCTCCGGCTGGCCCGGTGGCAAGCCGGATGCCGACGACAGCACCCGTCCGGTATCCTCCAAGCCCTTTCCCAAGAAGGTTCTCATCCTTTCGCCCCACCCCGACGACGATGTAATATCCATGGGCGGAACATTCATCCGTCTGGTGCATCAGGGGCACGATGTGCATGTCGCCTACCAGACTTCGGGCAATGTGGCGGTGCATGATTCGGTGGTTATGCAGCATATCGATGCCGCCTACCAGCTCGGTTATGGCAACCGTCTCGACGAGGTGCAGGCGATGATAGACGCCAAGGTTCCGGGCGAACCCGAACCGAGGGAACTGTTGGACATCAAAGCTGCCATACGCCGCAGCGAGGCCCGCGCAGCCGACCATTCCTTCGGCATGAAGGACGACCATATCCACTTCCTGAATCTTCCTTTCTATGAGAGCGGCGGCATACGCAAACTCCCTTGCAGCCAGAGGGATGTGGATATAATCAAGGAGCTTATGGACAGCATCAAGCCCGACCAGATTTACATGGCGGGCGACCTCGCCGACCCTCACGGAACCCACCGCGTTTGTACCGAAGCGGCCCTCGAAGCTTTCGAGCAATTGAAAGAAGAGGGTGCAGCCTGGATACCTGACTGCCATATATGGCTGTATCGAGGCGCGTGGATGGAGTGGGAGCTTGCCCGTGTGGACATGGCTGTGCCGCTGAGTCCGGACGAGATGATAGAGAAGCGCCACGCCATCTACAGGCACCTTTCACAGAAAGACATCGTGCCCTTCCCCGGCGAAGACCCGCGCGAGTTCTGGCAGCGCGCCGAAGACCGCACCCAGGCCACGGCCAGACACTACGACGAGCTTGGCATGGCCGAGTATGAGGCCATTGAAGTTTTCCTCCGACTGAGATAATATGGCAGCGGCAAAGACATTATGGTACTGCACTTCGTGCGGAAATGAAAGCCCCAAGTGGATGGGGCGCTGTCCGGCGTGCGGTGAGTGGAATACCATGGTTGAGGCTCCGGTGGAAAAGAAGTCTTCGGCCGGAGGCTCAAAGGGTGTGTCGAAAGCCGCTTCTTCGGAGCGCAGGCCGGTGAGGCTGAAGGACATTGACCATTCCCGCGAGGCGCGCGTTTCGCTCGGCCTTGCCGAAGTGGACAGGCTGCTCGGGGGAGGAATGGTTCCGGGGTCGCTTGTGCTTGTGGGAGGAGAACCGGGAATAGGAAAATCAACCCTCAGCCTACAGATTCCCCTTGCTTCGGGGCTCAGGACATTGTATGTCACCGGCGAAGAGAGCGAAAGGCAGGTGAAAATGCGTGCCGACAGGCTTTCCGGCAATGCCGCGGACGGGCTGGAAACCACGCTCATCTACAGCGAAACCCGTATCGAGGACATCCTTTCGCACGCGAGGGAACTAAGTCCGGAACTTATGATAGTGGATTCGGTGCAGACCATGTTTACCGATTCCGTGGAATCCACTCCCGGCAGCGTGAGCCAGATTAAGGAAGTGGCTGCCATGCTGCTGCGATTTGCCAAGGAGAGCGGATTGCCCGTTATCCTTATCGGCCATATCACCAAGGACGGATATATTGCAGGTCCCAAGATTCTGGAGCATATCGTCGATGTCGTGCTGCAGTTCGAAGGGGAGAACAGGGCATCGTACAGGATACTGCGCAGCATCAAGAACCGTTTCGGCTCCACTTCGGAGATTGCGGTCTTTGAAATGACAGGCACCGGCCTTCGCGAAGTTGCAAATCCTTCGGAAATGTTGATTCCCATGCACGAGGCCGGACTCAGCGGAGCAGCCATCTGCGCAATGCTCGATGGCTCCAGGCCCCTCCTCTTCGAGGTTCAGGCCCTGGTGTCCAGCGCCGTGTACGGCACTGCCCAGCGCTCCGCCACAGGCTTCGACACCCGTCGTCTGAACATGCTGCTCGCAGTGCTGGAAAAACGCGCCGGATTCCACCTCAGCGCCAAGGATGTTTTCCTTAACATGGCGGGCGGCCTCAAGGTCAGCGACCCTGCCGCCGACCTTGCGGTTATCGCAGCCGTGCTTTCATCCAACTTCGATTACTCAATTCCCTCCGACTGCTGCTTCGCTGGCGAAGTTGGCCTCAGCGGCGAAATCCGCCCCGTCGGCCAGACCGACCGACGCATCGGCGAAGCCGCCCGCCTGGGCTTCCGCAAGATATTCGTAAGTTCATACAGCCCCGCGTCCGGGAGCCTCCCCAAAGAAATCAAAGTCGTAAAAGTGGCCGATGTACCGGCCCTCGTAAAATCTCTTTTCAGGAATGCGTAGAATCCTTATCACTCTCCTTGCGCTCTGCATCTGCGGCGCCGTTTTTTGCAAAGACTTCAACGAAAAGAAAGTCGTGGTGAACCTGGCAGTTATCAGCGACACGCATGTCAACGGCTACAACACCGTTCCCGCCTACAAGTTCCGCAGCGCCCTCATCCAGGAGCGCGACTACGCCGCTCGCTTCGGCGGGCTCGACGGCATCGTGGTGGTCGGCGACCTGGTGGACAGCCCAGCGTGGGATGCCCGCAAATACACCGAAATTGACGACTGGAAGCGCCTCTACGAGAGTGTTTTCGACCCTAAAGAGATGCCGCTTGCCTACACCGTGGGCAACCATGATGTATGGAAAGAGTGGACGCCAAATACCTATAAGGAAGCAAAGCAGTTCACCCGCCGCTTCGGCCCTGACTATTACCGCACCGAAGTGGGCGACCCACGCATGGCGGAAGAATTCGAATGCCGCCACAATGTTATCGGCGGCTATCATATCCTGGCGCTCACGCCCAACGGACGCGACCCTGTGGTGTATCCCGAGGAATCCATCAGGTGGCTCGACGAACAGCTCAAAGCCATTACCGAGGCCGAGCCAGACAAATATGTCATCGTCATTACCCATGCCATGATTTACGGCACGGTTTACGGGAGTTTCCTCGACGACACCTACAAGAAGCATCCCGGCTACTGGAGTACAAAGGCTCTTACGGAGGTGCTTGCAAAATACCCGCAGGCCGTCACTTTCGGAGGGCATCTGCACTTTCCCCTGAACGACCCGCGCAGCATCTGGCAGGGCGACTTTACCGTGATGGGCACGGCGTCCACCCGCTATATGGCAATCGATAACGGCGGCTATGAGGACATGGCGGGCTACACCGTCATGAAAGACAAGGACGAGTATTCCGAGGGCCTGCTGCTCCAGTTTGACAACAAGGGCAACATGCGCGCCGTGCGAATGGATTTCTATAACCAGACCACCATAGGTGAGCCCTGGGTCATGCGGCATCCTTCGGCGGAGCCCCGCTCAAAATATTCCCCTGCCAGTCGCAAGGCTGCAAACAAGGCCCCTGTGCTGAGCGGCATAGAGTGCAAGGACCTCGGCCCTGCAAAGGACGGAAAGCACCGCATCGCAGTCAGCTGGCCTGCCGGAGAGGACGATGAATTCGCGCACACTTATTTTCTTACCATAAAGAGATACGGCGAGACTGTTGCAGTGAAAAAGGTTCTTTCCGACTTCTACCATGAGCCGCGCCCTTCGCTCATGAAAAAGACTTGGACCCGCACTCTCGAACTTGCTCCGGGTTCCTACGAATTCTCCCTCCGCGCAATCGATTCATGGGATGCGGAAAGCAATACCGTAAGTGCTTCCCTCTCGTTTTGACGCAAGGTTTTCTGAAAACAGGATTTATAGGGTATGAAGCATCTATGTAAACTTGGTGTCTTTTTGGCCTGCGTGCTCGCCGCTGTCGCCTGTGCTACCGACATGGATCCCTTCCAGGGAGGTACCGGGGTGAGGGCGAATATAAACGGGAGGGCCTACATAATGATAGGTTCGCCTAACGGAACTTCGTATGTATTCATGCCCAATGACAAGGTCTTCAATTGTTCGGTTATTCTTATGAGCCGTGTAGGTTCGGAGAACCTCAAGCTCTCTTTCGGCCTGGAAGATGTGTCCGCCCTCGTTACGGGAAAGCAGTACAGTCTCATTGATGCGCATTTGGGGGATGCTTCCATGAGCGGAACAGTGATTTTCAATACGCTCGGTCCGGGATATGTCGAGGCGGGTTTTTCTCTCTCCGGAGGCGGTTACGATGTGCGTCACGGGTTCCTGCGTCTTAAAAAATGATGCCGTCATGCGAAAGTTCTTAGTCTTTATTGTCTTTGCAACATTCACTGCTTCCTCTTTATGCTGCGCCCAGAACACCGGCTGCTGGAGGCTGGAAGGTGGCTTGGGATTTTATAGCGTTTTCGACAGGGGCAATTCCAATGTAAGACATTCAGAGATAGTCGAAAGCTACGATGTCAAAAGCTACGATGGGATTGTTTATGAGAATGAGTCCGTAATCCTGCCGACACTTTTTGTGGCGGGAGGATATGTTTTCCCGGAAGCACCGGTAGGTCTTTTCCTTGATTTGTATGCAAACTATGCTTGGAATAATCTGAAAGGAGGGCCCGCGGTATTGCACGAAAAGGAACTGATTCTGCATCTTCTTCCCGAGCTCCGTCTGTATTATGTACGGCGACATGGATTCGACCTCTATGCCTCTCTTGCCGCAGGTGCACGGATGCGCAATTATTCCGAGGTGTATCAGGGCGACAGGATAGACAGCACCGGCTTCGACTTTTCCTGGCAGGTTTCTCCCCTTGGCGCTTCCTACGGAGAGCATTGGTATTTCACCTGGGAAATGGGATGGGGCCGTGCCTTCTCCGCCGTGAAGGTAAATTGCGGATTCAGGTTCTAAAGCTCGAACTTCAGCTTTTTTACCGTGACTTTTCCGATTCGTACCGGCAGGACGAGTCGGATTTTTCCTTCTTCAGCTTTCTTGTCCTTCAGGATTGCCGGGAGCAGTTCTTCCGGGCGGCAGGGAAGTTCGGTGGGAAGCCCGCAGGTCTTCAGGTCTTTTCGTATCCGTTCCGACAGCCCGGGGTCTTCAGCGATGCCAAGCCTTTCAGAGTATTTGGCTGCCTCTACCATACCTATTGCAACCGCTTCGCCGTGGGTGTATGAAGCTTTCCCCGTTTTTTTCTGCCACCATTCTATCGCGTGGGCCCAGGTATGGCCAAGATTGAGTTTGCGGCGTTCCCCGTTTTCGAATTCATCTTTTTCGACTATCTCCTGCTTGATTCCTGCGGCAATCTGGATGAGTTCGGCGAGTTCGCCGGACGAAGAAAAGAGTTCCACTGTCCGCTCATAGGCGTGGCCGGGATTTTTGATGATGAAAGTTTTCAGCATTTCGGCAAGGCCGCTGCGAAATTCTCTTTCGGGAAGGGTTTCGAGCACTTCCGGGAAGATTGCGGTGAACTCCGGCTGGCGGATTACTCCAAGGAGATTTTTGTAACCATCCAGATTTACTCCCGTCTTGCCTCCTATTGCGGCATCAACCTGGGAAAGAAGGGTCGTGGGCACATTTGCGTAGCGTATGCCGCGTTTGTAGATGCATGAGGCAAAGCCTGCCATGTCGGTGGTAAGTCCTCCGCCCACTGCCAGAACAAGTGCGTCCCGGTCGGCCCCCTGCTCCAGCAGCCACCTGCAGATGAGCATAACGGTGTCGATGGTTTTGACTTCTTCCGATGTGTCGATGGCAAGAAGCGGCATCTTCTTTCCGAGCAGATTCCTTGCAAAGCCCTCCACATTCCTGTCGCAGACTACAAATACCTGCCTGTATCCCTTTAATTCAGATTTCAGTGCGTTCATACGGGGCGCAAGTTACGAATTTTCCTTTGATAACTGAAGATTTTTCGTACCTTTGCACTTCAAGCGTGAGCTAAAGCCCGGATGGCGGAATTGGTAGACGCGCTGGACTCAAAATCCAGTGTCCCTTAAAGACGTGCGGGTTCGATTCCCGCTCTGGGCACCTGACCGGAATCTTTCGAATTTTTCGAGGATTCCGGCCTTTCCTTTTTGGAGGTTATTCAAAAGTAAAGCGGATGCGGGAGCGGATGTCCGTGGGGATTTGACGGCTGTCTACATACTGCCACTCGTCTATCATGTAGCCGCCGTGACGCTCTATGTTCTGTTCGATGTCCTCCTTTATACCAAGCTTCAGGATGAGTTCTTCCGTTGATTCAAACCAGTATTCCTGACTGTTCGGAAGGGTAATTGTCAAGATTTCTGTGCAGAGATTGCATTGCTCGAAAAGTTGTTTCATGGATTAAAATCTTTAGATAAACAGCACTTCGCGTCCTGTGAAGAGGAATCCTCCGCCAACCACATATTCGCGGCAGGTGGGTGAGAACTGGTCTTCGGTGGTAATGTGCAGGTGTCCTGCAAGGATGCACTTCAGCAGCGGCTCTTTTTTCAGGTATGCGATGAAATCGCGGGTGACCTTGTCGGTTTTCTGGACGAGGCAGTCGCCGGTGTACTCTGGCACTTCTCCGCTGGTCATTGGCTCGCGGGTGCGCCAGAAGCGGCAGTTTTCGCGGTATATCTTGTCAGTATAGAAAGGTACATGCATGCACAGCACAATAGGCAGGCCCTTCCTGACCTCCTTCTTGAAACGCCTGACCTGCTCTTTGGTCACCGTTCCGTACACATCGTCGAGGGTGATGAAATTCACTCCGTGCAGCACCTGGGAAGTGAACAGGATATCCCCGGGAAAATGCTCCTGGAGGAGCTTTCGCGTAGGATCCTTGTAGGCTTCGTCTTCTTTATAGTCGCGCGTGAGGTCCTTGTATTCGTGGTTGCCGATGTTGCCTATGAATCCTTCACCGAAATATTTTGCCACGAGGTCGAAATTCGCTTCGCTCTGCCAGTCGATGATGTCGCCGGTGTGCAGGACATATTCCACATGCTCCTTTGCCCATGCGAGTGCATCGCGCAGGGCCTCTTCCTGTCTTCCTCCGAAAGTACGGGTGCGCCGCGCCTTTTCATTCAGCTGGCGTTCGCCTTCGTGGGGATACGCGTCGGTAAGATGCGAATCGGATATGTGCAGCAGGGAGAAAGGGCGCTCCAAGCCAATTTCCACGGTGGCATAGCTCATCGAGAGCCTTTCGAATCGGCCTCTTTCGGGGAAGATTTCGGGTTTGTCTTCGGCAAATGAAGGCAGTTGCGAAGTGGCGAGCAGGGCTCCGGTGCCCGCCAGTCTTTTAAGAAAAGATCTTCTGTCAGTCATGGTTGATATATCTTACTGCATCTGACGGAGACGGACATCGATTCCGGGAAGCTGCTCCGGGATGGATGAGATGTCGGTTTTGCTGAAATGATAGGGGATGAGCACTTTGGGCTGTATGACATTCGCGGCTTTTACACACTGCTCTACGGTCATGGTAAACGGCTGGTTTACAGGCAGGAAGGCTATATCAATGTCTTTTAGGTCCGCCATTTCGGGAACATCCTCGGTGTCGCCCGCCACATAGATGCGCAGGCCGTCGATGTTGAGGATGTATCCGTTGCCGTTTCCTTTCGGGTGGAACATCTCCCTTCCGGGAGTTGTGTTATAGGCGGGCACGGCTTCCAGCAGTATGCTCTCCTTCCTGCGTCCGGGAACCTGCAGTTTCAGGCTCTCGCCGTTGCCGATGACTTCGCCACGGCCAATGATGTCGGCGCTGGTCCGGTTGAGGATAAGCCGCGTGTCCGGCCCGGTAAGAGTGCGGATGGTGGAATCTTCCAGATGGTCGGGATGCTCATGGGTAACAAGGATTACATCGGCTTTCGGGAACTCCGCTGCATAGTCGGTGTGCTTCCCGAATTTGGCCACGGGGTCAACCTGGATTGACATCCCCCGATAGTTTATCTCAAGGGAACCATGTTTGATTAGGGTAATCTGCACCTTCCCCTTCTTGGTGGCAAAGGTTTCGGTTTCGTATTTCCCGGGGGCGGCGCCATTCTTTCCGGTGCATGACACAATCCCGAGCAGGCTGAGCAGGACAGGTAAAATTCTCATAACAGGCATATTTTGCCTAAAGATACGAAAAATGTTTAATTCCAGGCCGACCAGGAGGTTTGAGCTTCAATTTCTTCTTCTATGGCATCGTCCAGTCCCGTAAACAAATCGAAGCCTGTGAGGGCTTCCACCTCGTTCACGCTCACTATGGCCTTCTTAACCGGCTGTTTTCCGGAATTGTTTTCGAAAAGGAAGGCGAGAGAATGATATCCGCTTTTGTCGTGCCGGAGCACCGCTTTGAAGAATCCGTCGGGCACCGTCACTTTCCGGCTCCCTATCGTCCGCACCTGTCCTTCGCTTACATAAGGTCCGCAGACCACCCAGACCCTCCCATAGCGCCGGGCCCAGTCGCGCACATACTTCTCCAAGGTGTTCCATGCCTTGCTGTTCAGGTCATGGTTCTGCGGGCAGATGTTCGTGAGATAAAAACTCTGCTCCATGGCCTTGCGCGACCATTTCATGTCGGCGGCAGGAGCCATGTGCCCTTTATCCCATCCGGAGTTGCTGTAATCCTCCCTCATGGCCTGCCTGCCCTTGTATCCCATGTCCATCCCAAAGCTGCCGCTGCGGTCGAGGTTCCCTTCCAGTTCTTCGGCGGTGAGTTCGTATGCCACCCAGTCGGGAATCAGCCTCCGGGTATTGTATTTGAGGGTAAACCCCTCGTATTGCAGGACAACATCGCCGGGGCCGGTGGCGGGAAGTTCCATCGGGCATCCCTCCGGCTCCGCTGCAAAACCGTATCCCTGCGAAATACAGGCATTCGCAGAGATACAGATTATCAGTAGCAATGCAGGAAAACGCATCTTAAGCCTCCCTGCCCGCTTCCGGCTCCTGGGGAACTATAATCATTGCAAGGATGTAGGCAAACAGGCCGCCCCCTGCGCAGAAAGTGGCAACTACCCATGCCAGACGGATGATGGTGGGGTCGATATTGAAATACTGTCCAAGTCCGCCGCAAACACCGGCAAGCTGCCTGTCGGTCCTGCTTCTGTAAAGTTTCTTTCCCATATTTATAACTGTATTAGTATCATAGTACACTGCAAAGATAAAGATATTTTTTTATCCTGCAAAATAACTGCTGCGAAACTGTTGTATCTCCGCGACATCAATGTAAAGCTATCGTCTTTCAAGGCTATATCGCTCTACACCTTTTTTGAGGTGGTTGTGCATCGTATAGACGAGCTTTCTCGGGGAGATGACTTTTATTCCTTCAGCGAAGCCAAGGAGAAGGCGCACGAGCTCCCGGTTGATGATGATGTAGAGTTCGAATACCATAGAACCGTCTTCCTGCAGTTCCAGAATCCGCTGGCTGGAGTGGAAGGGTTTTGTACGGATGTAGGGCGCATCCCCGGGGGCGGCCCAGAGGACGACCCTTTCCGGCTTATCCGAGCGGAACTTAGTCACACCAACCATGTCCGCGAACCACTGTTCAGGAATGAAATCAGGGTCTTCCATATACGGAGTGTCGGGGGCTTCTGAGAGGTCGACTATACGGTCAAGGGCCAGGTTCTCGATATCCTTTTTGCCACGCCGCCCGAAGATGAACCAGCGGTTGTTGAACTCCTTCAGGGCATAGGGGTGGAAGATAAAAGTGTTGGGGATTTTCGCCCGGAAACTCTGATAGGTCATGCGGACGGCTTTCTTGCCTAAGATTGCGGCGTGTAATGGTTCTATGAACTCCAGGCCCTTCAGCTGGTCGTTCTTGTCAAAGAAGATTACCGGGCGTGAAAGGTCTTTAGTCACATGTACCAGATCCTCCAGACGGCTCACTATCCCTTGCATCCCGGCGAATTCATGAAATCCTGAAAGCTGCCGGAGCACTTTCACCGCCTCTCCCATTTTCTCCACATCCTGAGTTGACAGGGGCGATTCGGTGATGGAGAACTCCGGGTCCTCGTAGATGTAGTACTTGTGGTCTATGACCTTGATGGGCGCCTCGTAGAGTTTTCGCATGTTCTGGATATCCAGTTGGACGGTGCGCTTGGATACACCGTCGTCCCGCCCTTCAAATTCATATAGGGCGTCAGAGCAAGCATCAATGAGGTTTTCAAGCGTCCACCTGCGGTAGTGGTTCTGCAGGCAGCCATCAATGGTCTTATAGCGGATAAGGGCGTTCTTGGATACAGGCATGGCTAGTTTTTCCGGTTGATAAGGTTGACGACAATCTTTACCATGATATCCATTTCATCGGTGTGGCTCTCCGCAATCATGAGCGTGAGAGCGACGAGTGTCCCGTCGGCAATCCGTTTTGAGCCGTCCGGACGGTAAAGGATACCGTTTTTCTGCAAGAACCAGAGAAACAGCGTAGCTGCGATGCGCTTGTTGCCATCGACGAACGAATGGTTCTTTACGACGAGATAAAGAAGCATGGCAGCTTTCTCTTCGATGCTGGGATAGAGTTCCTTTCCATCCCAGGTCTGGTAGATCTGGCCGATGCTGCTGTGGAAGGACTGGTCTTTCTCGACGCCAAACAGGTCGCTTTGTCCGAACTTCCCCCGAAGAGAAGCGATAACCTCCATGGCATTCTCGTATGACGCATGGAATCTCTCGGGTGCCGTTGTCTCTGATACTTTCAGGCTTTGGTAATCGTAAGCATCCAGGGTATCGAGAGCGTAGGTGTAATCCCTGACCACGGCGAAGATATCCGAAGCCTGGTCCGAGGTCAAGAGCAGATCCTTGCTGAAGACATTCTCCAGAAGCCCCATGGCCCGTTTGAGCTCAGCATATTTCTCTTCGGCAATGACTTGCCGGTTCACGGCATAGCCTTTTAGCATATATTGCTTCAGGATGCCAGAAGCCCAAATACGGAATTGTGTTGCTCTTTTGGAACTGATTCTATAACCAACAGAAAGAATTGCGTCAAGATTGTACATCAAAACATTTCGGGAAACGCTTCTGCTTCCTTCTAGTCGAACCATTAAGTTTTTCTTAACAGTTGCTTCTTCTTTTAATTCGCCCTCGTCGAAGATATTCTTCAGATGCTGGTTTACAGCGGCTGTGGTAACCCCGAACAGGGCTGCCATCGCTTTCTGTGTCGCCCAAATGGTTTCCCCGGAAGGATCCATCAGCGCTTCCATAGAGACGAGGCCGTCTTCAGAGCTATAGATCACTATTTCCTTGCTATCCTTATGTCCCATACTGATTCCAATTTCTGCAAAAATAAGAAAATAGTTTGACTACGCAAAAAGACTGCGCAGTAGGTGTATTACTTTGCACCCGGAAAGACAATAGCAGCTGCCGTAGCTCCCGGATACTTCGCTTTGATAATGCTCTAAAAAATTTTTTATCCGGGACCATCCGGTCCTATAAGTCCGTGAGCGATTGTAGCGCTGCTGTTCTTTGAAATACTGAATGCAAATGCCGTTGACGGGAGTTCCTTCGGCGGTTCGAGTCCGGTCACCGGCCTCACCCATTTTGATGTTAAACTTTTTAAACAGTAGAAGCCATGAACATTGCAGAAATTCTGAAAAAGGAGAATGTGGTGCAGAACCACGAGGGAGCGAAGGCTTTCCGTATGAGCCCGGAGCAGGAGCTTTACACCGCAGTGGTGACCTCCGCCATGGAACCCCTCACCTATGAGGGCACATCAGAGCGGGTAAACCGTATAGCAGCGCTGGTGGGTAAGGTCGATCCGGTGTTTGTGGCAAAACTCGCTGTCTATGCACGCCGGGAGATGAATCTTCGCAGCATTCCCTTGGTACTGCTGGTGGAGCTTTCGCGCAGGCACAACGGTGACAGCCTTGTCCCAAAGGCCGTGGCCGGAACCGTGCTTCGTGCCGACGAGATTGCGGAGCTTCTTATGTGCTACCAGTGGCTCAATCCTACCAAGGGTATCAAGAAGCTCGGGAAGCTCTCCCGCGGTATCCAGAACGGACTGAAGGAGTCCTTCAACCGCTTCGATGAGTACCAGTTCTCAAAGTACAACCGCGGCGGAGCGGTGAAGCTCAAGGATGCGCTCTTCCTTGTGCATCCCAAGGCCAAGGACGAAGCCCGGCAGGCCATCTTCGACAAGATCGTAGCGGGGACCTTGGAAACTCCGTATACATGGGAAACCGAACTATCTGCTCTTGGTCAGCAGCACTTCGACTCTCCCGAGGCGAAGGCAGAAGCTATCCGCTCCAAGTGGGAGGAGCTGATTGAGAGCCGCAAGATGGGGTACATGGCAACGCTCCGTAATCTCCGGAACATACTGGATGCCGGAGTGAGCACAGCCCACATCGGCCGGGTATGCGCATATTTGTCCGACCCCGCGCAGGTGGTCCGCTCGAAGCAGTTCCCCTTCCGTTTCCTCTCGGCTTACCGTGAGATCCAGCGGAATCCTTCGGCCCAGACAGCATCCGTGATGACCGCCCTGGAAGAGTCCATCGCAGCTTCCGCCGAGAACATCGTCGGGTTCGATGCGGACACCAATGTTCTTATCGCGAGTGATGTGTCCGGGTCTATGCATCGCCCCGTGAGCCAGAAGTCGACCGTGGAGAACTACGATGTCGGGCTGGTCCTCGGGATGCTCCTTCAGAGCCGCTGCAAGAGTGTCGTGAGCGGAATCTTCGGGGATATCTGGAAGGTCGTGAACCTTCCCCGCACAGGAATCCTTGCGAACACCATGACCCTTCGCAGCCTCAGTAACCAGGTTGGCTTTTCCACGAACGGATACAAGGTTATCGATTACCTGATCGAGAACAAGGTGAAGATGGACAAGGTGATGGTGTTCACCGACTGCCAGATGTGGGATTCCTGCTATGCAGACGCCCATATCCGGAAGTCCTGGGAGAAGTACAAGGAGATGTATCCCGATGCCAAGCTCTACCTGTTCGACCTTTCTGGATACGGCCAGAGTCCTCTTCGCCTTGAAGACGGTGATGTGGCGCTGATTGCCGGATGGAGCGACAAAGTCTTCGATATCATGGCGGCCATCGAGCGTGGGGCGGATGCCGTTGCGGAAATTAACGCTATATCATTATGATTATATGGGCCTGGAGAAAGGACTCGAACATGGGAAAGAGCGCAGAGCACCGTACCGTCGGAGCCTAGCGTTCGACAGCACCTGCCGAAACCATGGAGGATGCCCTTGGTGTGAACACAACCGAACATACCAGGGAAGAAAAGCTGAAGCAATGGCCCGTCAAATGTTGAGAGAAACCGCTGCCGTAGAATGGAGATACTTCGTTATTCAAAAAAAATAGCTAATTTCAGCACCCGGCAGAAACCGGTTATATAAGCTCTATTCGATTGTTGCGCGGTTATATTTTGACAAGGAAATGAAGACATATTCTTTCGCCCCCATAGCAGCCCGGGAATACCCGACGCTCGCCCTGTTGGATAATCCGTACATCTGGGGAGGGGTAGGCTATTCGTTGAATGTTTCCGAGAAACCCTATCCTCCCGAAATAGTGGAAGCAATGAAGGAGAGAGGAATTGAGTGGGATCATATCCCTGTATCCGAGACAGACTTTGAAGAGTTCTGGGATAGTTCTCTCTTGCGGGGTGTGCGAAGGCTAAATGAAGCCTACGAAGAGGGAAAGAAGATCGTTGTGCACTGTGATTTCGGAAACAACAGAAGCCGCACTTTCATCGAGGCCTTCTATTATTTCCTCACCGGAAAAGAATTCGAAGACGAGTACAAAGGCGAGATGAGCCATCTGGCGTATAACTGTAAGATTGGCCATTTCGAGAGCCTTAAGCACATTGAAAGAGAGATAGATTCCTTTCTTCGAGAAGGTGATGGCGCCCCTTGGTTATGAGCATGTCAGCATGGACGGAAATGTCGCTCTCGTGAAATCTCTCCTTCAGCCTTCCATCGACAGGGAAGAACACCGGAAGAGATGGGCCGCATCATCCTAGATTTCCTTTTCGAGGAATTCAACCCTGTCCGCGAGTGTCGGATGTGAGTACTCGAAGGTGACGACTACAGGGTGTGGTGTGAGGTTGGATAGCGCTTGAGCGGAAATCTTTTTCAGCCCTTCAGCCTGCCCCTTGCCGCAGCCGTTCTGCTTTGCAAAGGCATCAGCCTCGTGTTCATGCTTCCTGGAGATTGCATTGTCTATGAGTCCGGTGACAAGGTGAAGCGGAGCGAGCAGCATGGCGAAGACCTGGATATTGATCCAGAAAGAAGGTTCCGTGCATCCGGCAGCAGCGGCGATGGTGGGGCTGTCCAGAACGAGAGACACAATCCAGAATGTAAAGAGGCTCGTCAGGAAAGAAACGCCCATGTCCTTCAGGAGGTGACGGTGCTTATAGTGTCCAATCTCATGGGCGAGAACACCAACAATCTCGTCGGTTGAGAGCTGTTGGATAAGGGTGTCAAACAGGACGACCCGCTTTTTCTTGCCGAACCCGGTGAAATAAGCGTTGGCTTTGGTGCTTCGCTTGGATTCGTCCATCACATAGATGTTCTCCAACTCGAAACCGACCTTCTGAGCAAAGGCCTCGATGGCATCCCGGAGCTGTCCTTCTTCCAGTGGAGTCTGCTTGTTGAAAAGGGGAACTATAACATCGGAGTAGATATACTGGAAGAATAGGGAGAACACGGCGGCCACACCGAAGGCAATGAGCCAGAACCACTGCGGGTTCAGGGTGTATATCCATACGGCGAGTGCCAGCAGGCCTCCATTGAGGACTGCATTCAGGATGAATCCTTTCACGGCATCTGCGGCGAAGAGCTTGGGAGTGGTCTTGTTAAAACCGTAGCGCTCTTCGATGGAGAATGTGGAATAAATGGAGAAAGGGATGCTGATGATGAACTCCACGACAAAGAAGAAACCGAAGAATAGCAGGGCCCTGATGATATCGTTTCCGGAAGCTGCCCTGACAATCCCGTCCAACCATGCGAATCCTCCGAAGGCGAAAAAGCCCAGGGAGAGAACGAGGGACAGGGATGAGGTGATAAGCCCCATCTTGCGGTTCTCGCTGGAATAAGCCTGCTGCTTTCGGTATGCCTCGTCGTCATAGAGCCCTTCGAGGACCTTTGGAACGGGCCATTTCGACGCTTTGACATTAAGTGCTGTGAGCCAGATCCCGATTCCGAAATCTGCCAGCATGAATACGATGATTAACCAGTAGATTTGCTGTGACAACTCCATCTAATTTCTCCTTTCTCAATAATTATTTTAGAATAGTTTCCTCATTGTCTCGTATCAGATACCTAAGGACTGCCTCCCGGTCTGGAAAACGCTCGCTTCCGAACTGAATCAATTCTCCCTCGAAGATGTCCGCTCCATGTCGTGAGCGGTCGAAAGGATATATATGTCATAGTACTCAGCGAATTTGTAAACCGTGTCAATTGCTCCCGGCATCGGGTCCATCAGGGCAAAAATCCCGGGATCTTGTCCGGCCTCCCTTCATACTCTCTGAGACAGTCTCTTTTCCTTTCCATGGCGCAAAGTTAGTGCTCTGTTTTGACAGTACCCGTCAAAAGAGCAAAAAATCAGGCCTGTCCGTTGAGAATGTTAATGACCTTCAGGGCGATTTCCGTAGTGATGCCGGTCCTCGGGTCAGTCATGACATAGAAAGGCTCCTGCTCCGGCAGGAAGTCCGGCACATCGTCAAGGATGGCATAACGGACCTCTCCGGGATGGGCTTCCAGCCACATTCTAACCTCGTTTCCTTTCCCTGCGAGATGCATGAAGACCTCCGGATCCTCGAGGTCCATCGAGAGAAGGTCCGGATTGAAAACCGTATCAGGAGTGATACCTGCGACCTTGCCGGGAAGGGAACGGTCGTGCCAGAGGGAGCGCATCTTCCCAAGGCCCTCCAACTTCCAGGAAGAAGATACGATGATCTCCGCCCCGGTGGTATCCAGAATCATTCGAAGATTTTCCACTGCTTCCGGATCGAAGAGAGGACCATAGCCGTCCCGGGCGGAACGGCCTTCGGTGCGGAGCTGCCGCTGGTATTTTTCCGTGTTCAGAACTCCGTCAAAGTCAAGAAAGAGTATTTTCTTCATCGTCATTCAATAGATTTATCGCTTGTTGAACATTCGCATCGGTAAGGCCCGTGTGCGGGTCCGTCCTGATCTGGTTGGGGAGGCCCAATTCAATATCATCGAGTATAACCCATTTGTCGCCGAGGTGTTTTTTTATCCAGTGCTTGATTGCTCCCTTTTTAGTAAATATCCATCTCGGTGTCGTTCCAATCAACTCGCCGGGCATTGGTATTTGTTTCCAAAGCCATTGAAGCTGTTCCGTGCTGAGATCCCGCCAGGAGGACGAGACGACAATCTTCGCTCCGGTTCTTTCCACCAGAGAACGCAGGGCATCAAGACACTGAGGGTCGAACCAGTCCATTCCGAAGAGGTTGCCAGGTCTGTTCTCCATACGGCAAAGTGAGGAGTGGGTTCCGGAGGTCAGCACTCCGTCAAAATCCAGCAAGATATACTTCATATCGAGAGGGCCTTTCCGAGCCACACCGTGCAGAAGTCATGGACCTCGTTGGCTGCGAATGCTCGGAGCACCAGTCGAAGATACTTGATTGGGACATGATTCTGTCGCCGAGATAGATGGCGTCACCGGCAATGACCAGAATATCCCCCCGGGGAACGAGAGGATTCTTTTTGAGGTAGTTCCTGTTCTCGATGAACTCCAGATGAAGGTCTGATGCGAATTGTATGGTCATATGCGTTTCAGCTGTCATTGTTTTTATGCTGGTACAGCGCTATGAGTAAATCGTCATAGCGCCGCTGGGTTTCAAGAAAGTCTTTTAAGGAATCTACATTCATGGGTCGTGGTTAGCTTGAAAATGTGAATTTAAGCATTTTTATCCATTTCTAAGTGTCAGTCCTTTATCTCCCTTCTTGCGGTAATGACTTTCGATGTATTTCAACGCTTCAGTGTGCTTTCTCACCAGTCTGTCATATCCTCCTTTCCGGCCCCTTTCCAGATTATGGTGGAGGTCATTCAGTTTGACATGGATGGCCGTCTGGTTGCCTGAATCCATAATTTTCTTGACATAATCCATATAGGGTATACCTACTTCGTGTGTCAAAAGAACAAGAGTGTCGATAATCTCCTCCGAAAAGCCTTTTTCACGGATTTCTCCAGCCGTCCATTCAGTATCCTCGATAACATCATGCAGGAATCCGCATATCTTCTCAGCCTCATTCCTTCCTGAGAGCCCCACGGTAAGAGGATGAAGAATGACAGGGTTTCCGTCCAGGTCTTTCTGCTCGAGGTGAGCTTCGCTTGCAAGGGCTATCGCTTCGTCAATGCCTGCCTTCGGACGTCCTGAGCGCTCGACGGTAAGCCCTTTGTCGAAGTCCTCTTCAGTGAATCGGCCAATATAATCATTCCATAAAGCAGACAGCCGTCTGGCATCTTTCTCCTGGAGCTCTTCGCAGTTCCCGCTCTCTCCCCAAGGGAAGTCTTCAATGGTAGCTCTTAGTTCATCTATAGACAGGATGCCTTTCGAATTCTCCCAGGATACCATAAAGGTGGGGCGGAGGTCCATGCGGAAAGGTTCTTCATTCTTAGTTGTCTTATATGGGTCAGATAGGAAGAATCCCTTGGCGATAAGGCCATCCGTATCGGTGCCGGTTCTCAAAAGGAAAAAATTGTCTCCACTTCTTGCTGTGGGCTTTTCCTTGAATCCTCTTCGGAACTCTCCCCACTCCAGGCACAGCATAGCTCTGAGGTAATCATCCTCGGTCATGGGCGAGAAGACAGGATTCCATTCCAGAATAAATGTTTTCATTGCTAGTCGTGTTGTTGGGGCAAAGGTATTCTCAGGGATTGACACATTTCGTCAAACCCAATAATTTTTGCGATACTTTCGAGCTTTTCTGAACGAAGTTTCCGGCGTGCACCTCAGACTCATGTCGATGAAGCATTCGTTGATGCTGAACAGCTGGAGAACGGGGAAGTATCTGCGGCAGATCGCGATGAACCCTTCCGGGCAGCGCTTATATCACTCCCAGCCCCCGCCGACCAGTGAGGAAGGCGGAGTTAATATCAATGTGGAAGATAATCCGTCTCGATATCTTCATAGTACATCGAAGGCTTGTGATAAACGATAAGGTTCTCTTTCATCCACCGCGATAGCTCGGCTTCATTCTCTTGGGTGAAACGGTAATGCTTCCCGTCCGGAACCCTGTTCCTGTGAATGAGGGGGAACCCCATCAGGCATCTAAGGCTGATGCGGAAGGTGGAGAAGGACGAATGGCCGGTGAAGTGGTCATGGCCGGTACGGCCCCGAGAAGGAACAAGAGCGTAATGCTCAAAGAAACAAGCTCCGTATGGACGGGGCGCTGCCATCAGACTTCAAATGATGTGTTAGTGTTCATTTCTGAAAAAAGTCATCCAGCGTTATAACGTGGTCGAAGCGACCAGAGTGTGTGTTGCTTTTCAGGCCGAATGTGGTAATCAGGACAGACTGTATGCTTTTTTTATTTTCCAATATTTCCTGAACCCTCGACATCCGGTCGAGAAGCTTTATGCTGTATGCGCTTGTGATTTCAAATTCCCCACGGGTAAACTTCATCTCACACAAGCTGACAAAGCGGTCATCACGGTTGATGATCATGTCTATCTGTGCCCCGCTTTTCGCTGTATCTGAAGGGATGTTCCATGAGGATTCTTGTGTTATTACGCCTTCGATGCCGAGGGCCCTTTTTATCTGCCTGACATGGCCGAAACACAGATTTTCGAAAGCAAAGCCCATCCATGAGGCGACAGACGGCGATTTCTCGTTGATTTGCCAGTATGAGGCCTTCCCGACATTGTTTTTTCCATATTTGAGGAAGAAATGACAGAACGGGTCAATCAATTTGTATTTCTGTTCTTTTGAACCGAAGGGTGTGTAGCATTCTACGAGCTTGCTTTTCTCCAGGGCGCCAAGATTCTCGGTCAATGTGCCGCCAGAGGAAAAGCCCCCCTTCGTGATAAGTTCTTCCCGGGTAAATCCGGCCCTTCTGCCGGAGAGAACCGTGATAATTCTTTTTAATTCGTCAGGGCTTGAAAACTGTGAGGTGAACAGCTTATCAAACTCGTCTTTCAACGGGGCGTCGGGGTCAAACAGGATGGCGTCGATGTTCTGGGCTACGCTGTAACCTTTCCGGAATTGGTCCAGATAATAAGGGATGCCGCCAAAGACCATATACGCGCGGCAGATATCATACTGATCATACCGAAATCCTCCCTCCTTGAAAAACTCTTGGCACTCATAGAGGGAAAAAGGCGAGACATAAACGGGTAGGGTAACCCTGCCGTAGAGTCCTCCCTTGTTATTGATCAGTTTATCAAGAATCCAGGATGTGGCGCTTCCGCAGACGAACAACTTCACGTTCTTTCTCGCAAGGACCCAGTCGTTGCAGAAATGCTCAAAGGCCGGGATAAAATTAGCCTTTGCCGTATCCATCCACGGCAGTTCATCGATGAACAAAACCATGCGGGAGCCATCATCTTTCTTCTGCAAGAGACTCTCCAGCATATGAAAAGCCTCGAACCAGTTGGCCGGAACAGTTTCACCTGAATCCAAACCGTAGGTTCGCATCGAGTAGTAAAACTCCTGCAGCTGGATTTTCATCAGGTTTTTCTTTCTTTTTCCGGAAGCCTCGTCTACGGGTGATACCGCAGTGTGTTTGAAACAGTACTTATTGCCGCAGAATTCATTAACAAGGAAAGTTTTACCAACCCTTCTCCGGCCATATACGGCTATCAATTGGGCCCTGTCTTTGGACATGGCTTCCTGGAATTTCTGGAATTCTTTCTTTCGTCCAATCATATTCGTGAATTTTCAGCCTCAAAGATAAGAAAAAGGACTTATTTGGCCAAGAATAAATTTATTTTTAGCCAAAGTATGTTGGCGTGAAGTGTTTTTGGCTGATTATAATCCGGTTTTATATTTTGCAGAAACCTTCGCACCAGAGGGCAAAGCCGTCAAGGCTCAGCATCAGACCGTAAAGAGGCAGGGGAGAAGTATGCAGACAAAGCGTTTGGCCATAGCGGTAATAAGGCTTATCTTGAATGCTTTTCAAGAAACTCCAACATCTTGTCATTGACCTCCCCGGACTCTGGCAGGGCCAGGTTCTCGACATTGTGGACATGTCCCACTTTCTTGTCGTCTGATGCAATGTCAATGAACTCAATCGTCCGCCCGAGAGAATCGCAGTCGGCTTTCAGCATAAGGGCCTGCCCCCTGATGAAATCATGCCTGGAGGTGGAGATAAAAAGCGGTCCGGAGAAGCCGCTTATGTATGTTCTGGGCGAAAGGGACTCCAAATAGGCCCTGTCCTGATACCTCGGGCCTATGAACCAAGCCATGGCCTCTTCAGTGAACCCGTCACTGCTGGCAAACGATGCGAAATCGTAAGCCGGGCAGTTGAGAAGTACACCTCTTGGTTTGAAAACCTTCGGTCGGACGGGAACTGCCGTATCCTCCGCTCCCTCGGCCATGTAAAGGGCAAGATGCCCTCCTGCGGAATCTCCGGTAAGGAACATGCGCTCCATGTTGAGTCCCAAAGACGCGGCGTTTGATGCCAGGAAGTCCAGTGCTGCGGCACAGTCACCCAGCTCGTCAGCAACATCCGTTTTACCGTCATTGACGCGATACTCCAGAAGGACCACATCATAACCTTCCCGAAGGAACAGCGATGCGAACTTGCGGTTGTTTTCCCGTTTCCCTGCCACGTAGAACCCACCGTGAATGTCGATAAGGACGGCATTCCTGCGGACACCCTCTGGTGCATAATAGATATCAACCACCTGCGAGAGAGTGCCGTCTGAAACATACGGGATGCCTATTCTCTTCTCCAGAGAGTCAGCATACGCTGGCTCGGTCGAAACCTTGTTGCTCCCGGATACAATCATCCGGAGCATAGGCTTTGTGACCCTGATGCCGCAGCCGGTGCAGAAGAAGAGTAATAATGCGAATATGACTGGAAACCGGTGATGAATCATTCTTATCCCTCCAGGATTTGTTTTGCGGCGTTCTTCGTGTCTACCTTCTCGATGATGCGGGTGCTCCCATCAATGGTATCAGTTCGGAAGGTACTCTTTGAATAACTGTTCTCATTGACTAGAAATTCTTTTGGACATAATCCCTGATGTAGTTGGAGAGTTCCGGGCTGTCCACGACCTTCACGTCCCCGGCAAGGCTGATGCAGAAGCGGCCCACGCCCTCCATGTGTCCGGCCCGTCCTTCATAGATCCACTTGTCTTCCTCCCTGCGGACTTTTCCCTCGGCGAGAGGGAATTCCTCGACAAGGAGGTTCTTGGCGCGGAGAGAGAGTTCCAGCTTCACCGGAACGCCTTCTCCCTCATAACTCATTCGGAAATCGTCGATGTTCTTGCGGTGGTGCTCAGCCTCGTACTCCCAGTCTTCGCTGAGTATATCAACCCACTCGATGCGGGGGATCTTGAAGATACGGTTCTCTTTCTTCTCGGTATCGAAAGCCCAGATATCAATGTGGTTATTCGTGAAGGCGAAGGGCTCGACAAGGCGGTCCCGGACCTCTCCCGAGTTGGAAGAAGCGTAGTTCTTCAGCACTACTTTCTTCTTTTCGGAGATAGCGTTCCCGATGGCCTGGATGCAGCCGGCATTGGACTTGGATCCCTTGAACTCGTTGATACTCGTAAGGTCATAGATGGCGGCGAGCTTCTTGTACAGCGATGATTTCAGGGCATGGTTGCTGTCAAGGTTCTCAATGAGGTTGCAAAGGACCTTCGCTTCCTCGTCGGAGAAGTACACCAGTTTCGACAAGTCCTTGAAGGAGGGCGGCATCTTCACGATGCGATAGACGTTTCCGCGAATCTTCTCCACGGCGAACCCCAGTTCTTTGAAGGTGTCGATATAGCGGTAGATTGACCTGTAGGAGGTTTCCAGTTTCTCGGCCAATTCCTCGACCGTGAAATAGACATTGCCTGTCATTAGGCGCATGAGCCGGAAGACTCTTTCTACTCTTGGCTGTTCCATATGGATTATTCTAGTATGACAGAAGATCAAACAATTGTGCGAGAAATCCCATTCTTTTCCAGGAATTTCAAGTAGTCCTTTAAAGCGGAAATAGATGTTTTTTCATCAGCAAATCTTTCAAGAGGGAGCGAATAAAGAAGCAATTGGTTTTTTCCTGCTCCTTTCGGCTCTAGAACGGTTTCTTTATGGCTAATGGAACCGTATTCTTTATTCAGTACATATTGTGCCGTATATGAGTAATCGGACCACAGTTCTTTGCATCCTTTAGGTTTGCGTTCCATGAAGAAAAGAAGTTTGCTGCCAGCTTTCTCAGGTGGAGCAAACAACGAAGGCTGAGTGCGGTCTTCATTGTCGTTGTCAAAATACCCGGTGTCGGCATATTGAATAATGCTGAGCATGATCGTGGAGCCATCTTCAAGTTCAGCATCGCCGACGTAGTATTCAAACAGGTACGGGTATAAATAGTCCCAGGCCCAGTTACGGGGGTTAACTTTGAGATGGTCCCCGCCCTTATAAGGATACACGGGATTGCTGAAATGTTTAACCCCCTCCATTTGATGAAAATCCAATCGCGTAGCTATGAAATTAACCAGAGATAGCATCCTTTCCTGAAAGGATTCTACAAGGCGATGCGCTTTACGAACCTCTACAAGAGCATCCTTAAGTGTTTCTATCTTGTTGTCCATATGTCAGATAATGATTCCAGTTTAATTGAAGTGAAATGCATGTTGTTCAGAAAGCCAGTGTTATCAAAACTCCACGACTCTCTCAGATAGTGATTTGCATCCATATCGATAGGTTCGACAGTTATTGAATTGAGCCAAATCGTATAAAAGATACCGTGATATTGCATGGCTTTGATTACATCCTCCAGGATGCGGACCAGATTTGTCTCAGCAGGATTATTGGTAAGGGTCTCTCTATTTTTTGAGACAGCCCCCAAAAGGTCGAACCAGCTTGCGGTGTGTATGATATATTCTTTCCCGTTCACATCAAAGATTAGATCGCGGAGTGTATCGTTACCTCCGATAGCTAAGAAAACCAGCTCTTTATCCGTTTCTCCTTTGGTGGAATTATTTAGTGCAACAATCTCATTGAACCACTGATATGTGCTCTGAGCATTGTCACTTGATGAATCACTCCTTTTGGCTTCAATGATGATGTTATACAAGTCTGTCTCAATCCAAACATCGGGCTCTACACTTTGGCTATTATACGTTCCAGTCGCATCCATCCTCTCCCAGAAATGAACGCCCTGAATTGGACCAACATCTTCAGGAAGAGAGGCCAATGACGCTCCACAGCTTCCACGGAGGACTTTCCAGAAGAGTGCATCCGGAAGATACTGTAGAAGCCCTACTACAGAAGAGGTCAGCGTGTCCTCGATGCCATGAAATATCCCTTCTTGGATAGCTCTGCCGAGCTTTTGTTTAAAGAGAGCTTGAAGCATAAAACATTGTCTAAATGAAACCCTTGCTTTTCAGATGTTCAATCATAGCTAGCTCTTCTTCTGTTGGCATGAGAGTTTCCACCGTCTCAGATGCGATTGGCTCATATTCATTGACCCATTTCTTGAAGAGACCCTTGATGATAGAGCAAACCTTCGCGTCATTCTTGTCGATATTGTCGAGGTTCCAATCATTAAGCGATGAGCCGCCGAGTATCTGGCAAATGGCAATCTTTGAAGCCCTATAAGCATCCTTCTTCTTTGAGAAATAGTTATTGCTGGCAGAGATATTGAGTGCCTTTTCCAGAGGCAGCTTATTTCCAAGGTGTTCCAGCATGTCGTTGGCTTCCTCTTCGCTGAAAGTATAGTACTTGGTGTCCCAGGTCTGAGGGAAGATATGCTCAATTTCCCACTTCTCCGGAAGAAGGTCGCTCTGGGAGTCAATGTTGTATGCTAGAAGTTTGAGCATCATTCGGACCATCTTCGTGTGAGGACGAATGATGAGGCCATCGGTTCTTGATTGCTCTTCCTGAATGGCATACTCGTCTTCCAGCTTTTTCTCTTCGAACCCGGCGCTAAAGAGGGGGTGGGCTGTATTGATTATTTGAGCGTCAAGTTTCAAAACATCACTTTTTACTGCGCTTACAGTTGGCCTTTCAAGGAAACGGGTAAGAAGCAGCACGCAAAGTTTGCGGAGGAACTTCAAGAAAATGGCTTCAAAATCCTCCCTCTCTCGGTACTGCATATAATAGATGGAGGTGGGGTACTTCCAGAATTCATTTGTGTAAGAGGACAGAATGTCAAGAATCGTACGGATTTCAAAGTTCTTACTCCATTCTTCCCCCTCTATATCCAATGGCCTCCTACTATTGACAACTTCCCATAGGTGCAGACTTTGGATAAGTTCGTCTATGACCTCGACACTCAGCCTATTCTTCCCCTTCTCCCGGAAGTATTTTCTGACACCGGGCGTAGTCGTGTTGACGTCTCTTTCCTTGGCTCTAAGGTAGAACATGTGATAGTAGAAAAGTGACTGAATGCTCTCATTAACCTTGGCTGCATCAGCTTCAAGTTTTTTCCATTTCTGAATGAAGATCTGCTTTTGCTCTCTATCGAGATTTTTGTAAATCTCCGACTTGAAGATATCTGCGTCGGAGAGGGGAAGACCACGGTTATTCAGAGTATTAAAAATTGTGAGAGCAGTTTCCTGATCGTCCGCATCAATCGGTAGCAAAATGGTGTAGTTAAGGAGTGCGTTGATGAAGTGGTAAATCTGATTGGGGCTTTCCAGTGATTTTTCGGCGTAGAGTTCCGAAAACTTGTTGAAGTTCTTTGAATAATTATCTATAGCCTTCGTAGAGGCAGTTCCGGTTTCGAGAATCTTTCTCAAAAGTTCATTTCCGGAATCTTGAACAACATCGGAACGAAGAAGCATTTGGCTTCTGTTGACCTCTCCAGTCATCTCATCAACCATCCATAGGGCTGGGGTAATCTTGCTTATAAAATTAGTGACCTCAGGAGTCTTGTTTTCTTCCTGCTCCAACTTTGCGTAAATCGCCCTAAGTAGCAGGAACAAGGATGTTATTCTCTGCTGGCCGTCTATAATCTGCCGGACACCGTCCTCTGTATACGAAACTACGCTGCCAAGAAAATAACTCTTCTGTCCGTTGGGCTTTGTCCTATCTATGGAGAAGTTCCATATGTCGTCAAAGAGCGTTATGATTTCATCATCGGTCCATGAATAGGGGCGCTGATACTCAGGTATGAGGAACTTAACTTCCTGACCGCTATTAAGAAGTTGTAGAACGGTCTGTTTGTTTACGTTTATATTTGGTGCTGCCATATAGTAAGTGAATTCTTTTGGCGTTAATGTATGCGATAATACCGGACTATTTTATTAGAAAACAATATTCATATAGTTTCGGTTCGATGTGCTTCCCTAATTGTTTCATTGCTTCACGAAGCGCACTAAGGAGTTCTGTATACTTGAAATCGTCAGATTCAGAGTTCATCATATCTTTACCAGACTTTGAAGTCTTATATCCCTGAAAATAGGCCTTAATATCATAGAAAGCGGCATTTGGATTGGCATTCGAGTGTTTTATATAGTATGTCCATAAATCGCAGGCGGCATCATTCGCCGATGACACGTGTCCAGTCAAAAGCATCGAAGCAATCTTTCTTTAAACGGTTTTTTACCTCACACTCTCTAACGGAAGAAGCCATGTTTAAAAACTTCCTACAAAGGTAATCTTTTATAACGAAATTGCGACGATATTTGTCAAATTTTTGCCGAATATCGTCAATCGTTGCAAAAGGTGACTCGAGTTAAGATAGGACCTTATTCCCCCAGCAGCTCTTTAACCATTGTCTCCCGATGGTTGATGAACATCTCGGTTATCCTGTAACTCTCGGTGTCTTCATAGCTTAGATAGCGGATGCCATATTGGTCAAACCCGATTATGTCTGCATCCGGAATGGCCAAGAGGATGGGGGAGTGGGTAACGATGATATACTGGGAGCCCTCTCTCGACATCTCGGCGATTCTGGAAAACAGTGAAAGTTGGCGCTGTGCGGACAGGGCGGCTTCGGGTTCGTCCATGATGAAAATACCTGTCTTTGTAAAGGACTTGATGAAGTTCAGAAAGCTCTCTCCGTGTGACTGCTCATGCAGGGTCCTGTTCCCGTACATCGGGCCGTAACCTCTCTCATACTCCATTGCCTTGGTGGAAACATTGTAAAAACTTTCTGCTCGAAGGAAGAAACCACGGTTCTGGTCACGTACTCCGCGTCCGATGGTGATGGCATCGCAAAGTTCGGAATAGTCGTCATGCGTTGAGAAACTATAGTTCAGGGAACCCCCTTCAGGGTTGAAGCCGTATGCAATGGCTATCGCCTCCAGAAGGGTGGATTTCCCGACTCCGTTCTCTCCGACAAAGAAAGTCACAGGCCTGCGGAACCGGAGTTCCTGAAGGAGGCAGATGGAACCTATCCTGGTCAGGTATGAATTCTCAGGAATCTTGTCCCAGTTAATGCGTATGCGGTCAATATACATGTTACTTGATAATTCAGAAGAACAACCTGAGGAACAGGTAAAAACCAAAGAACGTTGCCAGAAAGACAATGTTGCCAATCAGGACAAAGACTATCAGAGCGGGGTCTATCAGCATAAGGGGAAGCCCTATAATCAGGCTGACCACTACAAGAACAATAAGCACCTTTTGGGTGACAGTGAGATTTCCTTCTTCCATGTTGCAGTTAGTCTTTTTTGTCGTATTTCTTCTCTACCTCCCGCATCTTCTTTACAAACTCGTCATTGGCTTTGAGGATTCCCTTGGTTCCACGAGGCTCTGATGGCCCGAACCAGTATCTCGCCAGTTGGATTATCAGAGACATTTGTCCGTTGATTTAGTGCAGCAAATATGAATAATCATCTTGACACATATCGTCAAAGAGGAAAAACCGGATATTGTGGGGAAGTCTTTCTGTTCAACGTCCAGGCATTGAGAAGAGAGAGATCATACGTTCTTACAGAGAGAAATGCCTCTCATGGGATTCAGTTTTGGTGTTCGAGAGACCGCCACGATTAAAGGGAAAAGATTCGATCGGGCATAGAAATCATATCCGGAACAATACTTGCCATAAGAAAAACGGGCGCCATGGCCGTACGGGTCGTATAATTTGTCAGAACAAACACATGGTCTTGAGATGAAACCCAATGAGAGCAGGGAGTCCTCCAATACTTTTGAGAACGTTCTATCATGACCGGATACAACCGAATGGCAGAGTTCGTCAAGAGTCTCGGGGGTGTATCCATTGTAATCGGGAGGCTGAATATAGTGAAAATCGGTCCAGCACAGGTGCTCCCATTCTTTGTGAATCCATTCCGCAATTCTCCTGTCAGGCTCTTTAGTATAGCGGAGTTTATACAGTTTATAGCGATTTTCCGGGAATGAAATCTCATACCCGGAAATGAGCGCTTTTTTGATGGATAACGTCCCCGGGTGAGGGTTTTGGATAGTTCCAGTATAGTCATTGCTGGTGTCGGGAACTGTAGGTGTAGTCATGGCATCTATTTGTGTTATTGGTACAAAGATATGCCAACGTGCTGCCGCAATCCTGGTTTTGATTTCAGCAATGACCTTTTCCATATCTGTTTGGTTTTAGTCGTTTATGAATGGCGTGTGATGTTCTTACAGTGTGCAATTTACAGCATTTCCGGGGGGCAAAACCTGCCCCTACTTCCCTTCCAGCAGACTCAGAAGCCTCTCTCCCCGGGAAATCTCCCTTGCGAGTTACTGGCGAAGGGGTGCGGCCTCGGCATCCGGGGATGCAATCTGCTGGTCCTTCAGCTCCGTTATGTGCCTGATTTCTTTCTTGAACTCTTCCTCGGATTGTCGCTAAAAACCACTTCGAGCCGATTAGCAATCTCGAAGTGGCTAGACAGTAACAGTTGTTGGCTGCTAGAACATGATGCCGCAGTCGTAGTTGTAGATGTTCTCGGCTTCGACATTTTTAAACTCCGCGATCCTGTCTCCGTCGAAGGTAATGCTTACCTTCTCCCGGTATAGACCGCCCCATTCACTCCAGTAGCAGCACTCTACAAGAGCCATGTCGCCATCGAAACGAACGCTCGGGGTAACCGCCTGGCCTCTCAGGATAACATCCAGGACCCTGCCTTCCTGTGAAGGAACGCGCCGCAGATCTACTTTTCCGAAGATAATCTCCCTGGCATTATAACCGCCATGCCAGAAGGTCGGGAGCAGGTGGCGAGCCAGGCTGAAAAGATAGACCTCCCAGGCTCCGGCTTCGGATTTCTCGACAATGAAATGAGGGAGCAGTTCTTCATCTCCGGCGGCTACAAACTCTTCTCCGCGAAGAAGGACGAAACGGGAGATATCCCCGTGGTCATTGTGCTCTTTGCTGGCAGGTGACAGGTCGATTGTCATTCCCTCTGGAACGCGGATATGGGGAAGATACTTTTTCAGTGTACTCTGAATGTCGGTGTAGTGGCTATCTATGCTGTTGATAATTGCTTCTATTCCGTTCCCGACAAAGTTCCATCCGGTCAGGGTCAAGGCATTGAACTCGTCCACGCGGAGAAGAAGGGCCTGTGCTTTCTCATAGAGCTTGCATAGATCGTCAGAGCGGGGGGCTGTGCCGTCGACTATCTGTTCAAGGCAAAGCTTTGCCTTTTCCGTATCGACAGGAAGGGGGTTGTCCTTGATATTTTTGAGATTTGGTCCAAGTAGATACAGAACGGCAAGGTTCCAAAGAACCGGTATGGAAGGTGCAGGGGCGGAGATAGCGAACTGTGTAGCCGCCTCATAATCATGATGCGTTCCCCAGAGGATTGAGAAGTGATTCGCAATAGCGTTCACGCAGCCCTTCTCTGCGCACTCCTTGATGATGGCTTCTCCTTCATCCACCCTGTCAGTGTAGTAGATGTACAGAATGCCAAGGTTATTACCGGCTTCCGTCAGGCCGTCCTCATAGGCCTTCCGATAACATTCAAGAATAGCATCGAAACATTCCGGTAGCCTCTGTTTCATTGGACCGAAATAGCTAAGATGGAACTCGGCGGCGCACTGTCTCGTTGTCCTCGGATTGGCTTCGTTCCCGTGAAGATGAATATGGCTCTTATCGAACTCGTTAGGTTCAATCAGGAGCCGGTCGTCCAGGACGTCAAGATAGGCCGTTCCATCCAGCGGAGTCGAATACTCAAATCCGTCATAGTACAGGTCGGGAATGGGTTTTTCGAAGAATCGCTTCGGATGCATCTTCCGGCTCTCTCCCGAGCGCTCATAGCGTTCATCGGGCCTGATTTCCACCGTCCTGTGGCAGTGAGGACATACGGAAACCACACCCCGGTATCCATTGAAGGCGTCATAGTCGTAATGGTCGAAGCTGTACCACTTGAGGTTTTCTGAGAACTCTCCGCACTTCAGGCAGGGAACCCTGTTCGCTTCGGGAATGAGCCAGTCGGTAAAATACCTACGGAAAAATTCCTCTGTAAAGGGAGCTTCCCTGTATCCTCCGTAGTACTCGTACTCGGCATTGAGGAACCTCGGGGTAAAGAGCATCTGGACGATTTCCCCTTCCTTGAAGCGGAAGAGGACAATCATGTGGGAATACCCTTCTGGACTCTCTTGGAAGACAATGCCGTTATAGTACATGCAGGGGATGATGCGGTAGTCAATCTTGATCTGGTCATTAGTGAACCGCGTATGCCGGTCCTCCCAGTAAGAGAGCACATCGTCAACTCCACGGATGGTCTTGTGCCCCCACAGGATAAGCGAGACTTCAGGAGCGAAGAGTGAGCGTACGGGCTCCATCTTCCCCTCCATCCGGGCTTCAGCGAAGCTATGGATAGGGGCAAACGCAGGGTCGTCTTCACGGACCTTATCGTCAATGGTCAGGCGGTGCTTCGCCTCTTCGAAGGCTGCTTTGTCCTGTTCAGTTAAAGCTGCTACATATTTTTTGCCGTAGACTTGCTCCAGCGTGTAGTTCTTACCCGTGATGCGGTTGACTTCACGTATGGACATGGTTTTTCCGCGGAAAGAGACCAGGTCCTTTTTAAGGAATCGTCGAAGGTTCTTCGGAAGCGGCTTCGGACGGTTTCTCGTAAGCCGGTCCGAAATCTTGATAATCAGCCCGACGATCCAACAGATGGGGGCAAATGGGATGGTGAACAGGAAAATGTATATCTCCCGGTTGTCCTTCTCTTTCTTTTTCGCAATCAGGGTGGAAACATAAATGATCCATGCCACGACGCAAACAATGTAAGCGATTAAAAGAATGGTCTTAGTTGTCATTATTATAATGCTATAGTGTTTGATTCAAACAACTCTTTGCAAAGATAACCGAATACTGGCGAAATGGAACTTCGTTATTTACAGAACCTGGTCTTTATGACAGTCCTGACAGTACCAGTGGTCGGCCATCATTCCTGCCCGGATGTAGATGTTATGCGACCCGCAGCTGCGGCAGAAGGGTCTGTTGAAGGCATCGAGGTCGAAAAGATTATTGCTTTCATACGGGCTGGGCTCCGGATGGAACGGATCTCCGTTCTCGTTTTTGCAGCGCTTCCCGTCCAGGTAATAAAGCGCTCCACGTTCACCAAGATAGAGAGTCTTACCGCAGTCTGTGTAGATTACATTCGGTGTAATGGCCGGACCGTAGAAACGGATGGACGTGTGCCCGACGACCTGGATGATATCGCTGAGCTGGTACCCTTCGTTCATCATCTCGGCATCCGCCCAGATGGGGCTCCCGTAGTCGAACTCCCCGCTGCGCTCCTTGTCGGCTTCGGCGAGAGCCGCCGCGAAGCTCGTGCATTCCGGCTGGTCCATAGAAAGCGCGTGCCGGTTAAAGTCATTGAGTTTTTGGACAAGATTATCGACATTCCATCCCTTGATGTGCTTTTCCATCCATCCAATCTGAATGCCTGCATGGATAAAGACAAAGTGCTTTCCACCAATGAAAACTTCATCGGCGAGAGCGAATAGATTCTTGTTCTCCCGGAACAGCTCCTGGATCCTCATATAGTTCCGATGGTCACAGCGACAGTTGCAAACATCCTTGCCGTACATGTATTCGCAGTCGTGGTTCCCGAGAAGAAGTGTCACCCTGTCGGGGTGCTCCTTCTTGAACGCGATAATCTCCCGGAAGTTCTCGATGGTACTCTCCGGGGTTATCTTGTAATAGATTGCATCGAAATCGTACGGGTCCAGGTAGTCCCCGAGAAAGACAAACCTCTCCCCTGGGAACCGCTCGGCGGCCTCCTTCCAGAACGTTCTACCGTGAACGTCAGGGATGATAATGATTTTTCCGTTTCTCATTTGTGTACTCCGTAATGCCTGTCCCGCCAGTCTCCTTCATAGTCTTCATTTAAGGACTTCATCTCATTATACAGCCGGTCTTTCTTCCACTGAACCGAACGATGGGCCTGGAGGATGTTCTGCATCCTCCAGTTGACCCTCCTGGCATAGAAGACCCTTTTGTCTTTGTCGGGGAAAGAAGAACCGAGGTAAACGACATTCTTTGTCTTCGGGCAGACTACATCAAGATCAACTGTGCCGGGAGTGCCGAAGAAGTCGTTATCAATGTTTCCGTACTCGGCTTCCGGATCCGACTTCTGAAGTTGTGCTACCAAGTCCTTGATTTTCATGGCGATGGATGATGTATCTTGACCTGTCCTTCAATAATGGCTTTAATCTCGTTGAAAGAAACAGGTCGGAAATCGTTGTTGTCAACCCCTACATCATACTGGCGGGGGAAGAGGACGCTCAGCCTGCCGATATCCTTTCCCTGGTCTGAGAGAGGTCCCGAGTGCACATGCCCGAACAGCTGCCAGACATTCCTGTATGAGCCTCCATAACATAGGAAAGGGTTATGGTTAAGGACGATGGGCTGGCCACCCACACGGATGGTCATTTGCTGTGTCACATGGACGAAACGCCCCATGAATCCCTGCCTTACCTGTTTCATGTCATGGTTTCCCAGTATGAGGTAGATATGGCCATTCAGTCGGCTGAGTACATCGTTCCACTGCTTGGGGCCGCCGAATGCGAAGTCCCCGAGGTGGAACACGATTCCGTCCGGAGGAACGGTCTCGTTCCACCTTCGGACCAGTTCGTCATTCATCTCTGAGATGCTCCCGAAAGGCCGCTTACAGAAACGGATGATGTTCTCATGCCAGAAATGTGTATCAGATGTGAACCAGACATCGCCCGGCTCAAAAATCATCTTTGCGTCAGCCGCGTACTGCGGCCCTGTATATTCGTTCATGCTTTGTTATGATAGGATTTCTAGTGCGTCTTCAGCGTTTTTCAAGGTAAGTCCTGTCTTGGGGTCCACGAGAACAGCCCTCGTGTCGTCCGTAGGAGTGGCGGAGAGGACAACATAGCGGTGCTTGCTCCCGGCTGTCATGAGCCATGCTGCCACGGCCTCCTTATGTGATTCAGCCCGGGGAGTCGTGCCGACAAGGCGGGAGGCAAAGCTGCTCAGCGGTCCTGCTTTCAGGTCTCCCACTCCGAAGGTGGCCCATCCTCCGGTGACTACAATCTCAGCTCCGCTTTCGCGTAGGAGCCAGTCAAGGTGCATCGAAGGCTCGAAGTCCGGCTTCCGTGAGGTGACCTTCGTGACGAGAACCCCGTCCACATCGAGGAACACCACAGGGGCCCCTGCTGTGCTGGTTGCGATGCCGTTCCCTTCACCGGATGCCATCCTGACCTGCTCGTCAATCTTCCCCTTCACCTCGGAGAAAGAAACAGGGCGGAAGTCATTGTTATCAACCCCGACATCGTACTGCCCGGGGTAGAGCATCCTGAGTCTCGGATGGTCAAGACCCGAGCGTGAGAGTGGCCCGCTGTGCACATGGCCGAAGAGCTGCCAAATGCCGTCGTATGCTCCGCCGTAGCAGAGGTATGGGTAGTGGTTGAGATAGATCTTCTGCCCTCCGACCTCGATGATGCGCTGCTCCCTTACCGAAGAAAAGTTCTCCAGACCTTTCTTCTTTGCGGCATAGAGGTCATGGTTTCCGGCGACAAGGTGAATGCTGCCGTTTAGCCTTTCCAGGATTTCGCTCCAACGGGAAGCAGGACCATGAGCAAAGTCCCCAAGGTGGAAGACAATCCCGTCCTCCGGAACCGTCTCGTTCCAGCGGCGAATCAGCTCTTCATCCATCTGCTCGGCGCTCTCGAACGGGCGGGAAGAGTAGTGGATAATCGAACGGTTCCCAAAGTGGGTATCCGCCGTGAAGAAGACCTTGTCTTCCGGGAAGGACTCCAGAAAGAGCCCGTCCTTCCTGACAGCGGTGTCGATTAGGTCCTTCTCCGAGATAACCGTTTCCTTGCCGTCGTAGTTGACGATGTAATATAGCGGCCCCTCGATCTCAGCAATCCGCAGTTCGCTCGTGTCGAAAACCTTTCCGGCAGCCTTGATAGTACCGGCAGCGGCCTCACCAAGGGCCTCGATACACTCCACAAGAAGCGGATGATGGCGGGGAACGACACAGTCCCCATGTGCTGAGTTGAACTTCCCGGCGTATCCGTGCTCCTTCATCCAGGTCATGGCCTCCCTGGAGAGGATGAACCCGGCGTAGTTGTCATTGTAGGCTATCTTTATTGTATCTTTCTTCATCGTATCGCAAAGTTATCTCATAATCTTATATACGCTTTGAAGCTGCTTGGTTGCCCCCTTTTCGCAGGAGAATGATTTCCAGCGGGAGTACTCCCTGTCGCCGTCCCAGTATTGGCAGATTATCTTAAGATCCGTGTCTGAAATCTCCATGACAATGCCACAGTGAAGGCTGTTCTTCCCGAGGGAGATGATTACATCCTCTCCGTCAACAAGTCCTCGTCCGAAACAATCCAGAAACATATCCCTACCTCCTAACTTGTATAGAAGACCAGTCTGATTTCGTGTCCCCAGTCGTCGGTCAGGAACTCGACGAGTAGGGCAATCCCGGCGGCGAACTCTTTCAGGCGGATAATCTCATCGAGTTCATCTTCCATGAAGTAGTTCAGCATTTCGTCAATGTCGTCGTGAAGCTCGTCGTCACCATCTTCAGAAGATTTCTTGTCGTATTTTTCTCCCTTGAGGATAGCAAGAACCTCGTCCAGTTTCTCGGAAGCTCCGAAAGAAATCTGCTTAGTGTGCTCCGAGAGGATGGCGGCTTTGCATTTTTCGAGACTGGTGTCAAGGTGTGAAATCAGTTCATCTAGTGAACACCAGGACTTGCCCCATCTCCAGTCACGGTGAATAAGGCTGTCACTACTGCTAAGTTCGTCTATCTTTTTCTTCGTCTTATCAAAGATAGCACAAAGACCTGGGCTCAGGTCAGAAGGGAATCCGCGGTCGCAAAAGGGTGCGTCATGGCCGTCGAAGAGGTCCCGGACTGTGCCCTGTCTCCAGAGGTATTTCATTCGGCGCAAGATTGCACTCTGGGTTGTAGTGACCGTGTTTTCACCATCATCCTCGTCCTCGGGATCCCTATCCCTGAAGTCCTCCGGCACGAACGCTTCCAGAAGGTGCCACCTCTGGTCTTTGGATTTCTTGAACTCTATGTAAAACGTCGTAGCGGTACTCATAATCAACTCTTTTCGTGTCGTAAAAATGAAGAATACTCTTCCAATCCACGGGCTCTCCGAGCCTGTTATTCACAGTATAGAGACTATCCCCGAGAGGGAAGAATCGAAGGTACTTGTTTGCCATCATCAGGGCGGCTTCATCCCGTGTCGCATACAATGGCCAGCGGATGCCTTTTGCTTTCAGCTCTGACAGGAATGGAAGGATCTCTTCCTTCCGGATGGTGCTCTCAGGGGACACGAGGGTCATATCCTTCGGGAATGGCATCGCGTGCTTCTTTGTAGCGAAGGAACGCATGTCGCAGGTGAGCCCACGAGATTCATCATCGATGCAGAATTTCTCCAAAGGCATCCACCCTCTGTCCTTCGTCTGTGGGTTCTCCCTTTCCTGAAACGAGGCGCTGCGGTCCAGCACTCTTCTGAAAGGGTATTCTTTGCCGTCAAACGGGGCATAAGTTACGGTGTATGGTTTCTTCTCTGCCATGTCACTTCAGCTTTACTAGTAAGTTCTCGTCTTCGCGGCGGATTTCCATTACAAGACGCTTTCCGATCCTGCTGCCAACTGAAACAAACGGTCCGCCGTCGGGGTCGAAAGCCTCTATGGGGTTATCCCCGATGATGCGCATGTAGCGGATGTTGCCTGTGAGCTTATACCAGGGGCTTCCAAGAGCTGTCTGCTCCAGGAATACGCCTCCGTTGTGGCGGTTGGAAAGACTGATGGTCTCGGGCTTTTCTTCCGGAAGGGAGTTCTCCAGCGCATCCAGGTCCGCTACACGGTCACCGGAGAAATGGGTCTTGTATTCCCCATACACGACATATCCAATCTGGTTCGAGACGACAAGCGTCCCGCCGATGCGCCTACTGATGCTCCTGTGAGAGTGACCGTATACCCAGAGGTCGATGCTGCTGCTCTCGATGTACTTCGTCAGGTCCACAGTGAACCCGTTCTCCAGGCTGCTTCCCTTGAACTCGGGAGCGACCAGAAGGCGGCTCGGGACATGGTGAGTCACTACGACCTTATGGGCGGCATCGCTACTGCTAACCGCATCCTTGATGAACGCCAGGTCCCTCTCGTGGAGTTCGTTGTAGGTGTTGGCCGTGAAGGGATACTTCCCGTCCCGAATGAGGGTGAAGTCACTCATGCCGTTTTTAATTTTGAGCCAGTCCTTTCCCGGGATATGAGACCAGAGGGTCGACAGGATGAAATCCACATCATCCACGCGAATCACCCTGTTTTCACACATACGGACATTCTCCCGCAGGGGCTTCTCCCAGGAGTCCGGGTAGGCATCGATGGTATCGCGGTAATACTCGTGGTTGCCGGGTACCAGGAACGTCTCTCGGTAGTTCTCTGAGCACCAGTCAAAGAAGCGGTGCCGCTTGTAGGCGTCGAACTCAGCAAGCGGAAGGGTATCCCCCGCGAGTACCAGCACATCGCCGGTCACCTTAAAGGGCTGCCGGGCTATGAAGACGGAGTTGTCATAAAACTCCAGATGAAGATCAGATGCGTACTGTACTTTCATGTCTTTCGAGGTTTATCGTTTTCACTTGCCGCGCTGTCGCGTCTTTCTTTTTCTTTTCTGCGGAGGCTCCGTTTCCGGTATCCAACCTGCTTGTTGAACCGCTTTAGGATGTCTCTCGCATACGAAAGGAAGAAGCTGACTCCTGCGTTTTGGAGATTGAGGGCATATCTTCCGATGGAGATTGGGTCCCCGGGGTGTCCCATGAGTTTCAGATACCATATCCAGTCCTCGCCCTCCTTCTTGAAAATGTTCTTCAGTTCTGGATAAAGGGAAATCTGGGCGTACTCCAGATCGACCGCATGGTCTCTTGTGTTTTCCCACTTCCCGAAATCATCAGGAGAGTCCATGTCATAGGCCGACTCAAGATACGAGAGGTCAAATTGCATGGGAAGGTAACCGCCGGTGGCCGCTTTCAGGAAGGATGCCATCTGCCGGAGGGTAAGGTTCCGGTAGGGGTGGACGGAACTCTGGGTAACGAGCCGCTGCAGCGCTTCCCGACGCGGTGCCATCGCCGCCTCGAACTCTTCTGCCGAAGGTTCTTTGAAATCGTTAAACGGTCTCGCCGTTTTTATTTGTTCGTCAATAGCCATACTGTTCTCGTCCTATTTCAGGTATTTGTCTTTCCATGTTGAGTTCCCTGCCATGTCCTTCCAGCCCCACCTTTTACGGGCAACATCAACGTTGCCGTCACAATAGTACTCTGTCCACAGCATCTGCTCCCAGTACTCGTCTTCTTTATATCCCTGTTCATGCTGCTGCTTCGAGAACCCATACCAGAAGTATAACCTCCATTTCCAGAAGAAAGTGATGGCGACCATGGGAGGATCTTCATACCGTGGTGTACGGAACTTATCTTTCCATCCCAGGTCCCATTTAAAG
>JAFUGJ010000096.1 GCA_017469425.1 Bacteroidales bacterium
CCGCCGCTACCAGGCCATCCTGCCGTTGCGTGGCAAAATCCTCAATGTGGAGAAAGCTACTGACGGACGCGCCTTCGAGAGCCAGGAAATCCAGAATATATACACCGCCCTCGGCGTCCGTGTGGCCCAGGAGGACGAAAGCGGCGAAAAGCACATGGACCTCAGCCGTCTGCGCTATCATAAAGTCGTCATCATGACCGATGCCGATGTCGATGGTAGCCACATCGCCTGCCTCATCCTCACCTTCTTCTTCCGTTACATGTTCGACCTCATCAAGAACGGATATGTTTATCTCGCCACGCCTCCTCTCTACAAGGTGAGCAAGGGCAAGGAAGAAATCTATTGCTGGACCGAGGAACAGCGTGAGGATGCCGCCCTCAAACTCGGAAAGGGCAGTGACAAGGGATACAATGTGCAGCGCTACAAAGGTCTTGGTGAAATGAGCGACCAGCAGCTTTGGGAAACCACCATGGATCCTGGCCGCAGGCGTCTCCGCCAGATTACCATCGAAAACGCAGCCCAGGCGGAACGCACCTTCAGCATGCTGATGGGCGACGATGTACCGCCCCGCAGGCAGTTCATCGAAGAAAATGCGCACTATGCAAATATTGACGCTTAAAATTTGACCTCTTATGGCAATGTTGGATATTTTCGACCGTATTGCAAGGGATTCGGGCGGCCCCATCGGCCAGTATTTCGAGCAGGGATTCGGATATTACATGTATCCCCGTCTGGAAGGGGAACTCGGCCCTCACATGGTTTTCAACGGCATACCGGTGCTCAACTGGAGCCTTAACAATTACCTCGGCCTCGCCAACCATCCGGAAATCCGCAAGGTGGAGACCCAGGCGACAGCCGACTGGGGGCTCTCCGCTCCCATGGGCAGCCGCATGCTCTCCGGCCACACCGCATATCATGAGAAACTTGAAAGGATGTTCGCCGATTTCGAGAAGAAGGAAGACGCTTTCCTCTTCAACTTCGGCTACCAGGGTATCGTTTCCACCATCGACTGCCTTACCGCGCGCCACGATGTCATCGTCTATGACAACGAGGCTCACGCCTGCCTGCTCGACGGCATTCGCCTGCATGCCGGAAGCAAATACAAATACCGCCACAACGACATGGCCGACTGCGACCGCGTGCTTGCGCGTGCCTGCAGGGAAGCCGACGAAAACGGTGGGGGAGTGCTCCTGATTACAGAAGGCGTTTACGGCATGACCGGGGCGCTTGGCAAGCTCGACGAGATTGTGGCCCTCAAGAAGAAGCATCAGTTCCGCATCCTCATCGACGACGCCCACGGCTTCGGCCTCATGGGAGAGCACGGACGCGGCACTTCGGAGCATTTCGGAGTGATGGACGGAGTGGACATCTACATCGGAGCCTTTGCGAAGAGCATGGCGAGCATAGGCGGATTCGTTGCAGGACCCCGCAAAATCATCAACTATCTTCGCCTGAACATGCGCTCTCAGATGTATGCCAAGAGCCAGCCCATGGCCTATGTCCTCAGCAATATCAAGCGCCTTGAGATTATCATGTCGCCCGAAGGTGACGAACGCCGCCGCAAGTGCATGGAGATAACCCATGCCCTGCAGAAAGGCTTCCGCGAGCAGGGGTTTGACATCGGACAGGCTGAAGCCTGCGTGACGCCCATCCATATCGACGGGGGCGGCATAGCCCAGGCAACCAAGATTGCAAAGGACCTGCGCGAAAACTACCGCATCTTCTGCTCCATGGTCATCTATCCCGTCATCCCCAAGGGAATGATAATATTCCGTATCGTTTCCACCGCCGCCCATACCATGGAGGATGTGGAATATACCCTCAACGCCTTCAAGGAAATCAAGGCAAAGCTCGATGCCGGGCAGTACGACGGCGACGACATTGCCGCCATGACCGTGAAATGACATGGATTTCAAAGACCAGGTAATCATCGTCACTGGAGCCAGCTCGGGAATCGGGTTGGCTTCGGCGCGTCTTTTCGGCAGCCTCGGGGCGAAGGTGGCAGTGGCCGCCCGGCGCCTTGAAAAGCTGCGCGAACTCGCTCCCTCCATTGCCCCTGAAGACAGGGTGCTGTGCGTGCAGTGCGATGTGTCCCGGGAGGAAGACTGCAAGGCCCTGGTGGAGCGCACGGTGGAAGCCTTCGGCGGCATTGACATCCTCGTCAACAACGCCGGACTGTCCATGCGCGCTATGTTCAAGGACCTGGACCTCGGGGTGATACATTCCCTGATGGATGTGAATTTCTGGGGCACGGTGAACTGCACCAAATATGCCCTGCCGCACCTTCTTGAGCGCAAGGGCCAGGTGGCAGGGGTCATCAGCATAGCCGGATACTCCGCCCTGCCCGCCCGCACGGGATACTCTTCCTCCAAATATGCCATACGCGGTTTTCTCGACACTCTGCGCATAGAACATCTGAAGGATGGCCTCAATGTCCTGGTGTTCGCACCCGGCTACACGGCTTCGAATGTGCGCAACGCCGCCCTTACCGCCGACGGTTCCGCCCAGGGTGAAACTCCTCTCGACGAAGGGAAACTCATGAGTGCGGAGCAGTGTGCGCAGCATCTGGCAAAGGCCCTCGCTAAGCGTAAGTCGGAAGTTATACTTACCGGCCTGGGCAAAGCTACGGTGCTTGCCCACAGGCTCTTCCCCCGCCTTACTGACCGTCTCACATACAAGTTTATTGCAAGAGAAGCCAACAGTCCGTTCAAATGAAAAGATTACTGCCTCTTCTGGTCATACTGCTTACCATCTTCCTGGTGCTGCCCCGCAGCCCCAAGCTCAGCTACGACTACCGCAAGGGCTCTCCGTGGAAGTATGAGACGCTGATCGCCCCCTTCGATTTCCCCATCCTCAAGACCGAGGACCAGATAATGGAAGAGAGAAGGCAGTCGGATTACTATGTAATTCCTTATTACAAGTTCATGGACGAAGTGGTGAGCAGGAATGTGCAGGCTGCCGGACGGGTGGACCTGGGCAGCTATTCATTCATGCGCCAGGCAGTCGTGAACGGCATCAGTGCCATTTATGAGAAGGGAGTCGTGGGCGATGAGGGGGTAGTCGTGCCGGAAGGCTCCATCGCAGGGGCGGAAGTGATTTACATCCAGCGAAACAAACGCGCAGCTTCGCATCCCGCATCGGAAGTTTACCGTCTTGCGGAGGCCCGCAGCCAGCTGCTGAACATGGTTTCAGCCCAGTTCCCGCAGTACAATGCCGACTCCGTGCTGAGAGCCGCATCGGTGCAGGATTTTATAGTGCCCAACCTCAACTACGACCGCCAGACCACAGAACTCGTAAAAGCCGAATCGTTCGTAGAGATTTCTCCCACTGCGGGTTATGTGAGCGCCGGGCAGCTGATAGTGGGGAAAGACGAACTGGTAACCGCCGAAATC
>JAFUGJ010000097.1 GCA_017469425.1 Bacteroidales bacterium
AGGCTTGATGGCGGGATAATCCTTCATTGCAGGGATGAGCCAGGGTTCGCTGCCGTTGCCAAGGAACCCTTCGGAAAGCAGCAGCACCGGAGTCATGTGCTCCAGGGCTATCTTGGCTGCGTTGAAAGCAGCATCGAAGCAGTTCGAAGGGCTGTGCGCCGCCACCACGGGAATGGGGCACTCGCCGTTTCGCCCGTAAAGGGCCTGGTTCAGGTCGGTCTGCTCCGTCTTGGTAGGGATGCCCGTGGAAGGGCCTGCGCGCTGCACATCCACCACCACAAGGGGAAGTTCAGCCATGACCGCAAGTCCGAGGGCTTCGCTCTTGAGCGAAAGGCCGGGTCCGGAAGTAGTGGTGACGGCAAGGTTTCCGGCGTATGAAGCGCCTATCGCGGTACAGATTCCGGCAATCTCGTCCTCCGCCTGCAAGGTTTTGGCGCCCAGGCTCTTATGAATTGCGAGTTCTTCCAGGATACTGGTGGCCGGAGTAATGGGATAGGAACCGCAGAAAAGGGGAAGTCCGCTCTTTTCGGAAGCCGCGAGCAGGCCCCAGGCCGTAGCCTGGTTGCCGGTGATGTTGCGATAGGTTCCCTTTTTGGGCTTTGCAGGCGCGATATGATAGGTATCGGCAATCACCTGCAGGTTGGCCGCATAGTTGAATCCGTCCTTAAGAACCTTCTTGTTGGGCTCTATCACTTCGGGATGCTTCTTTGCGAACTTGCGCTCCAGATAAGTGAAGATATAGTCCAGCGGACGGTCGTAGATGAAGCAGGCCATGCCGAGGGTGAACATGTTCTTGCACTTGCGTATGGCCTTGGGGTCCATGCCGCTGTCCTTCAGGCTCTCTTCGGTGAGAGTGGTGATGGGAGCCACCACCAGGGTGCGGTCGTCCACGCCCAGCTCGGCAAAAGGGTTGTCAGTCTTGAAACCGGCTCGGGCCATGCCGGCAGCATCGAAAGCGTCGGAATCCACGAGTATCATCGCATTGCGCTTGCACCATTTGGCATTGGCAAAAAGCGCGGCGGGATTCATTGCAACCAGCAGGTCGCAGAGGTCGCCGGGGGTTGCCACCTCGCGGCTTCCTATGTGCACTTGAAAACCGGAAACGCCGGACACGGTGCCGTGAGGGGCGCGTATCTCGGCCGGATAATCCGGGAATGTGGCCAGCGAATTGCCGTAGATGGCCGACATATCTGCAAAAAGAGACCCGGTGAGCTGCATGCCATCACCGGAATCTCCTGCAAATCTGATTACAACATCATTTAAATCAATGACTTTATGTTGCATATCAAAGTATGTTATCGCTCTTCACTATTCCTGCTGTGCCTGTGCTTGGGCCTGAAGTTCTGCCTGGAGGCTTTCGAGTGTACGGTCTGCGGGGATGCCGAGGGCCTTGCGGGCATCAGGGGTAAGGTCAACGCTCTGGGTATCATCAAGATAAAGCATGGCGCTGCGGTCGAAGACATAAATGAATCCGCCCTTCTTGGCAAGCTCGTTCAGGGTTTCCTGGGCCTTCTGGTAAATGGGGGCCATCAGTTCGTCCTGCTGCTGCTGGAGTTCCTGCTGCACATTCTGGCTGAATTCCTGGATGCGCTGCTGAATCTGGGTCAGCTCATCCTCCTTTGCCTTGCGGGTGGCGGGAGTATAGGAATTCACATTCTGCTGATACTTGCTATACTTGTCGTTGAATTCATTCATCATCGCCTGGTAAGTCTCCTGGGCGTTCTTGCTCGACTCCTGAATGGTAGCACGGGCCTGATCCGACTCGGGCATGAGCTGAACGAGTTCCTGGAAGTTCACATGGGCGAACTTCTGTGCCGAAGCACAAATGCTGATGAGCGATACCGCTGCAATCAAAAGAATCTTTTTCATATTAGTGTCTGTTAAAATTGTTGTCCAATAATAAAGTGGAACTGGCTTCCGCCGATTGAGCTGCTGTCGAAACCGTAGCCCCAGTCGATACCCAGAAGGCCAATCATCGGTAAATAGATGCGCGCACCCACTCCGGCGCTGCGTTTAATCTGGAAAGGATTGAAATTCTTTATGTCCGACCAGCAGTTGCCGCCCTCCAGGAAGGCCAGCACGAAGATGGTGCTGGAAGGCTGGAGAATCACGGGATAGCGCAGCTCAACGGTGAATTTGTCGAACACATTTCCGGCATAATACTGGCCGTTGGAGTTGTATGTGGTGGTCTCGTACGGGGTGAGAGAGTAGTTCTCGTAACCGCGCAGAGGGATGATGTCGGAGCCATAGGTGCTGTAGCCGCTCATGCCGTCACCGCCGACCAGGAAGCCCTCGAAAGGCGAATAACCCCAGTTGCGGTTATAATAGCCGAGATAGCCGAACTGCGCCTTGGTCATGAGGACAAGGTCCTTCCAGAGCGTGAGATAGCTGGAAGCGGAGAGTTTCCATTTATGATACTCAATCCACTTGAAGCGCTGGTCGGAAGTCCAGTTGGAGTAGTCGATGTCGCGCCAGCTCTTTACCTTATATTTATTGCCTTCGTCGTCGTAGTCGTGCTTGCGGAGGAGCGAGAACGGAGGAGTCAGCTGGAGGCTGAAATTGAACTCGGAACCCTGGCGGGGATAAATCTGCTGGTCGGTGGAGTTGCGCACGAGGTTGAGCGAGTAGCTGAGGTTGTGCGAAAGGCCGTCGTCGAAGAAGAAGTATCCGGAATACCAGTTGGTGAGCTTGTAGGTCTGCCAGCTGAGTCCGTTGTAAAGGACAAAATAGTTGTCCGGCCACTTGAGGCGGTTACCCAGCGATGCGGAGAAACCGTAGATTTCCATCATGCGGTCGTGGCTGAGTATCTGCAGATAGGTGTTGGAGTTGGTCTGGCGGGTATAGTATGCACCCAGGTTGAGCGAAGTAGGTTTTTTGCCGAAGAGCCAGGGCTCGGTGAAGCTCGCCGAGAGGGCCGTGTAATAGGTGCCGTTGGTCTGGAAACGGAACGCGAGATTCTGCGCATCGCCGAGAGGAACGGGCCTCCATGCGCCCTTTTCAAACATGCGGTGGGTGGAGAAGTTGTTGAATGACACGCCGGCGGTGGCGACGAAGGTCCTTCCTCCCCATCCTCCGGAAAGTTCCAGCTGGCTGGAAGGCTTTTCGGTCACATTATAGACCAGGTCCACGGTGTTGTTCATCTCGTTGGGCACCATGGAGTATCCTTCGGAGCTCATGATGGACTCCGGGTCGAACTGGCCCAGCGAGGCGATTTCGCGTATGGAACGCTCGAAGGTAGTCTGGCTGAAAAGGTCGCCGGGACGGGTGAATATCTGGCGGCGGACCACCTTTTCGCTGGTGAGGTCGTTGCCGTTGATGATGATGTTGTTGAGCGTTGCCTGCTTGCCTTCGGAGATGCGCATCTCAACATCGACGGAATCGTTCTGGATGTTGGTTTCCACAGGATTGATGCGGAAGAAGAGGTAGCCGTTGTCGCGGTACATCTTGGAAACATCGTAGTCGGTCTGCTTGCCGCCGCCGAAAAGGCGCTTCTGCATCGTGACTACATCGTAAGTGTCGCCCGGCTTTATCGCCAGCACGCGGTTGAGCGCCTCCGAACTGTATACGGAGTTGCCGGTCCAGCTGATGTCGCGGAAATAGTATTTGTCACCTTCTTCAACGGTGATGTCGATACCCAGGCGCCCTGGCTCGATTTCATACAGCGAATCCTTCACGATACGCGCGTCGCGATAACCCGCTTCGTTGAAGGCGCTGATGAGGAGCTTTTTGTCGTTGGGATACTCCTTAGGGTCGAACTTCTTGGATTTGAAGAAGTTGTATAGCTTGGCGGACTTCGTCTTCTTCATACTCTTGGCAAGCTTGAAGTCGCTCACATGGTCGTTTCCGATAAAATTGATTTCGCGCACCTTCACCTTCTGCCCCTTGTCAACCGCAAAATTCACGCGGATGGCCTGGCGTATCACCGTATCTTTCTGCACTTCCGCCGTCACCTTGCAGTTCAGGAAGCCCTTTTCCGCAAAATATTTCTTTATGATGTCGGAAGAAGTCTTCTCCACATAATCGGAGAATTCGCCGCCGCGCCTGAGGCTCAGACGCTCCTGAAGGTCCTTGCGTTCGCCTGTCTTGACACCGGAGAAACTCCAGCGCGAAACCCTGGGGCGCTCTATGATGACTATCTTCAGATAAGCCGAGTCGCGGGCCGGGCTGAGATGGTCGATTTCCATGGACACATCCTCGAAATAGCGCTGCATCCACAACCTGCGCACGATACCGGACAATTCGTCGCCGGGAACGGTGATTTCCATCCCTTTCTGAAGGCCGGTAAGCTGGATTATCTGGCTCTCGCTGAAATAATTGTTTCCCTCGACGCTAAGTCCTCCGACTATATATTTCTGAGGGCGGGTATAGTCCACTTCCACTCCGCTTTCCTGCGCGAAAGAACTCAGGGCGCCGAGCATCAGGGCCGATATCAGGATTATCTTCTTTAGCATTTCTGTCACTTGACTTTTCCATAACGCCTGTCGCGGGAGGCGTATTCCCACAAGGCATCGCGGAAGCTATCCTTTCTAAAATCGGGCCAAAGCGTGTCGGTAAAGATAAATTCGCTGTATGCGGCCTGCCAGAGCAGATAGTTGCTGATGCGTTTTTCTCCCGAAGTGCGGATTACAAGGTCGGGATCGGGATACCCGGCGGTGATGAGATAAGGCTCCAGGTCGTCTCCCCCTTCGGCTGCCATGCGGCCTGCCGCCTGCTGAATGTCCCACTTGCCGCTGTAGCTCATGAACACTATCAAGGTGAGCCCGGTGTTGGCAGAGGTCTGCCCCATGAGGGTGTCGATGGCTTCATTGAGCGTTGCGCTCAGCCTTGCACGGTTGCCCAGCACCACGAAGCGCACATTGTTGCGCATCATAGTCTCATATTCCGCGGCTATGGATTTGAACATCAGCTTCATGAGCGTATCCACCTCTTCCTGGGGGCGGGCCCAGTTCTCTTCCGAGAATGCGAAGAGCGACAGGTACTTGATTCCCCACTCCGAACATGCCTCGGTGATGGCGCGGACGCTTTCGATGCCTTCCGCATGGCCGAAAGTCCTTTCACGGCCATGCTCCCTGGCCCAGCGGCCATTGCCGTCCATTATGATTGAAACATGAGTGGGTAATTTATCGGGAAGATCCATAATCTCTAAAGTTCTGTTGAATTACGCACATCCTGCCCCCAGAAAAAACGGCTGCGGAGCGCATCTATGAAATTGGATTTGGCGAGCTTGACTTTCTTGAGCACGAAGGCGGCTTTGCCAACTTTCACACGGGCGCCGCAGGGGATGGTGTAGCTGCGATTGTCCAGGGTGAGCAGCACCTCGCCGCTGCGGGCACGGGCCGACATGCAGACCACCGAATCAGATGGAGCCACCAAAGGGCGGAGGTTCAGGTTGTGCGGAGCGACAGGGGTGATGAGGCGCACATCGGCGCTGGGAATGCAGATGGGTCCGCCTGCGCTGAGGCTGTAGGCGGTGGAGCCGGTGCTGGTGGCGACCAGCACACCGTCGGCCCAATATGTGGGGAGTTCTTCCCCGTCCAGGCTTACATCCACCCCTACCATTTCGGCATTCACGCGGTGGATGCACACTTCGTTCACGGCATAGGGCCAGAAACCCGCCGGCCGGGCGTCTCCGCAATCCACCTCAAGAATGTCTTGATTTTCTATTGTGTAGCTTCCGGAAAGCACCGCGTCGGCAACATCTTCCGGACGGTTGCCGGAAAGGAAACCCATGCGGCCGAAGTTCACTCCGAGAATCGGAAGTTCCGCCTCGGCCACGCGGTGGGCGGCGCTGAGGAAAGTGCCGTCGCCCCCGAAACTCAGGACGAGCGCGGTATCGGGCCGTATATCGGCGGCGGAAGATATGGCATAAAGTTCCGCTCCGCCTTCTGAAAGACGGCCCAGAAGCCCTTCTATGCGGGAATCTCCCTTGAGGGATTGCTTCTTGATGTAATACCCTATCTTCATTTCAAGACTACAAATTTAATATTTATTTACGATTTTCGGCGGATTTTGCTACTTTTGTGTTTATTGTGACCAAGCTAAGCGTAAACATCAACAAAATCGCGACACTGCGCAACGCCCGCGGCGGGAATGTTCCCGATGTGGCGATGGCCGCCATGTATTGCGAAAAGTACGGTGCCCAGGGCATTACAGTACATCCCAGGCCGGACGAGAGACACATCCGCTACAGCGATGTGCGGCAAATCCGACCTCTGCTCAAAACAGAATTCAACATTGAAGGCAATCCCACCCCGCAGAGTTTCCGCGACCTCGTGCTGGAAGTGGTGCCGGACCAGGTGACGCTGGTGCCGGACGCCCACGACGCCATCACCTCCAACGCCGGATGGAACACTCTGGCGAACCGCGAGTTCCTCACGCAGATGTGCAGCCTCTTCCACACGAAAGGCATCAGGGTTTCAATCTTCATAGACCCCGACCCGGAAATGGCCCGCGGCGCAAAACTCTGCGGAGCCGACCGCGTGGAGCTTTACACCGAAGGCTACGCCGCCCGCTTCGCAGACGGGCCCGGGAAGGCAATCGAGCCGTATCTTCGCACCGCCGAAGCCGCCCGCGAAGCCGGGCTGGGGCTGAACGCAGGGCACGACCTCAACCTCGACAACCTCAGCTTCTTCATCCGCACCATACCCTGGACCGACGAGGTTTCCATAGGCCACGCCATCATCAGCGATGCCATATATCTCGGCCTGGAGAACACCATCAAGGCATACTTGGCACAGATTTAGAATTATTTGATTACATTTGCAGTCTGTAAACCCGATTCAAGAAAACAGTAAAGACAAAAACAATATGAAAAAAATCGCTACTATCCTGAGCATCCTCGCTCTTACCCTGATGGCTGCATCCTGCAACAACGCGAACAAATCCGAAGCAGGCTCCGCCGAAACCGCAGTCAGCGCCCAAGGCCCTGCCGCAGGCGCCATCGTTTACTTCAATCTCGACCGCGTGCTCGAGGAGTACGACATGGCAAACGACCTGCGTTCCGTGGTTGAAACCAAGGTGAGCAGCATCCAGCAGGAACTCACCCGCCGCAGCAACAAGCTCGAGAAGGATGTGAAGGCTTTTCAGGACAAGATTGACAAGGGCCTTCTCACCCGCAGCGTAGCCGAAGTGCAGGGCCAGAAACTTCAGGAGCAGCAGGCGAACTTCCAGAACTACTACAATCAGAAGCAGGCCGAGATGGCAGAAGAGCAGCAGGTAATGCTCAACCAGATTGCCGACGCCATCAAGAGTTTCCTTGAAGAGTTCAATGCCGAAAAGAACTACGCCATGATTCTCTCCACCCAGGGTTCCGTGCTTCCCGCTCCCGTTGCAGTGGCAAATGAGGAGCTCGACATTACCGACGCCGTCCTGGAGGGTCTCAACGCAGCTTATGTAAAGACCAAGGCGAAAGAACAGAAATAAATGAGGATTGCCATCCTATCTGCCTTCCACCCCTACAGGGGCGGCATCGCTCAGTTCAATGGGAATCTCTTCACCGAACTGGGCAAGGCACATACGGTCAAGGCTTTCAATTATTCCCGGCAGTATCCGGGAATTCTTTTCCCCGGCAAAACCCAGTTCGTGGCTGCCGGGGATGATTCTTTTCCCATCGGGAGCGAAGCCGTGCTGGACACCGCAAATCCTCTCAGCTGGGGCAGGACCGCCCGACGCATAAAGGAATGGGAGCCCGATGTGCTGCTGATGCGATATGTCATGCCCTGGTTCGCCCCGTCGCTTGGCTATGTGGCTGACCATATAGGGGAGAAAACCGTAAAAGCTGCCATCATCGACAATGCCATTCCCCACGAAAGGCACTTTTTCGACAAGCCCCTGGCAAAGTATTTCTTCGGGAAGCTGGACGGCTGCGTGGCACTATGCGATGCAGTGGCGAAGGACATTGCCGAACTTTATCCCGGGATTCCCACCACCGTCATCTTTCATCCGCTGTATTCCCATTTCGGGCAGAAACTGCCGAGGGAAGAGGCCGAAGCCAGGCTTGGGCTGCAACCGGGAAAGAAGAACCTGCTCTTCTTCGGGCTGATACGCGAGTACAAGGGGCTGGACATATTGCTGGAGGCTTTCCGCGAACTGCCGGACGACTACCAGCTGATAATCGCAGGAGAGTGCTACGGTTCGTTCAGCAAATACCAGGCAATTATCGATTCGCTGCCGGGGAAGGAGCGCGTGCATCTTTTCCGGCATTACATTGCCGACAGCGAAGTGAAGGATTATTTTTCGGCTGCCGACCTTACCGTGCTGCCATACAGGAGCGCCACGCAGAGCGGTGTAAGCTCCACTTCATATCACTTTGAAGTGCCCATGCTGGTAACCGATGTGGGAGGTCTGCGCGAAACCATAGGCGAAACGGGCACGGGTATTGTTGCAGATGCACCGGAGCCCGGGGCAATACGGAGCAAAATCCTGGATTATTTCGGAGATGCCTCCGTCCGGGAGGGCTGCGTGGCTGCAATACATTCCGAAAAAAGCCGCCTGAGCTGGGCCTCCTTTTCGGACAAACTGACTGATTTTTTATACGGATGCTTATAAGAAAGATACTTGCATCGGCACTGATTGCCATGTGTGCGTTTGCTTCGGCGGCTGCACAGGGGTATGATGTGCCGGAGGTGAAAATATCCAAGGACAAGGTAAAGGTGAACGGGCGCAGCTGCTATGCCCATGTGGTAACGGAGAAACAGACGCTGTATTCCATCTGCAAGGCATACGAGGTGAGTGCTGAAGACATATACGCCGCGAATGCGAATCTGAAGCTGAAGGAGGAAGGTCTCAAGGTCGGGCAGGTGCTTCTCATTCCCGTTCAAGAAACCGTGCAGGAAAGCGTGCCTGCAGAAAGCCGGGAGGTGCCTGCGGCTGACACCGTAAGCGACACTTCGCGGCGTGCAAAATCCGTCCTCAGCCGATGGCTCTTCCCCGGGAAGGCCCGCCAGCGCGACACTACCGCATTCGAGTTCGATGTTCCCTCCCGCATAAAAGTGGCTCTGATGCTTCCCTTCTCCAACAGCCGCACCGGTGACAACGCCGCCGACTTCTACGCCGGCGCCCTGCTCGCGGCTCGCGACCTCGGAAAATCCGGCATCGACCTGGACATCAACGCCGTCGACATACGCGACAGCGCAACCATATCATCTTTCGTGCTGTCGGCTTATGATGTCATCATAGGACCCATCGCCACAAAGGACATGAAGCAGATGCTCGCCAAATGCCCCGAAGACAAATTCATCATCTCACCTCTCGACCCGCAGGCGGCTCCGCTTGCCGAAGAGTATCCTTCCATCCAAGCTCCCACTCCGGTGCAGATACAGAATGAAGAGGTCGTGGAGTGGGCGCTCCGCGACATGGCTCCCGCCGACAGCCTGGTGCTTCTCACTTCACGCGGAAGCAGGAAGCCCTCTGCCGGAGCCACGGCCCTGATTGAAACCCTCAAGGCATCCGGGCGGCACTACCACCGCATCAGCTACGACATCCACGACGGAGCATCCATACAGCGCGCTTTCATGGCGCATGCAAGCGCCCACGGCACCACCCGATACATCATCGCCGACGATGAAGAGTCTTTCGTGAGCGATGCCATCCGCAACATAAACCTGATGGTGTTCAAGAAATACGATGTGGCGCTTTATGCACCCTCGCGCGTGCGTTCCTTTTCCTACATCGAAGCCGAAAACCTGCACAACATCAGCACCCATGTGTGCACCGCATACTTTACCGACTACTCCAACAACACCGTAACCGACTTCGTGATGGCCTACCGCGCCCTCTTCGGGGCGGAACCAAACTCCTTTGCCTTCCACGGCTACGATGTGCTGCACTATTTTGCCAATATCTGCCGCCTGTATGGGCGCCAGTGGCCGAAGCAGCTGGAGAATTACAGGGAAAACGGACTGCAGACCAACTTCAGTTTCGCCCGCGACGAGGAAGGGGTGGGATTCGTAAACCACGCCGTGCGGCGCATCGTTTACACCCCCGACTTCCAGCTTCAACTCAGGTAGGGGATGAATCCGGCAAGCGACTTCTCTCGGCTTGAACTCCGGCTTGAAGGATGCCGGAGGAACTATCGTTATTTCCGTTCGCTGCTGGAACAGGAAACCAAGCTGCTGGTGCTCGTGAAAGCCAACGCCTACGGGCACGGGGCGGTGGAATTTGCCAGCATGATGCAGGCGGAAGGAGCCAATTACCTTGCGGTCGCACTCCCCCTCGAAGGGGTCGAACTGCGCCGCGCAGGTATCTCGCTTCCAGTGCTGGTGCTCACTGCCGGAACCGACTTTTTCGAGGAGATGATACAGTACAGGCTGGAGCCGTCCATCCCCAATATCGAGACCCTTAAAGCCCTGGTGGAGCTGCTGCAGAAGCGCGGCATCAGCGGCTTTCCCATCCACATAAAACTCGACACCGGCATGCACCGTCTGGGCTTCATGCCCGACGAACTTCCCGCCCTGTTCGATTTTCTGAAGAACTGCAGCGCAGTGCGGGTGGTGTCGGTTTTCTCGCATCTCGCCGTAGCGGAGGACCCTTCGCAGGACGACTTCACCCTGGGGCAGATTGAGCTTTTCAGGCAGGGCGCCACGGCGCTTGGCGAAGCGCTCGGATATAAACCCATGTGGCACATACTGAATTCGGCAGGCATCGAACGCTTCCCGAAGTTCCAGTTCGACATGGTGCGCCTCGGAATAGGCATCTACGGCGTGAGCGCTCTTCCGGATGTGCATCTCAGCCCGGTGGCATCGCTCAAGGTCAAAATCCTGCAAATCAAGCATCTGAAGCCCTCCGACGGCACCATAGGCTACGGGCGCCGGGGGCATATCGCTCCGGAAGGAACGGTTATCGCCACCATCCCCTGCGGCTATGCCGACGGGCTCGACAGGCATCTCGGACGCGGCAATGCCTCATTCAGCGTGAACGGGCACCGCGCCCCCACCATTGGCAATATCTGCATGGACATGTGCATGCTGGATGTTACCGGGATAGACTGCGCCGTGGGCGACACCGTCACCATCTTCGGCGACGACCCCACCATAGGCGAACTCGCCGGTCGCCTCGGCACCATCCCCTACGAGATTCTCACCTCGGTTCCGAGGAGGATTGAGAGGATTATCGTGTAGCAAAAAAACGGAGCATTATTAAACTTTCGGCAATGCCGTGCGTCATATCATCTAATGACCTTCGGCGAAATTGCTCTCCTTTGGAGAGATGAGAAAAAAGCTTACGTGAAACCCGCGAGCTATTCCTCGTACATGCTCCTGCTAAACAAGCATCTGCTCCCCGCATTCGAAAAAAATACGCACATTGAAGAATCGGATGTCCAGAGGTACATCCTCGGCAAATTCGACGAAGGGCTGAGCAAAAACAGCATACAGCACACTATTTCCGTACTCAGGATGGTTCTTCATTTCGGGGCACGGAACAAGCTGTGCGAGAGTCCGGTATGGACGGTGCGATACCCCGTGAGCACGGACAGGACAGGCCCCGAGGTGATGGCCATCAAAGACCAGCGCAAGCTCATGAAATATGTGCGCGACAACCGCACGCCAAATAATTTCGGAATACTTCTGTGCCTGTACACCGGGCTTCGCATCGGAGAACTGTGCGCCCTCCAGTGGAAAGACCTGGACATGAAGAACGGAACGATTTCCGTAACCAAGACGATACAGCGGATATACGATTCCAATGGCGGAAAAGGAAGTTCCGCAATCGTGATAGGAGCACCCAAGACCCGCACTTCATGGCGCGAAATCCCCATGCCCAACGAACTGATTGCCATTATAAAAAGTATAAACACGCCCCACGCTCCCGACAACTACATCATCAGTAACAGTTCCTTTCCGGTAGAGCCCCGTACCTACCGCATTTTCTTCCACCGGCTCATCCGGCGGATTGGAATGCCGGACATGAAGTTCCACTGCCTCAGGCACAGTTTTGCCACCCGCTGCATCGAAAGCGGCTGCGACTACAAGACAGTGAGCGTGCTGCTCGGGCACTCAACCATTGCCACCACCCTGAACCTGTATGTGCATCCCGGCCTGGAGCAGAAAAAGAAGTGCATGGACAAAATGAGCCAGTCGCTTAAATTGTGACAAAGAAAATATTTACTTAAATTTGTAGGAAATAGACTACAGATATGAGAAAACAATTCTTGTCCGCCTTTGTCCTGCTCTTTGCCGTGGCTGCATACGCCAATCCCGTGCACAAGCTCAAGCTGGATAACGGGCTGACTGTCGGCGTGGAAGTATGCGCCGATGGCATTTATCATGTAAACATCTCGCCAAGAGGCACTTTCAGCGAATCGCTCATGAACCGCTACGGCATTGTGAAGACCGACTGGACACCGGTCGGAAGCAGCTGCAGGCTCGACGAAGGGCAGCCTGCCGGGCTGAATGAAAGCTATATTGTGAGCACCGCCTGCGGGTCGATTACGATAAGCAAGGCCACGGGCTCAATCAGCGTGAAAGATGCCGATGGGAAAGAAATAATCAGGGAGATAGCCTTCCGCAAGGCAGGAAGCAGGGAAGTCGGGGCTCTTGCCACCGTCATCAACGATAAATTCGGCAGCATGCATGTGGTGAGCAACGGAGGCATCATCGGCGACGACAACGGCCGTTTCAGCGAACGCGACAAAGCCGAGAGCGGCGACCCCGACAAAGCCAGCATCATAGCCGTCAGCATGGAAGAGGGTGAGCGCTTCTATGGAGGCGGCAGCACCAGCCGCGAGCACATCCAGCACCGCGGAGAACTGCTGCGCATGTGGACCACATACCAGCACACCGAAATCCCCATGCCTTTCATGATGAGCTCCCGGGGATGGGGCATCTTCAACAACACCACGCGCAAGAATTACTTCGATGTGGGCAGCACCAACGACGGGGTTTTCAACATCTACAACACCTTCGACGAAGCCGATTTCTACATCCTGGCAGGAAAAGACATGCCGGATGTGCTGAACCTTTACACATCGGTGACCGGACGCAACTATGTGCTTCCCAAATGGGCTTACGGCTTTGCCTTCGGTCCCAACATGAGGGAGGACCAGTGGGCAATCATGAACGACGCCGCCAACTTCCGGCAGATGGATGTGCCGGTGGACATCTTCTGGCTCGAACCGCAGTGGATGGAAAAACGCTACGATTTCTCCACCGAAAAGAAATGGAACTACGACCGCTTCTCCCCCGAACCCTACTGGACCCAGGAGCAGTACCCCAAGAAGTACTATCCACGCCTGTTCGTGGGCAAGCTCAACAGCATGGGCATTCATCTCGGGCTCTGGCTCTGCGAAGAGTATGACCACAGCATCATTGAAGAAGACCTGATTGCAGAGCGCGAGGGGCGCCCCGTTTCCGGACTGGAGCACTGGCCGGAGCATCTCACCACTTTCATGGACATGGGAGTGGAAGGATTCAAGCTCGACCCCGCACGCACAATAGACGAGCATACATTCTGGACCTACCACAACGGCTATACCGACAAGGAGATGCACAACCTCAACCAGGTGCTTCTCACCAAGCAGATAGCTTCCATGACCCGCAGGCACACCGGCAAGCGCAGCTGGCACCACTACTGCGGCGGATGGGCAGGCACCCAGCACTGGACGGCAGCCAACAGCGGCGACAACGGCGGAGGCATCATTGCGCTGTTCGACCAGCACAACCTCGGCAACTCCGGTTTTATGAACCTCAGCTGCGATGTGATGAGCGTTCCGCGCGAGCAGGAGATGCAGGGTCTGCATTTCGGAGTATTCCTTCCCTGGCTCCAGGTCAACAGCTGGTTCAGCATGATGCAGCCTTTCTACTATTCCGGCGTGGAGAAGGAGATGTACCGCTTCTATATCAAGCTGCGTTATTCATTCATCCCTTATATATATTCCAACGCACTGGAAGGGATGCTCACCGGAATGCCCATGGTGCGTTCCATGCCGCTGGAATTCCCCGACGACCGCAACTGCGACGACATGGTGTTCCAGTACATGTTCGGAAAGAACTACGCGGTGAGCGCTTTCAGCAACGACATCTATCTGCCCGCAGGCGAATGGATAAATGTCTGGACCGGAGAGCTCGTGAACAGCAAGGGAGAAACCATCACCCGGGAACTCCCCCGCAACCGCGCCGGGCAGTTCTTCGTGCGCAACGGAGCCATTGTTCCCACTCAGCCGGATGTGGAATTCATAGGAACTGAACCACAGACCGATTTCATCATCAAGGTCTATCCCAGCGGAAACAGCAGCTTTACCATGTACGAAGACGACGGGGAGAGCTACGAATACGAGAACGGCGCCGTCAGTTCCACCCTGTTCGAGAGCCATGCTTCCGCAAAAAGCATCGAGATTGTGGCGAACCCCGTTCAGGGAAGCTACAAGGGAATGCCTTCGGCGAGGAACTACAGTTTCGATGTCCGCTGCACGACCAGACCCAAGTCCGTGAGCATCAACGGCGTCAAAGTTGACGGATGGCAGTATGAAGGCGACGCCCTGCACATCGACGCCGGGAAATGCCCCGTAAGCGAAACAACCAGAGTTAAGATACAGCTATAATGAAAAAGGTCCTTATACTCGCCGCGCTGGTGTTCGCGGCTTCATGCTCCTCCGCCGACTGGAAGGATGCCTCGCTTTCGCCCGAAAAGCGTGCCGCCCTGCTGCTCAAGGAAATGACCCTGGAGGAAAAGATAGGGCAGATGTGCCAGTATGTAGGCCCCTGCTATGTTCCGCCCGACCAGGGTTCACCCTACAAGAATATCGATGCATCGGACGAGAACCTTGGCGACCCCGACCTGGCCGACCGCGTCCGGGAGGGAAAGGTTGGTTCTTTCATGCATGTGCTCACCGGTGAGGAAGCTCATCAGCTGCAGCTACTTGCGAGCGAATCGCGCCTCGGCATTCCCCTGCTCTTCGGCATCGACGCCATCCACGGCAACGGTCTCAGGGCAGGATGCACGGTGTATCCCAGCAATATCAACCTCGCCTCCACCTTCCATCCTGAAATAATGGAAGAAATTGGCGCGCAGACCGCCGAGGAAATGCGCATGACGGGAATGGCGTGGACCTTCGCCCCCAACCTGGATGTTGCACGCGACGCCCGTTGGGGCCGCATGGGAGAGACTTTCGGCGAAGACCCCTGGCTGGTATCGCAGATGGGAAAATATGAGATTTGGGGTCTTCAGGGCCGCGACCGCAACTATTCCGAGGGGAAGGTGATGGCCTGCGCAAAGCATCTTATCGGAGGCGGCGAGCCTTTCGGCGGACTGAACGCATCCCCCATGGACATGAGCGAAAGGAAGATGCGCGAAATCCACCTGCCGCCCTTCAAGGTTGCGGTGGAAGAAGCAAAGGTGGCGACGGTGATGACCGCCCACAATGAGCTCAACGGCATTCCCTGCCACGGAAATTCCTGGCTGATAGGCGGTGTGCTCCGGGGAGAGCTCGGTTTCGACGGCTTCATCGTGAGCGACTGGATGGACATCGAGCGCCTGCACAGCATGCACCACTGGGTGCCGAGCGAGGACGAAGCCTTCAAGGTGTCGGTGGAAGCAGGCATCGACATGCACATGCAGGGCCCGAACTACTTTGAGTCGGTGCTCGACGGCGTGAAAAGCGGGCGCATCCCTGAGAAGCGCATCGACGAGGCAGCAGGCAAGATACTGAAAGCCAAGTTCGAACTCGGACTTTTCGAGAATCCCATCCCCGAACTCCCTTCCACGAGAGGCTTCGCCGCCATTCCGGAGCACAGGCAGACTTCGCTCGAGGCGGCACGCGAAGGAATCGTGCTGCTCAAGAACGACGGCACGCTTCCGCTCGAAAAGGCTTCCAGGATTTTCCTCTGCGGACCCAACATCGACAGCCAGACGATTCTCGGCGACTGGGTTGTGCCACAGGACGACGATGATGTAATCACGGTGTTCGAGGGCCTGAAAGCACAGTTCCCTGCAGCAAAGATAGATACCATGACTTTCCGGGGCCGCGTGACGGCGGTGGATGATGCCGGCATACGCCAGGCAGCCGCCAAGGCCCGGGGAGCCGATGTCAACATACTCGTGCTGGGCGAGAACTCCCAGCGCTATTCCGCTTTCGGACGCACCTGCGGAGAAAACTGCGACCGCGACAATATCGACCTGCCCGGCCGCCAGCAGGAACTGCTGGAAGCGGTGGCCGCCTCCGGCAGGCCCACCGTGCTCATCTTGATGAGCGGCCGGGCCCTGGGAGTGACCTGGGCGGCTGAAAGCGCTTCCGTCAGCGCAATCGTAAATGCATGGGAACCCGGCATGATGGGAGGGCAGGCCATTGCGGAAATCCTTGCAGGAGTGGTAAATCCTTCCGGCAAGCTGCCTGTTACCATCCCCCGAAACGCAGGGCAGATACAGTGCGTATACAACCACAAGCACTCGCAGTACTCCCGCCAGTTCGCCCTCGCGGTGTCGGCACCTCTCTATCCCTTCGGCCATGGCCTGAGCTATACCACTTTCGAGTATTCGCAGCCCGTGCTCTCCAAAGCTGAAATCCGGAAGGATGAAAGCGTGCGGGTGAGCGTCCGGCTTGCCAACACCGGGGAACGCGACGGCGCCGAAGCGGTGCAGCTTTACATCCGCGACGAATACGGTTCGGTCACCCGTCCGGTGAAGGAGCTGAAAGCCGTCAGGAAACTCTCCATACCTGCAGGAGGCAGCGAAGAAGTGGAATTTGAAGTCACCCCCTCCATGCTCGCCTGCTGGGGAGCATCGCAAAAATGGGAAGTCGAACCCGGGGATTTCACGATAATGGTGGGTTCTTCATCCGCTGATTCCGATTTGAAGTCCGTTTCACTGAAAGTAATTGAATAGAAGCATGAAAAAGTTACTTGCACTTTCCGCACTCTTGATTCTGGCCGCACAACTAAGGGCCGGAGATTACAGGGCCGATGATTTCGGGGCGAGGGCCGACGGAGTTACGCTCAACACCGACATCCTGCAGGCCGCCATCGACCACATCAGCGCCGAAGGAGGCGGAAGGCTCATCCTGGACGGAGGGGCCTATGTATCCGGCAGCATATACCTCAAAACGGGAGTCACCCTGCACATCGAGGAAGGCTCCACACTGCTTGGCTCGCTGAACACCTGGGACTACATAAAAGACCCCCAGGCGGGCTGGATGGCCCTTATCCTTGCGGTGGGGCAGAAAAACATAGGCATTACCGGAAAAGGAGTTATCGACGGAAGGGGCTTTCTGGTCGGCAACCGTGCCGTTGAAACCGTGCATCTCGGCCTTGTCAGCGACAGACTGGGGCTCGACCGGGTGGAAGCTACCCTGCGCCCGGAAAACATTCATTTCTACCGCTGCGAAAACATAGTCATACGCGATGTATCCATCAACAATCCCGCATGCTGGAACCAGCAGTACGACCAGTGCCGGAACCTCCTCATAGAAGGTGCCAAGGCTGATTCCAAATGCTACTGGAACAACGACGGGCTGGATGTGGTGGACTGCTCCGATGTGGTTATCCGCAACTGCGACTTCGACGCGTCCGACGATGTGTTCTGCTTCAAGAGCCATGTTCCATACGGAGTGAGTGAAAATGTGCTCGTGGAGAACTGCCGCGGACGCAGCAGCGCCAACGGCATCAAGTTCGGCACGGTCACGCGCGGAACTTTCCGCAATTTCACTTTCCGCAACATCGAAATTTACGACACCTTCCGCTCCGCAATTACCATTGCAAGCGTGGATGGCGCCACCATCGAGGACATCACCGTCGACGGGCTCCGCAGCATCAATACCGGAAACCCCATATTCCTGCGCCTCGGCACCCGCAATTCCGGCGAAAACCCCTGTCTGAAGAACATAGTCATAAAGAATGTTTATGCCGAAGTTCCCTTCGACAAGCCAGATGCAGGCTACATGTACGAAGGCCCGGTGGAGGACCTGCCGCGAAATATCTGCCCCAGCGGCATTCAGGGAACTCCCGGCCTGCCGATACAGAATGTACTTCTCGAAAATGTGGAAATAGTGTATCCCGGCAAGGCGGATCCGGAATACGCTTACCGCGGCAGCTCTAGGGCTGAACTCGAGGCGATTCCCGAACTGGAAAAGAGCTATCCCGAATTTTCCAACTGGAAAGAGCTTCCCGCATGGGGATTCTACATCCGTCACGCCGAAGGGCTCACTTTCAAAAATGTAAGAATTTCCGTTGCCGGGGAAGACTACCGCCCCGCCATAGTGGCAGACGATGTTAACGGGCTCACCCTGCAAGGTCTTCAAATCGAGCAGGCAACCGCGCCAAAAGGCAAAAAACAGATTGTCACCAACAATGTCCGCAAATACAAACTCAAATAATACGACTGAAAAATGAAGCGTTTACTTAACATCCTGGCCCTTGCGGCGCTGCTTGCCGTACCTGCCCAGCTGAGTGCCAAAGACTATCTGGCCACCGACTTCGGGGCCAAGGCCGACGGCGAGACCCTCAACACTGCCATCCTCCAGGCTGCCATCGACTATGCATCCGCTAACGGCGGAGGCCGTGTGATTCTCAGCGGAGGCGACTTCGTATCCGGAACCATCTACCTCAAGTCCGGCGTCACCCTTCATATCGAAAAGGGCGCCCGCCTGCTCGGTTCGCTCAACCCCTGGGACTATGTGCGCGATCCCGATGCCAAATGGACAGCATTCGTATTCAGCATCGCCCAAAAGAACATAGGCATCACCGGCGAAGGCGAAATCAACTGCCGTGGATTCCTGGTTGCCACCAAGGGCGTCGACTATGCTCATCTCGGCCTCATCGACGACCCCCTGCGCCTGGACCGTCTGCAGGAAGGCAAGCGCCCCGAGAACATCCACTTCTTCAAGTGCGAGAACATCATAATGAAGGACATCACCCTGCGCGACCCCGCCAGCTGGAACCAGCAGTACGACAAGTGCCGCAACATCCTTGTGGACGGGCTCAAGGTTGACGCGAAATCCTACTGGAACAACGACGGCATCGACATCGTGGACTGCTCCGATGTGATTATCCGCAACTGCGACTTCGACGCAGCCGACGATGTATATTGCTTCAAGAGCCACAGCAAGGACGGCGTAAGCGAGAACATCCTCGTGGAGAACTGCCGCGGACGCAGCAGCGCCAACGGCATCAAGTTCGGCACCTACACCCTCGGAAAGTTCAAGCACTTCCGCTTCAGGAACATGTACATCTACGACACCTACCGTTCCGCTATCACCATCGCAACGGTTGACGGCGCATCCATCGAAGATGTGGAAATCGACGGACTGAAGAGCATCCACACGGGAAATCCCATCTTCATCCGCACCGGTTCCCGCCGCCCCGGCGACAACCCTTACATGAAGGACATCGTCATCAAGAATGTGTATGCCGAAGTACCGCTCGACAAGCCTGATGCCGGTTACAGCTATGAAGGCCCGGTGGAAGACCTGCCCCGCAATGTATGCCCCAGCGGCATCCAGGGAATCCCCGGAATGCCCATACAGAATATCACCCTCGAGAACATTGAAATCGTGTATCCCGGGGAGGCAGACCCCAACTATGCATACCGCGGTTCCTCCAAGGCTGACCTGGAAGCCATCCCCGAACTCGAGAAAAGCTATCCCGAATTCTCCAACTGGAAAGAGCTCCCTGCATGGGGATTCTACATCCGCCATGCCGAAGGCGTGACCCTGAAGAATGTGAAAATCACCGTTGCAGGTGAAGACTACCGCCCTGCCATCGTTGCCGACGATGTGAACGGCATGAACTTCAAGGGCGTGCAGATTATCCAGAACACTGCCGACAAGAAAAAGAAGCAGATTGTCACCAACAATGTCAAGAACTATAAGAACAAGAAATAATGAAAAAGATTATTGCAATAGCAGCAGCGGCCCTTCTCTGCATCGGCAGCTTCGCACAGGGAAAAGAGTATCTTGCCTCCTACTTCGGAATCAAGAGCAACGGTGTGATTGACAACACCACAAGCATCCAGAAAGCAATCGACTACATTGCTGAAAAAGGCGGCGGCACCCTGACCTTCTCGGTGGGCCGTTATGTCACCGGAGCCGTATATCTCAGGAGCGGCGTGAACATCCGCCTGGATGCCGCATCCGACATCATCGGAACCGACAGCATCTATGGCTACAAGGGGCAGAAAGCCATCTTCAACGGCATAGGAGTGGAGAATGTAAGGATTTTCGCCACCCGAGGCAACGGCGTTGTAGACGGTCGCGCTGAACTCGTCCGGGCAAGCTACGACGACCAAAAGGCAAAGGGATACCTTGACCCGGCCACTCCCCTTCCCACCTTGTTCTATTTCGAGAACTGCAAGGGTATCAAACTGCAGAAGTTCCTCTATCGCAACCCTGCCACTCCCGGCAAGTATTACGAAGCCGTGAACAGCGAGGTGAGCGTGGACGGATGCTTTACCGACACGAAATAATGAAAAGAATTACGGTATTCGTTGCAGCGCTGCTCTTAACAGCGCTGCAAGTTTTTGCAGAGGGATGGCAGGCCAAATGGATTTCGCGCGCCCACTGCGCAAGCGGCACCAACACCTGGGTGGCGTTCCGCAAATCCGTGGATCTGGCATCGGTTCCCGAAAAACTTGACGCAAAGATTGCAGCAGATTCCAAGTATTGGCTCTGGATAAATGGCGAGATGGTTGTTACCGACGGAGGGCTGAAACGCGGGCCCGAACCCGGAAGCGGCTACTACGACACTGTCGACATAGCGCCTTATCTTACAAACGGCACAAACTGGATAGCCATACTTGTCAACTATTTCGGCAAAAACGGCTTCTCGCACCAGAACAGCGGAACGGTGGCACTGCTTTTCGAGGCCGTCGGGAACGGCGTGAGCATCATCTCCGACGAAAGCTGGGATGCCTGCGAACATTTCGCCTACGGCATCGCATCCGGCAAGCAGACCAATTACAGGTTGAGTGAAAGCAATGTCCGCTACGACGCCCGTCTGTTCGACAACAACTGGGAAAAAGGCGGCTCCAAAAAGATGGGCTCGGCTTTCGAAATCGGCGTGAAACCAGGCAATGCGCCCCTCGGAAAACTTATCCCCAGGCCCATTCCCATGTGGAAGAATCATGGACTGAGGAACTACGAGAGCGTCCGCCGCAGCGGCGACACCCTGATTTGCACCCTCCCCTACAATGCCCAGTTCTCCCCCTACATGGAACTGAATGCCCAGGAAGGGAAAACCATACGCCTTGTTACCGACCACGATATTGTGGGCGGCGAGAAATGCGTAAGCGGCGAATACATCACCACGAACGGCTCCCAAGTCTACGAACACCTTCCCTGGATGAACGGCCAGTACATGTACTACATTGTTCCGGAGGGGGTTGAAATCAGCAAGGTCCAGTTCCGCGAGACTTCCTACGATACGGAATTTTCCGGCTACTTCCGCTGCGACGACGAAATTCTCAACAGCTATTGGCAGAAAGCGCAGCGCACTCTTCTCGTGTGCATGCGCGACACTTATATGGACTGCCCCGACCGTGAGCGGGCGCAATGGTGGGGCGACGAAGTGCATGAACTTACCGAAGCGTTCTACGCCCTGAGCCCTTCCTCCCGGGCCCTGGCCCGAAAGGGGATGCTCGAAATGTGCAGCTGGGCAAAGCCGGACGGGGCCATGTATGCTCCGGTTCCCTGCTCCAACTGGTACAGGGAGCTCGCACAGCAAAGCCTCGCATCCGTAGGCTGGTTCGGATTTCACAACTACTGGTTCTACAGCGGCGACAGTTCCGTCATTCCCGAAGTATATCCAGCCGTTCACAAATATCTGCACGAATGCTGGCAGATTGATGCGGACGACCTTCCCACCGAGCGTACCAAGGGATGGAATTGGGCGGATGCCGGAGAAGGGATAGACAGGCCCGCCCTGCTGCATCCGTGGTATTACCTCGCGCTAAAGGGAGAACAGGCCCTTGCACAGCAACTCGACAAGATGGACGATGTGGGGCAGGACGAGGGGATGATGGATAGGCTCAGGGAATCTTACAACCGCCTCTACTGGGATGGAGACTGCTACAGGACTCCCGGTTACGAAGGCCCCGCCGACGACCGCGTGCAGGCAATGGCGGTGGTTGCCGGACTGGCATCACCGGACAAATATCCTGCGATTGCAAAGATTCTTGACAGCAGATGGAATGCCGAGACTTACATGATGCGATATGTGATAGATGCTTACTTCATCATGGGCATGCCCGAAAAAGCCATCTCCCGCATGAAAGCATACGCTCTCAGGGTAATGAAAGACGATTACAGCACCCTGTGGGAGCATCTTGACCATAAGAATTCAAGCAATCATGCCTGGAGCGGACACGGCATCATCCACATGGGCCAGAGGATAGCCGGAATCGAGCCGACAAAGCCCGCCTTCCGCGAATTCAGCATCAAGCCTCAGATGGGCAGCCTGAAGCATGTTGAAGCGGGGCTGGAGACTTCTTTCGGAATGATTGAAGTAACCCTCGACCGCAAGGGCAAGCGCATCAATGCAACCATAAGCGTTCCCGAAGGCACGAATGCCGTTTATACCGACTCCCGCGGCAGGAAAGAGACCCTTCCCGCCGGGAAGCACAGAATAACTTTATAGCAATTTAGCAACAGGAACGCTAATACACCGTAACGGGGCCGATGAGCCCTGAGGGCTTGAGGGGCGTGTTGCGGCGGATTACGAAGCGCTGGGCGTTGCGGTTGTCCTTCAGTGTCAGCATGTAATTGCTCATGAGCGTCGTCACCTTCACCTCGACGGTGTTGTCGCCAGCCTTGAACAGCCCTGCCACATCAATTACGGGCTCGCCATACCAGTGAAGGCCTGCAGCCTTTCCATTCACGGAAACCTCGGCAATGTATCCCACATTTCCGAGGTTTATGTATTTCGGAAGGGTGCTGCCTGCAGGAATGCTGACCACGGCGGTATAGGTGGCCGTACCCATGAAGTTCTTGTAGCTGTCCGTATCTTTCAGGTCAACCAAATCCTTCATCTGTGTTGAAGGCACATCGGGAACTTCGGGATTGACAAAGCTGACGCTCCAGTCCTTGACTTCGATGGCGTTTTCACCCGAAACAGGCTTGCGGCTGAATGCAGGAGCGGAGCCGGAAAGCTTGTTGAACATGAATACGAAACTTTCCGAAGGGCCGAAATCGAAATGTACCTTTCCGGATGCATCAAGCTTGAGGGCATAGCGCTTTCCACTTGCAGGATCGTAAATCCACGCCTTCCTGCCTTTGGTAACTGAAGCGGGGAAAACGATGTCGGTGGACTTGCCTTCCAGACGGCTGGCATTCACAAAGAGGAAGAAGTCGCTGCCGTCGTCCATGGTATAGCGGTTCTGGAGCAGGAAACGGTCGGGATTGCTGATTTCAACCGAATGGGGCAGATTGTATTTGTGCATTACATCGGTGTACCACTCAAGGAAATGATCGCCCTCCGGCTTGGGCAGAAGGATGAAGCGGCCTGTAGCTGCAAGCTCGTTCACAATAGCCTTGATACGGGCATCGCGGGCTTCGAAATCGCTCATTCCCACCGACTTATCCGGATACTTCTCGATGCAGAACACCCGTCCGCCGCCAAGCACGAACTCGCGTATCTTTTCCATGGCTTCAACCGTGGTGCCTCCGACCTCGACAAGGAAGAGTTCGCCATACTTCTTGGGGCCGTAGCAGAGTTTGCCGTTCTTTACGGTGGAACCTGCAAGTATGTTTTCCGACACATAGTCGGCTCCGCCTCCGTTTTTGTGGATGGCTTCCCATACCAGCGAGGTATAGGGAACATTCAGCTTGACGGGGAAAGGCTCGGTCTGCACGCCCATCGTGGACCAGAGGTCGGCATTGGCGGGGAGGATTGCGATGTCGGTATACATGTCGGCATTGCGCACAAGGGCGCCGAGGCGGGCACGATACTCGTTCAGCAGATGCCAGTAAGGCCACCAGGTGTTCTTCTCGTTATAGTAACTGCCGTACTGCACCCATCCGGGGAAGGGGGCATCCTTGGGGGAATAGTTGAATCCGTGCCACACCGAATGGGTGATGCCCGAAATGCAGCTCATGTCGGAACCAACCTTCAGGTACTCCAGCGAAGTGGAGAAGACATTGTAGGTATTCGTCATTTCCTCGCAGCTCACCAGGCGCTTTCCCGTAAGATGGGCGGCGGAAGAAACATATTTGTCTATCATAGTATATGCGCGGCCGCGGCGGTAGTCCTCGTCACCCATTTCTTCTCCTACCACATGGCGCAGCCAGTTGGTGGTCCAGGACTCCCCTTCCGGGATGTCGAGCCCCATGGAGGTTTCCTCGATGAAGAATCCGCATCCGTAAGCCTGGGCGCGGGATTTCACCCCGTGTTCGCGGGCCCACTGCTCGTAAACTTTGAAGAACCGCTCTTCCAGAAGTTCGGCCTTGGTAAGTTCAAAGTCGTAACGCGCACGGTTCACCTGGTTCTGGAACTTTTCGCCTTTGGCGCACCCGTAATTGAAGTCCTCCACCTCTCCGAGCCTGCGGAGCTTGAACATGGTGAAAGGGAGCCACGGAAGGATGTCGTAGCCCCTGCGGGCTTTGAACTCCTCGGCGAAGTCCGCAGTCCAGTTGGCGCCTTCAAGTTCCATGCTGTCTACGAAGAAAGCCCTGAGATACTGGTTGAGAGGGCCGAGCTTGGCTTCAATCCGGTCCGACATGCGGTCGAGGTACTTTCTCACAGCCACGGCATTCATGTGGTCCAGGATAGGACCTGCCGCACCAGGGGCACCGTTGATTACGCTGGCGAAGGACTCGTATTTTACCATATAATACACCTGCCACTTCCCTGAAGGGATTTTTGTGCGGAGCACCCCGTCCTTGACGCGGTCGGTAATGTCCATGGCCTCGGAAAGGTCGTTTACGGGATCGGGAACAAGGAGGGCCTTGAGCAGCTGGGGCTGGCGGCTCGGATTGGGAATCGACACCTTGGGATCCAGTTCCTTGAACACATGGAAGAGCGATTTGTCGTAAAGGGCGCCTCCGGTTGCCTTGTCGCAATATGTCAGGATTACGGAAGCCCGTTCGTCGCGCGGCAGGGTTTCAGCGCCGAAAGGCCAGCCGGAACCTACGATAAGATCGCAGGTCATTCCAATCTTCTTCGCTTCGTCGAACGCTACGGCAAGCATGTCAATCCACGCATCGCTCAGCCACACCAGCGACTTGCGCCCGACGGCATCCTCGGCCCTGCCGGGAAAGGAAATGGGGTTTATCTCAACGCCTGCGATGCCTGCATCTTTGAGCAGATTCATTTCGCGGCGGATTTCAGCCTCATCCACACGATCACCGTTCCACCACCAGCGCACATAGGGCCTGTATGCATCGGAAGGGTTCTGGAAAGCCTGCCAAACAGCCTTTGAAGAAGTGGCTCCAAGGGGCAGGATGAAAAGCAGGGAGGCAATCAGGGCAAAAAGCTTTTTCATTCGTCAATGTGTTTTACGGGTGCGGGTTTGTCGGAGAAGATGTTGATATAGTCAACCACCATGTTGATGTCGCCGGGTTTGTTCGTCCAGTTCAGCGCAACCTTGTGCCGGCCGAGAGGGAGGTCCCAGATGCCGCAGATTTCGCGCGACTGTCCGTTCCCGGCAGTGGGAAGCTGGACGGTCTTTGCAAGTTTGCCGTCGACCCAGACTTCAATATTGGCTTCATAATCCTTCACATTGTAAGGCTTGGGCAGGTTGAAGTGATAGGTCAGCACAAAGCCCTTGCCCTCGAATGAATATTCGCCCATCTGCCAGGGGGTTTTCTTTATATCCTTCTTTGCAACGGGCCAGTGGCCTTCGAATCCCTGTTCCAGACGCACGGCCTGGGGCTTCTGCGTCTTGATTGTCACGGAAGGGCCGTCGGTGCTGCCGCCGTTCTTTTCAATCACCTGAAGGGCCTGCTTGAAACTCATCTTGCAGGCGCGGTTGAGCGAAATGTCCGTATACGCGAAATCACGGTCTTCCACCTCATATATGGGGAGCTTCCAGTATTCGGGAATCCTGTTGAAACCGAGGATGGTGCCGAGGATGCCGCCAGCCGAAGCGGGATTGCAGTCGGAGTCGTATGCGCAGCGGGTGGAGATGTCAATGGTGCGGTAGAAATTGCCTTTGCCGTAGAGCAGGCCGATGACTATGTAGGCGCTGTTGATTACGGCATCGATGTTGAATGCGGAGTTGAACCCCGAAGGGCAGCCGATGTCGAAACCGTATTTCTCGTTGGCAAGAGCCCAGGTAATGTGCCAGTTGTCGGGATACTGCTCCCACCATTTGATGACATCGGTGATGCATTTGTAGTAGCGGCTCTGCGCAGGAACGGTCTTGATGGCTTCCTTCACGATGAAGGGGATGTCGTCGGTCACGAAAGCCAGGGCATACATTGCAGCCACATACACGCCGCCGTACCATCCGTCGCCATAGTTCATGATATGGCCGATTTCATCGGTATAGCCCACAGCGGAATTCACCATGCCCGGAGCCATGATTCCGGCGTAGTCGGCCTCTATCTGGAAGTCGATGTCGTCGGAATGTGCATTATTGCGCCAGTCGCCCGATGCGGGAGGCATGATGCCGTGAAGGATGTTATAGCGTGCCTGCAGGTTAGCGTGCCAGAGAGGATATCCGGCATTGGCGAAAGCCTTGGCAAAACTCTCCACGGGAGCGTCCAGCCCTTCCCTGTCGAACACTTCTACGAAGGTAAGGTCCATATAGACATCGTCATAGAGCCCGGGAGCATGGTCGTACCACCATTTTATCTTGTGCTCATCCCACTCTATTACATATTCGTCCGGAATGAAGTTGGAGAACTTGAACTCGGTGGGACCTCCGTAGGTGCAGCCTATCACCTGCCCCGCCCAGGCACCGCGGATTTTGTCCTGGAGAGCCTGCTTGCTGATGGTAACCTCGGAAGGGAGCACCGTTGTTTTTGCTTTCTTGGATTTCGCTTGGGCGGAACTGCCTGCGGCTCCGGCAAGAATCATGCTTCCTGCCACCAGAGCAAATATGACGCGTAATTTCATAATGGTTGAAAAGATTAACTTTCAAATTTAGCAAATAAAAACATTGAAGGCAACACCTGTGTGCTGCCTTCAAGTCATTTTCTCAAATCTGCAAGTTTACAGAACTGCCGAGAACACCGTTGCTAAAAAAATCTGGAACCTTTTCATAACTGCACCATTAAATAACCTCTTATAAGATGCAGGCAGCATGGCTTTCGTTGCGCGGAAGCGAAAAAAAACTATCGCCTGTAGATGTAGAGAATCTGCCCCACGCGAAGCTTGTCGCTTCGCAGATGGTTCCACTTTTTGAGCTGGGCCACCGTGCAGTGGTTGCGCTGGGCTATTTTACCGAGATAATCGCCGTTTCTGACCTTATACGCGATTCGGGTTTCATTTCCGCTTTCGGCCACATTCTTGAGGACCTGTGCGTTAAGCAGTTCACCGGCCCTGTGGGTATAGAGCGAATCGGTGTTTGCGTCTATGAACGGCCCGGTCCATGAATAGGGCAGGTTCAGCACATAAGTTCCCTCGCTGCCCGGTATGATGTCATGGGTATATTGCGGATTGAGCAGCCTCAAGGTTTCTTCCGGCACGCCAACTACTTCACTAATCTGCCTGAAATGGAGGTTGCGGCGGATTTCGAAGGTATCCACCTTTGCAGGCATCCCCACATCCTCGGCAACAATCCCATACTCTTTCGCATAGGCAAAAGCATACATCACTCCGATGAAAGCAGGCATGTAGCCCCTCGTTTCCCTTGGAAGATAAGGATATATGCTCCAGAAATCCATCTTTCCCCCGGCGCGCCTGATGGCCTTGTACACATTGCCGGAGCCGCAGTTGTACGAACTGATGGCAAGACACCAGTCACCGAACACATTGTATGCATCGCGCAGATACCTCGCAGCGGCATCGGCAGCCTTGTCCACATCCAGGCGCTCGTCGACGAAAGAATTGATTCTCAAATCATACGACCTGCCGGTGCGGTACATGAACTGCCACATTCCCATGGCACCGGCCCTGGACTCGGCAAGCGGATTGAAGCCGGATTCGACCACGGCCATATACTTCAGTTCGAGCGGGAGTCCGTATTTCGCGAACTTTTCCTCGAAAATCGGGAAATAATACAGGCTTTTTCCGAGCATCGCCCCCATGTGGCGCGGCATCTTTTCAGAGTACAGCACCATGTAATTCTTCACCGTTTCGTTGAAGGGCAGCGAAATGTACGAATTCATGGCTGCGAGACGGCGCATCATTTCCTCGTCGGATACATCGGAAGTGAAATGAACCGCGTCCATGTCATAGCCCGAGTATTTTTCAAAATCCGAACTCTTGCGCTGACGGTACCACACATCCATGAGACTGTCGGCAAGCTGAATGCTGGCGAAACTGCCGGTATCGGGTGCTTCCTCCCGGTTTTCGGAAGGAGCAGGTTCCGGAATGCTCAGGCTGTCCAGGGCGGCGCGCAGGGAATCGAGCTGCCTGAGAAGTTCGGCATTCTGCCTGCGGAGCATGTTGAGTTCACGCTTCGTCTTCGAGCCCTGAGCCGACGCGAAGCACTCAAGACCGAGGATGCACAGAAGTATGAGCAGAGCTTTTTTCATCGCGTCAGAATGTAAAGCCGAAACGCACGCCGAAAGCGGAATCGCCCGGGGCCATGGCTATCGCGTTTCCGGGAGTGATTACGGCAGGGTCGATGGAAAGGGAAAGGTCGTCGGCGATATTGAAGTCATGCATATATGAAAACACATTGGCGTCAATCACCTGCAAAAGATAGAAACTCGCTATGGCGAGTATGGAATAGTCGCGGTAACGGCGGTAGAGGTTGCGGTAATAAAGCGCCGTCTGCGCCGAAATCGGCCCGGTGTAGGGGTTTGCCGTGTCGGTAGCTTCCCGGTAAATCCTCCGGAAGCGTTTGTACTGGGTACGGTTGAGCGAATAAAAGTGCACCGAGCCCATCAGGCCGCCCCAATAGATGGGAAGTTTCCAGGTTTCGCCATTGTATATCTGCCCAAGGCCGGGAACGAGCAGCGAATACAGCGTAGCCCTTCCGGCAAGCGGATGCTGGTCGCTCTCATAGCACATCACTTCGTCCATCAGCGTTGCCCAATATGCAACCCCCGCCGCGGCAAAGCAATATTTGGCAGCCGTCGGATGCTCCTTCCTGAGGATGAAGCCAGCAGTGGCTCCACCGGCTATCCCCCCGTATACAAAGGGCAGTTTCCAGTAATCCCTGTTGTAAATCTGTCCGGCGCCTATAAACACCGCAGAACCTGCGGTCATGGTGCCTATCTTCAGGGGATTCTTGTGGGCCAGCCCGCCAAAGAACTCCCTGAACGAGAACATCGTGTCGGTAGAGTCCTTGGGAGAGGCAGGGTCGTCGTTATAACTCTGGCTGAACGCTTCGGAACGGAACTGCGCATGAGCCGTGCCGCCAAAGGCCAGGGCCAGCGGCAGCAGCAGCAATATGAACAGGTATTTCCGCATCAGATGTCCGCCTTGTCAAGAGCTTCGAGGAAGGCGCGCACTTCGTCGTCGGAATTGAAACGGACCGTCATGGTACCTTTTCCGGAGGAACTGCGCCTGACGGATATGTCGCTTGCAAAGAACTTGCCTATGTGGGAAAGCATGCGGGTGTATTCCGAGGGCAATTCCCGTGGAGCCGCAGGCTTTTTAGCCGCTGAAGGATTGCGGAGATACCTGCGCACCAGCTCTTCGAGTTCGCGTACGCTGAGTCCGTCCTTGATGACAAGGTCGCAGAATTTTTCCTGCGCATCGGTATCCGGGAGGGAAAGCAGCACCTTGGCATGCCCTACGCTCAGCAGCCCCACTTTGAGGTCATGCTGCACCTTGACGGGAAGTTTGAGCAGACGGAGGGTGTTTGCCACGCTGGCGCGTTTCTTTCCCACGCGGTCGGCCATTTCCTCCTGGGTAAGGCTGCATTCGTCAATGAGGCGCTGGAAACTGAGGGCCGTTTCTATCGGGTCGAGATTCTCCCTCTGGATATTCTCCACTATTGCCATCTCCAGCATTCCGCGGTCGTCGGCATCGCGCACATAAGCCGGAATCATGGTCATTCCCGCCATGTTGCAAGCCTTGAAACGGCGCTCGCCGCTGATAATCTGGTATCTGCCCTCCCCTATCTTGCGCACGGTAATGGGCTGGATGAGGCCGAGGGTGCGTATGGATGCGGCGAGTTCTTCAAGACTTTCCTGGTCGAAAGCCATACGGGGCTGGAAGGGGTTGGCTTCCACCTGGCTCACAGGTATGCGGAGGATGTCGGAAGCATCCTGGCGCGGCCTGGCTCCTGCAATCTCCTTGTTCACATACCCTACCGGCTTGCGGAACGACTCCACATTGACATCTTCGCCGAGCAGGGCGCTGAGCCCCCTGCCGAGTCCCCTGGGTTCCTTATTGCTCATTTCGTTTTTCTCCGTTTCGTTCCAGCAATTCGGCGGCAAGGCTCATGTAATTGCCTGCACCATTGCTCATTATATCATACAAGATTATGGGTTTTCCGTGACTCGGCGCTTCGCTGAGGCGGATGTTCCTCTGGATGATGGTGCGGAACACCATCTCCTTGAAATGCTCGCGGAGTTCGGCCACCACCTGGGTATGGACCTTCGTACGCCCGTCAAACATCGTTACCAGAAAACCCTCGATGCTGAGGGCCGGATTCACTTCCCCTTGCACGAGGCGTATGGTCTGCAGGAGCTTGCCCAAGCCTTCAAGCGCGAAAAATTCGGGCTGCACGGGGATGATGACCGAGTCGGCCGCAGTGAGGCAGTTGACGGTTATGAGCCCGAGCGAAGGGGAACAGTCGATAACGATATAGTCATAGTTGTCGCGGATGGGCTCCAGGACTTTGCGCAGCACGCTTTCCCGCTGCTCAATGTCCAGCATTTCGATTTCCGCGCCTACCAGATTGATGTGGGAAGGCACCAGATGCAGATTGCTCATCTCGGTCTGAATCAAGGCGTCCTCGATGCCGATTTCGCCAATCATCACCTCGTACAAGGTCCGCTTGGAACCGTCGTCGGGCGAGAAGTTGAGTCCGGATGTGGAATTGGCCTGGGGGTCGGCGTCGATGATGAGCACTTTCTTTTCAAGCACGGCAAGCGAAGCCGAGAGATTGATGGCCGTTGTGGTTTTGCCCACGCCACCTTTCTGGTTTGCTATTGCTATGATTTTTCCCATATATCGTCGAGTCTGTGTCAGTTTACAAATTTAACAAAATATTTGTTAATGAGCAGACGCACCGCCCACGAAATGACACGAGCAATAATTATTCCGGCAAAAGCCCCGGCAATGATGTCGCCGAGAAAATGTTTGCCCACATAGATGCGGCTGATGCTGATTGCAGCCACCCACAAGGCGAAAATCCATGCAAGTGTCCTGCGGCGGGAAGGTGTACTCCAGTGCTTCAGGAAATAGAGCACGGCCGTTGCGACTCCCGCAGTGGTGGCGGCATGGGCGGAGAAAAAGCCGAAACGGCTGCCCCGCTTTTCCAGAAGCCTGAGTCCGTTGTCGGTCATGAAACTGTCCCAGCATGGGCGCAGGCGGTGCACCGCCACTTTCACCAGGTTCGCAATCTGGTCGATGGCCCCGACGCTCAACGCTACCACGATGATGACGACGAGCGCCTTGCGCCATCCAAGGCGCAGGATGAGCCACACGGCGAGCAGCAGATACAGCGGAATCCACACGAAACGGTTGCTGAGCAACGGCATGACTGCATCCGTAAACGGACCGTCGAAGTCGTTGATGGCAAGCGTAGCATACTTGTCGGCATATTTGAGGGCGTCCACCAAGGACGCGGTGTCGGCCAGGGCTGTCATTTCTGCAGGGCTTTCCAGAGTGTGTCGGTAAGTTCCTTGATTCCTTCGCCGCTGACGGAAGAAATGAATACATGCGGAATGTCGGCAGGAAGGGAAGGCTCTATCTCCTTTTCTATCTGGGCGTCGGCCATGTCGCATTTTGTGATTGCGAGCACGCGCTCTTTCACGAGCAGTTCGGGATTGTAGAGCCGGAGTTCGTTCAGCAGGGTTTCGTAGGTGCCGGGGATGTCGTCTTCATCGACCGACACCATGAACAGCAGCACGGAATTGCGCTCTATGTGGCGCAGGAACCTGTCGCCTATGCCGCGGCCTTCATGCGCACCTTCGATGATTCCCGGAATGTCGGCCATCACGAAGGAACGGCCATCGTAGTATTTCACTATCCCGAGATTGGGTTCGAGGGTAGTGAATGCGTAATTTGCGATTTTGGGTTTCGCAGAAGTGACGGTGGAGAGCAGGGTGGATTTACCGGCATTGGGAAAGCCTACCAGACCAACATCGGCAAGGAGCTTCAGTTCAAGGATGAACCATCCGTCCTCCCCTTCTTCGCCGGGCTGGGCAAAACGGGGAGTCTGAAGGGTGGCGGTCTTGAAATTGTCGTTGCCAAGTCCGCCACGGCCGCCTTTGCAGAGGATGCGTTCTTCGCCCGGCTCGGTAAGGTCCATGACCACTTCATCCGTTTCGGCATCCTTCACGATAGTGCCCACAGGCACATCAAGATAGATGTCTGCGCCGTTCTTTCCGTGACGAAGGGCAGCTCCGCCCTTTTCCCCGTCGTCGGCCTTCACATATTTGCGGTATTTCAGGTGGATGAGGGTCCAGAACTGAGGATTGGCGCGCAGGATGACATGGCCTCCGCGTCCGCCATCGCCCCCGTCCGGCCCGCCCTTGGGCACATACTTGGCCCTCAACAGGTGCGCACTTCCCGCTCCCCCGTGCCCGGACTCGCAGTGAATCTTTACAAAATCGATGAAATTGCTCTCTGCCATACTATTGTCATTATACCTGCAAAGGTAATGATTCTTTTGCAATTCGCCTCTTGTTCAGCTCTTTTACCCGTTGCCGGAGGTGGCAAGGCCTCGTCTCTTTCGATAAAAAAGAGAAGGTAAAATCAAGTCAATTCATCGGAACGAGTTCTTTAATATCAGGGCACCCTCCTCACCACTTCCAGACGCCCTTAACCTCTCAATGTTCTCAATATTAGAGCCACATTCCCGGCAAGCACATACACGAACTCTGCCGACAACGGTCGCTCAAGTCAGCGCAAATAGCTATCGGAGCGACACGCATGATACTTCCGCAGCCTTTACTTGATGGGGGCTGAAAGTTTATTTCGGCTATATGAGAATGATCCAACGACCGCCTTTATCGCCGCCTTCACGGGTCAATGCGCCTTTCTCGCGGAGGGCTGCGATGTCGCGGTAGATGGTGGCAATGGAAACGCCCAGTTTCTCTTTCATTTCCTCTGTCGTTTCTCTATCATTCTGTCTTATGATAGAGATGAGCTTTTCTTGCCTAGAGGTAAGCACAACGGGGTTTTCTCTATCATTTTCTCTATCATCAACCTTCTTGTTTCCAGTAGTACTGCCCAGCAGTAGGGTCAATTCTACGCGGTCATCGTTGGCTCCAAAATATTCTTTCAATTCCGGTTTGGGCCATTTGTTCTCGCTCCATCCCTGCTCAATGATATCAGCTCCACTGCCGAGGTGCTCGCCACGGCCAACGGCGATGAACATGTCTTGGAGATACGGATTCCGACAGATGCTCCGACCTCCTTTGAAGAAGTCTTCCACAGAAACAAGCATAGTTCCCGGGTTGATAAAGACAAATCGGTCCGGATAGCGTTCGATAACGACGCCCGACATCATGGCCCAGTTGCAGTGGATGAGTGTATTGCAAATGGCTTCGCGTAAGGACTCGTCGGCAGCAGTCTCATCTACGCGCTGCATATTGGCATCCAGCTTGAAGGGGTGTGGAATTCCCTGGTCCATGTTCTTGTAGACACGGTTATAGAACTGGAACAAGTTTGGTTCCCACATTCCGTCCGGATAATAACGGTCCGTATAACGAATTCTTGGATTCGTGCTGAGCTTCTCCCGATAATCCACAAAGAAATAAGGCGCAGCCTTGTGCATGGAATCGTGTTTGCCGAACATCAGGATAGCGGCACCCGTGATACCGACTGCCTTGGTCTGTGGATCTTCTGCAATACCTTTTATTTTGGAGAGGAAATCAGCATCGGAAAGATCATTCCAAGGGTGTCCGTCGTGACGGGCGCGGAAAGCGTTTCTATACTGACGGATGGTGTCTGCATCGAGATCATTTTCGATGGTTGCTCCTTCGATAACACGCCGGTCCAAACCATACTGAAGGACAATTGAATCGGCCATCATCCGGCGAACTTCATCATCGGAACATTGGTAATCACCTTCGTGGTTACGGCGGAAAGTATGACCATGAAACGGGTCTCCTTTGATGTATATGGGCTTTTGGGCATGGGCGGCGCGTGGAATATTGATGATGAGGTAATATGAGCTGCCGTCAGATTCCTCCATGACATCTTCCTCCTGAAGCAGGCAGAGGTTCACGGTCTGAGGATTATGAACTCCATCCCAGAAAATTTTCTTGTAGTGATACATCTGCTCCTCAGTCAGGCCATCCAAGAAGAACTGCCGGCTCTTTTCCTTGATGCCAAGCACAATGATTCCACCAGAAGTATTGGCGAACGAGGAATAGGTATCCCAAAAGGTGCCGGGGAAACCGCCTTTCGCACTCTTGAATTCAACGGTATATCCTTCTTTCTTACCGCAAAGATCAAGAATATAATCTCTAAAATTCTTCATATCGCGAAGTTACTACTTTTTTACGAACTATCCGTCAAGTTCCTCTTGCTTCATTTCCGCTGCATATCGTGAGATAAAATCTGCACCCATCGTCTCCTTAAGTCGTGCCTGACCATTATTAAGGAAAGCGAAGTTCTTTCCATCGAATTGTAGGTCATAAAAGCTCCAATCTATCCGGACTGACCAGTTATTAGCAATAACCTCCCACAATTCTCCCTCCCCAAAGGAAAGTTCTTTTTTAATCAATTTCCCCCATAAATCATAACGAGCTTTTGGCATTTCTTCTTTAACATAGTATCGAAGAATTTCAAATAATGCAATTGTCTTGATATACCTACACAAATAAGTATTTGTAACACTACCTAAATAGCCAAGTTCTCTTGAAAACCCAAAATCGTAATATTCTCCAGTATCAGGAAACGGAAAAAAACCTTCTCTTGCTAATGGGGCATAAACACTGGCATTCCACATTAATGCTGCATTAATCAAATTTGAAACCGCTTGTTTGGTATCATATTTCACCTTGATATTGCATGATGTTAAAACTGCAGACAACATTTTTTCCCATAAGAAAGGAACAATACACTCATCCAATGCCGTTATCTCAGCAATGCCCTTGACACATTCTCTATAAGCCTGATAGTTCTCAATATCAATATTATTGATAAGTTCTGTTATTTCAGGGTATCTTTTCATACTGTATCTTTTCTCCTTGTATATTTCTTTTCATGCTCTCGATTGTATACTCTCAAGTGTTGTCAAATATTGCTATTCCTTTGCTCCTCCAACTTTGAATGTTCTTTTATGTATATCACATCTACATAGTCTGTCAGCCACACGCCATTCCTGCTGAGGAAGAATTTGTGACCGTCTTCAGCCATCTTCTTGGCATCAATGACCAACACAATAGGCTTCCCATGTCGCCTTCCAACATTTACAGCTGTCTCGCTGGTCTGTGACAGATGCACATATAGGCGATTCCCCTTGTTGATGCCCTGTTTTAGGATGGAAGCAAGAGATTGTTCTCCAGTCCCATGATACAGAACTTCTGGCGGTAACTTTTCTTCCAGTTCCACATCTACATAAACACTGTGTCCCTGTCTTGCCCTGATATGGGTGATATCTTCTGAGAACTCATACCGTTGCTTATTGTTAGTCTCGACAATCTCCTTCAACTCGTCCATCGTATAGCCATGATTTGTTATCAGGTCGCTGATTTCTCGCCACCCATGTTCATCAAACGGGTAATTCTTATCATGACGGAGCAAGAACGCCAGGCGCTTGCCACGATGTATTATGTTATGTCCTTTATATACCATTGCTATTTTGCAATCTCATTCTTATCTTTGTTAATATCGAGCAGAATTCCTTCCTTGTCCTTGGACAGGGCGAAGCGCTGGAAAAGAGCCGTGCTTTTCTGGCGCTTGAGTTCCCGGACACTCCACTTCTGGGCTTCGCATTCCTTCGCGTAGAAACTGATTTCCAGAGGATCATCGGATTTGAGAATCTCGAAATAATGACTCCAGCTCAAAATGTGAGACACTGTCTCACTTTTCGGAAAGGAGCAATAGAATTTTCTCATATAGATGATATTGCTTCGGCTGAAACCCTTTCCGAATCGGTGGGTGAGGTCAGCGGAAAGTAACCATGAATCTATCGCCGTTATTCAAGTAAATCAGCATAGTTTTCAAATTCTATACATTCTTCATCCCATTGCATTATTGCGTCAAACTCTTCTTGGGTAAATAACTGAATATCCCTTATTGTTTCTACTCCCTCTCCGGAAAGCATTATGTCAAGTAATTCTTGAGGATGATGCTTTCATATGGTGTGCAAGTTACGAAGAAAAGATGAAATCAGGTCTTCCGAAGGGTGAATCTCTTTACAATCTTTCCTGTGCGGTCAATGGCGCCCACCAGTTCAATCTCCTCGTCATCCGTCATGCCGTAGCCGTCTTCGTCCATGTAGTAGTAGCCGTCGGGGTTGATTTGCCACCTGACCTCGGCAATTCCGTCCTCAAATCTGCATACAATAGTTGGGAAACCGGCGTTCCCGTCTTTAGCGCGGGAATAGGCGTCAGCAGGAACATCACGGATGGATTCCCAGTCAACATCTTCTTCTGAAAACCGGATGAAGCGTTCTTTCCGGTCGAGAAATTCAATGGCCTCCTTGCTCCTGTGATCCAGCAGGAAGCGTGGTTTCCACCAGCCGTAGATAGATTCTTTGACAAGGGCCATATCTTCTCCCAGGTCTTCGGTGCAGAAATCAGTGCTGCTCTCGTATTCGGGTTTTGTCAATTCTTCGTACAAGGACTGAACCGGGCTCATGACTTGAGTCGAAGCGGCTTCAGGTGCCGCAGTTTTCTTCCTGAATAAATCTCTTAGTTTCATGGCGTCAGTATTTTTGATTCATTAACTCGTCAAGTCGTGTTGCATAGGGATAAAGATGCGCACTTATTTTCTTTTGGGCAAGCGTATCCGCCACATGATTACAAAGCTCCTCGAGCTGCCGGATTCTAACCCAGAACAGCTCGATATTATCCCGATGGCCGATGCTGTCGTAAAACCTAACCGCCGCCTCAGTACCCTGCGTAAGCGCCACATTCTCAATCAATTCCTTTTCCGAGACAATCTTTTCGCCGAGCTCGATGGCCTGCTCCATTGCGCGGGAAATGGCAATCTCCTCGGCTTTATAATGCCTGGCATTTTGATGACAAGCGCACAGCGAAAGCGTGGTAAAGATGATTAGGATGATGGTTCTTTTCATGATAAATCTCGTTCTAAAACATTTATTGATATAGATGTTTTTAGAATCCGATTTCTATCATGCTTTGTTCTTTATTTAACCGTCCTTGTGTTCCTGGAGAATTACTCACTCTGCTTCTCAAAAAGACTCCGCGCGGCAATCAAGACACAAATCTCTGCAAGTAGCTTGCGAACTTTCTCAATTTGTTCATCCGAAGCGGTTCTCTCAAAATCTTTTAAAGAATTGATTACGGTGCAAGACTGTTCCCTGAGTTCATCTTCTGTTACGATACCATCCTCTATGATTTTCATGAAAGAATGTTGATTCATGATAAGGTCATCTATGTTGAGAATGCCTTCTCCTTCAAAAAAAGTATTCATACCTATCGTTTTGAATTTTACTTGGTAAGGTCTTTTCCACATACGGAACAAAAATGGTCCCCGGGATTGAAAGGACTCCCGCAGTCAGGGCAGTTGTGCGCTTTCATAGCTCGGTCCAAAGCCCCGCTGGTGCGGGCTTCTTTGAATTGCTTGGCACCTTCTCTAAATAATCCACCCATATCTTCACGATTCATGATTTCCTCAATAATCTTCTTGGTGCTGTCATCTTCCGCTACTTGTATAGAGCCATCCGGCTTGATTACCCTGGAAATCAATTTAAGATAAACATATGCCGCGGCATAAATGAGACCATATCCAATAGCCCCTTCCGCAAGTGCAGCACCGGCACTTCCAAAGAGAGGGATGAAGGACAGCACTCCAGCCACAAAATGACCTGCCATCAAAGCTCCATACTGAGTGATGATATTGGTTGCGATGGCATTCGCCAGAAACTTGGCTGTTTCCGTGGTCATTGACAACCCAACGGTCTTATTGATTTTAACATAGGTCGCCCAGACAAATCCTGCTTGAGCAATCGCCGCCATGGCGCCACCGGCCCCGGGGATAACGGCTGCTGCCATGCTGGCTACAGCAGAAGCGAGGGCAAAATGGCTGATTGTCTCAGCGATTCCTTCTATCTTCGTTCCGTTCAGCGTTCCCTGCATGGCTTTGTCAAGTTCTACCAGAACCTTGGCAAAAAAAGGTGCGATTTTCATAATATATTCTATTTTAGCTTGTTACCGCAATGTTTGCAGAATGTGTCTTCGGAACGGATAGCCCTGTAACAATTAGGGCAGTAAGGGTATTTGGCTCTCAAATCCTTATACTCCGGTGTTGTCACCCATCTCAAAGTCTCCCGGATGCGAACAGAAGTGAAAGGATGGCTATTGCCCAGAACCGCATATGTCTGAAGAGTCTTATTCCAGGCTCCATCTTTGCGTATTGCATCGTATTTGTCGGCTTGCTCTGCCAACTCAATCAAATTAATATCATCTGTGATTGACTTGGGGCCTCCGGCAAGTCGCGACATAACGCGGATAGTTGCATCCGGGCCGCAATGGAAAGTAGCCACACGGTCGCAGCTAAGCTCACTCTTCCTGCTCCAATACTGGAGGGCAATCATTACAGGGTCTGTAACAAAACCAAAGAGATTGAACTTTGGTGCATAATCTGTAAGAGACAAAACAATCGTATGATACAACAGGTGCCGACATAAAATATGGCCACATTCATGCGCCACCACAGCAGAAAGTTCATCCTCGGTGAGCATCTCTACAAGCCCTGATGTGATGGTAATTGCCGTATAGGTATCTCCAAAAGCATACGCGTTTGGCATAGGATCCATCTCCAGATAAAAGGCCGGCTCCCGAATGTCAAGTCTCTGGCAGATTGGTGGCAAAATGTTGTACAGTTTAGGCAACTGCGTTGGCGAAAGAAGAATCTTGGAAGCCATATTGGTTCCATAGGTCATCTGTTCAACGCCAAAATCCATAATCTTCTTCACGACAGACGGAAGGATTGGGATTGATTCAAGGGCCTTCAGCGCAGCCGCATCCTCCGGGTGGGTAAACTCTTGCGGGGTCATTTGCTCAAATGTTGTTTATAACAATCGATTATCTTTTGCCATTGCTCTTTGGTTGGAGAAAGCAGCAGAAGAACATCCTCTCTACTGTCATATAAATAATTATCAAACAAAGCGCAAGACGAACTATATAACTTAAGTGTTCCGATTCTCCGTAATCGGGAATCCAAAATATCATAACCATCTCTTTCGACCACAAAAAAAGCTCCATTATCACTGACAAAGGCATCTCCTTTCGAAAAGAGGGTCTTAATCATATGATACTGTGAATCATAAACATTCACGCGCTTTTTCTTTCCGTCGTTATCGATGTCGGTGCTGATAATCAGATAATCTTTATTCTGACTTAAATATGGTTTAGAGTCAGAATGAAGTGTCTTTATAACTCTCAAACTCGCATCCCTAATCTCTACAAGGTCAGGTTTCTTATAACAAACAAGACTCTCTTCTCTTGGGCCGAAAGAGACATAGTCATATCCACGAAGAGTATCCTGAACAGAAAGGTCTGCAGCTCGGACCTCATAGTCGTAATCAGCGTACTTGTTTTTATTTATATAGAATCTTCCATTGGAGGAATAACGCAATCCTTTTCGCGTGAGTACTGCTACACTATCTGCTTTTTCGTCATACACGACACTCTGACTGCTGCGATTAACGAAAAAGTAATTATCACTACAATAGAAACTGACATCATAGTAAGATGTATTCATCAGCGTATCTATCACATTCATTTCAGAATCTCTAATCTCAACAACATGCTCATCAACTTCCCGCTCGAGATACTTTCCAGACTTGCTGAAACTGAAAGAACTGGTCGGGTAATTACTAATTAAAGTGTCTATCACTGAAAAAAGGCTATCTCTTACTTCTATCCTATAACTACTAAGTGGATTAAGAAGTATGCCATTGACAGGATTGAATTCAATACGATTCGGCAAAAAACCACTTTGGAAACTTGCAAGCAAAACAGAATCTCTGTCATATACTTCCAACCATCCATCTCTCTCAACAGAAGAAAGGATAAACCGTTGCCCATCAATAGATTTTATGTATCTCGAAGAGGTTAAAAGAGGTTTCAAGCTCTTCGCATCAAGGATATAATTACAATTATTATTATAAGCTATATAATAGCCATCCTTTCGACAATCAGAATAAAAAATTAAAAAATGATATGGATAATTCTCCTGTTCAAGAGAATTCAATACTTGCTGGAACAGCAGTCTGGCTTGAAGCTTGACTGTATCCCTTTTATTTACCCGCCCATCCTCTGGAATAAGATCAAATAATGTTCTTGCCGCTTCTTCCTTATTACCACTCTCAAGTAACTCTTTTGCATAGCTAAGTTGTTGAATCCTAACGATTGCTTTATTCTTTGTAGAATTGTAAACAATTGAGCCTATTATTAACAAGAGAATTATTACCCAGACAATTGGATTATGGAGTTGCTTTTTCATCCAGCTCCAGAATCTTCTACAATTTGGCTTGAATTCTTTGTTCCAGAACTCCGGCAAATCTGATTTGAACAATTTGCGAATTCCACGAATCAAATCCCGCCACGACAGAAGTTGGCTCATCCCAGTCATGAAAACAGCTAAAGCAAGAGGAACAGCCACTAAATTCGCAAATACTATTTCCTCGGCTGGCGACTCTGGAATTGTAATATTAAGCCAACCATAAACCAACCAGTAAACAGTAAACCAGGCCAATAGAGAAACCGCAAATAACAGTAATCCAAAGAATAAATCCCTGGCAGCTTGAGGACTCTTCCTCGCCTTGAACAAAAGAACTACTGCGATAAAAACAAGAAGCAGGACAAACAGGGGATAAAAGACATACCCAAATTCGGAAATAAACGGAAGACTATGAACGAAATAGAGTTTATATCTATAAAAAATGAATTTGTATAACGGCTCAATCTCTATAGCCTTATAATCCATAACAATATCCTTAGCAAGGACAGAACCAAGGAATGGTTTTGGAGCAAAGACTGTAATCTTGCTACGATACTGCTTAGGAACGAGGTCTAAACACCGTTGGGAGGGATTATCTGTAAGAACATGTAATTCTTTAAGAAATGCAAAACCATCTTCAGAAAGGTAATTAAACAATCCGGCATTATTCGACCCATATGAATAATCCAAAAACAGGGCTGAAGACTTACTATTATATTCATATACCGGCAATCCCGAAAATGAATCATAATTAAAGTATACATACCTGTTATCAAAGAAAGAAGGATTACCATAATGGCTGGCGATAGTGCTTCCCAGGAAATCTGACAGTTGCTTCACATTAGTACCTGCCGGAATATCAACAATCTCATATTCGCAATTCTCATTCGACAACTCATCCTTCTTGACAAGAGCACCCCCTATAGAACAGAATTGACCATTGACATAGGTATGATAATCAGTAGTTGCAGCTATCGGTATATTATCTATCGTATTGAATATGACTCCTTCTTGTTCTCTATAAAGACTGTCATTCGAGAAAGAAATATCGCAATGAAGTATTTTGCCAGGTGAAGGTTTAAAACTGCTTTTAATTCTTATGGAGTCCGGGAGCTCCAAATATTTAATACCGGAACATCCGACAAAAGAATCAGGGGAAATGCTTCCTACTCCGCGAAGCAAAAGTGTATCTATGGACTTACAATCTTCAAACGCCCAATTATCAATTACTACGCCATCGCAAAAACGCACTAGTTCCAAATTACTGCACCCAGCAAAACTAGAACTGCCTATTTGCTTAATGCTTTTTGAAAATAACACAGCTTTTAGGTCTTTTCGTCCTTTAGCAGCAAGACCAAGAACTTTAGTAACACTATTTAAAGGTGGAACATTAAAGTTTAGGATTGAATCCGGAACATAACGGACTTTTTCCAACGCCTTCCCAGAATATGAGAATTTATATCGGTTCTCTTCCAATTTACTGTTCTTAAAAACAATTCTATCGAAAGCCACCTCTTTTTCTGTTACATCATCTGGGAATGGAGTATAAGATACATACCTCTTAACTATTTCGCCAGTCGATAGAATAAGTGATTCTTCCTCAACAGAAAGGGCCTTATCACAGTGAACTATATGTGAACCATTCTTCTCCCAGATAACACCATCAATATCTTGATAATAAGAATTATCCGAAGAAACCGACAACTCAAGTTTAGAGTTATTACCGGACTTGAATGCTTGATATAGCTTTGTTACACTTGCCGGAATGTTTAGCCTCTTTAACTGTGGGCAATCGATTATGTTGTTTAAATCAACATCTTCCACCCCCTCTGGTAATACTATCTCCCGTAGATTTTCACATTTGATAAAGTATGGAATGCGTTTTTCTGTCCCGTCGCAATTCTTGATTACAACTTTTTGAAGATTAGGACAATTGTAAAAGACATAACGAGAAGGTTTTTTCTTCCCATTGACTTCAACCGTTTCATATGTATCATCAAGTTCAAAATAGGTCCAATTGTACCCGGTTACAGTCGGATGCTTTTCTTTTTCATTATTGATAGATACCATACTTGAAGAACTTGCATGGAAGATACCTCTGACATGCAAGAAAACAGAAACAAAAATAATAGCCAAAGCTGCACCAAAAGCCACTTTTAGAGCACGCTTCCGTGAACGGAAAGCATTAACCTTTTTGTTGCCTAAAGCTACCACCTCCGCAACTTTGTCGTGGACCAGTTCTACATATTCAACCTCATTGATTTCAGTGGTTTTAATGAGATGCCTCTTGTCCAGGGCATCAAGATAATCTTCCTTGAAATAAATCTTCTTTAATTGAGGGTCGGTCAGCGGTACACGCAAGCGTTTTCCCTCCATAGAAACCAGTGCACTCTCAATTGCTTTCCTTATCTTTTTAGAAATATGAAGCTCTTGAAAAATCTCATTGTAATACTGCCCGATAATTGCAGTGGTAGAAGGCGGTAATTCATCCTCTGAATAAGGAAGCTTATTTCCAGCTTCATCCTCTTCTGCCATTTCATACAGCTTACTGCAAAGGACGGATAGGATAAGCGTAGAAATATGTTCCTTTCCTTTCTCCTTAGATTGTTCAATGATTTTATCGGCAATCAAGTCCAGCGTATCAACTCCTTGCTGCGTAACAATTTCCCTGGCCTGTTCGTTGGTAAGAGGCTGAAGTGAGTACCGGTTGTTTTTAAGCGCAGGCACATTATACCGCTGGATGCCCCAATAATCCAACTGCCCTATATACTCTTCTCGCAGTGAAAAAAGGATTTTATAGCTCTGGGCTGGGATGGATTCTAAAGTCATCCCGTTCTTGCCCATCTCATCAATCAACGGCTCAGGAATATGCGAAAGGCTTAGTTCGTGGAGTAAATCAAAGAACGCATCAGTGTACTCAACCGGCAGCTTGAAGATTTCCTCGAACTGGTCGAACACAATGACTGGAATCACCTCGAATCCCAAACTGGTAATCCTGTTAGAGCGAAGGAACCACCACAAAGAATTGTCGAAAGCCTCGGAATGATTATCGGGATAATCATCCGTTATATTATACTTTGCATTGTTCGGGAGCTCTTTGTTTAAAACCGATATCTCCGATAGAATCTGGGCCCGAATATTATTCTCAAAGGCAGCACGAGGATTTCCTATACTAAGTTGCTCTTCTGCCAGGACAAAAGGGATGGGCAGATACATATTCCCCCGAAGGTTAGGCACGAGGCCTGCCTTTACGAGAGAACTTTTGCCAATACCGGATTCTGCATACAACACACAAATATCCGACCCTTCCACTAGATGGAAAAGATTCTTGATGTCGGCATCGCGCCCTTTGAAACGCTGCGCATCTTTTTCTTCGTACTGGCGGAAGCTGAGCCAAGGATTACTAATCATGATTTCTATTTTGGGTTAGGGTTGTATTTCGACCAATTGTACTGATGGAAAGTGTCTTTGGAACAGTCTTCATCATTCCAGAAAAAGAACTGGATATGATAGAACAGTTCGCCGGGAAGTATGGGAGACGGTCCGCTGGAAAACCTTTTCTCCAAGTTAATTGCATTGAGTTCGAAGTTGTACATCCTGTCTCCGGATTTCACAACAGGCAGCGAATATGTAAGACCAGAATATCTCTTTTTTTGATTTTCAACCGCAAAACGGGTCTCTTCTACAAGGCCGGCGATATCCCCTCCGAGTTTTGCCTCCATAAATTTAATCATGTAATGCTCCGTAACTATTGGCATAAAATAACGGCTCTCTTCAATACCCTTTTTGAAAGTTTCGAAATAGTTGCCATCTTCAATTTGCCCGCCATCGTACCACACACGAAGTTTTGCTTTTTCCAGCTCATCTTTTATCTTCTCACATAATTCGTCGTCCTCACTGGCATGCGAGATAAAAATGTCGTAAGGGAGGTTGTGGGCATGCTCATCCGACTGCCCTTTGTCGGACACTCTCTCCGCCACGGTTTCCAAAATATGGTTAACATCTTTCTGGGGCCGGTAGCTTATTTCATTCAGGAAGTGGTTGAAGGCAATGTCACTGGATTCTGTGCTGAACCAATACCCTGCTGTCAGTTTGGGTTTGAACTGCGGGGTGCGCTTGATGGATATCGAATACCAAAGGAAGCGGAAAAGCCAGTCAGGAAAGTCGCAGCCAAGAAACAAAGTACCCCTGTCTTTCAGGTAATCTGCAAGATTCGACGGGCTGGTGTCATTATCATGCAGGCAGTGCAGGAATTGAAGGAGACTGGTTTCGTCATATACCCAATTGTCGGAGAATTGCTGAGCCCTGCCAAAGAGGTGGTAAATAATATAGTCATTACCATGAGTGTCGGCATCGCGATCTCCTTCACATCCATAATAATAAGAAGAATACTCGGGGAAATGCTTTTCGAGGATACCGAATGGGCTGGTTGTGATGATAAGCCTGGGGCGAACGGCCTTAAGGAACTTAAGGACAGAAGGAGAAATAGTAATTCTGTCGATTGCCTCCGCAACAAAGCTCCGGTAATTCTCAGCGAAATATGAGCTGAACCTACCCTGAAGTAAGGAGAGACCAAAATACCCGGAATGGCTCATCCTGTCACATTCTTCCTGAGTCATCACCTGACCTGCAGCAGCCAGGGAATCTTCATTCTCGCCAATAAACCTCTCGACAATGAATTCCTGAAGTGGCACATGGTTGCCGCGCTCGTCCTCGTAAAAAAACTCTTTTTCGCCTACCACGGGTACAATGCGGTTCAAACCATGAATTAACTCATTGATAATTCTTTCCTGCATAAATACTGATGACATAATGCTATTGGTTACTCTTCAGAAATATCCCCTACAAAGTCCTTAATCATAACTCTCAACAATTCCTCGGTGTATTGTTTCAAAAGACCTTTATAATACGACACATCTTCATGGTTGGTTTTAGTAAGCTTTTCCCAGAGAGTGATTTGTTCTGCGTCTTTCCGGGCATCATTAAGATACGGAGCATAACTGGCGTCCGTAACCTCAATACTTTTTTTGAGATTCATGATTTCATCGAAGGGCTTTGCGCCTTCCGGAGCCAGTTCCGCCCACAATCTGGAAAGCCAAACGCGAAACTCCGAAGCAATCTTGTGAGGGAGTTCGTCATTGTACTCCCCGGCAAGCCTTTCAGGTTTCTTAATTGCAGCCTCATGGATAAAATTCGGAAAGTACTTATCTATCAATCCGTTTGCCTTATCAAGACATTGCAGTTCAACCTTATGAGCTTTTTCCATTCTTATTATCGTTTTTCAATCTTATATCCAAGTTTCACAATAAGTTTGATGGCGTTTATTGCCGTAGCACGGTCGTATTCTTTTTCGCCTTCTGTCAAATCTGAATAAGGAAGAAGGTCGGGATGCTTAAGCTGCGCATCATCCCGTTCCGTTCCGTAGGACCAGCCTTCGTTCAAGCGGTTCCGCGACCATATCTCATGAGTGTTCTCTGCAATGGCCTCAGTAAGTTCCATAAGAGAATCAGGCAGTCGAACATCTGACAAATCAAGGGGAGCAGGTCTGTAGAGTTTAGCAACCGCATCCTTAGTGTTTATTTTTACCATATAATAATCCGAATCGTTCCATGCATCCATGAACTTGTCCTCTGGAACCACCTGTGGAACATCGCCATGGAAAGGATCATAGCATACGACTTCACCCTCGCAAGAGAGAACGACAAGAGAATGGTCCGGAATCTTGCCGATGAATTGATCCTCCAAAGATTCGGCTTCAGCATCTCCGTCAATTTCTCCACCATCAACGGCAACTATCACCTGATAGCCTTCCGACAGAGCGACACGGATATCATCTAAAGAGGAATGATACTTTCGAGCAACGGAAAGTCCATGAAGAGAGCATAGGGAGCCCATCCGGAATAAAGGAGTTCCGCCATCCTTGAGCCAATCACTCTCCAGCGCTTCTTCCGTGAGCGCTTCTTCGCTGACTGTGATTCCGAAACACTGCAGGATGTATTGCTCACACCGGACATTACAAAGGTTGTCCTGTTGTCCGGATGCTGCTTGTGCTAACATAGGCAATATCCTTTCCTTGGGTGCTGCAAGCGAAAGATACTCCCGAAGGCGGGAATCCTTCCTTGCTTCCAGCAGGATAGCCTCTGTCTCCTGGGCAGTGGCATTTCCTTCAAGAAAGGCGGCAATCATCTCGTCTGTGAGTCTCAGTTTATTCATTTCCATATTCTTTGAGCACAATGGCGGTAAACTCTGTCATCGCCCTTTTCTTGATGTTATACAAGTTTGCGACCGAGGTATCCAATTCTTCTGCCAACTCCTTATATTCATAACCATCCAGAAGGAGACGCTGTATGACCAGCCTATGACGGGGATTTTTCATCAGGGAAAGCATCTTCCGAACATCTTGCTGGACCTCATCCAACTCATCGGGCTCAAAGTGTGGTTCATCTGTAGGATAAAGAGGTTCGGACGAGGCGTCTTCTATCAAGACGCGACCATCACGTTTTTCCAAAAAGAATCTCGTTGCAACACATTTGAGCCATTGATAGATACTGCTGCGCCCCTGAAAGGTCTTCAAGCGACGGCCATCATCGGCCATCAAGTAGAGGTACAATTCATTGACCAGTTC
>JAFUGJ010000098.1 GCA_017469425.1 Bacteroidales bacterium
CGACTTGCATGTGTTAAGCCTGCCGCTAGCGTTCATCCTGAGCCAGGATCAAACTCTTCTTTGTATATTTCTATTACTCTTAGCTCGATCCCGACACTCTCTTCTCAATTCTTCTTAGAATTGACGCTCTCGATCTTTTTTTCGTTCTCGGTACTTTTGCTTGTACTTTCACAGTCTTTTCAAAGAACTTTCCGTTAAAAAACCCGCTCGTTTTCCGAACGGGATTGCAAAGGTACTACTTTTTTCCGAACCTCCAAACTTTTTTCGCATTTTTTTGAAAAATTTTTCAGACAAAAAAGGGCCGACCACGGGGGTCAGCCCAATAAAATATTGAAAATCAAGGCTTACAGCCCTGCCACTACTATTGCAGCCAATCCGGCGACAAAAAGCACGAACATGGCAGCCAGCAGAGCACCCGTTCCTTTCTTTGCTCCTTTGAACTCCTTCCAGATAAACACTCCCCAGATTGCGGCGACCATGGGAGCGCCCTGTCCGAGGGCATAGGACACTGCGGGGCCCGCCTTCTCGGCAGTAATATAGCTGAGAGCCGTGCCCAGGCACCAGATTGCGCCTCCGAGCATGCCGACCAGGTGGGTGCTGCAATTGCCTTTGAAGTACTGGGCGTAGCTTACAGGCTCACCAACGAAGGGCTTGCGCATTGCAATCGTATTGAATACAAAGTTGCTGAGCAGCACGCCAAGCGTAAACACCACGATGGCGGTGTAAGGAGTAACCTTGCCCGCTTCGGGAGAAACGAAATTGGTGGTGTCCATGGCGCGCATCACAAACGAAGAGAAGAACGACATGATTACGCCCGCGCACAGGGCGAGGATGATACCCTTGCGCTGGTCGGCCTTGGATACGCCCGAATCACCCTTGCGGCCGGAGGCGATGCCGTTGCACACTATGGCGCAAACGACGAGAAGCACACCTATTACAAGGAGCGTGACATCTCCGGTCTTGGAGCCTTGCGACACGGCCACCCGGTAATTGTTGATGACTCCCAGCACAAGCGCCAGCCCGACGCCGAGAGGGAAGGCCACGGACATGCCTGCGATGGAAGTGGATGCAGAAAGAAGGATGTTGGAAAGATTGAAGATGACTCCCCCGAGCACAATCCAGAGAAGGCTGGTGCCGGATGCCTGCTTGAGGTCGGCGATGAAAGGACGGCCTGCTTCACCTATGCTGCCCGCGGTAAACGCAAGAATGAGGGCGAAAAGCACCATTCCGATGACATAGTCCCAGTAGAACAATTCGTAGCGCCAGCTTTTTGCGGCAAGTTTCTGGGTATTTCCCCATGAACCCCAGCAGAGCATGGTGACGAAGCAGAGGATGACTGCGAGGGTGTAACTGTTGACGATAAACATAATATAAAAGGTTTGATAGTTTCAGCAGTGACAAATATAAATAAAATAACGGTCGGAAAAACTTCCGGCCGTTATTTTTTGCATGCTGGCGTGCTTTACATCATACCGCCTTCGGGCATTGCGGGAACTGCGGGTGCGGGTTCGGGAATGTCGACTATTCCACATTCGGTGGTGAGGAACATTCCGGCTACCGAAGCTGCATTCTCGAGAGCAACGCGGGCAACCTTCGTAGGGTCGATTACACCGGCCTCATAGAGGTTGACATACTCGTCGGTACGGGCATTGTAGCCGAAGTCGCCCTTGCCTTCCTTGATTTTCTGGATGATGACGCTGCCGTCAACCCCTGCATTCAGGGCAATCTGGCGGAGAGGTTCCTCAATGGCCTTTGCCACGATGCGGATACCTGTAGTCTCATCCTCGTTCTCACCCTTGAGGCCCTCGAGGGCTTCGGCTGCGCGGATGTATGCGACACCGCCACCGGGGAGATAACCTTCTTCGACTGCGGCGCGGGTAGCGTTGAGCGCATCCTCCACGCGGTCCTTCTTCTCCTTCATCTCGACCTCGGTAGTTGCTCCCACATAGAGGACTGCAACGCCGCCTGCGAGTTTGCCGAGGCGCTCCTGGAGTTTTTCGCGGTCGTAGTCGGAAGTGGTGGTGGAAATCTGCTTGCGAATGAGGTCTGCACGGTCCTTGATGGCCTCGGCATCGCCCTTGCCGCCAACGATGGTGGTGTTTTCCTTGGTGATGGTCACCTTCTCGGCATGTCCGAGGAATTCGGGGGTAGCGTTCTCAAGGGTGAAGCCGCGCTCTTCGCTGATGACGGTTGCACCGGTGAGGATTGCGATGTCCTGAAGCATTTCCTTGCGCCTGTCACCGAATCCGGGAGCCTTGACGGCCGCCACCTTGAGCGAACCGCGGAGCTTGTTCAAGACGAGAGTGGTAAGAGCTTCGCCATCGACATCTTCGGCAATGATGAGAAGTTCGCGTCCTTCACGGGCGATGGGCTCGAGGATGGGAAGAAGGTCCTTCATGGAAGAAATCTTCTTGTCGGTGATGAGGATGGAAGGATTGCTGAGGTCGGCCTCCATCTTGTCGCCGTTGGTCATGAAGTAAGGGCTGATGTAGCCGCGGTCGAACTGCATTCCTTCCACGACCTTCACCTCGGTTTCGGTTCCCTTTGCTTCCTCAACGGTAATGACGCCGTCTTTCTTGACCTTGCTCATTGCATCGGCGATAAGCTTTCCGATATAGCTGTCGTTGTTTGCGGAGATGGTGCCCACCTGCTCAACCTTGGAGTAGTCGTCGCCCACCTTCTGGCTCTGCTTCTTGAGGTTTGCCACCACGGCCTCGACAGCCTTGTCGATACCGCGCTTGAGGTCCATGGGATTTGCACCGGCGGTGACATTCTTGATACCCACATTGATGATGGCCTGTGCGAGCACGGTTGCGGTGGTGGTGCCGTCGCCAGCCTGTTCGTTGGTCTTGGAAGCGACTTCCTTCACCATCTGGGCGCCCATATTCTCGTATTTGTCTTTCAGCTCAACCTCTTTTGCGACGGTAACACCGTCCTTGGTCACCTGGGGAGCGCCGAATTTCTTGTCAATCACCACATTGCGGCCCTTGGGACCGAGGGTAACCTTGACTGCGTTTGCAAGCTGGTCGGCTCCTTCCTTCATTTTGGAGCGGACATCGGTATTGAATTTGATTTCCTTTGCCATAGTTTCAAGTGTTTAGAGAATTGCCAGAATGTCTGATTGTTTTACGATGAGATACTTTACATCATCGACGGTAACCTCGGTGCCGGCATACTTGCCATAGAGAACGACATCACCGGGTTTCACCTCCATGGGTTCGTCCTTCTTGCCGGGGCCTGCGGCAATTACCTTTCCCTGCTGGGGTTTTTCTTTTGCTGTGTCGGGAATGAAGATTCCGGCCGCTGTCTTGGTCTGAGCCTCCTGAGGTTCAACCAGAACTCTGTCTGCTAATGGTCTGATCATAGTATCAATGTTTATTTGTCGTTAATCTCAAAAGCGCCCCGCCTCGTGGCGGAACGCTTGTAGAATAATCAATCTGCGTGCCAGTGACAAAATGTCAATAACGGTTGAGAGGCACGCCCGCAGTCATCTGATGAACCGCCTTTGCCACATTTTCGAGCACTTTGGCATGTTCATCGAGAGAGGCGCGCTGGACATCCGTAGGAATGTCAGCCTTTTTAAGCGAAAGGGCCTCGATATGCTCCGCACAGGAAGCGAGAACCGTGTCGATGAGTGCCACGATGTCGGCCATGTCCTTTTCCACGAAACCGCGCGAAGTGATGGCGGGAGTGCCGATGCGCACGCCGCTGGTCTGGAAAGGAGAACGGGTGTCGAAGGGTACCATGTTCTTGTTAAGGGTAATATCGGCCTTCTCAAGTTCCTTTTCGGCGATGCGCCCGCTCACTTCAGGGAATTTGCCCCGGAGGTCGATGAGCATGAGGTGATTGTCGGTGCCGCCGCTTACAACCTTGTAGCCCCTGCGAAGGAATTCGCCGCACATGGCCTTGGCATTGTCGCGCACCCGGGTCTGATACTGCACGAACTCGGGCTGCTGCGCTTCGAAGAACGCCACGGCCTTCGCTGCAATCACATGCTCAAGGGGGCCTCCCTGTACTCCGGGGAAGACGCTGCTGTCAAGAATCTGGCTCATCATCTTGACCTCTCCCTTGGGAGTGGTGCGCCCCTGGGGATCGTGGAAATCTTCTCCAATGAGAATGATGCCGCCGCGAGGTCCGCGAAGGGTCTTGTGCGTGGTTGAAGTGACGATATGGGCATATTTCACGGGGTTTTCAAGAAGCCCTGCGGCAATCAGCCCTGCGGTATGCGCCATGTCAATCCAGAGGATGGCACCCACTTCGTCGGCAATCCTGCGCATGCGGGAATAGTCCCATTCTCGCGAATACGCCGAAGCGCCGCCGATAATAAGCTTGGGCCTGCATTCCCTTGCCTTGGCTTCCATGGCATCGTAATCGACCCTTCCTGTCTCCGGATCCAGACCGTAGGCAACCGGATGATAAAGGATGCCGGAAGCGTTCACGGGAGAGCCGTGAGTCAGGTGACCGCCCATGGACAGGTCAAGGCCCATGAAGGTGTCGCCCGGCTGAAGGACAGCCATGGTCACGGCCATGTTCGCCTGCGCACCGCTATGGGGCTGGACATTTGCCCAGCATGCGCCATAAATCTGCTTGATGCGGTCGATGGCCAGCTGCTCTATCTGATCTACTACTCCGCAGCCGCCATAGTAGCGTTTTCCGGGATAGCCTTCGGCGTATTTATTGGTACAGATGGAGCCCATTGCGGCAAGCACGGCATCGCTCACATAATTTTCCGAAGCTATGAGTTCGAGACCGCTTTGCTGGCGGTGCTTTTCCTGTTTGATGAGGTCAAAAACCTGGAGATCTTCTTTCATATTTATCTGTAGTTAAAATGCACTGATGTGCGGATATCATCCGATGCGGAGCCGACATGGGCGACGAATTCTCCCGGCTCTGCAACCCATTTGTGTGCATCGGCATCGAAGAAACTGAGCGCTTCCTCGGGGATGTTGAACTTGACAATCCTGCTTTCACCGGGCTGCAGGAATACCTTGCAGAAACCTTTAAGTTCCTTGGAAGGGCGCTCTACGGAAGCCTCGGTGTCGGAGATGTAGAGCTGGACGACCTCCGCTCCGGGAACGCTGCCGGTATTCTTTACGCTGACGGTCAGATTCCGCCTGCCGTCGATGTGCGCCTCGCCATATTCAAAACTGGTGTAGCTCAGGCCATGCCCAAAGGCAAAGAGCGGCCGGACATTCTTTGTGTCGTACCAGCGGTAGCCGACCATGACACCTTCAGTATAATACTCGTCAATGACATTTTCCTCCTCGCGCCAGATGCCGGGATACTGCTCCTCCGTGAAAACGGGGCCGTCTTCCATGGCGACGGGGAAAGTGAAGGGCAGTTTTCCGGACGGGTTGACATCGCCGCTGAGCACATCAGCAATGGCATTGCCTGCTTCGCTGCCGAGATACCATGCCTGAAGCACGGAAGGCACTTTGTCAATCCACGGCATTGCAACGGCGTTGCCGGAAACATTCACGAATACGACTTTATCGTTGGCGGCGGCAAGGGCTTCCAGAAGTTCATCCTGCCCGTACGGCAGACCGTACTGCTCGCGGTCGACTCCTTCGCAGTCCTGATGCTGGGCCTTGTTGAGCCCGCCGAACACCAGCACATAGTCGGCATCCTTGGCGGCGGCAACGGCATCGGCGATGAGCTGTGAAGCGCTTCTGTTTTCTGTAAGCACCCTTGCACGAAGCCCGTCCTGGCTGCCTGCAGCCTCTCCCACATATCCCCTTTCATACACCACCTCCGCATCGGCAAAGCGGGCTTTCACGGCATCGAGGGGGGATATTTCATATTTTGACTTGAGCGAAGAAGAACCTCCGCCGATGGTCATCATCTTGATGGCATTTTCCCCGACTACCAGAATCCTGCGCGCATCCCTCACAGGAAGCACCGCGTTGTCGTTTTTGAGCAGGACGATTCCCTCCCCCGCTATCTTTCGCGCGGCAGAGGAATGTTCGGGGCAGGTAAACCTCCCGTGCCCGTATCCCTCCGCGAGATTGGTGCGGAACTGCAGCCTGAGGATGCGGCGGACTTTTTCGTCCAGTTCGTCGGTGCCGACCTTGCCGGACCTGACGGCCTCAAGATAGGGGCCTGCAAGATGATACCGGTCATACACATTGGAAGGTCCGGTGGCAAGTCCGTCGGTCCATGTGCCGAATTCAAGGTCGAGGCCGTTGCGTATGGCCTGGAAAGTATCGTGAGCTCCGCCCCAGTCGCTGATAACGACTCCGTCGAAGCCCCACTCCCCCTTGAGGATGTCCATAAGCATGCGCTCATTATGGCAGAGATGCTGGTCCTTATATAAATTATAGGAGCCCATGACGGCCCAGGCGCCACCTTCGGTGACGGCAGCCTTGAAAGCGGGAAGGTAGATTTCGTAGAGGGTGCGGTCGTCGACATTCACATTCACCGTGTGACGGTTGACCTCGTCGTTGTTGAGGGCGTAGTGCTTGACACATGCTGCGACCCCCTTGCTCTGGACTCCCTGCACATAAGGCACCACCATGCGGGAAGCGAGATACGGGTCTTCGCCCATGTACTCGAAATTGCGCCCGCCGAAAGGATGGCGGTAAATGTTGACGCCGGGGCCGAGAAGTACGGTCTTGTTGCGGTAGCGGGCTTCTTCCCCTATGCTCTCGCCATATTCGCGGGCAAGTTCCGGGTTGAAAGTGGCGGCAAGACAGGTAAGCGCGGGATACGCGGTGCAGGAGTCATTGGTCCATCCCGCCTGGGACCACTTGTCCCAGAAAACCTCCGCGCGGATGCCGTGAGGGCCGTCGGTACACCATATTTCAGGTATGCCGAGACGGGGCACGCCGGGTGAACTGAACTTGGACTGGGCATGAAGCATCGCGATTTTCTCTTCCAGGGTAATCTGCGGAATGAGTTCGTCAATGGAGGCTTCGATATCGGCGGCTCCGTTTCCGGCCTGCCGGTCGGCGCAGGAAGCGGCGAACAGGACCGCTGCAAGCAAAAACAAGTACTTTCTCATAGTCTACAAATATAAAAAATTCTAACTTTGCAAACAAGATGGACAAAAGGAAACTTCTCAGCATCGAACTCGGACGTATGAGCGCCGGACAATACAGGGAGAGTGCGGCTTCCGGAGTAGAGGTTATTCTCGACAACATCCGAAGCGCGCACAATGTGGGAAGCATATTCCGCAGTGCCGACGCTTTCAAGATTGACAAGATATGGCTCTGCGGCATCTGCCCCGTTCCCCCTTCTGCCGAAATCCACAAAACAGCCCTGGGTGCTGAAGACAGCGTTCCCTGGGAGAAGGCTGAGGACGCGCTTTCCACGGTAAGGCGCCTGCGGGACGAGGGATATTCCGTCCTTGCCGTCGAGCAGACCGTAAACTCCACGAGCCTTGCGGACTTTTGCCGGGAGAATGGCAAGAAATATGCATTGGTGCTTGGAAACGAGGTTGACGGAGTGCAGCAGAGCGTCGTGGACGCCTGTGACGCTTCGCTGGAAATACCCCAGTACGGCACCAAGCATTCCCTCAATGTTTCAGTTTGCGCGGGAATAGTACTTTGGCATATAATTAATTCTAAATCAATTTAATATGAAAGCTTTCAAATTTATCGTTCCGCTCATGGCAGCAGCATTGCTCGCCTGCGGATGCACCAAGGAATACAATACCTACGGTTCGAAAATGCTGGTGCGCGACTACAATGTAGTTCCGGCGCAATGGCAGAGAAATATGGGCGACAACGAACAGGACGCATTCAACTACCTGTATGTGGACCTGAAAAACGAAGACATCACCCAGGATGTGGTAGATGCAGGCGCGGTCCAGGCGTTTGTGTGGAACATTTACGACAGTTTCAACAATCTCGGCGCATGGAACACCCTTCCGTATGTGATTCCCATCGAAATCATCCAGACCGACGGCGGCGGCAACACTACGACGGCAATAGTGGCGGAGAACATGCGTTTCGAATGGGAGAAGGGGAAGGTTACCCTGGTGATTCAGGACCTTGACGGTTTCGACCCTGAAGACATGGTATCGACGGTATCCGTAAGAGTCTGCACGACACTGTAGGAACCGGGCCAATACAATAAGGGCGGAAGTATAAATAAACTTCCGCCCTTAATTCGTTCAGGAAGATGCCGTTACTTCTCCTGCTCTATTGCAGCCTGTGCCGCGGCAAGGCGGGCGATAGGAACACGGAAAGGTGAGCAGGACACATAGTCAACTCCAATCTTGTTGAAGAAGCGCACGCTGTCGGGGTCACCGCCGTGCTCGCCGCAGACGCCGCACTTGAGGTTGGGGCGTTTTGCGCGTCCGTTCTGGATGCCGTACTCAACGAGCTTGCCTACACCCTTGACATCGATGGTCTGGAAAGGATCGGCGTCGATGAGCTTGTTGCCGAGGTAGTCGCCCATGAAGGTGCCCACATCGTCGCGGCTGAAACCGAAGGTCATCTGGGTAAGGTCGTTGGTACCGAAGCTGAAGAACTCGGCGGTACGGGCCATGCGGTCGGCAGTAAGGGCTGCGCGGGGAATCTCAATCATGGTACCGAAATGGTACTCAATCTGCATTCCGCCGAAATGGGCCTCCACCTCTGCGAGGATACGGTCGCAGATTGCCTTCTGGAAGCTGAGCTCGCGGGCGGAAATCGTAACCGGTATCATAATCTCAGGCTGGGGATTCAGACCCTCGCGCTTGAGTTCGGCAGTTGCCTCGAAGATAGCCTTGTACTGGGTTTCGGCAATGAGAGGATAGGTGATATGCAGACGCACTCCGCGGTGACCCATCATAGGGTTGATTTCGTGGAGTTCTTCTCCGCGCTTCTCGATTTCCTTCACTGAAACTCCGAGTTCTTTTGCAATCTCCTGCTTCTTCTCCTCGGTACGGGGAACGAATTCATGCAGAGGCGGGTCGAGCAGACGGAACACTACCGGTTTGCCGTCCATTATCTTGAGCGTGCTCTTCACCGAAGCCTTGATGAAAGGAAGCAGTTCGGCGAGGGCGGCACGGCGCTCATCCTCAGTGGTGCTGAGAATCATCTTGCGCAGCTTGGTAAGAGGAGTTTCGGCATTGCGTCCGTAGAACATATGCTCGATACGGAACAGGCCGATTCCTTCAGCACCGAACTTGAGGGCGCGGTCGGCATCCTCAGGAGTGTCAGCGTTGGTGCGGATACCGATGCGGCGGTATTTGTCAACGATGCTCATGAACTTGATGAACAGAGGGTTCTCGCTCGCGTCCATGGTGTCAATCTTGGCTCCATAAACGAAGCCCTTGGAGCCGTTGAGCGAAATCCACTCGCCTTCCTTGAACTCCTTGTCGCAGCCTTCGAAGCTGACGGTCTTGGCGGCGAAGTTAATCTTCATGGCTTCGCAGCCCACGATGCAGCACTTGCCCCATCCGCGTGCAACGAGTGCGGCGTGGGAGGTCATGCCGCCACGGGTGGTAAGGATACCGGCGGAAGCGCGCATGCCTTCGATGTCCTCGGGAGAGGTTTCCTCACGGATGAGGATGGTCTTCTTTCCTGCGGCGGCTGCTTCCATGGCAGCTTCTGAGGTGAACACGATGGTTCCTACTGCTCCGCCCGGAGATGCGGGCAGACCCTTTGCCACTACCTCGGACTTCTTTTCCGAAGCGGGGTCGAGCACAGGGTGCAGGATTTCGTCGAGCTGGGCGGGAGATACGCGCATGACTGCGGTACGCTCGTCAATCATGCCTTCGTCGAGCATGTCCATGGCCATCTGGAGGGCGGCGATACCGGTGCGCTTGCCGATACGGCACTGCAGCATCCAGAGCTTGCCTTCCTGGATGGTGAACTCGATGTCCTGCATGTCATGGAAGTGGTTTTCGAGCTTGAGACGGATGGCGTCGAGTTCGGCATAAACCTCGGGCATTGCCTTTTCAAGGCTCTGCAGGTGGGCGTTATGCTCGGTCTTGGTGGCCTCGTTCAGAGGGTTGGGGGTACGGATACCTGCAACCACATCTTCGCCCTGGGCGTTGATGAGCCACTCGCCATAGAACTTATTGTCGCCGGAAGCAGGGTTGCGGGAGAAGGCGACTCCGGTAGCGGAGGTGTTGCCCATGTTTCCGAACACCATGCTCTGCACATTCACTGCGGTGCCCCAGTCATCGGGAATCTTCTCGATGCGGCGGTAAGCGATGGCACGCTTTCCGTTCCAGCTCTTGAACACTCCGCCGATGGAACCCCAAAGCTGGGCTTCGGCGGTGTCGGGGAATTCCACTCCGAGAACTTCCTTCACCTTGGTCTTGAACTTGTCGCAGAGGTCCTTGAGCTCTTCTGCGGTGATGTCGGTGTCGGACTTGTAGCCCTTTGCATCCTTGAGCTCCTGCATCATGCGGTCGAGCTGCTGACGGATTCCCTGGCCGTCCTCGGGCTCGATGCCCTCGGCCTTCTCCATCACCACATCGGAGTACATCATGATGAGGCGCCTGTAAGCGTCATATACGAAACGGGGATTGCCCGTCTTCTTAATCATACCGGGAAGGGTCGCAGAGCAGAGGCCGATATTGAGGATGGTATCCATCATGCCGGGCATCGAACTGCGCGCGCCGCTGCGGCAGCTCACAAGAAGGGGATCTTCAGTGTCGCCAAAGCGCTTGCCCATAAGTTTTTCGGTTGCTGCGAGAGCCTCGGCTACATCGGCCTTGAGAGCTTCGGAATAACCTCCGCCGAGCTGATAGTACTCGGCACAACATTCAGTCGTAATAGTGAATCCGGCAGGTACCGGCATTCCCAGGCGGCTCATTTCCGCCAGGTTGGCTCCTTTTCCACCAAGGAGCTCGCGCATGGAACCATCGCCTTCAGCGGTCTTGCCGCCAAAACGATAGACGCGTTTCTTGTTGTCTGACATATCTTTCTATTAATTAGTTTCCTGTTTTTGGCCGCAGTACGGCAAAATCGGGCGCAAATTTACAAAAATTATCAATACGCCCTACCATTATATCACAATAACTTAGATGCCAGCTCGGAGAGCTCGCTGCGTTCACCCTTGCGGAGGAAGATGTGCTGGAAAATCTTCTGTCCGTTCATCTTCTCCCCGACATGCGTGAGGCCGTTGCTCCACTGGTCGAGATAAGGCTGGTCTATCTGGAAGATGTCGCCGGTGAGAACTATCTTGGTGCCTTCCCCTGCGCGGGTAATGATGGTCTTGACTTCAAGGGGTGTAAGGTTCTGTGCTTCGTCGATGATGAAGAAAGCCCTGCCGAGGCTGCGTCCGCGGATGTAGGCAAGCGGCTCGATTACGAGTTTTTCGTCTTTCAGCAGGCCGTCCAGCTTGCCGGCTTCCTTGGAGGTGGGGCGAAACTGGCCCTTGATGACATTGAGATTGTCCATCAGCGGCTGGAGGAAGGGCGACATCTTGCTGTTCTTGTCGCCGGGAAGGAAGCCTATGTCCTGATTGCCGAGGATTACGGTAGGACGGGAAAGGATGAGCTGGTCGAAGTCGGCTTCCTGTTCGAGGGCGGCGGCAAGGGCGAGGAGGGTCTTTCCGGTGCCTGCGCCTCCCGTAAGGGTGCAAAGCCTGACATTGGGGTTGAGCAATGCATCGAGGGCCATCTTCTGCTCGTCGTTGCGTGGACGGATGCCATAGGCGGAACGGCTCTTGATGAGCACCACCCTGTCGCGGTCGGCATCGTAGCGTGCGCAAACGATATCCGCCGACTTGTCGCCTTCCCAGCGGAACTTGAAGAGCTGGTTGGGCTCGGGTTTCCTGGCCACAACCTCCTTCCATTCAATGGCGTTTTCCGGGCCGTAGACAAGGCCCTGCAGCACTTCCGGCCTGAGGGTATAATACTGCACCTCGCTGTTGGCATTCTCGATTTTAGCCTCTTCCACGCGGTCGGTAAGATAATCCTGCACCTCCATGCCTGCGGCCTTAGCCTTCATGCGCAGGTTCACATCCTTGGTTACCAGCGCAACGAAGGTGCCGGGATGATTGTCGCGCACCCAGATGGCGGTGGCAAGGATGCGATGGTCCTGAATGTCGTCGATGAATAGGTCTTTCAGCGCATCCGGGAAGGGATGGTTGGGCTCCACCTTGATGAGGCCGAGCCCCTTGCCTATAGGCAGTCCTTCCGCCCCGAATCCTTTGTTTCCGGAAATGGTGTCCAGATCGCGGAGGAAGTGGCGGGCATTGTAGGCCAGGGTGTCGTTGCCCTTCTTGAACTTGTCGAGTTCCTCCACGACTGCAATGGGAACTACGAGGTTGTTGTCTCTGAAATGACGGATAGCCTTGTGGTCGTGCAAAGGCACATTGGTATCCAGTACGAAAATTTTGGGTTTACCCATATTGTTGGTTTAGTTATCAGTCTTCTCCCTCTCCCCCCTGGCGTCGTACCAGGGATTCGAGTATGTTCTGCAGCCCGGTCTTGGCAGACGAGCGAACCCGCACCGCGCCTCCGTTTTCCGCCGGATGCCCGAGGGGGTAGAACGCCACATCCTGCAGAAGCAGCTCCGCATCGACATAGTCGAAGTCGATGTCGCGTATCTGCACCACCACTCCGGGAATTTCGGCAAAGAGTATATTCACAATGTCCGTGCCCGGATAAGCGCGACGGATGTCGGAAATGTCCACATTTGCTCCCATTTTGGAGTTTGCCATCCCTTTTATGGCCGCCAGCAGCCCGCCTTCCCCCACGGTGGCACCGGCAAGGACGATGCCGTCCTCAACCAGTTCACGCACCACCTCGTAGCAGTCGATGAAATAATCGGCGTCGTCGAGGGCGGGCGCAACGGGAGGATTGATGCCGAGCGACTGTGCAAGCAGCGAGCCTCCAAGCCTGTAGGCCGAAGAATCGAAGGGGATGTATACCAGCCAGCTCTGCTCGTCGGGGCGCAGGCTGTTCGAGATGCCGGACACGCCCATATGGGGATTTGCCGTCTTGAAAGGCTGTTCGATGAAATCGTCTTCGTCGCCTACGGGCCTGAGTTCCGCCGTCACCGACAGCCTGCATGTACCTTCGGCACAAGTACAGTCGAAATCGCGGAGAGGCAGGTTAAGCGAGCTCAAGAAGTCACCCAAAGCTTCTACAGAACGGTAAAAAGCTGCCATGTTGCCGATTTCGGCATTGTTCCACTGCCACCGGGCATCGACAGAAAGGTCGCCGATACGGAAATGCCCCATCTTCCAGATGCAGTCGAGCAGGGCTTCGGCAATTTTCCCCCGGGTATGGCTCCCGGCAAAAGGCATCGGCACTATACGCTCCGTGTGCAGCACACCGTTCAGGTACTTTTCCACCTTTCTGGAATCCAGCACCATGGCGGACGGGTCCACATCCGGAGTTTCGTCCACTATAGGTTCATGCCTCCCCCCTTCTACGGCGTCACGCACGGGAAAACTGCTGACGCTTTGAAGGATTTGGTCGGGCGTGAGCTGCTGCCTCTCTCCGTCGATTATGTATGACGAATGTATCATTATCCCTCAAAAATAGTTATTTTTGGATTCAGATGCAATCAAAATTCAATCTTAAAGAGTATGATGCCCGTCTGGAGGCCCTGTTTTCCCGCTTCCAGTCGGTTCAGAAAGTGGGCTTCAAAGACGGAGCATACAAACCGGGGCTTGCCGGCATGGAGAAACTGGACAGCCTGCTCGCCCATCCTTGGAAGGCATATCCCTGCATCCATGTGGCAGGCACCAACGGCAAGGGAAGCGTATGCAGCATGCTCGCTTCCGCGCTTGCAGACGGCGGAAGCACCGTCGGACTATACACTTCCCCGCATCTTCTGGATTTCCGGGAGAGGATGAAAATCATCAGCGCCAGGGGTTTCGAAATGATTTCCCGCGAGGAGGTGTGGGAGTTCCTGGAAAACTACGAGAGCCGTTTCGACGGGCTGTCTTTCTTTGAGATTACGACAGGCATGGCTTTCTGGTGGTTCCGGCGAAAAAGAGTGGATGCAGCCGTTATCGAGGTCGGGCTGGGAGGAAGGCTGGACAGCACCAACATCATTACCCCGGCGCTGTCGGTGATTACTTCCATCGGGCTTGACCATTGCGCCCTGCTGGGGTCCACCCGTGCGGAAATCGCCGCCGAAAAAGCCGGCATCTTCAAACCGGGCGTACCCGCAGTTGTGGGAACAAGGGATGGGGAAACCGCCCCGGTGTTCGAAAGGATGGCTGCCTTGTGCGGCTCTCCCCTGACTTTTGCAAGCGATGTTCCACCCTTCAGAGGGGAGGAACAGCTGCTCCGGAAGATTGACCTTGACGGCCCCAGCCAGGATATAAATCTGCATACAGTCCTGACGGCTTTGGCAAGCCCGGCCCTGCAGGGGATGTCACATTGTTCCGAAGCGATAGCCTCAACTGCACTGAGGACAGGACTGCAAGGCAGGTGGCAGAGGGTTTGCGGAGCACCGGAGGCAATCTGCGACATAGGACACAACCCTCCGGCACTCAAGGAAAACTTCCGGAAACTCGGCGAACTGCAGCAATCCGGAAGGCAACTGATTATAGTCTATGGCATCATGGCCGACAAAGACCTTGCGGGCATCGCGCCCCTGATGCCTTCCAACGCCGTTTACATACTCGCAGCGCCTTCGGGCGAACGGGCTCTCCAGGCAGAAGAACTGAAGCGCCGCCTGACTCTCCTGCGCCCGGGCCTTGACTGCCGCACGGCTGCTTCCGTGCAAGACGCCGTCAAGCTGGCACTCGGCTTGGCACAAGACTTGCCAAATCCGCTCATATATATAGGTGGCAGCACCTTCGTGGTTGCCGAAGCCCTGCCGATGTTCAACAAAACCGCCAAAGCATGAAACTCCTCCGTACCATATCCATGACACTGATGACCGCGCTGATTCTCACTTCATCTTCAGGCCCGAAAGACAAGGACGACCACACCCTGACAGGGCTGTGGAAAGACTACTATGCCGCCGAGGGTGCCGACAAGCCCAAGACACAGGAAGCCGCCCTTCTTAAAATAAAGGAAGAGGCCAAGGCAAAGCACCTCACCTGGGATTACTACGACGCCAGCATGAAGCTCGCGCAGGTGCGCATATCGGGCAACTGGAAACTCCGGGAGAACGAAACGGCCGCCCGCGACGCCGACATCATAGCCTTCGGAGAGCCGGTGGCGGAGTATTTTCTCGACAACCAGAATTACTGGAAATTCATGTATGTGCTGGGCGGCGCAACCTTTGGTTCTGGCAATGAGGGCAGGGCTTTCATTGAGAAAAACAAGGCAGCACTGCAGTCTTCGCACAATCCTGAGTTCTATTCCCGCGACTTCCATATTTCGGGACGGGAGTTCGGAAAGATTCTGCCGGATTTGCTTGCAAACGACTACGAGTACTGTCTGTGGAGTTTCGGCGACCCGGAACTGCTTACCGCAGAATTCAAAGACTATCCCCTGTCGGCCTTTGCCGAGTTTGCCGCCATGGGCCCGGCTGAAAAATCCTTCCGGCAGAATCTGGAGGCATTCGCCCGCAAATGGGACGGCAAGGCGGCAGGACTGCTGGCGGAGCAGGAATTGCTGACACTGCGCTTCGATGAACTGAACAAAAGCGAAAACGGCGTGACCGCAGGAAGTTCAGACGATTTCCGCCAGCTGCGCGACGACTGCCTGGCCTTCAACAAAAAGCGCTCTGCTTTCAAAGGGGAAGAAAAGAAAATTGCCGACTGCCTGACACGCTCCGACATCCTGCTTGATAATCTCAACAGCAAATCCGTAAGCGTCAATGTCCTGGACGGAACGGCGACCATTACATTGGGAAATCTTGACGCGGTCACGCTGCAGGTACTGAAAGACGGCAAGACCGTCTTCGAAAAATATCTAACGAATCCAGTAAAGAGTTATTATATTCCCGACAAGCTTGCGCTCACGCTTCCCGATCTGGATGATGGCAGCTACGAAGTGAAATGCTTCAACGGAAAGACAGAAGAAACCGTTGATTATCATAAGTTTACCATTTCAGCTACAATACGCCGGAATGCTTCCGGCATAGGGGTATGGGCAGCGGATTTCATTTCCGGGGAGCCACTTGGGAAAGTGAGCGTGGACCTTCTGAAAGACGGCAAGGCCGTGCAGAGCGCCAATCTGGTTTTGGACGGATACACCAACATTCCCGAATCTTTCATATCCGGACTGGCGGACAGACACTCGAGATACAGCCTGCAGGTGCGAAGCGACAATGGCAAGAAAAGGGCATCGCAACCGGTATCGCTATACTACTATGACAACCCCGCATACAGCGACGAACCGGAGCGCCTTAACGCCTGCCTGATTACGGACCGTGGGGCTTATGCACCGGATGACACCCTGCACTTCAAAGCGGTAATATATAAGGGGAAGTACAGTCTGCAGGCAGCGGATGACGGCCTCAAGGTAACGGCAGAACTGGCAGACCCTTCCGGCAAGACGGTAGAATCCAAAGACCTCACCACCAATGAATTCGGGAGCGTAGCCGCCGATTTCAAACTGCTGCGCGGCGAACGCAACGGCTATTTCCGGATTATCCTGAAACATGGCGGACAGGTCCTGGCATCCAGGACGGTCAGGGTGGATGACTATGTTCTTCCCACATTCGACCTTGTATTCGACAAAGAATCCCTCTTTTACAAACCAGTCGGACAAATTTGCACCGGAGGAAGCATATACTCATATTCGGGCCACCCGCTAACGGGAGCGGACATAAGCTATACGATAACGCACAATGGCGGAGATTTTGAGAAAGGAAAACTTGTGCCCGATTCCAAAGGAAGATTTGAGTTGAAGTTTGCTCCCGACAGCACGAATACCGGATACGACTGGTATCACATCAATATAAAAGTCGTCGACGCTACCGGCGAGACGATGGAATGGAACAAGTCCGTAAACATATATCCCCAGCCTGTGCCTGTGGTAAAATCCGAATTCTATTTCGATGAAAAGAACGAGGACGGAAACCTGGACCTGAAAGTCGTTGCCGGCAGCAAACCGGTATGGATGATAGTGGAAGCCCATGGAACAGGAAACAAACTGCTCTGGAAACGCATTGAGCATTTTATCCCTTCGGACGGACCTGCAAGTACAAGCATAAAGTACCGGATGAAAGACAGCGACCCCGACGCCATTGAAATCAGCGTCCTATATTTCCAGGACAAGAAATCGTTCAGCCATTCCAGTTCGCTGCGGAAAACCGACCACCGCTGGGACCTCCCGCTGGAATTCACCCGTTTCCTCGATACCACCGTCCCGGGAAGTTCCTACACATTTGAAATCAAGACTCTCGCCGGTGTGGAACTCGCCGCAAGCATCTTTGACAAGAGCACCGAAAGGTTCTACCCCAATACACGGAGCAATATCCGTGCTATGCGCTTCCCCGGCCCGTCCATCACAAGAGACATGGAATGTGGCACCGATCAATCCAGTTACAGGATGATGGTCCGTGGCCTCGGGCGTTCACGCTTAATGAGCAAAGCAGCTACCGCAAATGTCTTGATGGCGGCAATGGACTCGGCTCCCGCAGAAGATGACGCCATTGAAATCGTCGATGACGCCATTGAGGTCGAAGAAGCGATTCCGCTTGACGAAGGGGCGTATGAGGCGGAGGTGGGCGTGCCCATCCGTGAGAATTTTGCCAACACGATTGCATGGGAGCCTTTTTTAAGGAGTGACTCCGAAGGCAGGGTGCAGTTCAGCTTCACCAATGCCGACAAGCTCTCCACATATAATGTGCAGCTGTTCGCCCATGACAGGCAGATGAAAAACGAAGTGCTGCGCCGCGAGATGATGGTAACCATCCCTGTGAAAATCAGCCTCGCTGAACCCCGCTTCCTTTATGAAGGCGATGTATACAAACTGCGGGTGGCACTGAGCAGCAGCCTGTCGAAAGATGTCCGGGGAACCTTGAGCGTGTCGGTCCTGGACGGAAGCGACTACAAGACGGCAAAGCAGATTTCTTCCGTTTCCCGCGAGCTTACCGTTCCAGGAAGGTCCGGCGCCGCGGCGGATTTTGACCTTACAGCCGAGGGGTTGTCCGTGCTTGGGCTCAAAATCACTTTCAAGCCTTCCGACAATGCGTTGGGAGGCGACGGAGTATTTGTCAGCGTGCCCGTAAGCAAGGCCGTGCAGACACTTACCGAAGCTCATTCGGCTGTTTTGCCTGCTGGAGCCGACAAGGCAGCGCTCGAAAAAGAGTTGCGCGCCATGTTCAGCAACTTCGACGGGTCGCAGGCATCGCTTCGGGAGATTTCCATCTTCGACATGCTTGGCGAAGCCATCCCCGCAGAAGTGAAAGCTCGCAGCGACAATGCAATCGAACTGTCGAAGGCGCTTTACGCATATTCCCTGTGTACCAAACTGGGGCAGAACCCGGAATTCGACCGCGACGGCACCGTGAAGAAACTTCTCGACTGCCGCGACGGGAATGGAGGATTCGGATGGTTTGCCGGGATGCAGGCTTCTCCGATAGTTACTGCAGTTGTGCTTACAAGACTCCGCGGCCTTGGCATAATCGAAGAAGAAGCTGCCGTAAGATACATTGATTCCCAATACTTTGCAAAGGACAGGGCGGGCTGGTGGTATCGCGGGCTCAGCCTGGAGCAGTATCTTTCCGTAAGGAGCCTCTTCCCTGAAGTTGCCTTTGTGCAGAAAACGGATTCCGGATTCAGAAAGGATGCCAAGGCATATCTCGTTCCCAAAAAGGTAAGAGGGCTCAACGGCAGGCCGGGAGAAAAAGCCCGCAGGGTTATCATCCTCGAAAATTTCCTGGCCTCTTCCAAGGGTACGGCGCTCGCAAAGAAACTCGGCATAAAGCTTGGCACGGCAGGAAAACTGCGTAAATCCCTCGCAGCCGACATCGAATCGCTCGTTGAATACGCCCAGCCCCACAAGAGCGGCGGATGCTACTATCCCAATGCCGTGATGCCGTGGAGGGGCCTTCTCGAAACGGAGCTGGATGCCCACTGCGACATCGCAGGCATTATGGAAAGGCACTCGCACGCCGACATAGCCGACGGCATCCGCCTCTGGATAATGATTCAGAAAGAGACCCAGAACTGGAGTGCGGAACCCGGTTACATCGAAGCCCTCGCCATGGTACTGTCCGGCCCGGACAGCATCCTGCAGACAAAAGTGCTCGCTCTCAAGGGAACATACGAAGTGCCCTTTGCAGAGGTCAAGGCATCCGGTAATGGTATGGAAATGAGTTCTTTGGCCATTGGTCAGACCCTCCGGGTGGGCGACCGCGTCAAGCTGACATTCAACATCTCCAACGAAGAGAACCGCAGTTTCGTGAAGGTTACGGTTCCTTTCGGAGCAGGGCTTCTTCCCGTAAACCAGATGTCGGGTTACCGATGGGGATACTACCGCAATGTTCTTCCCGACCGCATTGAACTATGGTACGAAGTGTATCCCGAAGAAAAGACGGTAATTACTGAAGAGTTCTACGCCACCCGGGCCGGAGAGTTCCGCACACCTGCGGCGGAAATCGTCTGCGAATATGCCGACCACTATCGGGCCAACACCGCAGCAATCCCTATTTTAAGCATTCAGCAACAATGAGTTACCTTACTTTGTCAGCAGGCACTGCGCTGAGCCGTTCGATAGATGACTACCCCGAAGGAATAGTCATCCCCGTGGACAAACCCTATCGCTGGACTTCGGCGGATGTGATTCGCAAAGTCAAATGGATGGCGGTGAAGCACTTTGGCAAACGCAATCTCAAAGTCGGCCACGCCGGAACTCTGGACCCGCTCGCCACCGGGGTGCTGCTGGTGTGCATTGGGAAAGCCACCAAACTTGCCGAGAGTTTCCAGAAGGCGCCCAAGCAATATCTTGCAGGCGTCACTTTCGGAGCCACGACCGCATCGTACGATTTGGAAAAAGAAGTGGACAACTTCTGCAGTCTGGAAGGGGTTTCGGAAGAGGCGCTTCGAGCCGTGCTGCCTTCGTTTATCGGCGAACAGGACCAGGTAGCACCCCTCTTCAGCGCAAAATCAGTGGATGGCGTGCGCGTTTATGAGTTGGCGCGTAAGCGTTACAAGGCCGGACTTCCGGTAGAGGAGCCAGGGCTCCTGCAGGCAAGCAGGATAACGGTTTACGATTTGCAGTTGGTGCAGTTTCGGGAGGGTGCTGACGGAAGGGTATACCATCCGGGAGGCATGCCACCCTCGGCACTGTTAGAGGGAGGGGCCCAACCGCAGGTTGGGAGGGATGCCGGCGCAGCCGGCACCGGATCGGATGGTATACCCTTCCGTCAGCCAAATAGCAGAATTCATGTGGCAGAGATACCGGATGGACTGCCAGCCGCGGAAATCCTGGTCGACTGCTCCAAAGGCACCTACATACGCGCCCTTGCCCGAGACCTCGGCGAAGCCCTCGGCAGCGGAGCCTTCCTTCACAGTCTGCGCCGCACCCGCAACGCCGGTTTCTGTGTAGAGGACGCATTGAGTATTGACGAAATCAGCGAAATCCTGTCTGCATAAAGCCGAAAACAGGAATTTCGGATTTTACCACCTGCGGCAAACAGAAAAAAACCGAAAATGTTTGCCCGTTTTTCTTGGCGTTGTCATGCAGGACACATATCTTGCAGGAGCATTTATATCGTTAAACTATGAAATCTTCAAACACTTCCACTGTCTGGCCGGATAGTCTGGCACAGTACAAAGCATTTTTCGATGCCAATCCCAAGTACGCAAGAATCCCGGAAAAAGAGAAAATCGAAATCGCAAGGCACTTTATGTCTTCAACTTACGCTGACCCTACCAACGACTGGGCTTTCAAGTGGGCCTTCAGCAACAGCCCGGAAGACCTCAGAATGCTCCTTGTCGACATTCTCGACGAGCCTATTGACACCATCTCCATCGGCGCGGGCGATGCGCTGGCAGGAACGCCTTCCGACAAGCAGGCCACCCTCGACATTCTGTGCACCACAACCGACGAGAGGCAGTTCATCGTGGAAATGCAAACCACCCGAAAGCCGGACTTCCGCAACCGCATGTTTTATTATGGCGCCGCGGCAATACACCGTCAGGTGAAAACCGGCAGCAAAGCCTACGATTACGAACCGGTCCGCGTCGTCGCCATTCTCGATTATGTGACAAGGCACGGGCAGGTGCCAAAAGGAAAGGCTTTGTTTCAATACATGCTTCTTGAAAAAGAAACTGCAGAGCAATTCGGGAACCAAATTAGGCTTTACATGCTTGAACTGCCACGCGCAATTCTGTCACCTGACAAGAATAAAGTTGAGGAATGGTGTTACTTTTTCAAAAATCTTCCTAATTTTGTCGGTGTTCCTCAGGACATCAACCCAAGGTTTTACAGGATTATGGATAAGCTGCGCATCGACAAAATGACCGACGCCGAGCGGACGGAGTAC
>JAFUGJ010000026.1 GCA_017469425.1 Bacteroidales bacterium
TGCCACCACCCTGGACCTCAAGAGCGCCATCGCATCGCTCAAGATTAACCAGAACCTGGTATACACCATCCGCTTCAAGCCGGTGAAATATGTGAGCACCTACGACGACCCTACCGATGTGGTCATCACCTTCGACCCCGCAGTCGCCGACTGGGAAACCGTATCTGCTTCCGCTACGGTCAGCATTTAGTGATTTGGTCCGGCGGGGGTGATACCCTTCCGGACTCCAAGATGAAAAACATGAGCACAGTGGACAATAAATACATAATCCCGGCTGCGGCAGTTCTCATGGCGGCGCTGGCCCTCTCCTGCAATAAAACTCAGGTAGAGGATTCCGTGTACTCCTCAGAGGAGATTGTCCTGAACGCGTCACCGGGAGAGACAAAAGGCTTCCTGTCAACTGATGCGCTAATGGTTAACGGCACCCAATTCCGGATGTTCGATTACCTCTCCGGATATAACGGCACCCTTCAGGACGGCGGTGGCGTAACCCACTCCGGGGATGAATTCAAATACTTCGAGAATACCCTCACTTTCAAACAGGATGCTACCAACTGGCAGTGGCTTTTCGGTGATGTGGCTTCCCCGGATTCATACCGCTGGACCCGCACCGGCACACACCATTTCTATGGCTGGCTCATAGAAGACAAAACCAGCACGGACCCCGATGCGGGAGAACTCAAATCAAGCTCGTTCTTCGACACCTATACTCCCGGAACAAAGACGCTTACAGTTGCCAAGACCTTCACGGCGGCAGGTCCGCAGTATGACTTCCTCTACTCAAATGTAGTTCCTGTAGATGTCATCGCCGGTATCCCCAGCCATGTGGACATTCCCATGAAGCACCTCTTCGGCGCTCTTGGAATCACTGTCCAGAACACCTCCAAGGTGGATGTAACCGTAACCAGCGTAAGGCTTCTCAACTTCCCCAACAGCCACGGCGAAGTCCTCACTTGGGACATGGGTTCCGGAGTCACCCTCGCAGGTGGCAATCCTACCCGTTCAGGCGCAGCAGGCTCAGACGAGTTCTGGCCCAACAAATTCTCCGGCGTAACGCTCAAGAAAATTGAAGACGCAAACGGCGGCAAGACCTACGACGCCTACACCGGCGCTGAAATGGGCGAAAACCTGAGTTACCGCCTCTGCTGGCCCATGACCCAGGCCGCCCTCAAGCCCAAAGTCACAGGCACAAGTGCCGAAGGAAATCCCGAGTATTCAATTGACTCTCCTATCATTGAAATAAAAGCAAAGGAAGGGTCCGGCAGCGAAACCACCTATAGAATGCGCTTCCCCAACGCAGATGACGACAAACCGGCCATCTCCGCAGGCAAGAAAACCCAACTGAACATTTCTTTTGCCGACAAGCAGATCCAGCTCTCTTTCAAGACCCTCCCTTGGGATTACGAAGAGTTCCCGATGTCTTATGAGAATGACGCAGTTTCTGCGACACAGCTTAAGTTCATTGAAGGGACTTATGAAGATGGCGGCAAACTTACAGACGCCAACGGCAAACACGATGTCATAAAGCTCACCGCAGGTTCTAAGCCGGCATGGGTGGCCCGTGGCAAGTTCTCCATATATACCCCCGTCAACGGCAGGCTCTCCGTCGGTCTCTCGGGAGATATTGACTCTTTTATCGTCACTCTGGATAGCGGAGACGAATATACCGGAACCGGCAGTGACTACATTCTCATCGACCCTTCACGCAACGGTGGCCTTATTACCTTGGGCGTCAGACCAAAAGGCTCTCCGTCAAGCGGCAAGAAGTTGTTCCTTCATTTTGCAGTGACCAACAACAACCGTGATGTTGACGCCGACTCTGAAATCAACCGTGACAACTATGTCATCACAATACCTTAATTGAGGACCAGGTATGAAAAAGTTATCATTCAGTTTACTTTCCATGGCAGCGGCAATGATTCTTGCCACTGCGCCTGCGTGCTCCATTAAAGAAGACCTCACCCCGGATGGGAACGAAGGTATCGTCCTGCGCTTTTCCAGCGATGAGAGTTTGGTGATTACAAAGGCCACGACCCCTAAGGAAGGCGTGGATGCCCTCAACGAGAACATTCTTGCCTCCGTGGAGTATTTTATCTATTCGGACGCAGGGAAAAACGGCGACGCCGTTCTTCACGGATATCTTGAGAATGTACGGCAGAATGCTCCTGTGAGCATCCCTATGACCATTGAGACGGTTAATTCTAAGCTCTGCCCCGGCGGCGCCACCAATTTCTGGGTATATGCCATTGCAAACCATCCCAGAATTGTGGCGGCAGGAGACCCTGAGGACCTTTCCGGAACAGATGTTTCCACAATATCGGCCCTTACAAGAGATATCGAGTTTGAGAGCGGCGCCGTCAAAACCCCACAGACAAACTTCCTGATGTCCACAGACGGCCAGTTTGAGGTTACTGGAGTCAAGCGCAGGAGCACGATTGTTGCCACTGCGAATATCGGCCTCAAGAGGGTTGCCGCCAAGATTACCGTTGCGGTAAGGGTTGTTCCTTCCGTGGAAATCAGAAATACCGTAACCATCAGCGGTGTCACCGACACCCGCACCGAAATTTGGAAACCCCGTTTGAATGAGATGTATATCTATCTTGTAAACGGTGCCAAGACCGGTCAGGTGAGCGGCGCTCCGGTGGAGGGTTCTGAATTATATAATTATCAGGAGGTCACCTTTGACGAGACCGCCGGGGAAAGCCACAGCTACGACACTTACACAAAACGCGTGGACGGCGAAGGAAAAGAGATTCTGGATGCCGACGGCCTTGTCCAGTACGACAAAACCACCGAAACCGACATCTTCTATCCCGCAAAAGCTCCTTTCTATACATATCCAGAACAATGGATGTACGGTTCTGCTGAAGAGCCTTACCTCAAACTTGTCATTCCCTGGGACCGCGAACCCGGTGTAAGCGACAAGGGAACCCCTTTTGGCACAACGCACAAGATATACTACTACCGCGTGTACTGCCCGGCAACAGCCATTGACATCTCCAACGCTGAGTTTGTCCGCAACAACTGGTACAAGGTTATCCTGAATGTTGGTATCCTTGGCAGTGAAACTGACGGCGGAGAGATGGTCATCAACGGCAACTACTATGTTGTAGACTGGCAGGAGCGTGAAACCGGCGGTAGCGGCAGCGGCACCGGCATCAACGACTCCGACAAGGAGGCCGAAATCAAAGGCGCCCGCTACCTCTTCCTCAATGAGCAGGACTTTATCATGTACAATCAGGAGGTCCTGATGATTCCCTATGTAACATCCGACCCTTGTATCATTGAGAACTTTAGCGCCAAGAAGTACAACTTCTCCGGCAGTACCAGGCAGGAAGTCTCCACCACCAATCAGGCCGATTGGAACATGGATGTAAGCCTCGTCACCACGGCTACCGGTGCCCATATCAGCTTCAACCACCCGCTGAACAACGATACATCAACCAGCGACTATGATGTATCCCCGTACACCATCACCTTTACCATCAGACACAAGGATGACCCGTCTTATGCAAAAGAGGTGACCATTGAGCAGAGGCCGGCTATTATGATTGCCATGGATAATAATCCGCCGAACCCGGAAAGTGGGACGAACATAGGTAAAAACAATCATCACGGCTATACTTATGTCAATAATGGTGAAGGCTCCTATGGTGATAACGGCATAAGTAATGGTGGTAACGCCAATTTCAGTATGTTCATTATTGAAACCACTATTCTGCCTTCGGATTCAGATTACATGCTTGGAGACCCGCGCCTTACTGCTGTTGACAACCTGAACAGTTGGCCCACAAGGAACTCCGATGTCAGTACATGGAGCGCCACAGCTACTTCGGTACAGGGAGGAAACCGCAAATTGTCTTACTATTATCCGGTTGATCCCGACGGGAAAGCAGACAATATAATTGCGCCTAAGTATCGTGTAGCATCTTCTCACGGCGCAACTACAGTGTTATCATACGCAAATGCTTTCAGGCGCTGCGCATCCTATCAGGAGAAAGGATATCCTGCCGGGAGATGGAGACTCCCCACCGTTGCAGAGGTTTCATATATCACAAAACTTAATGCCGACGGTATGATTGTGCGCCTGTTCGGCAACTCAACAAACGATTCAAAATCCGATTACTGGTGTAACAGTGGCTATGTAACCGTTTATAATGGAACGGATGCCGCATCGAAGCAGGCCCCTGTTCCCAATACCGGAACTTCTGGCACCAAATATGTCCGCTGCGTATACGATGAATGGTATTGGGACGGCATCACATACGACGGTAATGATTACACAACCGTAACTCCTCTCACCACCTTCAAATGGGGTGACATCGCCCGCTAAACCTTAAGTAGGTATGAAAAAGACATTGAAATACATATCCCTTTTGACTGCGCTGCTTGTAGGTTTTACCGGCTGCGTCAAAGAGCAATGGGGAATCGGGAATGAGACAGGCGAGGAACTTCCCTATCCAACAGAAGGCAAGGCCCTCGTCAAGTTCACCGTGGCCGTTCCGGGCGGATACGCCGGCACCAAGGCCAATTTGGCCGATACTCCCATCATCGAAAATATGCAGGTTGTAGTCTTCGGTTCTTCGGGCTTCCTTAAGGAAAGTGCCGATATCGAGACATTCGAAAAGGCCACCACAAACGGCAATAAGACCCTCTATACCTATCAGGCACAGTTGTCTCTTTCAGATTCCAAGAACTTGAAAGTCCATATAATCGCCAACCTTGGCGATGTAAAGCTCCCCTGGAAGTATGACACCGAGGTTATGAACACATATGCCTACACTACCAACAACCAGGATGCTTACTGGGCCAGTTTCATCCTGCCCAACGGTGTTACCCTCAAAAAGGAATGGGATGAAGAAACCCAGTCCATGGTCTATGTAAAGGACGGCGACTACTATCAGGTTACCGACGATGTTACCGACGCTTTCTGCGGAGGCGCCGGCCATCCCGGCCTTCCCCTTGTGCGTAATTTTGCCAAAATCAGCGTGCAGTCTACCACACCACAGTTCGTCCTTGACAATGCAAAGACTCTTGCCATTATCAACAAGCCCGACCGCGGCAGCGTAGCTCCCTACAATCCCGACAATGGAAACTTCATCTTCGGCTACAAGGATATTAAGTATGACGACATGAGAGCTGATTATCCCGGTTACTCTCCTTCCGGAACACAGTGGGTGGATACAGATCCCGACAGCGATTCCATTGTATGGGGAACAGGTACCGGTACCGGAGAAGACATCGTAAGCAGCGTCTACATGTATGAAAGACCCATTCCTGCAGCAGGTGAACCCACCTCGTACATGATTGTCCATGGTACTTTCTATCCTTTTAAGCAAAAGTATTTTGATGACGGGCAGCCCAAAGAATGGAAAACTACCGAAAGGGCAACCCCCGGCACTTATCTTGACCTTGGGAGCGGCGTTTCCTGCTACTATAAGGTAGACTTCAAGGATAACGAAGGCGCATATGCCATCTTCCGAAACTTCCGTTATCATATCCGTATTATCAATGTTGCAAAGGCCGGAGCGGAAACCGCCGGCGCAGCAGGTTCCACCGGTGGTACCGGAGATATCTCCCAGGACCAGTCCGTCGCCAGCCTTACCGACTTTTCCGACGGTTACGGCCGTATTGCCGTTTCCCACACCGGTTGGACTTTCGTGGATGGCCGTGCCGAATTCGAGCTCAAGTACAAATTCATCGAGGATGCTGCCGCAGGCGATGACAGCGCAAACAACGCCCTTGTCTCAGAAGGCGGTCCGGTCACCATTACCATCGGCGCCAAGACCGGCCCTGTGAATGTAATTTCTACAACTCTGGATTCATCAATTTCAGGTGGTACTGAAGTAGACGCCGGAGACAACGGTAAAATAATGGTTATGGGTGCATCTACGGCAAAGGATGCTGAAGGTTTCCGAACCATCAAATTCACGGTAAACACGCCGGACCTTCACGACATAACCACCCAGACCATCCATATCAGCGGCAAGGTCAACGAGACAAGCACGCTCTCCCGCGACATCAAATACTACCTTATGCCCCGTCAGAAAATGATAGTGGAATGCATTGCGGACGAGGTCAATGCCGACTACGGTGAAGACTATGTAGAGGCTACAGCCGGAGAAGGCATAAATGTGAGGATTACCATCCCCAAGATGTTACCTGAAAGCATGTTCCCGCTGCAGTTCTCCCTGGAGTCCGACGCCCTTTCCATTACTCCTAATACGGCCAAGTATCCGAAAGACAACCTTCCCGTAGCCAACGGAAACAGCATCTGCGACGGAAAGACTTCCAGCAAGTCCTTCCACTATGTCCGTACTCTCGGCTATACAGAGTACCTGACCCTGGACGAGACCCTGGACGGCATGCAGTTTACCTGCCACTTCAAGACCAACAAGGCAAATAGCGCCAGTACGATATATGTAGACAACCAGTATTTCAACAAAGGAAATGACAGTTTCTACAATTATACCATGTACAACTTCAGGAATCTGAGTTTCACAAATAACAGCGCAAATGCCAATAGCGATGTCGATTTCACATTCTATCTGGACGACAATGACACCTCCAGACCCCGCACTGTAGAAGTAAAGCTTGACGGACTTCTTCCACAAGAAGACTCCGGTTTGACACCTGTTGGCGATGATAACGACATTTATTCATATACCCTGAATATTGGCGTAAAATACGCCAAGCTGACGCTCAGAACCATAAGCGAAGCCGCCGGATATGACAAAACATACGCCGTAACCCTCAATGCTTATGATGGCGCTAAGGCCATATACCATGAGGCTTCCCATGGCAATGTCGCCCAGAGAATCACCATAGACCCCACCTCCTTGACCATGCATCCCGGAGACAAAAAGACCCTCACCGCAACCGTCTGGCCCGCCAGCACCGGAACCGGAAGTCTTTCATGGACTACATCCAACAGCTCTGTTGTCACAGTAGACGGTAACGGCAAAGTCACGGCAGTAGGCGCTGGTACCGCAAACATCACTGTCTCCTACGATGGTTCCGTCTCCGCCACCTGCGCCGTCACAGTCTCCGGAATCAGCCTGAACAAAACAGCAACCACGCTGATGATTGTGAATGGAGTACAGGCAACTGAACAACTCTCTGTAGCAACACTCCCTACAGCAGTCAACTATACTTGGACCAGTTCTGATAACTCTGTCGCAACTGTTTCCAACACCGGCCTCGTTACTGCCGTTTCAAGTGGTACAGCCACCATCACGGTTACAGCAGATGACGGACGCTCTGCAAACTGTATAGTTACGGTTAAGAGACGCTATACAAATGTTACAGCAACTTTCAACCCTTCTGCTTTTGCAACTAACACAACAGCAACTGTCGATGACCGGGTCAGCGTAAATCTGGAAAGTAATTTCAGTTACTATTCAAATACTCAGCTTAGAGGAGCGAGAGAAGGTTATTATAATTACATGAGTTTCAACCAGTACAGCGGCGCAGAACTGGAAGATTTTGAAATAACCCGCATAGTATTCAATTGTTCTGGTGACAACTATGTACCAGAAACCAATTATACAACTTTCTATACTGATGACAGCGAATCATCAACTGTTGGATCCTACACAGTGAAAGGTTCTGTCGGCACATGGACAGGCACTGCCTCAACTCCTTACATGAAGACATATAACTACTGGAATGGGATAAGAATAACCTCCATAGTCGTGACTTATTCATACACAGAATAGTTCCTGACATCAAAAAACTCCCGGACCCCACGGCCCGGGAGTGCTACAAATGTTCAGTTCAACAGTACACAGACTAATTATCGTAGAACCGTAAGCCTCCGACGAAGTACATGTGTAAGTGACACATGATTATATAAGGGTTACGGGAAAGATTTGGGTATGCGTTATGGCAGGGCTCTCAGACCAGAGCCTCGATTTCCTCCCGGCTCAAGCCCGTGAGCCTTTCAATCATTTCCGCCTCCATGCCTTCCTCAAGCATCTTGCGCGCAATGGCCTGCCGCCCTTCTGCGAGACCCTCTGCCCTGCCTTCCGCGAGTCCTTCCTCGCGGGCGGTCTTCTTCATGTAATCGTCAACGCACCTTGCGTCACGCATCTCCTTCAGGCGGCGGCTGTATGTGAATCTGATATCCGTGTTCATTCTGGCAATCTCGGCCGCGGAAAGCAGACTCTCGAAATACGCATCGTTGTCAGTCCGGGGCCTTGCAGCAAAGGTAGGAAGATTCTTCATGAAATACAAGAACTTGTCCTCGAAAGAGCTGCATTCCCCGAGCCTCTTGCGGAAGGGCCCCACTTCCATAAGCACAAACTGCAGGCGGTCCGTCATCTCCGCGCCCGTTTCCGCGTTACGGATGGAGAAGCGGTGCACGAATCCGTCGGACCGTCCGACCGACTTCGCCAGCTTGAAGTTCAGCAGGCCGAGGAAATAGACGGGCTTGAGCTCGTAGTTCCAGTAGCCCTGCGGAGCCTGTTCCATGATAGGAAACACGGTGTAGAAGAAGGCGCTCCGCCCTTCGGGCGAGAGGGGCCTGTGCTCGATGTTGATGAATTCGATTTGCTCGATGTTTTTGTGAAACACATTCTCAAGGAGACCCTTGAGCAAGGGCTTGTTCTTTTCGGTGCCGAACAGCCAAGAAAACACGGCAAACATTCATCATTTTTTCCTGTTTCTTATGACGATTTACGAATCCAAAAATCTTGCGCAAAATTGAGGTGCGCTTTATCCGGCAATCCTGTAAGGTATCGTGAACACGAACCTGGCGCCTCCGGTGTAGGTCGTGTCGAGGTAGACGCGTCCGTCAAGGTTCTCCGCGATGATGCGGCAGATGTTCAGACCGAGACCCGTTCCCTGCACGAAGGCATTCAGCTTTACGAAGCGTTCGAAGATGTGTTCCGCCTTGTCGGCAGGCACGCCGCTTCCCGTGTCGGTAACGGAGATGGTGACATTGCCCGGCACTTCCTCAAGCGAGCATTTCAGTTTGATGCTGCCCTGAAGAGTGTGCTTGCAGGCATTTGTGAGGTAGTTGATAAGGAGCTGCTGCACGCGCATTCCGTCAGTCATAATCTTCTGCCCGTCGGCGATTTCGCTCTCGAACGACAGTTCCACTCCTGCCTGCACCCTGTGCTCCACCGAACGGATTGCCATGCGGCAGATGTCGTTGATGTTGGAAGGTTCGATATTTACATTGTATCGTCCGTTCTCTACATCCGAGAGGCTGAGGATGTCGTTTATGAGCATGGTGAGAAGGTGGGAATTGTTCATCACATAAGACAGGTAGTCGGCCTTCTCCTGCTCGGTGTTGTATCCGTCCGGCAGGCCCAGGAGCTGGGCGAAACCTATTATTGCATTGAGCGGGGTCCGAATCTCATGGCTCATGTTCTGGATGAACACGGTTTTCATGTTGTTGGCGTTTTCCGCCGCTTCCTTTGCCTTGCTCTGGGCTCGCAGCGACCTTCTCGATATGAGGAAAATCACGAGCAGCATGGCGAGGATGGCGAGGCCCACTATGCTCAACACCTGCTTTTTGTACGACTGCCAGAAGGTGGGCGGTTCGTAGAGTATGGTGGAATTCCTGGGGATGCGCGAAGTGTCCAATCCGAAGAATTCGAAACAGCTCCAGTTGAGCGTAGGGGAGGAAGGTGCAAAGGATATGAATGGCATGTCGCGCGGCTTGACCCCGTTGTAGAGCACATCTTCGATGCGCTGCTGCATGGTGCTGTAGTAGAGGTTGTGGTCGTAACTGTAGTAGCCTGCAATGTTGCGGTTCTTGTCGAGATCGCTCCAGAAGAGGGTGAACACCGGGATGATGCTCTCGATGATGTGGGTGACATTGTGCCGCGAGGATATGGTCTGCATGTAGCCGTTGTGCGTGAGCCAGCTTCCGAAAAGCACTCCGGTGGTGTTGAGGTCCTCGCCCTGAAGCTTGTAGATGAGTTCGTCGGTGCTGAAGTCCTTGGAGAGGATGGGGCTGTATTCGAGTCCGGGATAGGTCTTTTCGAGATAGGATTCCAGCCTCACCTGCTGCTCGCGGCTCTGGAAGTTCTCACCCGCGATGAAAACGAGCTTGCGCATGGAAGGGAGGATGTGCAGCATGAGGTCCACGGTCTGCTCCACCATCGCCGGAGTGTGCATCAGCGTGAGATTCGCCCCGTCCTGGATTTTCAGGCCGGTAACTGGATAGCGCGCGGCAGATGCGTCCGCAGTGCCTTTTATGGTGTACTGCACATCGCAGAAGTAGTCATTTTCCCCTGCCATGATGACGGGCGTGCCGGGCCACTGCTTTTCGATGTCGGCGGCAAGTCGGTATCCGCTTCCGCCGATTATTACCGCAAGCGAGGGCGCTTTATCCGCGAATGCGGAAAAAATCTCGTTCTTTCGCCTTTCCAGGTCTTCCGGACCGGAGAGCGAGGTCATGCGGAGGAAGGACGGAAACACCTGGATGTCGCTCCTTTGGTTTTCGAGTTCATATACGGGGCGCAGCATGTCCTGGGCCCAGTCACTCGACTCCGCGTGGGAACAGATAAGCAGGATGTCCTTGGTGGAGAAGGCGCCCTGGTCGTTCGCGCTCAACGCGAAACATGCGGACAGGAATGCGGCGGCGAGGAGGAGTGCTTTTTTCATTTTGAAACGCAATTTACTCGCAATATAACATAATTTTATTATATTTGGAAGTTATGAAGCGTTTTGCAATAGCCGTTCTTGCATTTCTCCTGTCCTTTGCCTATGCCATGGCTCAAGGCAATCCGTGGGAAATCGACGACGAATGCTACGCTTATTTTTCCGAATGCGAGGACAAACTCGGCACCGTCCTCTTCAACGAACCGGCGGAAAAACTCTTCCGCACCGCGCAGGAAAAAGGCGACAAGAAAGCCGTCACCCTGTACTATGTGGAAAAGCTCAAGCATCTTTCCGCAATGGCCAAGGGCGTCGAAGTCACCGAAGCCTACGATGCCGACATGGAGCGGGCGCACGAACAGCTCAAGAGCGTTGCCCTTGAAAACGGCTATATCCAGTACTACTACTACGCCTACAGCGTGCTTCAGACCTACTACTTCAACCACAACAAGATGTTGAAGACTTACGAGCTGGTTTCCATGATGCACGACGAGGCAACCTCCCGCCACGACGAGTACGGGCTGTGGATGTCGGACAAATATATGATAGACCTTTATGTGGCGCAGAACGACTATGTGTCCGCAAAACGCTTCATCAAGAGGTCTATCGAAACTTATGAAAACACTACCGACCCCACCATCAGGCGGCAGTCGGCGTGCCGTCTGTACTGCGACATGGCGGATACCTATCCCATCGGCGTGGATTCGGTGCGCATCAATATCGCCAAAGCCCTTTAAACCCGCAAGGTGCACATGGATTCGCTGCGGTGCAGCTATCATGTTGCAAAGATTGCTGCTCTTGACCAGGATTTCGAATTGTACCGCGAGGCGAGAGACTACTGCATGGGAGACCCCCGGCTTGAGAACATCAGCTCTTCGGCTCCGGTGCTCTTCGGCATCATCGACAAGATTATGGCGGGTGACATAACCATCGACGACATTCCGTTCGATGTTTTCCATCGCCTGCGCGAAATCAAGTATGTCGCCAATATTTCCGAGGAATACGGATTCAAGGAACTCGCTTTCGAGATTGAGAAAAAACTCGTGGTGAGGGAAGAGAACCACCTTGCGGAGCTGAACCAGTCGCGCCTTTCCGAGCTTGAGGTGAACCTCGGCAAATCCACTCTTGCGCTCGACCTTGCGGAGCGCGACAGGCGTATCCAGGAGTTTATCCGTGTGTTCCTTTATTCCGGACTCGGGGTGCTCCTGCTTGTCATCATCTTCCTCATCATCCATGTGCGCAGCCTCCGCAAGTACAACGACGAGAGCCGCAAGCTCATCGAAGAACTTCAGGCAGCTAACGAAAAGGCCCTTGCCGCGGATGCCGCAAAGACCCGTTTCGTGCAGAACATGAGCCACGAAGTGCGCACGCCGCTCAATGCCATCGTGGGCTTCAGCCAGCTGCTCAGCCTTCCCGACGGTAGCTTCACTCCCGAGGAAAAGGATGAGTTCTCAGGACATATCGTAAACAACACCAAGATGCTCACCATGCTGCTCGACGACATCCTCAATGCCTCGGCCATGGATTCGGGCAACTACTCCATATCTCTCGAAGAAGGGGAGTGCAGCTTCATGTGCCGGGCCGCAATCAGCAGCGCCGAGCACCGCCTGCAGCCCGGGGTGAAGATGATTTTCGCATCCGAAACCCAGGAACCCTTCAGTTTCGTGACCGACCCGCGCCGCGTGCAGCAGATTATAATCAACCTCCTCACCAATGCCTGCAAGCACACTTCCAAGGGCGAAATCAAGCTTGGATGGTCGCTTGAAGAAAATCCCGGCGAGGTAACCTTCTGGGTAACCGACACCGGCCCCGGAATACCCGCCGACAAGGCGGAGATAATCTTCGACCGCTTTGCCAAGCTCAACGCCTTCGTACAGGGCACAGGGCTTGGGCTTAGCATCTGCCGCGACATAGCCACGCGAATGGGCGGACGCGTCGCCCTCGATACGACTTACGACAAAGGCGGAGCGCGTTTCGTGTTCGTGCTTCCTGTAAACCCGCCCCAAAACAATCCGAAAATCAATCAGCCATGACACCTTTATACGCACAAGACCACGATTATTCGAAGTACAATGTCCTTGCAGTGGACGACATTCCCTTGAACCTGCTTCTCGTGCAGAAGATGCTTTCTCGCTTCAACTTCCGCCTGCGCACCGCCGCAAACGGACAGCAGGCGCTGGATGCCGTGGCTGCCGAAAAGCCCGACCTGATTCTTCTGGACCTCATGATGCCCGGAATCGACGGGTTTGAGGTAATCCGCCGCCTGCGCGCCGACGAAGCCACCGCAGACATTCAGATTGTGATTCTTTCCGCCCTCAATTCCAACGAGGATGTGGTAAAGGGCTTCAATGTGGGTGCCAACGACTTCATAATGAAGCCTATCATAATGGAAAAACTGCTCTCCTGCGTGATTACCCAGATGCAGCTGGTAGAGGCGAAGAACCGTTAGATGTGTCCGCCGCCCTCGGCTTTCAGCTCTTCATCGACCCTGTCCTTTTCCGCCATCAGCAAGGCAAGCAGCCAGTCCTTCTGCTCATCCGAGAGCCCGAGGTCGCGGCATGCTGATTCGTATCGGTTGATTACCGCCTCCTGATAGCGGTGATAAACCATCGACTTGCGGATTTCGTCTTCGATGGTTTCATGCTCTATGTCGTAACTCTCCTCGTAATACTTGCGGTAAACCTTTTCCGACGAGTAGTTGAGGCAGAAGAAGAACATGCCGGAAGCGAGTATCACTATGCCGATGATGCCCCATATCAGCGTTACGCGCTGTATGAGGCCGAGCATGCCAAGCGTGCCCCCCACGACGAAAAGCAGGATTGCAAGGAGTTCGTTCTTGTGATATTTCAGCAGCGAGAGTCGGAATTTCATAGCTTTATGGTTGATGATTTGCGGTTCTGGAGTATCTTGATTTTGGTGGCATTCTCATTCTCCTTGGCCTCCATCGCTTTCTGGAATGCGCGGCGGGTCTTGAGCATTTCGTTGTTCTTGTTCTTCATCTCGTCGAGGTTCTGCCTCAGCTGCCACTGCGAGAAGAGAATCGCAAAGAAGGCTATGGCAAACATGGCGAGGAAGCCCAGCAGTATGGTCATTTCGTTCTGGGATTTGAGCCTTGCCGCTTCCTGGCGCAGGCGGGCATTGTTCATCTCCGCATCGAGAATCGCCATGTCTTCGTTCTGCACTCGGATGTAGATGGAGTCCTTTTCGCTCATCAGGAGCCCCAGTTCCCCATAGGCATTGGGGTAGGAGCCTTGCGCGGCGTAGATGCCGTGTTTGTAGCCATATCTCGCGCGGGCGGTGCTGAGCGAATCGGCGGTCGCGAGGGCCGCTTCGAACATGCCCTTGGATTTAAGATAGCATACATCCATTTCGAAGCGGGCATCCCTTTGCGCCTGCATGGCGTAGAGAGGGTCGTTCACAAGGGAATCGTAAGCCGCCCAGAATGCATCCCAGTCGTGTTCGGCGTTGAAGATGGTGGCGCGCATCATGCGGCACAGGATACGCAGGGAAGGAAAGAATTCCTGGTACTTTTCCGCCATCGTGCAGAATTCCTCCGCCCTGCCGAATTTTTCGAGTTTGATGTATTCCTGTGCGATAAGCAGAAAGAGGTTGGGAAGTTCCTGCTCCGCCTTTGCTTCCCTGCAGTAGTCGGCTGCCTGGTTGAAGTTGTCTATTGCGAGGTAGGAGTTTGTGCGGTAACTCTGGATGATGCCTATGATGCGGTGCGAGTACATCTTTCCGAGTGCGCTCTTCTCGCGGTTGGCCATCCTTTCCATGGCCCTCGCTGCCAGCATGGCATCCGAAGCCCTTTCAGTCTTTATGAGATACTGGCAATATTCGTGTATGGCATTGAAAAGGAAGGGATGCGTGTCGCGGTGGGGTTTAAGAAGCTCTTCTATTTCGGCAACGGCGGCATCCATCCTGTCGTAGTCGCCCTGGGCAAAGCGTACCGGGAATTCGAGCGAGAGTGCAAGGCACTTGTACTTTGCCGAGTTCCTGGCCTGGCCCACTGCATAAAGCGAATCGGCGAGTGCGAGATTGTCGGGATTGTACATCTGGATGCGCCTTGATGCATAACGCTGGAACACATCGGCATCCACCTTCAGGCGGTTCACGATTTGCGCTCCGCAAGGCAGTGCCGCGAGACTTGCAACAAGCATTATGCAAATGGCTTTTCTCATTGAGCTACAAACTGATAGATGATATATCCCGCCTGATTGTTCGGGGCGGTGGCACTTGCCGAGAACTTTGACATCCTCGCTGCCCTCACCGCAAACGAGCGAAGACATCCGTCGGGCGAGGAAGCCCCTTCATCCACCTTTGCCACCACCACATTTCCCTGCTTGTCGACACCGATGTTTATCTTCACTTCCCCCGAACCCATGCATCGGTAAGCGGGTATTGGAAGACGGCTCGCCTTTCGTCCTTCAAGTTCGTAGGAAAGCACCGAAGGGCCGCTGTAGTGGCTTTCTTTCTTTTCCTCTTTCTTCCTGGGCTGGGGAGCTGCCACCACTTCGTTTTCTTCCGGCACTTCCGGGGCCGTCTGCAGGTCGCGTTTCAGTTTCTCCACATCCTCGTAAAGTTTGCGGGCGTCTTCTGCGGAGTTGCGGTCGTCCTTCAGCACGGAACGGTCCACTGCGATGTTGCGCACCGGCTCGTATCCTCCGGAAGCGAGCATCTCGTTCAGACGGTCGTTGATGGCCTGCTTCAATGCAAGCTCCTTCTCAATCTTTTCTATCTGCTCGGCCTTTGTGAAGTCGAGCACGAAGCTGTTTTCCTTCTTGATTGCGGCTCCGAGCCTGATGCTGAGCAGCACTATCAGCACCACGAGATGCACGATCACCGTGATGTATAGTCCTGCCCTGTCGTCGCCGGAGAATCGCATTACTGGTCGTTCCTTCGGGCGTTTCGCAGCGCCTTCTCAACGGTATTCATAATCATGTTGATGGCCACCTTGTTGTGTCCTCCCTGGGGGATGATTATGTCGGCGTAGCGCTTGCTCGGCTCGATGAATTGCAGATACATGGGTTTTACCGTCCTGGAATAGCGTTCAATCACCCATTCCACATTCTTTCCGCGTTCGCGTATGTCGCGGGCCATCACGCGCATCAGGCGGTCGTCGTCATCGGCATCCACGAAGAGTTTTATGTCCATCTGGTCGCGGAGTTTCTTGCAGGTGAAGATGAGGATGCCCTCGATGATTATTACATCGGCGGGAGTCACCTTTACGGTTTCGGTCTTGGAACGGGAGCAGCTGATGTAGGAATAAACCGGCTGCTGCACGGTCTTGCCTTCCTTGAGTTCTGCGAGTTGCCTGCAGAGCAGGTCCCAGTCGATTGCGTCGGGATGGTCGAAGTTCTGGTTGCGTTTCTGCTCGTCGGTAAGGTTGCTGGAATCCTTGTAGTAGGCATCCTGGGGGATTACTACAACATCTTCCTTGAGCCTGTCCTTGATGGCCTTCACCACCGTGCTTTTTCCGGAGCCTGAACCTCCGGCTATTCCGATAACTAACATATTCTTAAATGGTCTGTCAGGCTGTCTGCATATTCTGCGACCATTTTCCCGTCAGGGTCGCGAAGCGACAGGGAGCAGAAATGCAGACAGCCTGGCTGTTATTAAAATTCAGCATTCTTTGGAGTACGAGGGAAGGGGATGACATCGCGGATGTTCTGCATGCCGGTAATGAACAGCAGCAGCCTCTCGAAACCAAGTCCGAATCCGCTGTGAGGGCAGGAGCCGAAGCGCCTGGTATCAAGATACCATTCCAGCGTACGGCGGCTCATTCCGAGCTCGTCAATGCGCGCGTTAATCTTGCCAAGGTCCGCCTCCCTCTCGCTTCCGCCGATAATCTCGCCAATCTTCGGGAACAGCACATCCATGCCGCGCACCGTCTTGCCGTCGTCGTTCTGCTTCATGTAGAACGCCTTGATGTCCTTGGGATAGTCGGTGAGTATGACCGGGCGCCCGAAATGGGTTTCCACGAGATACCTCTCATGCTCGCTCTGCAGGTCCACGCCCCAGCTCACCGGATACTCGAACTTGTGCCCGTCGGCCACGGCCTTCTCCAGAATCTCTATTCCCTCTGTGTAGGTAAGTACCTTGAATTCGGTGTTCACCACACCCTGCAGGCGCTCAATCAGCCCGTCGTCGTAGCGGTCGTTCAGGAACTTGATGTCGTCATAGCAGTTTTCCAATGCATAGCGCACCAGGCTCTTGATGAAGTCCTCTGCCAGCACCATGTTGTCGTGGATGTCGTAGAAAGCCATCTCCGGCTCAATCATCCAGAACTCGGCAAGATGCCTCGGGGTGTTGGAATTCTCGGCGCGGAAAGTGGGGCCGAAGGTGTAGATTTCACCCAGGGCTGTGGCTCCGAGTTCGCCTTCGAGCTGTCCGCTCACGGTGAGCGAGGTCCTGCGTCCGAAGAAATCCTTGCCATAGTCGATGCCGCCCTTCTTGTCGCGGGGCAGGGGAGCGGTGAGGTCGAGCGTCGTCACCTGGAACATGTTGCCTGCGCCCTCGGCATCTGAAGCCGTGATGAGCGGGGTATGCAGATACACGAAACCCTTGTCGTGGAAATACTGGTGGATGGCGAAAGCCATCTGGCTGCGAAGCCTGAGCACCGCTCCGAAGGTATTCGTGCGCGGGCGCATGTGCGCAACCGTGCGCAAATATTCAAAAGATGTGTCCTTCTTCTGGAGAGGGAAGCGCACCGGGTCGCACTCGCCGTAAATTTCAATTTCGGCAGCCTGGATTTCAACTGCCTGTCCGCCTCCGATGGATTTCACGAGTTTGCCGCGTACGGCGATGCAGGCTCCTGTGGTAATCTTGGAAAGGAGTTCGGGGTTGGTCGTGGTCTTGTCCACCACGATCTGGATATTGTTGATGGTGGAGCCGTCGTTCAGCGCAACGAACGCCACTTCCTTGTTTCCTCGTTTGGTGCGCACCCAGCCTTTTGCGAGCACTTCCGCTCCGGGTGCGGTTTTAAGAAGGTCTTTGACCTTGGTTCTGATAAGAGTCATCTGATTATATTTAATTAAAAAGGCGGTGCTCCTTGAAGGGGTCACCGCCTTTCGGGATTCCGGGCGGATTACTCGCCCTTTCTTGCAGAGTACATTATCTTGAGCGCGGAGCAGCGTCTGAGCTCCTGCTTAACATCGGTAATGATACCCATACGAACATCCTGGTCAGCTCGGATGCAGATGGTCATGAAGGAACGGTCGGCCTCACTCTTGGAGTCACGCTCTGCTGCAACGAAGTCGCGGATGTCATCCACGGTCTTGAAAGAGTCGTTGAGCTGGATGCGCGCATCGGTACCGTACTGAGCCTGAAGGCTGCGGATAGGGGTTCCGATGTTGATGTAGGAGGAGAGGTCCTTGCGCTCGAGTTTCACTGATTCCGATGCCTGGGGGATCTTGACGACGACCTTGTTTTCGGTTTCCCTCATCTGGGTCGTTACCATGAAGAAGAACAGGAGCATGAACACGATATCACTGAGCGATCCGGAAGAGATCGCAGGCATTTCTTTCTTTTCGCCTTTTTTGAACATTGACATAGCTATATTCTCCTATCTTTTTTTGCCTACATCCTTAGGCTCGGCCTCGGAAATCTGCTGAGGCACAAGTTCCTTGATGGTTTTCTGCTGATCTTCGTTAAGGGCAAGGAATTTCCTTCCGTACTCACGCATGGAGGCTTCGTCACGAAGTTCGTTCACGGCCTTTACAAGCTCGTTCTGAACTGCGATGTATGCCTGATAACTGGTACCGCGGTCGTTCTGCAGGGAAATCACGCCCTTGCTTACATTGCGGGTGCCAAGACCCTGGATTTCCGTAGATTTAAGCTCGGGAAGGGTAGGGTCGTCTGTGGGGTTGGTAAGGAAGATCTTGATCTTGTCCTTGAGCTGGCTGACATCTATGGCCTCACTACCGGCAAGAATTCTGTCAGCGGAGTTAATCTTCACAATGATGATATTGCGACGGTTAACTTTCTGGTCCTCTGTCTTCTGATTGGGGTCAGGCATAGGAGGCAGACGACGGCTGAGTCCGGTCTGGCTTCCCATGGTAGTGGTCATGAGGAAGTAGCAGAGCAGCAGGAAAGCGATGTCGGCCGTTGAACTCGAATTAATAGCGGGTGTTTTCTTTGCCATGGCGTATTAACCTTTTCTGTTGGTGATTGCCAGACGCACTTCGCCGACTACGATGGCGCAAATTGCCAGGGCGCCTGCGAAATAGGTCAGGTAGAGAATGGTGTCGGTCAGTTTGAGAGTTCCGGCGCTGGGCTGCTCAGTCACGAGGTTGACTGCAGGTGCACCGGGTGCGATGAGGTATGCAAGGAAGCAAACCGCTGCCACGACAACCAGTCCGATTCCGAGCTTGACAAGGCTCTTGGGATCGTTGAGGACGCCGATGACAAGGCCCACCACGATGATGGCTGCCAGTGCAAGGAGGACCATGGCGTAGGCCCAGTTGAGCAGCACATCAACGGGGAGGTTGTCCTTGGATTCCCATCCTGCAGTGAAGCCCCATACGAGGAAGACGACACTCACGAGGATGAGGGCAATCATCACCCATTTGAATATTTTGTTAAGATTTTTCATTCTAAACGGATTTCAGCTGTAATTACTTCTTGTTGAACTTGGTAAGCACATCCACGAGTTCGATGGAGCTCTCTTCCATGTCGATGGTGATGCTCTCGATCTTGGCGAGGATGTAGTTGTAGAACACCTGAAGGATCATGGCGACGATGAGACCTGCCACGGTGGTGATAAGGGCAACCTTCATACCTCCAGCCACGACATTGGGGCTGATGTCACCTGCTGCCTGGATGGCGTCGAATGCCTGGATCATACCGATGACGGTACCGAGGAATCCGAGTGAAGGAGCGATGGCGATGAAGAGGCTGATCCAGCTGAGTCCGCTTTCGAGCTGGCTGTTCTGCACGGAACCTGCGGAAACGATGTTCTTCTCAACGACATCGATGCCCTGGTCGTAGTGAAGGAGTGCCTGATAGTAAATCTGGGCAACAGGACCGCGGGTGTTGCGGCAAACATCCTTTGCCTTCTCGATTCCGCCTTCCTCGAGGGCCTTCTCTACATTGGCAACGAGCTTCTTGGTGTTGACCTTGGAGAAGGAGAGATAGAGGATACGCTCGATGCTGAGTGCGAGACCGATTACAAGGCAGATGATGATGAGGGACATGAAGCCTGCACCACCTTCGATGAACTTGGTCTTGAGGGCCTGGGTAAGGGGAACCTCGGGAGCTCCTGCGGTGAGGGCGTCAAGTCCGGAGGCAGCCTGTGCCACTTCTTCAGTTGCAGCCTGCTCGGCAGCCTCGGCTTCCTGTGCGGATGCAATGTTTGCAGTGAAGACCATCAGGGCCGCTGCTGCAAGAACCGTAAAAAACTTTTTCATAACTGTTTTTTAGTGATTTAGTTGATAATTTTATTTGGTTTAATTTATTCTTGTTGCATATAAATCAGCGCAATTTAGCAAAAATATTTCATTCGCCAATACTTATTTTGAGATTTCGCCTTTCAGGTTCAACTGCAAAAGCGACTTTACTTTTTCATTATCAGGATATTCGCCCATCAGATAAAATAATTTGGCCAGTCCGCCTTCCGTGGTTATGTCGGCTCCGGACACCACTCCGGCCTCCTGCAGGGCCTTTCCGGTGGCATACAAATCCATGTTCACCTCACCTGCGAGGCACTGGGTAATGTTCAGAAGAATCCTTCCGCTTCGGGCGCTCTCTGCCACTATGTCCGTAAACCATGGCTTGGAGATGGCATTCCCCGAACCGTAGGTTTCCAGAATTACGGCCCTTATCCCCTCGCCGAGAAGGACATTCCGGGCCACCTGCTCGGTGATGCCCGGATGCACTTTGAGTATGGCCACCCGGGTATCCAGATTATAGTGTACGCGCAGCTCGGTGCCGCTTTTCCTGATAAGATGCGTGTTGTAATGGATGTCGATTCCGGCCTCTGCAAGCGGCGGCAGGTTGGGGGAGCGGAAGGCATCGAACGAGGTGGAGTTCACCTTGGTGGCCCGGTTCCCCCTCAGGAGCTTGGAATTGAACCATATCGCCACCTCCGGCACCACCGCGCTCCCGTCGGCATTCTTTGCCGAAGCCGCCTCGATTGCCGACACCAGATTCTCCTTTCCGTCGGTCCGCAGGCTCCCCACCGGCAGCTGGCTCCCGGTGAAAATCACCGGTTTGCTCAGCCCGTCCAGCATGAAACTCAGGGCCGATGCCGAATACGCCATGGTATCCGTGCCGTGCAGCACTACGAATCCATCGAAATGGTCATAATTTTCCTCGATGATTCCGGCAATTTTCTGCCACATGGCAGGCTCCACATCCGAACTGTCAATGAGAGGGTCGAAAGTCTTGCTCTCCAGCTTGAAAGTGAACTTCGCCAGCTCCGGCACCTCCACCGGAATCTGCGAAAAGTCGAAAGGCACCAGTCCGTGGCCGCTCTCCTTCATTCCTATCGTGCCCCCGGTATAAATCAAAAGTATAGCCGATTTGTTTTTCATGTTCTGCTCAAAATTTCAAGATTTGGCCCTGACTGTTCAAAAGCCTCCGGACTATATGCGGAACAGCCTTTCGGCATTTGCCGTAGTGACCGCCGCAACGGTTTCAATGTCAATGCCTTTTACCTCCGCTATCTTGGCCGCAATCAGCGGGATGTTCGCACTCTCGTTCCGCGTGCCCCGAAGAGGCGTGGGCGCCATGTACGGAGAATCAGTTTCAAGAAGTATGCAATCCAGCGGGATTTCTTTCACCGTCTGGGGCAGGGAAGCATTTTTGAAAGTGACCACTCCGCCTATGCCAACGCTCCAGTCGCCCAGTTTCCGTATCCTCCGGAATGTCTCTATGCTGCCGCTGAACGCATGCAGGTTTCCCCGCAGGCCCAGATGGGCGCAGTCGCCGAGAATCCGGAAAAAATCATCGGTCGCATCCCTCAGATGTATGTTTACCGGAAGGTCCGCCTTCGCTGCCAGTTCGAACTGGGCCCTCAGCACCTCCTGCTGTTCAGCCTTGAACTCCGTTGACCAATGGTAATCCAGCCCTATCTCCCCGATGGCCACGAAACTCCCGTCCTCCTTTCTGCCGGACGGATTCATGATTTCAGAAAAGACCAGGTCCAGCTCATCCCGCCAATTCCCATCCACGGAACCCGGATACAGGCCAATCATCGGGAACAGCACACCCGGAAACCTGCTCACCGCCTCCCGCATCGCAGCCCTTTCCCGCGAATCCACATCGGCGACAAGCATCCTGTCAACCCCTGCCGCCATTGCCCGGGCTACATAGCCCTCTGCTCCGGAAACACCTCCGAAAGCCTCGTCTGCAGGATGGGTATGGGTATCTACAAAACGCATGACATGCAAATTTAATCATTTTTATCCATTCTTTGCGGCATGTTCCGGTGCGATGCTGCATCGCTGGCACAGGTCCATGGTGATGATGCCGTCGCAGCGGAGCATTCCGACGGTGCGGAGCACTTCGGGATAGGGGCGCTTCAGGCAGTCGGCGATTCGTTCGATGCTTATGCCGCAGTTGTCACGGATGATGCGGATAATCGGCATTGCAAGGTTGTTGGTGTCGTCTTTTTGCTCAAGAAGGCTGCGGATTTTTGCCTCCCGGGGTTCTTTCTCCCTTCTTCCGAATCCGCCGAGACTTCGCAGGCCGAGGGATTCCGCAAGGGTTTCCGGCGATGTGATGATGTCGGCAAAGTGGTTTCTTATCAGCTCGTTGCAGCCTTGCGAGCGGAAGTCGTCGATGCGTCCCGGAAGGGCGTAGATGTCGCGGTTGTAGTCGAGGGCGTGCCGGGCGGTGATGAGGCTTCCTCCTCTGGCCTTGGATTCCACCACTATGCATGCGCGGGCGATACCGGCGATGATTCTGTTGCGGCGGACGAAGGTGTGCTGCATGGGGGCCGTTCCCGGAGGGTAGTCGGTGATGATGGCGCTTCCCGGGCTGGAGGCTATGCGTTCTGCGGCTCTTCTATGCGCGTTGGGATAGACAGAATCGATGCCGCATGGCAGCACTGCGATGGTGCCGATGCCGTTTTCGAGGGCTGCAATGTGTGCGCAGATGTCGACTCCGATTGCGAGGCCGCTCACTATTAGGGGCTTCGCGGGCGATGCGGCGATGCTTTCCACTATTTTGTGGGTGTAGAGCCGACCGTAGGGGGATATGTCCCTGGTGCCGACGATGGCTATGGCATCCATGGCCTCGGCGCAGTTCCTGAAAATGGATTCGGGCGGGGTGTCGCTGCGAAGATACAGGCCCGCAGGCGCATCGGGGCATTCCTTCAGCAGGGGAGGGTAGGCGGGTTCGCTCCAGGCGATGAAGGTGCAGCCCCGGGCATGTAGTTCTTTCAACCGGACGGCGGCCTTTTCAAGGGCCTGAGCTGTCAGTTTTCCCCTGTGCTTTGGCGGCAACAGCCCCTCCGCTGCAGAGGGCTTGCCGGGAAGCGACGGCCCTCCGATTCCGAAATCTGCGGCGCATTTATCCCCGAACACCGCGGCGGCGGACCCGAAGCGGCACATCAGTTCAAGCCCATAATGAGGCTCGTAGCCGAAGATTTCACCGAGGGCACAAGCGCAAATCCTTTCATAATCAATCGTTTCCATGCCCTAATATACACAATGAAAAAATACCCCCGGGAGTAAAACCAGGGGGTAAAAACCAAAAAACAGTAGTTAAAAATCCTTTTCCTGTTTCCGCTATGCTAATCAATTATCAGCAAGGCATCTCCGTAAGGCCCGAAGCGGTAACCTTCCTTAAGCGCCACATCGTATGCATTCATTACATTTTTGTAGCCTCCGAATGCCGCCACGCACATCAGCATGGTCGATTCCGGCCTGTGGAAGTTGGATACGAACGCATCCGGGATGGAATAATTGTAGGGAGGGAAGATGAACTTGTTGGTCCAGATGTCGTTGGCCTTCACCTCGTTGGTGGTGGTCACATAGGTTTCCAGCGCGCGTGCTACGGTCACTCCTACTGCCAGGATTTTGTGACCGGCTTTCTTGGTGGAATTGATTTTCTCGGCTGATTCTTCGCTGATAATCATCCTTTCGCCATCCATGCGGTGCTTGGAAAGATCCTCCACATCCACTCGGCGGAAATGCCCTATGCCCATGTGTACGGTGATGAAGGTCTTTTCTATATCCTTGAGTATCATGCGGTTGAAGAGCTCGCGGCTGAAGTGCAGTCCGGCTGCGGGAGCGGATACTGCACCCTCGTGCTCTGCGAAGATGGTCTGGAAGTTTTCAGCATCCTCGGGGGTGGGGTCCTCCTTCACCCATTCGGGCACGGGAGTCTTCCCGAGGGCGAAAAGGTTCGCCTTGAATTCCTCATACGGACCGTCGTAAAGGAAACGCAGGGTGCGTCCGCGGGAGGTGGTGTTGTCAATCACCTCGGCCACCATGCTCTCATCCTCTCCGAAATAGAGTTTGTTGCCGATTCGTATCTTTCGGGCGGGCTCCACGATTACATCCCATAGCTTCTGCTCCTTGCTGAGTTCGCGAAGCAGGAACACCATGATGTCGGCACCCGTCTTTTCCTTCTTTCCGAGGAGCTTGGCGGGAAATACCTTGGTGTTGTTGAGCACGAACAGGTCGCCTTTTCCGAAGTAGTCGATGATGTCCTTGAAGAGCCTGTGCTCTATGTCGCCGGTGGTCTTGTGCAGCACCATGAGCTTGCATTCATCCCTCCACCTGACAGGCTCGGTCGCAATGCGGTCCTGCGGGAGGTCGAACTTGAATTGAGATAGTTTCATCTTGCTTTTTACCGATAATAGACTTTTATTATACGGAGAACTTCCGCGAAAAGTTTCAGGTTGACAGCATTTTTTGCTATCTTTGTACTCCGTGAAGTCGCTGGTGCTCATATTGTCACTCGCCCTGTCCTTTTTCCTGGGAGAAAAGGATAGGAGTACTGCCTGGGTTGCAGCATCATCACCTTCGGAAAAGCAGACCGACCAGGCTCTCAACCGTGAAATTTGCTTTACTGCAGCGCAGGGGTATACCTTTGCCGGCAGCGAAAGCAGCAACTTCATCTCTTTCCGCACAGCTCAAGGCGGCAGGAGGACTTCGTCGCAGACCCGGTCCAACTACCGCTTTGTCAAGTGCGGGAAAGTCATCGACAACAATCATTTGCATCCGTTCCTGTCGCAGCCCGTTCTCTCACTGGGCGGAACACATATTTCTGAAAGATACCTGTTTGTACTCTGCACGCTTCGGCTTTAGCGGGTAGATTCTTCGTCGGCTTTTCAGCCTCCTCAGAATGACAGGGCTGCCAACGCCTACAGACAGGACCGCCAACGCCTACAGACAGGACAGCCAACGCCCGCAGACAGGGCGGCAAACGCACTTTTGTCATTCTGAACGAAGTGAAGAATCTAACCTCCAAACCATAACCGGCACCGCACCCTTGCGGCACATCGGTCATGGACACGATTAATATTCAAATAGTTATCAATCATGGAAATCAAATTCAAGAAGGTCCACACAGCAAAGGACCTCGTCATATCAATCCTTGTTATTGCCGCCGGTGTCGGCCTGTATTTCGTAAATGCCGGACTCGGAGTAGTCATAGGGGTATGCGGCTTTTTCATGCTCCTTTTCTATAAAGCCGCTTACAAGCGGGAAGGTGAAAACATTCTGCTGAGCAAAAAGGCCTTGGATGTCTCCCGTTCCTGCCGCGACTCCCTGATGAGCTTCCTGAACGGCAAGGATGTTGATCCCGAAGTAAACACCTCGGCCACTGGCGGTATCATCCGTCTGGAGGTGTATTACAATGCCGATGCCGCCATCGCTTACGCCCAACTCTTCGACTTTTCCAACTATACCTACGAAGCCGCTACCGGCATTGTGGAACTGCGCGGCTCAAAGGCCGAAAAACTCATTGCTCGGCTCTGATGGAAAAGCAGGTGAAGAAAACATTCCTGCCGCAGGATGTCGCTGTCCTTGCTGGCATTTTTGCGGCAGGAGCCGCCTGCTTCCTTCCGGGTGAAGGATGGGCGGGGCTTGGAGGAACCATCCTCTTTTGTGGAGCGATGATGTTGCCTTTTTATCATCACGGTTATCGGATAGAAGGTCAAAAGGGCCTGTTCCGGCTAAAGGAAATATCCTTATCCCGCGAGAACAAAGAAGAAATCCTTGCGTATCTGGAAGGGAAGTCCGACAAATTGGACCTTCATCCCAGAATGCAAGGAGGAACGCTTGTGGATGTGTATTACCGGAAAAAAGACGGTCTTATGTTTGCACGCTACTTCGATTATGCCGACTTTTCGCAAAGGGTGGAGTATCCGTTGGTGAAAATCAGTCAGGAACAGTTTGAGAGACTTTCATCCATGGAGCCGAGGAAGTGAATGTGAACGGGCCGAACCTGGAGGTATTCCCTGAGAACCTGGCATCGGCCCGGGTGCTGGAGAAGAATGGCTTTCGGCTTGAAGAAACGAAGGCCGGGGCCGTTGTAAAGGGCGGAAAGGCGATGGATGTGAGGGTGTATATTCTTCCCCGCCAAGTTTATTCCGCTATCAACTTGTAACCGGTGCCGCGGACATTCCGGATTTGAATGTGGGGGTCGCGGGAGAAGCGGTGGCGGAGGCGGGTGATGAGGACCTGGAGGCTGCGGGCGTTGAAGAAATCGTCATCGCCCCAGAGGTCCAGGAGGATATTTTGGGTGGGAACCACCTCGCCAAAGTGTTCACAGAGACGCTGAAGGATATCAGCTTCCCTGCGGGGCAGAATGGTGGATTCTCCCGTGGGTCGATACAACAGCTGCGCTGTTTCCGGGTTGAACAGGAAGTCTCCAAGGGTGAAGGTGACATTGTCTTTGACCGGTCCTGTCTTGCGTCCCAGCAGGGCTTTCATCCGGACAACAAGTTCCGGTATGGCGAAGGGTTTCTTCAGGTAGTCATTTGCTCCGAGATTGAAGCCGGTGACGACATCATCGACGGAGGTCTTGGCGGTCAGGAAGAGGATGGGGGTGACGGAGTCGGTCTGACGGATGGCTTTCACCATGTCAAAACCAGACATCTTGGGCATCATTATGTCCACGACAAGGATGTCAGGGCGCAGCTCAAAGTATCGGCGGAGACCTTCGGCTCCATCGGCAGCAATCGTTACTTCAAATTCCTGGGTCTCCAGGGCATCCCGGACGATGCTGGCAAGGGAGAGTTCGTCTTCGACTAACAGGACTTGGGTGCTCATAGATTCTTCACTTCGTTCAGAATGACAGGGTGAATGTGCTGCCCTTGCCGGGCTCGCTGTGGACGGATATGCGGCCGCCGTGCTTTTCTACAATGGTTTTGGCAAAGTAGAGGCCGATGCCGTAACCTTTGATGTTGTGAATATTGCCAGTGGGAACGCGGTAGAATTTGTCGAAGATATGGGCCTGCTTGTCGGGGGCAATGCCGATTCCTTTATCGTTGACCGAAATGATAATGTGGCCGTCTTTCTCTTCTGCAGCAATCCGGATGTCTGCACGCTCGATGGAATACTTGACGGCATTGTCCAGCAGCGTCGCGACAACACTGGACATCAGGGATGCGTCGATGTCGGCCGACAGGGACTCCGGAGAGACTTCGACTTTGATTTCACAGGGCTTGCCGGCGCTGAGGCGGGTTTGAGAGGCTGCACCCTCAAGCAGCGGAAGCAGCTGCGTGCGCTCGATGCGGAGGGCCAGGCGTTCCCGGTTCTCCATAGACATCGAGAGGATCTGCTCGACCATGCCATTCAGTTTCTCCAGGGACTCCCGGGTGACCTTCAAGTACTCTTCGCGCTTGGCGGGATTCTTGTCCAGGCCATAGACCCGCATCGCGTCGTTGGCGGCATATGCAACGGCAATGGGGGTCTTCAGTTCGTGGGTCATATTGCTGGTGAAGTCGGACTTCATTTCGTCCAGTTCCCGCTGTTTCCGGAGGGCGTGCATCATCAGGTAGAAGACCAGTGCCAGGATAACGAGAATGCCGATGGACATCAGAAGGACACCAGCCATCCCTTTATAAACGGAGTTGGAAAGGGGTTCGCAATAGAGTTCGTAGGTGGCGCCTTTGTTGGCAATGGAGGTCATGTGAATGAGGTCATCCCTTGAAGATGGCGCATAA
>JAFUGJ010000099.1 GCA_017469425.1 Bacteroidales bacterium
CGCCCTGGACGCAAGGACGGTTTTCGCACTGCTACTGTTGAACCGTGGTATAATTCTATCATCTCTTCCTCCTGTTTATAAACCGCTCAATATCATCCAGTACATAATCAGTGCCTTGTGTATGAAGTAAATCATAGTTATCTTTGACATACTTGTCAGCTCCGCTTTCTTTAAAAAGCACCCATGCGCGCATGCCGCTTATATGCTTACGGGTAGCATAGTTCTCCAAGCAATAGGTATAAAACTCAAATACATTCGTATCAACGCTTTTCTGCTGCTTATTCCTCCTGAGTTCAAACTCCTCATAAAGCGCCTCGGTACTCAGATACCACCACTTGGCATTTTCATCATACAACCGCTCGTACATCGGGTTGATAAAAATATATAATAGTGCATCATCCAGCGAGATTCGCTTCATCTTGGAAACATACTCCGCCAGATGCGATACCTTTATCGGTATTATACTATCTTCGTACACACCCATATTGATACATCACATATAGTCACAGCCGAATTCACGGACTACCCCTGCTTCTTCACCGGAGGTGTTCCGGGGCCTTTTCCGGCATTAGGTACCGACGCATTAATCCTATTTCTCGAGTACCTCATTATTATAATTACACCTCTCGTACCTCCCAGCTCGCGGTGAAGACCGAAAACCGGGCGGACGAAAGGTCCGCTGCGTTTCAACAATACTGTTTCAACCTCAATCCCGCAGGAGCTGCCGCCTTACCAAGCGGCACGGGGGCGACAGTCCGCCACTCCTGGACCCTGATACCGCTCTCGTGCACACGCACTCGCGCAAATATCAACTACAAAGATAAACAAAATTATTGAACCGGGCAAAGGAACCCGGTCCAAATAATCATTTCATCCCGAAAGCTTTACTTTACCCCCAGCACTCCGTCGATTTCCCGCTCCAACCTTTCCCTCTCGGCCTCGAACTTGCTTTTGTTGCGCAGCACGAAGTTTTCGAGGTAAATTGCGAGGCAGGCCAGCGCGAAATACACTATCCCCTGCATGAAGAGGGCACGCAGCTGCGGCCTTATGATTTCCAGGTCGGCCCCTGCGGTGTTGAGGTTGATGAACGCCTGGCAGCCGAAGGTGGACGGGAACAGGTAGGAGAAGTACTTCCAGAAGGCGGGGAATGCAGTCGTGGGCCAGCTGAATCCGGTGAGGAAAACGCACACCGGGCTCATGAACAGGAAGAGGATGAAGGCCGATTCGCGCCGCGTGACGAGGGTGCTCCAGCTCATGCAGAACACCACGCATACGCTCACGAATACGCTGAGCAGCAACAGTATATCCCAGTAGCTGCCCCTCTGCGGGAAGTGGAACATGGCAGGCACTATGCAAGTCACATAGATGCCTATTATCATGAAGATGAGCCAGTACACCGCACCGCGGCCGAACACTACCCTCATCACTCCCCTTCCCGTGAGGGTGTCCGGAAGCGAAGCGAAACTGCGGTTTTCCTCGCGCATGGTGCCGACGCTCATGCTCATGCCGTAGAACATCACCTGCTGCACTATCAGCATCAGTATTGCGGAAATCAGGAAGATGCTGTAGGAAAATGCAGGGTTGTAGGGATTGATGTCGTCGTAGGTGACGGCATTCACCGTCTGGTCGGCCTGCGCATCGGTAAGTCCGTCGAAGGAGTAGCGGTCAATCTTTATGTCGTTCACCTCGTGCAGCATCACGAAGTTGCTGCCCATCAGCAGGTTCTTGTAGTAGAGGAAACTGCTCATGTCGGCATAAATGCTGAAGGTTGCGGTTTCGTTGTAGGCAAGTTTGTCGCCGAAGTCCGGAGGGAAGTAGATGATGCCGTTCACCTTGCGCTTTTGGAAGAGCTCGCGCGCCTGCTCCATGTCGGTGCAGCGGTAAGCGATTTCAATCTCGCGCGTAGCGTCCATCTCGCGTATCATGCGGCGGGAGTCGCTGCAGTCGGCATAGTCCACCACGGCAATGGGGGTATCCTCCAGGATGCCGTTTTTGTAAACAATATTGTACAGGATGGGATAGAAGAACCCGGCGGCGATGAAGATAATCATCACTCCCCCGTCGTGCAGAATCTGCCGGAGTTCCATGTTGAAGATGTGCAGCACATCCGAAAACCACCCGCGTATGTATCCGTTTTTCATGAATCAGTTCCTTTCGTAGTCGAGATATTCATAGGCATGATGCAGCCTTCCGTACACCAGCATGGGAAGGAAGAGGAACACGAGCATGCCCGCGACATAGAGATACCACTCGCCGAAGCCGGTGCCGAAGATGCCCACCTGCACATACATCTGGTAATAGTATCGCAGGGGATACATCATGGTGAGTCCGCGCAGCCCCAGGGGCATGGCCTCGACAGGCAGGGTGAAGCCGGTAAGCGAAAGCCCGAGCACGCTGTAGAGCGCACCGATGCTGAGGGCGAAGCGGCACACCGGCACCATGCCTATGATAAGGATTGCCACCGCTTCGCAGGCCATCACCAGCAGCAGGCATGCAAGAAGCATCTCGCCCAGACGCCCCGCCAGCGGGAAGTGCATCCATTTGTAGAGTATCACTTCCATGGTCCAGCCTATCCCGGTGAAAAGCAGGGTATAGGGAATGGTCTTTCCCATCACTGCGGCAAAGATGTCGCCGTCCACCGAGTGAAGCAGATGCCTTCCGGTGCCGTATTTGAGTTCCGAGCCGAGGGAGTAAATAAGCACGATGATTATCACCATCTGCAGCATTGCGGGAAGCATCATGTTGGCAAGATACGCTCCGTAGTTCATGGTGGCGTTGCCAATCTGGTGCACATCCACATCCACCGGACGGAGCAGCCCCATTATCTGGTTGGAGTCGTAGCCTTTCATCTGGAGCACCTGCCTCTGCACAGCACCGTTGGTGAGGTTAATCATAGTGAGAAGGTCCTTCCACGCAAGCGACCCGCCGAGGAAATACAATCCATTGACATAGAAGCTGATGCGAGGCTGTCTCTGAGCCTGCACATCGCGGTTGAAACCTTCCGGAATCACGCACACGGAGGTGACTTTACCCCCTTGCATGGCGGCCCTTGCCTCGGAGAAGCTGGCGTAGTGCACCACCTTGCCGAGCTGAGTAGCGTCGAGCTGCTGGCAGAAGTTGCGGGAGAGGCTGCTGTCGTCCAGGTCAACTACCGCGATGGGCACATCGGAGGGCACGCCGTCTTTCAGGAAGCTGAGATAGAAGACGGTGCAGAAGAGCATCACGAAAACGGAGCCAAGGATGTAGATGGGCCTGCGGACCCAAATCCTCAGTTCGCGCCGCGATACGCTCAACAGTTTCTGCGGAAAGGTCATATCACTTTACCACTAATGCCGTCATGCCGGGACGCAGCCCCTCGAGAGATTCTGCGGGAACCGCACGGACCTCGAAAGTGCGGGCGTCGAAACTGTCGCTCTCCTTGGTAGCCTTCCAGGTGGCGTAGGACTCGCGGACGGCCATGTAGTTCACCGTTGCGCGCACCGTCGCGCCGTCAAGTGCGGGGATGCTCACGGTGAGCTCGTCGCCCACATTCATGGAATGCAGCTGGTCTTCACGGATGTTGAATGTGAACCAGATGTCAGAGAGGTCGGTAACCGTCATCACCGGGGAGCCCTGGCCTACGAGTTCTCCCTGCTTGGGATACACATTGGAGATGATGCCGTCGGCAGGCGACACCAGATAGAGTTCCTTCAGGTAGGAGTCCACCTCCTGGATGGCGCCTTCAGCCTGACGCACAAGGGCCTGGGCAGCCGCCTTGTCCTCCTCGCGGGCGCCTTTCACCGCCATGTCGTACTGGCTCTTGGCAGCCTTTGCCTGAGCCACTGCGGCATCGTATTTAGCCTTGGTTTCGTCGTATTTCTGGGCGGCTATCACCTTCTGCTCGTAGAGGGTCTTCACGCGCTCGAAACTTTTGCGCATCACATCCTCCTGCACAAGGGCCTGCTGCCAGAGCTGGTATGCACCGGCTATCTGCTCCTCCTGCGCCCCGTTCCGTGCCTTTGTGCTCTGGGCCTGGGCTGCGCTTCGGGCGGCCTGGGCCTGGGCGAGCTTCGCCCTCACCTGCGGAGAGTCGATGAATGCCACGGTATCGCCTTTGGCAACGCTCTGCCCCTCACGGAAATAAAGTTCCGTAACATGCCCTGGAACCATGCAGGAAATGCGGTACTCGGTAGCTTCCGTCTCGCCCTGAATCACATGGGTGCGGGGTTTGCTCACGAGGTATCCTACCACGGAAATGACCAGCACTATGGCCACGAGGGCGCTGATGCCTATAATCAGGTTGTAGTTCTTTTTCTTTTCCATATCTTATTCATTTTCTGTTTCGTAAGTATAGTTTCCCAGGGCAGCTTTCATCCTGGAATTGTTGAGCTGAAGCTCGATGCCGGCGTCGATGCAGGCGGAATGGGCCTGCAGCCAGGCTGTATGTGCGGCGAGAGCCGTGTTCGCATCCACCACTCCGGCTTCGAAGCCCAAGGTTGCCGTGCGCAGGTTCTCCTCGGCGCTGCCAAGATTCGCTTCGCTCATTGCGAGGCGTTCGCGGGCTTCCCTGCCCTGCTGGCGGAGCTGCGTCACCTGCATTTCGATGAGGTGGCCGGCATCTTCGTACTTGCTCCGGTAAATCCGCGCCTCAGCCTTTGCCTTGCGGGTTTTCTGCAAGGCTTCCGTGCCGTGGAAGATGGGCACGCTCACCAGCACTCCGGCAGCCCAGTTGCGCCCGAACTCATTTTCGAATCCGTGGTTGAAAGTGGGATTGGTGAATGCATAATTTGCGGTGAGTGCGATGGTGGGGAGCATGTCGGCCCTGGCCACATTCACTTTCTGGTCGTAGATTTTCCCCGCAAGGTCAAGACGGCGGGTTTCGCTCCGCGACGCAAGCACTTCCTCCAGACTCTTTTCGGGTTCGTCCTCGGGAATGGGGATGGCATCGAGTTCTTCATCCACAAGGGTGATTTCGCTGTCGAGCGGGAGCCCCGTCTGCTTGCAGAGCAGCATCTTTGCAAGCACCAGTCCGTTGCGGGCGCGGGTGAGAGTAAGGTCGGCTTCATTGCTCTTGACCCTCACGGTGAGGGCATCAGCCTCGGTGGCGACCCCTTCCTTTACGGAAAGTTCCACATTGCCGAGCATGTTCTTCAGCAAAGCGCTGTAGCTCTCCGCGAGTTTCAGCTTGTTTGCCACCGATACCACCTGCCAATATGCTTCATCCACCTCCACGAGCGTTGCGTCGTAGTCGCCCTCATATTCGAGCCGGGCAAGTTCTTCGGCATATTTTGCCATCTTGTTCGATGCCACTATCTTGCCGCCGACGAAAAGGGGCTGCTGCACGCTGATTACCCCAAGGTACAGGTTCTTGACATCGGGATGGATGGCCTCATCGATGGCGCCGTCAACCTTGGCTCCCACCTGCGAGATGGCGCTTCCCACATCGGCCGTGCTGAGCTGCGCTATCAACGCCTGGGCTTCCGGGTTCGAAGCCACCAGGGCGGCAAGGTTGGGATTGGACCCCACATATTGCATCAGCTGCTGCACTCCTGCATCATATATGCCCTGCACTGCGGCGCCCGCCTGCGCGAACTGAGGGAGGTTCCTGTCGTCAATTAGAGAGAATCCACCGCCGGTGCGCTGGTAAGTAGCTGTCGCGCTGATTTTCGGGAAATAGTTGGCGGCAGCAATCTTGCGGTCGTAACCGGCCATTTCGAGCTTGGCGCGCTGCTGCTCAAGATTCTTGTTTGCGGTGATTGCCATCTGCCTGCACTCGTCAAGCGAGAGGGTCTGCTGCGCATTTGCGAGCAGGGGAAGCAGGGTGGCCGCCACAATCAGTAATTTCTTCATATCGTAGTCCTGTTTATTTCTTTCGGTCCGTATAATGATGCAAATTTGCTGCCTTTTCCGCCGTCTAACGAAAACCATTTGGGGCGCACTTGTTTCTTTTTGGTCGAATTATTCTTCAAATTTACATTTTTGCACAGATTTTGATGTCTTTTTAGGCGATATGAACAATCCAACTCTCCACGAAATCAGCATCCGCGAACTGCGGAAACATTTCCCGTCGGCGGCAAGTGACGATTTGTCAGAAGATTTTTTCATCTCGGAAGTCTATTACAAAGAAGGGCTCGACACGCTGAAGGAGCCTTGCCGCGTCAATGGCTACATGGCCATCTTCTGCCTCGAAGGGGAACTCACCGCAGAAATCAACCTCAACCGCTATGAGATTTCGGCCAACACCGTAGTCATCAATGTGCCGGGCAACATTTCCCGCATCCACAAACTCGGCTCTGCAACCAGCAGACTGCATTTCATGGTAATCGCCGCATCCGACGAATTCATCTCCGGTTCAAGGGTCGATTTCGCCCGACTTTTCGACGAGAGCATAGCCATTCTCAGCAACCCCTGCTTCCGCATCAATGAAGAACAGAGGGCGGTCTTCCGCAGCTACTTCGAACTCGTGCAGACCCTTGTGGCACAGAAACTTCCGGGTATAGAGCAAGCGGCGCTGCGCGACCTTGTGTCGTCTGCCCTCTACTACGCGGGTGCGGTATGGAAAAACCAGATTGAGAGCGCTCCGCGGCATCAGGTCGAGGCGGCTCCTTCTTCCACGCGGGCGAAACTCGTATTCGAGTCGTTCCTGAAGCTGGTTGCAAAGTATCACAGCCGCGAACGGGGCATGGCCTTCTACGCCGAGAAGCTTTGCCTTACCCCCAAATATCTTTCCAAACTTATAAAAACCGTGAGCGGACAGTCCGGCCCGGAATGGATAGATTCTTTCGTTATCGTAGAGGCCAAGAACATGCTTAAATACTCCGACATGCCCATCAAGGAGATAGTGTACAGGCTCAACTTCCCCAATTCATCGGTTTTCTACAAATTTTTCAAGTCGCACACCGGACAGACTCCCAGCGAATACCGCAAATAATTTCGGGAATTATTGCTATCTTCGCAGCCTATGTCTGCACTGAGCAAAAATCAGCTTCTCGACAAGGTGCGCGGCGGGCAGGACCTGCGCCGCTCCGAACAGCTCAAACTCGCCTGGATGCTGGGACTGCCCGCCATCCTCGCCCAGTTGTCGCAGATAGTCATGGAATACATCGATGCCGGCATGGTCGGGCGTCTCGGCTCCACCCAGGCGGCCTCCATAGGCATCGTTGCCACCAGCACCTGGATTTTCGCCGGTTTCTGTGGAGCCAACTCTTCAGGCTTTTCCGTGCAGGTGGCACAGCTTATCGGCTCGCGCAATTTTGCAAAGGCCCGGGAGGTCATGCGCAAGGGATTTACCAGCGTGCTCGCCTTCAGCCTGGTGCTCGCCCTCACCGGGCTTGCCATCAGCCCCTATCTTCCCCACTGGCTGGGCGGAGAAGATGCCATCTGCGCCGATGCAAGCGCATATTTTGCCATATTCTGCGCGTTCCTTCCCATACTCCAGCTTGCCATCACCACATGCTCCATGCTGCAGGCCAGCGGCAACATGAAGATTCCGAGCATTGTGGAGATAGCCGCCTGCGTGTTGGATGTAGGCTTCAACTACCTCTTTATCTATGTGCTCGGGCTCGGAGTGAAAGGAGCCGCCCTCGGCACGGGGCTCGCCACGCTGATAACCCACCTGTTCGCCCTGTGGTATCTGCTTTGCAAATCGCCCGAACTCAACATCCTGCAGGACAGCAGCACCTGGATTCCTGACAGGAAGTCGCTCCGCGCCGCATTCAACATCAGCGGTCCGATGTGGCTGCAGAACATCATCATGCGCGGCGCCTACATCATGAGCACCGTCATAGTGGCCCCGCTCGGAACAATAGCCATCGCTGCCAACTCCTTCGCCATCACCGCGGAAAGTTTCTGCTACATGCCGGGGTACGGGCTCAGCGAAGCCGCCACCACCCTGGTAGGACAGAGCATAGGAGCCCGCAGGAAACACCTCGCCAAGCAGTTCGCCTTCATCACCATGGGGCTTGCCTCCTTCCTGATGACCGTGCTCGGCATACTGATGTATATCTTCGCCCCGCAGATGATGGGGGTGCTCACCAACGACCCCGAAGTCATCGCCCTCGGCGTGAAGGTGCTCCGCATCGAAGCCTTTGCCGAAACCCTGTATGCCGTTTCCATCATCGGGCACGGCTCCTGCCTCGGCGCAGGCGACACCCTCGTGCCCATGCTCTACAACTTCTGCAGCATGTGGGTGGTGCGCATCGGCCTCGCCCTTCTGCTCACGCCAAGATTCGGCCTTGCAGGATACTGGATTGCCATGTGCATCGAGCTCAATGTACGGGGTCTTATCTTCTTCTTCCGCATCCGGGGTGAACGCTGGATGAAAAAACAATTTGCATGAATACCTACGATTTCACATCTGCCGCCAAACCCACCGGCACCAACTCCGTAAAATGGGACAGCTGCGAGCCCGGCGTCATCCCCATGTGGGTTGCCGAAATGGACTTCCCCGCCGCTCCCTGCATCATAAATGCCCTCCAGGAACGCATCGCCAAACAGGTTTTCGGCTACACCCTCGTACCCGACTCCTACTACGAAAGCGTCATCCGCTGGTTCGGCACAAGGCACGGATGGGAAATAAGCCGGGAACAAATCATGCCCGTTCAGGGGATAGTGCCCGCCACATCCATAGCCATAAAAGCCCTCACCTCCCCAGGCGACAAGGTGGTCGTGGCAGTGCCCGCATACAACTGCTTCTTCAGCAACATACGCAACCAGGAATGCATCGCCTCCGAAAGCCGCCTGCTCTGGAACGGGGAAAAGCGCCGCTACGAAATGGACTGGGATGACATCGAGCGCCGCTGCGCCGACCCCGCCGCCAAGGCTTTCCTGCTCTGCAACCCCCACAACCCTTCCGGCAGCTGCTGGACCCGCCCCGAGCTGGAACGCCTCGGCGAAATCTGCCTGCGGAACAATGTCACCGTGATTGCCGACGAAATCCACTGCGAAATCGTCTCACCGGGATGCAGGTACACTCCATTCGCATCCATTTCTGCCGAATTCGCAGAAAATTCCATCAGCATGGTATCCCCCACCAAAGGATTCAACCTGGCAGGACTGCAGATTGCAAACATCATCAGCGCCAATGCCGATTTCCGCGCCCGTATGGACCGCGTCATCAACATCTGGGAGCACTGCGATGTGAACCAGCTCGGCATCGTGGCCCTGCAGGCCGCCTACAGTGACGAAGGCGCCGCCTGGCTTTCGCAGATGAATGCGCTCGTGCACGACAACTTCCTCATGCTGCGCGACCGCTTCGCCGAGCTCTTCCCCGCCCTTCGCGTTCCCGAACTCGAAGCTACCTACCTTCTTTGGGTCGACTGCAGCCCGCTCACCGGAAAGCAAGTCGCGCGGCATCTGCTGCAGAGCCACCAGGTACGCATAAATGACGGCGCCATCTACGGCGGCCCCAACTGCATACGCATCAACCTCGCCTGCCCCTCCGCCACCATGCGCGACGGCCTCCGGCGGATAACCGAAGGCCTCACTGAACTGCTGTAAAAACTAAGCCAAGTTGGGGTCTATCCCCTTCCGCCAGAAGCGGGAGGTAATGTCTTCGCGATGATGATAGAGCCTCTGGTTGGTCGTGCGCTCGTTGAGAGGGCCGCATTCGGGGCGGAAAGGGCCGACTTTCACATAATCGAAAGCCTCCCAGACAGCAGGCTCCACTTCTTCCCGGCCCGAATAAAGGGCGATTTCAAGCTTGGGATGCCTTTCCCTTATATGAGCCGCCAGC
>JAFUGJ010000100.1 GCA_017469425.1 Bacteroidales bacterium
GAAACTTTCACCGATGAATCCGGGAACAAGGCCAAAGTCAAGATGATGAAGCAGAACGAGGTTCATGGATATACGGAAAATGAAGTTTTCCAGGCTGTGAGCATGTCCTATGGCAACACGGCATTCTCAATGGTAGTTATGCTTCCGAAAACCGGATATAAAGTGACCGATGTGATAGCGTCGCTGAGGGAAAGCGGATGGGATGATGTTCGCAGCGGGATGTACACCTGTGATGTGGATTTATGGCTTCCCAGGTTCGAGACTTCCTTCGGGCTGAAACTCAATGATTTTCTTGCTGACATGGGTATGCCTCTCGCTTTCGACAAAAAGAAGGCCGATTTCTCCGCCCTCTCCGATGTTCCCCTCTATCTGGATTATGTGCAGCAGGATGCCATTATCAAGGTCGATGAAGAGGGAACGGAAGCCGCAGTCGTTTCGCACGCGGGATTTGGCATGCCTACATCCCCCGGTCCAGATGTCATATTCCATGCTGACCATCCTTTCCTTTATCTTATTACGGAAAAAAGCACTGGCGCGATTCTGTTTGCCGGAAGGTACAGCGGGAAGTAAGGCAAGGGCATCAAAAATTAATCTGCAAGAATACTCCTCTAATTCATAGCACAATAGGTCCTCCAGTACAACCGTGGGCTGAACAAGATTGCCTCTGACAGGGGCCGGTGCAACATTGATTGCCGGACGCGAATACCCCAAATGGTCCAAAAGTGAGCCTAAGATTGACAATCCATTGTCAATGGTGGAATTTGCGCCATTGTAAATGAAGTTGGCAGTAGCCAATTCTCCTCAGATGGTGTCCTCAATAATTGGCGTATAATTATCCAATGATTTTGACCCACAGGAAGATAAAAGCGGAACAGCAATGGCTATTGTGTAAAATATATTTTTATCATAGTAGCGCGGAAGGACATTCAACACCGAGCAAAGAGAAAAGATTGGTTCTATCTACTTCAGAATATCCGCAATCTTGCGCTTGTGAGAGCATCTGAACATAGTCAGGACTCGTTCTGAGGAACTTGCGTTTGAAATAGTCCTGCTTTATGTATGACCAAAACAAATAGAACACTCCACGCGGTTCTATCATTGTTGCCGCATTCAGAAGTTCTTCAATCTTATCAATTTTCGGGCGAGGCGTCAAGAAAGCCTTTTGACCTGCGAGAAGAGAAATTGCGGCATAGAAATATGTTTCAGGATTGTCGAAATTGTCTTCAATGGCTTTTTCGAATGCTTCAAAAGCTTTGTCATACATTTTCAACTTAAGGTAGCACATTCCAACGGAGCTATTCAATTCAGGATTATCCGGATGCTCTGTCAAAGCTCTTTGGTAGGTTTTTGCATATTTGTTTAGTTCTGGCAGAGGCATCTGCGAAACACTGGAGAAAGTCGATATTACTATCGGCCTTCCACAAGAGCATTCCTTTTGACCAATTGTGACCGGCCTACCACAGCCCGGGCATTCTAATTCAATATTTTGTACATCCATAATCAATTCTTGTTCTCAAGTTGGAGTTTCGTATTCCTCTTTGTTGCCATAGATATGATCATCTCAACTGATTTGAGCATTTCTACAGTTTGAGTATCAGGGTCAAGATCCATCAAATCACTGATTTCTTGTATAATACTTTCCTCCAATGATTTAACATTAGGACTTGATTTCGCAGGACTGGTAGAGATGAGGTCATATGCTTCTTCGATTTTCTTACTCAGGCTTTTGTCCTTAGGAGTGTCAATCAAAGATTTAATTGCAACTGCAGCTTCTTTTACATACTTAAGTTCAGCTTCTCTTTGCTCCTCCTGCTCCGCAGTATGCTCGTTGGCAAGAAGATTAATAAGCAGGAAAATTCCATATATGCCAAAGAGTGCAACATTAATCAGCAATGTTGCCGTATATGCTTCGGGCTTTGCAATGATAACAATAATTCCGACAAGGAATGTAATACCAAAATACGCCGAAGATACAACGAAAAGCGGTCTGCGATAATTTGTAGATGCCGAACCCTTACGGACAAGGAACGGAGTCCCTATCAGTAATGCATATGACAATAATATGGCCCCGAATGCAATCCATACAGCAGTGTTGTTGATGGTGCCTGAGAGGGTAAAGAAAAATACAAGAAATACAATGACGAATATCGAGTCAAGCGCGTACCAGAGAATATTCTTGCGTTTCATAATTTACATTTGACTTAAAATTTCACTCTTCTTCGCATCAAAATCAGCCTGGGATATCAACCCCATATCAAGCATTTCTTTCAACTGCTTAAGTTTCTCCATCGTAGGATTAGCTACAGTAGTAGGATTTGCAATAGTCTGACCCTGCATTGTTTGCTGCGCCATATTGCCTAATACGCCACCTGAGGCAAAGCCCATTCCCATACCAGCACCCATGGCTGCAATTCCACCGGCCCCTGGATTGTTAGACATATTCTTAAGAATATCCACCTGCTGTTGAGCTGCCCAGTTCTGTCCGAGATAATTCATCCTTGCTCTGTCGGTTATCATCTTCTGGATTTCAGGATCATCAGAAACTGCCTTGCAAGAAGCAACAGAAAATGCATCCAATGAAAGTCCGTAAGCCGCGATGATCTCCGCAATATGAGGTTCAATGGCAGATGCAATTTCGACAGTGTTCCTGACTGTCTCGAAAATAACTTTCCCAGATGCCTTAAGATTGTCCAATGTCTGGCTCAATGAGTTGACAATGTGCATCTGGAATTCATTGGCGAAATACTTCTTCAATCCTTGCTGCGTTTCAAAGTCAACATTGTTACCAATAAGTTTCGTGAGGAACTTTGACGGATTGTTGATATGAACCTTGAAAGCGCCATATGATTTAACATTGAGATTTCCAAAAGTGTCATCAAAGTACTGAATAGGCGACATTGTGCCCCAATCAATTTCCTGACTATGAGTAGTTTTTACGAAATACACAACGCAGTTGAATGTGCTGACTCCGCCGGAAAACGCATTTCTCAGTCTGCTGATGAAAGGATAATTCTGTGTCTCAAGTTTATATGTTCCGTTAGTGAAAGTCTGTTCGATAACTCCTCCTTTGACGAAGATGGCCTCTTCTCCTGGCATTACAATCAAAGTAGAATTTGTGTTGAAATCTTCTTCCGGCTGACGCCAGATAAGCAAGTCTCCATCTCCAGAATTTTTGATGATGTCAACCCAATGCTTCTTTCCGCCTACATAAGCGGATTCATTTTCGTTTCTATTGTTAAATAAGCCCATAATATTATGAGGAGTTTAAGGATATTCAATTCTATGGATTGTTCCTTTGCATCTATGATTGAGACGGTATAGTGTAAGAAAGGAACCGAATATTAGGCCATATTTTCGTATGGCGATTATGGCGAATTCAGAACAAGAAGGCATCAATATGCATCTTCTCCGTACATTTTCTGGTGCGTAGTGCTGATATAATTTTATTATGTCAATTGTACAATGCCTAAGAATCAATATTAATTCAATAGCAATGGATATTGAAGCGCTCGTCAAAAAACCACAAATGGGATGATGAAGCCAACTTTCAATTATTGATATTGAAAAAGCAAACGAGACAGCGATTAATGCTGCGAAAATCAAAATTGAAAACCATTTTATCAAGAACTTTTTATATGTTATTTCCGGCCTATATAAAACTCGATCTTCGGAATAGGCTCTAGCAATTTCTTGAATAAATGGAGTTGGCTCATCTTCCCATTTATGAATCATCAAAAGAAAAATATTAAAGGTTCTTTTTCTCGCGAAGTTTTGCTTTCAATCCTTGAATTGCACCTTCAGTATAATCATTCGATACCATAGAGCATTCGAGTTTATCACCAGGGACTGTAATTTTGAATAGGTCAGTATCCACTGTTCGCCTACCATATTCTGATTCTCCCTTGCAATTTGTCTTTATCAGCACATCTTCCTTTTCAACCGTACTGCTAGAAGAAGAAAAATTGGTAATGTCTTTATAGAAGTACTCTTCTGTCTGTTCCTTCTTCCCATCTTCATCCATATTAAAAGTATATTGATATACATATACCTGTTCTGATGAGCAGAAAATCCAGGTTATCTGGTAAATTGAACTCCTCCATACCTTGTCCTTACCATACTTGATATAACCTTTTTTCTCATCAAACTTCCAGCCCTCGAAGTGAATCGGCTCAACTTCATTAACTTGAGACTCATCAATTCCAAGTTTATCAAGGGCTTTTTGCTTGAAGTTCATGCTTTTGACCTTGGCCATTACTTTCTCTTCATACTCAGAATCGGAGATGTTTTTAGAGAGGCATCCTCCATCGCTGTAAAAATACTTGATTACCTCTTGTTGCTCTGCGGTTCTACCCTTAAGCAACTGTTTTAATTTTTTGTCCATTTTAAAATTTTTATTAATAAGGAAATAAATTATTGCGCCAGGTATTAAGAAAATACTGACCTCTAAAAGTCCAATCATTAATATAGATTTCATCGCTTGTAAAGTATTACTCAAATACACTTTTACTCAATACACAATAAACAACAATACGCGAGCGAAACTTGCTCTGATTGTGGTCCTAGGAAAACCATTGAGGAAACAAGTAACGCCCGCGTAGGTAGTATGCGGGCGTTAGTACTTGTTCTCTATCCTCAAATTCTATTGAAATTTCCTAGGTTTCAATCCGGATTGAACAAATAGCTAACGCTGTATGTCAGTATGTCGTCATCCGGCTCCAATCCACCGGATGACGAACAAATTTAGCAATTTATCTTAAGACGACAAAAGAAATCGTTTGAAATCAAATGAAAAGTATAAGATATGTATTTTGAAACAATTGTTATTAGCGGTCAAGCCCTTCTTCCTCCGCTAAATTTTACAAATTCCGACTTGTCAGCGGATGAGCCTGCCGGGGAATACACGCTCAATTTACCTCTTCGTATCGGGGTATCTGCGAGGGTTCCTCTAAGCGGCAGGCTGAATCTTACAAGCGGACTTGAGTACTGCTTGTATTCTTCCATATTCACTTATACCCTGTCGGGAAAGAAGACGCAACTTGCGCATTATCTAGGGATTCCGGTGCGCCTGGACTGGACTCTCGCTTCGGATAAAAGGCTGGATGTCTATCTCGGAGGAGGATTTGAAGCAGACTACTGTCTGGGTGCGACTCTTGACGGGGAACGGATAGCGAAGGACGGCTTAGGATTCTCCCTGCTTGGCGCTGGTGGAATACAGTTAAACCTCACGAAACGGATTGGACTATATGTGGAGCCGGAAATCAGCTGGACAATACCGTCGGATAGCCATGTACTGCAGACATATCGCTCAGACAATCCGGTGATGTTCTCGCTGTCAAGCGGCATCCGAATCAATGTTGGCAAATAGAAACATGGGGCGGAATACGATGATGAACTGGCCGACTATATCGAGGTTCCACGGTATTTCTGGAGATTGCCTCTGACGGGAGCCGGTGCAACATTGATTGCCGGAGGTCGGTATCATTACTGGACCACCTCCGGCAGAAAGCAGGAAACAGCCCTATTTACGGCGCTAACGCAGTTTCGCAAAAACCGGCAGGTGGTCGGAGGCGGTGCGGGTAGTGACGGTCTGGATGGTGCCGCTGTCGATGCAATTGATGTGGGCTGCACTTTTCAGCTCGAAAACATAGTCGATGCACTTCTTGGGCGAAGTGGAAGGGTAACTCCTTTCGGTCCGGCTGAGAAGCTGCCAGCTTTTGGAGAGTTCGGCTATGGCGGGGCTGTCGGGAGCAGCGTTCATGTCGCCTGCAAGGAATACGGGTTTACGGCAAGCAGAAAAATGCTTCGTAAACCACTCGTTGATAATCGCTGCCTGGGCAACGCGGGCGTCTTCGTTGCCGACATCGAGGTGGGTGGAAGCGAAGATGCAGTCTTTGGTTTCGATAACGGCTACGCTGCGCTGTTCGTATCCCGACATCTGCGGAAGGGTGATGCTCCAGGTATGGAGGATGGGCTCCCGTGAGAGAATCCCATTGCCGTAAGCCCCTTCTGCAAAAGGGAAGGCCGAAGCGAAATGATAGTTCCATCCTCCAAGTTTTGAGGCGAGCTCCTTCAGCTGGAATACATTGTGCCTGCGGTTGCAGCTGTCGAGTTCGTTGAGCCCCACTATGCTTGCATCACATGCCTTGATGACGGCAGTCACATCGTCGGAAGAATCCCCGCTGAATTTGCTGAGCGCTCCCACATTGTAGGTGAGGACGGTAAAATCCTTCCCGGCGGGTTCGCATGCCCTTGAAACGGGGTAGTTGCGCGCCGAGCCCACTTTGAACTTCGTTTCGGCCTTGGGCGAAGTAGCATCGGCCCCGAAATAAGCGGTATAGTTTCCGCGGGCGGTTTCCCAGCGTGATTTTGAGGAATTGAACGATGCCAGCTGGCGCAGGGGTACGCTGAATGTGAGGGTTTCGCTCTGCCCGGGCTGAAGAAGGCCGGTCTTTCCGAATTCGCGCAGTTCGACTGAAGGCTTGTCGGCAAAGCTTCCAAGAGGTGCTGCGATGTAAAGGCCGACAGCTTCTTTCCCTGCCACGCTGCCCGTGTTGGTGACGGTGACGGTTGCGGTAATGGCATCGCCCTTGACTTTAACAGTTGGAGCCGAATATTCGAAGGTGGTGTAACTCAAACCATATCCGAAAGGATAGGCCACGGGCTTGCCCATGGTGCAGAAGTGCCTGTATCCCACATAAATGCCTTCGGTATAGTCGGTGTAGGCGACATTTTTCAGCGCTATGCCCCTGCGTTCGGGATGCACCACGCTCTCGTTTGCCCTGTTGCTGCGGAAATCATAAGGGAAGTCCTCGGCGCCGGGAGTGTCGAAATAATCCAGGGGGAAGGTCATGGGAAGCCTGCCGGAGGGGTTCACTTTTCCTGAAACAATGTCGGCGAGGGCATTTCCGCCTTCTTCCCCGGGCAGCCATGCGCAGATGATGGCGTCGGGAAGGTAGGACCAGGATGCGGTTTCGACAGGGCCGCAGATATTCAGCACCACGATTACTTTTTTGCCCTGGGCCTGGAAGGTCTCGCATACTGTTTCAAGCAGGTTCCTTTCATTCTCATTCAGCAGAAAATCCTCCGTGAGGATGCGGTCGCGGGCTTCGCCTGAAGTCCTGCCGAGGGTGATGACTGCGGCGTCGCTGCGTTTTGCACACTCTTTTATCAGGCTCTGGGTGATTTCCGGCTCCGGTCTTGTGGGCCTGCCTACATGGACATTGACTTTATGGTTGATTTCCAAATCTTTGCGTGAATATGCCGCGTAACTGGAGTAGAACTGCCGCAGTTCGGAGTCGATGCCGAAACCGGCGTTCTCAAGCCCCTGGTCGAACGAAACATTGCCTTCGCTGTTCACCCAGGCTGCGCCGTTGCCACCTATTATATAATCATAGGAATGGACTCCGAATACGGACAGTCTGCATGGAGCCATGGGCAGGGTGCCGTTGTTTCGCAGCAGCACCATTCCTTCGCCTGCAACCTCGCGTGCAACCTTGCGGTGAGCAGCGTCATGGTCCTCTCCGGACATGGCGTCGTTCCCCTTGAATGAAGGAGTCTTGACTATCAGCTCGAGAACCCTGGTTACAGCAAGGTCGAGATCCTTCATGCTCAGGCTGCCGTCGTCGAGACTTTCAAGGATGTGCTTTGTCTGGGAAGGGGAGCCTCCCATGAAGAGGTCGGAGCCTGCATGAATCTGTTTGGGCGTGTTTCGCCTGCCCGTCCAGTCGGTAACCACCATGCCCTTATATCCGAAATCCCCGCGCAGGATGTCGGTGAGCAGGCCCCGGCTTTCCTGGGTATATTCTCCGTTCAGGTAGTTGTACGAGGCCATGATGGTCCATGGGGAGGAGTTGAGAAGGGCAATCTCGAAACCTTTGACATAGAGTTCGCGGAGCGTCCTCGTATCCAGGCGCGAATCCCCGTCCAGGCGATTGGTTTCCTGGTTGTTCGCGGCAAAATGCTTGGCCGAGGTGCCTACCCCCTTCGACTGCACGCAGTTGACATAGGCGGCGGCAATGTGCCCGCTGAGCACGGGGTCTTCGGAAAAATACTCGAAATTGCGCCCGTTGAGCGGGTTGCGCAGCAGGTTCATGCCGGGGGCGAGGATGACATCATTGCCAACCTCAAGGGATTCTTCTCCTATGGCTTCCCCGATGCTGTATGCGCTTTGCCTGTTCCAGCTGGCGGAAGTGAGCAGCCCGGTGGGGAAGGATGTGCGAACTTTCGTGTCGAGCCTCACTCCGGTGGGGCCGTCCATCATCACTATGGCGGGAATTCCGAGACGGGGGATTGCGCAGGTCACGCCGCCCGTTCCGGGGAGCACCCAGTTCATTTCGGAATTTCTGGCAAAATCGACTCCCACGACCAGGTCGGCCTTTTCTTCGGGAGTCATGGCTTTGACTATCTGGGGAATGTTGTCGGCTGCGAGTTTAGGTTGTGCGGATGCACCTGCACAGAGAAAACCCAGGCAGACGAAGAGAAAAATACCTTTATGCATATCTTTGAATTATGAAATCTGGTTTAGGAATTTGGCGCGGGAAAGAAGGCAGTCGCCTATGGCTGCGGCACTCCGTCCGAGCGTGGAGAAACGGATTTTGGTGTCGGCGCTAACCTTGCTGAGCGACAGCTTGTTGACTGCGGTGCGTATGGGAAGCATCAGGTAGTCGCGCCCAACTATGAGCCTGCCCCCTATAATCACGAGCCCGGGGTTGAAGATGTTGATGAGCCCCGCAATGCCCCTGCCGAGGGTTTCGCCCATGGCGCCTATCCCTTCGATTGCAAGGACATCCTCATCCTCCACGGCGTCGAGCACATTCTGGAGTGTGATTTCGCCGTTCTTCTTGTAAATGGCGGAGAGCGACGAGCGCCGTCCTTCCTTGAGCTTGCCCGTAATCCAGTGGGTGAGTGCGGAGCCCGAAGCGCCGGTTTCCAGGCAGCCTATCTTTCCGCAGCGGCACATGACATTGTTGTCCAGGAGAGGGAAGTGCCCGAATTCGCCGGAGAAGCCCGATTTTCCGTAATAGAGATTTCCGTCGAGAATCATGCCCATTCCGAGGCCCCAGCTGAGGTTGATGAAAAGCATATCCCGGTCCGAAGCCCGGCCCATGCCCATATACTCGCCGTAGGTCATTGCCCGGGAGTCGTTTTCTATGCTCACCGGTGCTCCCAGCTCACGCTGGAAGATGTCTTTGAGGGGAAGGTCGTCGCTCACGAAATAGGAAAGGCTGAATCCCTTTTCCGGATTCACCCTTCCGGAGAGGCTGAGCCCCACGCCTAGGACCTTGTTCCAGGGGATGTCGGATGCGTTGACCACTTCTTTTATTTTGAGGCACATGCCTCGGAACGATTCGGCGCTCGCTTCAAGCACGAATTCAATGTCCTGGATGAAGAACTTCACCTCGCCCTTGAAATCGGCGATGGCAATGTGGAAATGCTGCCTTGCGACATCGATGCCGAGAAAATAGCCCGCGTCGGGATTCAGGCCGTAGGTGTTCGGTCTCCGGCCTCCGCTGGTGCCGACTTTCCCTTTTTCTTCGAGGTATCCGTCGGCAATAAGTTCGGAAACGACCTTGGTTACCGTGGGCACGCTTACCGACAGCTCCTTGCTGAAGTCGGCTATGCTGCAGTCACCATTGCGGATGCAAATATCAATTATACCTTTTTGTGCCGTGGTCATAGCTGAGTGTTCGAATACTTACAAAATTACGAAAATATTGCTACTTTTGTAAAGTTTTTTAAAATATTTTAAAAAATGAAGAACAAGAGATTGTCGTTGAAAGCCAAATTATACCTGAGCCTGAGCTCCATCGCGCTGGTGCTGCTCATCTCAAGTCTGATTTCGGTGCTGGAATACGGGCGGATGAGCACTTATGTTTCCGACATGATTGCCGGAAATGTAAAGAGCATCAACACCGCCCAGCGGCTCTCCGACCAGGCCAACGAATACAATCTCAGCGTGCTTGCCGTAATCGGCGACGAAACTTCCATCGCCCGTCCTGCCTTCGACGAACTTGCCTTCACCTCCCGCTGCGACAGCCTGCGGGCATCTGCGGCGACTCCCGCGCTCGCGCATCTTGCCGACTCGGTGCAGTATGCCTACGCAGCGTACATGCTCACTTCGTTCGAACTTGAAGATGTGCTGCAGTCGGATTTCATCGACACCCGTTCCTGGTATTTCGAAAGGCTTCAGCCCCGCTACAACCGTCTGCGCAGCGACATCGACTCCCTCTCTGAAGCCATTTACGAAGACCTTGCATACAACTCCGTTACCTTCGAAGACGCTTTCTACCGCAGCATCATCCCGGGCCTTGTCGCCGTCCTTGTGGGGCTGCTTCTGGTGCTGATGCTGCTGTTCTTCCTGGAGTCGAATTATGCCAATCCCATCTACAGGATGCTTTCTTCGCTCAATGCCTATCGGAGTTATGGGCGCAATTACAATTACAACTTTGAAGGGGATGACCAGCTGAGCGAGCTCAACACCGCCATCCGCGACCTTACGGAGGAAAACAAGGTACTGCGCAAGCGTATCTCCGCAATGAAGTCAAGGGATAACAAATAAGGCCGATGAACTGGAAAACCATAATCCGGAATGTGGGCTATGCCTTGCTCGTGAGCGCGCTGTTCATGCTGATAGCGCTGCTCATAGCAATCTTCGACCCTGCCGACAACACGGCCCTGGCCCCGCTTTCCATCAGTTTCCTGCTCACCTTCATCTTCGGAGTTTTCCCCTTCATCTTCGTGCGCAACACTTCCGCCATTTCCATGCGGGAAGGCTATGTCATCATCGTGCTGAGCTGGCTGCTCTCGTTCATCTTCGGGATGCTTCCCTATGTGCTCTGGGGCGGCCCTTTCACGGTAATCAACGCCTGGTTCGAAAGCGTTTCAGGCTACACCACCACAGGGGCGAGCATACTCGAGGACATAGAAGCCTTGCCGAAGGCCCTCCTTTTCTGGCGCAGCGCCACGCATTTCATCGGAGGTTTGGGAGTAGTGGTGTTCCTGCTTCTCATCATCCCTTCATCGAGCCCCATGCGACTGAGGCTCACCAACATGGAACTTTCCTCACTGTCGAAGGATTCTTACCACGCGCGCTCCAACCAGACGGTTTACATTTTCACCTCGGTCTATCTCGGGCTCACCGCGGTGGCTTTCCTCGCGTATATCCTTGCCGGGATGGGGCCTTTCGATGCGGTGAACCACGCTTTCAGCGTATGCGCCACAGGCGGATTCAGCACCAGGAACTATTCAATAGGCTCGTTCCATTCGCTGCCGATAACCCTGGTGACCATGCTCTTCATGTACCTCAGTTCCCTGCATTTCGGCATGCTTTACATAGTGCTGGTGAGCAGGTCGCTGAAGCCACTCAACAACGATGTTTTCAAGTTCTACACATCCATGCTGGTGGGCGGGTCTGTGATAGTTGCCATAGTGCTTCATTCGAAAGGCATCATAGAGTCGTGGAGCTGGGCATTCGTGGATGCCGGTTTCCAGGTGCTAAGCTATGCGTCCACCACTGGTTTCGGCATCAGTGACAACAGCATCTGGCCTCTCTTCCCATGTGTGCTCATAATGGTGCTCGGGCTGCAGTGCGGCATGGCGGGTTCCACCACCGGAGGACTGAAGTCCGACCGCGTGCTGCTGGTGTTCAAGAGCATGGCTCAGCACAGGAAAATGACCGTAAGCCCTTCTTCCGTTGTTGAGGTGAGGCTCAACGGCAAGCCCCTCAGCGACAAGGATGTAGAGCCTCATGTGCGCTATGTTGCGGTTTTCTTCCTCGTATTCATCATTTCCACCCTTCTCTGCCTTGCTTTCGGCTCCGACGACGGGAATGCCATAATGGGCACCCTCTGCTGTCTGGACAATGTCGGGCCTGCGGCTGGGTCGATAGGCACTTTCGGGAACTACAACGCCGAGCCTTCCATGGCCAAGTTCTTCTACACCGTGGATATGTTCATGGGCCGCGTGGAAATCTATCCTGTAATATCGGTCGCATCGTTCATCTTCTCCCGCAGAACCCGATAGATGGAACGCAGTGATTTTCTGTTCCGCGAGTTTTCGCGCAGGCTGGATTATGAGCCAACATCCTGCCAGACATCCCTCCTGATGGACATAGCGCGTTTTCTTACCGGCGACGATGGCGACATCCTCGTGGTGAACGGATATGCCGGTACGGGAAAAACCACGGCCCTTTCAGCCGTAATCGAAGTTTTGGAAGAGCTCAAGCTGAAAACCGTGCTGCTCGCCCCCACCGGAAGGGCTGCCAAGGTGCTTTCCAAAATGTCGGGACGGCCTGCGTTTACGGTGCACAAGCATATCTACAGGCAGAAATCGGTCGGCTCCGACGGTTTCGGGCAGTTCAGCCTCGCTCCCAACAAGGCCAGGAATACCTTGTTCATAGTGGATGAAGTGTCGCTGATAGGCATCGATGACAGCGCCCGCCAGGGCTCCGCCGCATTCGGAAGCGGGAATCTGCTGGAGGACCTGGTAGGGTTCGTGCGTGCAGGGGTTGACTGTCGCCTCATCCTTGTGGGCGATGCCGCGCAGCTGCCTCCTGTGGGCCTGGATGCGAGCCCTGCCCTAAGCCGCGACTTCATGGATGCATTCGGGGGAGTGGGCTATGCGAGCCTCACCACCGTGGTGCGTCAGGCTGCCGAGTCGGGGATACTTCGCAACGCGACCACGCTGCGCGAAATGATAAGGCTCACGGAATCTTATGACGACACATTCACGGGCCTGAAACTCGATCTGAACGGCCATGCCGACATTGAGCGTATAGGAGGGGGTGACCTTATAGAAGCCATTTCCTCGGCCTATTCCGACTACGGGGAGGACGATACCATAATACTCTGCCGCTCGAACAAGAGGGCGATACGCTACAATCTGGGCATCCGCGCACAGGTACAGTACAAGGAAGAACGCCTGGTTCGGGGCGACAAACTGATGATAGTGAAGAACTGCTATCAGTTCGTGGACAATGTGGAGGGGATGGATTACATAGCGAACGGCGACATGGCAAAGCTGGTGCGCATCCGCAACTTCGAGGACCGTTACGGCCTGCATTTCGCCGATGCGGTGCTGAGCTTCCCGGATTACGACGATGTCGAAGTGTCGGCAAAGGTGTGCCTCGACACCCTGGAAAGCGAGGCGGCTTCGCTCACCTATGAGCAGCAGAACCGCCTGTGGCTCGGAGTATTGGAAGACTACGCATCCCTCAAGACCAAGAAGGCGCGTTACGATGCCGTGAAGGAAGATCCATATTATAACGCCCTCCAGCTGAAATATGCCGATGCCATCACCTGCCACAAGTCGCAGGGAGGCCAGTGGGCATGCGTGTTCATAGACTGTCCGTTCTGGATGGAGGAGCAGACTCCGGACGACCTCAAATGGCTCTATACCGCGCTTACCCGCGCAGTGGAAAAAGTATATCTTGTGAATTTTAACGACAGATTTTTTGTATGAAACTGATATTTCTCCTGCTTTCGGTTGTGAACCTCACCTGGGCGCCGGATTCTTCGCGCTACGCCTACACTTCCGGCAACGACCTTTATGTACATGAAGTTGCGTCCGGAAAGGATATAAGGCTCACTGAAGACGGTTCTGAAGTGATTCTGAACGGTTATGCCTCGTGGGTCTACTACGAAGAGATTTTCGGTCGTCCCTCGCGCTACCGCGCATTCTGGTGGAGCCCGGATTCGAAAAAGATTGCCTTCTACCGTTTCGACCAGAGCGAGGTGCCGGTGTTCCCCATCTATTCAGCAGCTGGGCAGGACGGCAGGCTGAACCTGACGCGCTATCCCAAGGTGGCGGAGCCTAATCCTTCGGTGCGAATCGGAATGGTCGACCTGGAAA
>JAFUGJ010000027.1 GCA_017469425.1 Bacteroidales bacterium
GTTCACCCTGCCCTGCCTCTTGAGTTTCACGGCAACTGCGCGCTTCTTTGCCGACTGGGGGTCGAACACCGCAATGGGATTGCCTCCGAACATGCCCACGATTTTCATGCAGGGGATGTCGGTTTCGCCGTCGCCGAAGTAAATCATGTGAGAGAAGGGGATGCGCTTTTTGTCGTCGGCTATGCTGGCGTTCACTTTCTTGGAGTCGTGCTGGCTGGTGATGCCTTTGCTTATCTTGAACAGGAACTGGGTCTTTGCCGTGTGGTCGACCGCGATGCCGGGCCATGCAGCTTCGCCGTTTTCATCATATATGAAGGTTCCTGCATAGATGTGCCTGAATTCTTTGGCGATGGGGGAGCCTTCTATGATTTCTTTGAGTCCGGAAGAATTGATGTAGTGCTCAACCTTCACTCCGTGCTCTTTCCCGTATTCGTTCACCAGGGAAAACCATTCTTTCACTCCGGGGAAAAGCTCGATGTGCTTGCCGAACTCCTTGAACTTGCTCCGCCTCAGGGGAATGCCTGCCTTGTGGGCCTCGTCGAACATCAGCTTCATGTAAGAGAGTACATTGCTGGCATCCTGCCCTACTGCGATTCCGTCGCTCATCTTCCAGAATTCCTCTTTCGTCTTTCCTACGGCTTGGATGAAACCGAACTCCTGCATGTTGCCCGGCGAGAGGGTTCCGTCGAAGTCGTAAATCAATGCCACGATGGGTCTTTTGTTCATAATCTTTACCCCTTATTTCAAAATTTCGCCACAAATATCGTTATTTTTCACCACAATACAGCCTTTTCCTTTGGATAACGGCACTTTATATGATACTTTTGTCCATCATCAATTAAGTTTAGGTTAAATATGTACAAACGACCTGCGGCTCCACGAGCCGAACACTTCCTTGGCAAACTCCGGAAATCCATGGCAACATGGTGGGACGGCCTTGCCGTCTGCGACTACCATGGCGTGGAGTACACTTTTGGCGACCTTGCCCGCAAGATTGAACGCATTCACATCGCTTTTGAGGCTGTAGGCATCGCCAAAGGCGACAAGATTACCCTGTGCGGAAAGAATTCTGCCAACTGGGCCGTATCTTTCCTTTCCATTTCATCCTACGAGGCAGTGGTCGTTCCGCTGCTTGCCGATTTCCTTCCGGAAGCGGTTGAGCGTCTGACCGACCATTCCGACAGCGTGGTCCTGTTTACCGACCCCGAACTTTTCGAGAAACTTGACATGGGCAGGATGCCCAAGCTCCGTTATGTGGTGAGCCTTGCCGACTTCCGGCCGCTTTGGGGCGCAGACGAGAAACTGACCGCCGCGTATGCATCCCTGGACGAGCGCTTCGCGGCCAAGTTCCCCGGCGGATTCGACGCTTCCTGCGTAAATTATCCTACGGACAACGACGGCGATCTTGCAGTCATCAACTATACCTCCGGCTCCACCGGAAATCCCAAGGGGGTGATGCTCCGCTACGAGTGCTTCAGCGCCACCATCGACTTCGGCCAGCGCTACATTCCCTGCAGCAACGACGACAATATCGTTTCCATGCTCCCCATGGGCCATATATACGGCCTCACTTATGAGTTCCTTTATCCGCTGATGAGCGGCGTCACCGTTTACTATCTTGGCAAGACTCCTTCTCCGTCGCTGCTTCTCAAGGCGATGGCGGAAGTGCGGCCCTATATCGTTATTACCGTTCCTCTCGTGCTTGAGAAGGTGTACAAATCTTCCATCAAGCCCGTTCTGGGCAAGTGGTATATGAAAGTGCTCACTGCCATCCCCGGAGTCAATTCCGTTATCTATAAGAAAGTAGGTGAAAAACTTCAGACTGCCTTCGGCGGCAGGGTGCGCGAATTCGTGATGGGAGGCGCTGCCCTCAACCCCGAGGTTGAAAAATGCTTCAGGAAGATAAAACTTCCCTATACCGTGGGTTACGGTATGACGGAAGCAGCTCCGCTACTTGCCTATGAACATCCTGACCTCTATGCTGCCGGTTCCTGCGGCAAGGCCGTCGACTGCGCCGATGTGCGCATCGATTCCGACGACCCTGAGCATGTCGCCGGAGAAATCCAGGCCAAGGGAACGAATGTCTGCAGCGGATACTACAAGTATCCCGAGGCGGATTCCGCCGTTTTCACCGAGGACGGATACCTGCACACCGGCGACCTCGGCACCATCGATGCGGATGGAAACATCTTTATCCGCGGGCGTTCAAAGAGCATGATTCTCGGCCCCAACGGGCAGAACATTTATCCCGAAGAAGTTGAGGCTGCCGTGAACCAGCGCCAGTTCGTTTCAGAAAGCGTGGTGGTGGACCGTGCGGGCAAGCTGGTCGCCCTCGTGTACCTCGATGCCGATGCAATCAAGAAGGCAGGGCTCGACGAAGAGGCTGTCTCCGACATCCCCGAGCAGGTGCGCCGGGGAGCCAACAGGCATCTTCCCGCATACAGCCAGATTGCCAAGGTGGAGGTGGTGCTTCAGCCTTTCGAGAAGACTCCCAAGATGAGCATCAAGCGCTTCCTTTATAAGTAATTGAAAATTAATAGTGAAAAAGGAGCGGCATCCGGTGGATTGCTGCTCCTTTTTGCTATATTTGCAGGCAGTAGCGTATCAAGTATGAAGAAGGTTCTCAGGTTAATTCTTTTGCTGGTGCTGCCTGTGCTGTTTTCTGTGCAGCCTGCCCATGCCCAGATGCGGGGCCGGGGTGCGGGGTACAACCGCATGCGGTCCAATGATGTTTTCAATGTTTCCCTCTCGGTGGCGGATTCCCTGTCGGGTGAGGGCATTCCCTTTTGTTCGGTATATCTCAAACCCGTCAAGGATACGATTATCACCAATTTCACCATTACCGACGCCGACGGCGCCGCCGTCATAAGTTCGGTGACAAGGGGGGATTATTTGCTGTTCGTGGAGATGCTTGGATACAAATCCCATGTCAGGCAGATTTATTTCAGCGCCAGGACCAATCTCGGCACCGTCCTGCTGCAGGAGGATGTGGCGATGCTGCAGGCCGCTTCAGTTACCGCGGCGGTTTCGCCCATGGAGATAAAGGGAGATACGCTGGTATACAATGCGGCTGCCTTCACCATAGGCGAGAACGACATGCTGAAGGACCTCGTGAAAAAGATGCCGGGCATGGAACTTGACGATGACGGGAACCTGGAAGTGAACGGAATGGCGGTTACGCAAATTACCGTGAACGGCCGAACCTTCTTCATGGGCGACAAGAGCGCCGCTCTGGAGAACCTTCCTGCAAAGGTGGTGGACAAGCTCAAGATTACCGACAAGGATTCCGACAAGTCGAAGATGACGGGGATACGCAATGTCAATTCCTCGGAATCCAAGACCATGGATGTGGTGCTCAAGCAGGAATACAGCAAGGGCATGTTCGGAACCCTGAGCGCTACAGGAGGCGCATCCCTGCCTTCAAAGGGGCAGGATGCCATGGTTGCCGACGAGCCTCTGCTTTGGAACCTGTCGGGCATGCTTTCCATGTTCCGCGACAAAGACCAGCTCACCCTCATAGGACGCGGACAGAATGTGGACGCGGGGGAAAGCACCCGGACTCGCCAGTCGTCGGGAATCACCACCGGCGGCCAGGCGGGGGCAAACTACAATACCGACCGCATCCGTAACATGAATACCGACCTCAGCATTTACTATACGGGAAAATCGAGGGAGAATGCATCCAGGTCTTCCACCCTGGACTACCAGCCCTCTGGTGAGGAAGTGAATTCGCAGCGGACATCCGAGTCGGTGAACGGCAGCGATGCGCTCAGCCTTGGCCTGAACATCTCCAATAAAAACAAGGACGGCCTTCTGTTCCGCTTTGAGCCTTCGTTCAGTTTTACCGGCAGCAATTCCACGAGCAGCAGCAGCTCTTCTTCTGAAGTGGACGGAGTGGAGCGCAACAGTTCTGTCTCCAACTCATCTTCAGACAGCAAGGCTTTGAGCACCAGCGGCAATGTTTCGCTGATTTACAGCCGTTTCGCAAAGGCTGGAAGAAGCCTTTCGCTGAGCGGGTCATATTCGATTGGCTCGCGCAAGGGAGAAAGCCATGAGTATTCGCTGACATCTTACAGCACCTCGTCGCTCAGCACGGAAAGGAACCTGCGCTACGATAGTGACGCCGACAACAATTCGGCCTCGCTGGACTTGCAGTATGTCGAGCCACTGAGTGCCAGCCTCATGCTTCGCACCGCGGTGAGCGGGAATTTCCGCAATTCTTATCAGGACAAGGATGCGTTCAATGCCGACGGCAGCGAAAACGATTACTATTCCACCATGTCGCGAAGCAATTCCCGGACCGGACGCGGCTCCGCCCTTCTCCAATACAGTTTCGGCCCCTATGTGCTGCAGGCGGGCGCATCCGTGAACGCCGACAATCTTCACACCTTCTCGCGTTCGCAGGGGATAGAAAGCGACCTGGGAGAAGGGGAGTGGCTTCTCAACTGGGCACCGGAGCTGGTGTTCTCCGGCAATTACCTGAATATTTCATACAGGGGGCAGTCGTCGCAGCCTTCCCACGACAACATGCTTTCGGCGCTGGATATAACCAATCCGCTTCGCATCAGCACCGGCAATATCTACCTGAAACCCTCTTTCAGCCACAGTTTCCGCATCGGAACGAGGCGCGCCCAGGGTGCAAGACGGCGCAGTTCAGGAAAAGCTATGGTAAATGCCAATTTCAGTGCCAACATAAATCAGGGGCAGACCGTGACGGCTTCGTGGTATGATGCCGACAGGGTGCGCTACAGCGTGCCCGTGAATGCCGACAAACCTGCGCTGTCGCTGAGGGCCGACATTTCGGCGAACAAGAGCTTCGGCCGGAGGGAGAACTGGAGGCTGATGCTCTCCGCCAACGGGAATTTCAGCCGCAGCGTCAACTATCAGGCGTCCGGTTCCATGCCGGGAATGGATACGGGGAGTTTCGACTACGGCGATTTTATGGATGCTTTCTGGGGAAATGAAGACGGCGACCGTTTCTACAGCGGGGCGAGCGGCTTCAGGGAAAGCCTTACAAGGCATTTGAGCTACAGTCCGCGCGTGAATCTGCAGTTCCGGGGCGACCGCGGCTTCGAATTCAGCCTGTCCAACTCCTTCTCCGGCAACCACGCCTGGTACAGTCTCGACAATACGGCAAACTCCAATACCTATGTATATTCGGGAGCGCTGAATGTCATGTACACCACCCCTCACCAGTTCAAGCTCGGAGGGCTCTACGCATACAGCCGCTATTTCGGGTACTCCGATTCGTTCAGCAAGACCACCAACAACCTCAATTTCAATGTGAGCAAGGATATCCGCGCCTTTACCTTCACCCTTCAGGCACGCGACCTTCTCAACAGCGGCCTCACCGTCTCGCACAGCCTCAGCGAAACCGGCGTCACGGATTCGTACAGCCTTTCGCTCGGACGCCATGTGCTGTTCGGCGTGTCGTGGCATTTCGGGCGCATGGGCGCCACGCAGGCGGGCAGGGCCAGCGGTTCCAGTTCACTGATGAAGAAATCATTGTAGAAATCATGCTTAAATTCAAGAATCCCCAGAGAATCCAGAATCTCGAAACACCATTCTGGTACTACGACATGGACCTTTTCCGCAGCACGGTTGCCGCCGTAGTGGAAGCTGCGCGCAAATACGATGTCAAAGTCCATTATTCCATAAAGGCCAATACCGAAAAGCGCCTTGTGGAAATTCTGAAAGACAATAATATAGGCATAGACTGCGTGAGCGGCAACGAGGTCCGCTGGTCCATCGTGAACGGGGTGGAACCTTCCGGAATCGTGTTTGCCGGAGTGGGGAAGAGCGACAAGGAGATACTGTATGCGATGCAGGTGGGCATAGGCTCTTTCAACTGCGAATCGCTCGAAGAACTCGAAATCATCGAGAGCATTGCGGCAAAAGAGGGGCTGAGCGCAAATGTCAGCCTGCGCATCAATCCCGAGGTGGATGCAAAGACGCATAAATTCATAACCACCGGCCTGGAAATGGACAAGTTCGGCATCCCCAAGAGGATGATGCCGAAGGCGGCGGAAATCCTTCGCAGAAGCCCTCACCTCAATTTCCGGGGTCTTCACTTCCATATAGGCTCGCAGATTACCGATGTGGAAAATGTATTTGCCAACGAGTGCCGCAGCGCCCGGAGCATAATCGCTTATTTCGAGAGCGAGGGATTTACGGTAGGCAATGTGGACCTTGGCGGAGGGCTTGGGATAGACTATCATAACCCCGACAGCCATGCCATACCCGAATTCGACCTCTGGTTCCGCACGCTGCGCGACCATCTCCCTCTAAGGCCCGACCAGACGCTTCATGTGGAGCCCGGGCGCTCCATAGTCGGGCAGTGTGTGAGCCTTATATCGCGGGTCATTCTTGTCAAGGAAGGCGAGAAGAAGAATTTCATCATCCTCGACACCGGCATGAACGACCTGCTGCGCCCGGCCCTGTACGGTGCATACCACAAAATAGAAAACCTCAGTTCCAAAAGCGAGGAACTGAGGCTCTATGATGTTGCAGGACCAATCTGCGAGTCTACCGACATCCTTGCCGAAGACAGGGTCCTGCCCGAAACGCGCAGGGGCGACCTCGTGGCCATCAGGAGCACGGGAGCCTACGGGTCGGTAATGAGCAGCGGCTACAATATGCGCGACCCTGCCTACTCCGTATTTTCGGATTAAACCTTTTCCTTGCGGCCCGATTTGCGGCTGCGCTCTGCGGCAAAGCCCATTACATGGCTTTCTATTGAAACATCTATCGTGCTGGACAGCTTGGAGGCATCCTGAGAAGCCACGGCTTCGACGAAGTCGCGCATCAGGGCCAAGTCGCCACCGCCGTGTCCTGCGTCCTTGTATTCGGGAATGTCGGTGATTTTCTTGTTCCATACCCGCTTTTCCCGGGTACGGAAATCCGTAATGGTGAATTTGCTGCCGTCGCCTTCGATGTAGGCGGTGGTTCCCATCACGCGGGTGCGCCTGCCTCCTGCCGGAGCAAAGGCTTCCATGGAAAATGCCACCGTGGTTCCCCCTTCGAAAACCATGTCGGCCACATAATGGTCGGGCTGGTCGTTGTCGCAGTGGTATACGCACCTGGCATAACTGCTGTATGCCGGGTCTTTCAGGCGCTGCATGATAACTTCCGGATCCCTGTTTCCGTTGAGGTCGAATACTCCGAGGTGGGCTTTCTTACGGGTGTAGATGTCTATTGCTGAATAGGGGCAGGTGGCCTCGTGCGGGCATCCGTCGGTGCATTTGAGCGGAGCTCCCTCCGGGGCGTTTTCAGCCTTGAAGAGATGCAGGCTGCCGTCTGCCACGATGGTCTTGCAGGGCTTGCCGATAATCCAGCGCATCATGTCGAGGTCGTGGCACGACTTGGCAAGGATGATGGGGGTTGTCTGTTTGGACGAACGCCAGTTGCCGCGCACATAGGAATGGGCCATGTGCGCATACTGGATGGGCTCCATGTGCTGTATGCTCACGAGTTCGCCTATGGCTCCGCTCCGTATCACTTCCCGCATTGCGATGAAGTACGGAGCGTAACGCAGCACATGGCATACCGCCACGATGCGTCCGTATTTCTTTGCCTGTGCCAGGATTGCCTTGCATTCTTTTTCGGTCTGGGCCACCGGCTTTTCGAGAAGCACATCGTAGCCGAGTTCCAGGGCCTTCATGCAAGGTTCATAGTGCAGGTCGTCGGGGGTGGCGATGACCACGGCGTCGGCAAGTTTCTTTCCGCTTTCGAAAACTTCGCGATAATGCCCGAAACGCATGTCAGAAGCCACTCCGTGCTTGTCGGACAGATACTTGCATCGGTGCGCGAGGATGTCCGAAACGCCCGTGACCTTGAGCGCTGAGGGGAACAGCTCGGCATATTTGGAATAAGCCTTTCCCCTGTTGCCCGCACCTATCACTATTACGCTTACCTGCCTGCTGACATTGGGGCGCAGAGGCTTGATTGGAAGGTCGAGCGCATTGAGGGAGCCGTCCTGGGGAGACTCCATATTGCCAAGTACGGTCCTGGCCGGGCTCAGTTGCCCGTTCAAGGCCGTACCTGCGGCCAGAAGTCCGGCCGACTTTAGAAAATCCCTGCGTTTCATGGAACTATACGAGGAAGGTCGCTACAAGTGCGAGAATTGCGTAAAGTTCAGGATACGCTGCGAGAATCATCGTGTTGGTCTGCACTTCGTGCCCCTGGCCGATGTTGGTGATACCGTTTGCGCAGACCTGTCCCTGGCGGATGCCGGAAAGCAGGCATACGAGGCCCACACCGAGTCCTACGCCGAAGAAGAGGGGGCCGTTGGCGGTTACATCCTTGCTCGTAACCCAGATGATGAATGCGAGGAAGCCGTAGAGGCCCTGGGTTGCAGGCATTGCGGAGAGAATCATGTAGCCCGAGAACCTGCCCGGATTTTTTTTCATTGCGCCTTCAGCGGCATTGCCTGCGATGGTAGTGCCTATGGCGCTTCCGATTCCTGAGAGACCCAGCATGAGTCCCAGTCCAAGATAACCAAGAATTTCGTTCATAATGATATAAGTTTTGTTGTTTATTTCAATGGTCTGTATGTTTTGCCCGTTCCTTCGAATCCGCTGTTCTTGAAGTATTCCACGAATGTGAGACGCAGCGGGTGCACGAAAGCACCGAGGCATGACAGCGCGAGGTTGAGCGCGTGTCCTATAAGGATGATGAAGATGAACAGGAGGATATTGACACCGGGAATCTGGATTCCGAGGGTCATGCCTGCAAGGAGATTGAAGGTGTTGCCGAGCATTCCGCCCGCAAGCCCGAGTGCATAGAGCCTGAGATAGCTGAGGACATCGCCCATCAGGCCGGTAACCATGTTGTAGCTGTCCCAGAGGCCGGAGCCTATGTTGAGGAAAACATTCCTGTGCAGGTCGTTGAACAGGAAAATTCCAAGGGCCGACACGACGCCGAGCGCTATCAGGGC
>JAFUGJ010000028.1 GCA_017469425.1 Bacteroidales bacterium
GCTGAGGACATCGCCCATCAGGCCGGTAACCATGTTGTAGCTGTCCCAGAGGCCGGAGCCTATGTTGAGGAAAACATTCCTGTGCAGGTCGTTGAACAGGAAAATTCCAAGGGCCGACACGACGCCGAGCGCTATCAGGGCTACCTTTACAAGGGATTTGTCCATTATGCCCAGAAGTGCGAGGCCGCAAATCAGCACTGCGCCCACAATCAGCAGGGTCCATCCCCAGGTGCTGACCGTCTTAGCGAAGCCGAATCGCTGCGTGTAGCATATCGATTTCACGACCATGGCAAGGCAGATGTGGAAAATACCCACTCCCACTGCGAGCACCATCTGGGCGTCGTATCCCGCGATGCTGCCGGAAATCATTATCTTCTTGAGGCCTTCCGGCACCCATGCAGCTTCGTAGAGGTTGATTCCGAAGAAGGTGTGAAGGACTATGCCCACGACGAAGGTTCCGGCGCCGAGTATGCTCACCAGAGGGGCCATGTCGGCCATGGACGGAACTTTCTTCTTGAGGAACCATCCTATCAGCATCAGCAGTATGCCGTATCCCGCATCTCCCATGCACATCGCAAAGAACAGCAGGAAGAAGGGTGCAAGTATGGGGGTAGGGTCGAATTCGTCATAGACCGGACGCCCGTACATGTCGGTAAGCACTTCAAACTGCCGGGAGAACCAGTTGTTCTTCAGCTTGATGGGAGGATTGTCGGGAGCCGAGGCTTCTTCCTTCAGGCAGAACACTCCGCATTCTTCTATAAGGGCGTCAACCGCGGAACAACTGTCGGCGGGGGCGAATCCTTCAAGTACGGCAAGTGTTTCTTCGGCTACGCTTTCGGCCGATGCCGCGGCAAGGGCCCGTTCAAAGTCCGACTCCATGGCGGAGAGCCCTTCCCGGAGAGCGGGAAGTTCCGCTTTGCGTGCTTCCAGGGTCTTTCTGTATTCTTCCGCCCTGTCCTGCGCGGCGGAGAGTTCCGCTTCCAAGTCGGAAAGGTTGCGGGAAGGGGAGGGCAGTTCCTTGAGGGGGAATCCTGCATTGTCGCCCGCAATCACGAACCATCGTGTCCTGCCGTCGTCTTCCACAGTCTGGATAGCATATTGCGTTTCCCATGAAGGGTCGTATTTCTTGGATGCAACGCTGTAGAAGTGGAGGGAAATGCCGGTAGCCGCGAGCGCGTCGCGGTCGTAACTGCCCCAGACCTTCTGCTCGTCTGTGGCTTTCTGCAGGGCGTCGCATTCGGCTTCAAGCCCTTTCAGAGTGGCGTCGCTGCCGTTTTCTGTCTCGGAAATGAGCTGGCGCCGTTTTTCGATGCTGCCGAGAAGAGCTGCGCTTGCGGCATCCACCGCTTTTTCGCTGCGGGTGATGTCCACCACCCCGAGGCTCTGAAGTGCGGAGAGGAATCCTTCCGTGTCTGCACTGAGCAGGATGAAGGAGTATTTTGTCATTTTTTCTATCATAGGGCTTCCTCCTCTTCTTCTTCCGCGTGGCGGGTCTTGACAATCTTGGACGAGGCTTTGCTGAGGTTCTCCTCGTCCTCCATATACCTCTTAATCTTACGGATGGCCTCCTGGTATCCCGGAATCTGCACCTTTTCGTAAAGATTCACTTTCTGGGTGGTTTTCTTGCGCTGGAAATCGAGGATACGGCGCTTTTGCTCGTACACCTCGCTCTCAAGCCCGAGGCGGGTGAGTTCCTGGAGGATGCGCACCCCGTCGGCATACCATGCAGGCTTTACGAAGGCGTTGAAGGGCTGCAGCTCATAATGGACTGCATCGAGCTGAGGGCATTTTACGCCTGCCACCTTCACTTCCTTGAGGTCGATGTCGGTGATGCGTATCAGGCCGGGCTCAAACTCGTTCCAGAGGGCGGCGAGATAGTCGTAGCGCTGCAGCGACTCTTCCAGCTCCCGGGCGAGTTTTTCCGATTCGCGCTTCGCCTCCAGCACGCTGACCCGCAGGGCCGACTCCTTGTTCTTGAGAGTCGGCAATGCCTTCTGGCGCACCTTCAGCTGCTTGCCGAGGTTCGTAAGGGAGGTTTTGTTATATTGGAACTTGATAGCCATTATGCCTTCCAATATTTATCGATAAGGGCCTGCTTGATGCCTGTCTCTTCCGCTTTGAAGTGCTTGGAAAACAGCTTCCACGCCGTATCGAGCATTTCGTCGATGGTGATGTTGACATCGATGCTGAGCAGTTCCACCGCGTAGTCCTTCGCGTAGTCGAGGCAGCGCAGGTCGTAGTCGGAAAGGTCGAAGCCGTTTTCCAGCTTGGTCTTGGCATTCTGGGCATCGGCGTAAAGGCGCACGCCCGCATTCATCACCTGAGAATGGTCCTCGCGGGTCTTCTTCCCCTGAACGAGCTGCTTGAGTCGGCTCAGGGACCTGAACGGGTCCACGATAACCTTTCCGGTGTCGGAATCGGCACGAAGGAAAAGCTGGCCTTCGGTGATGTATCCGGTGTTGTCCGGGATGGCGTGGGTGATGTCACCGTCGTTCAGGGTGGTGACTGCAATGATGGTGATGGAGCCGCCGCTCGGAAGCTGCACGGCCTTCTCGTAAATCTTTGCAAGATCGGAATAGAGCGAACCCGGCATGGAATCCTTTGAAGGAATCTGGTCCATGCGGTTGCTCACGATTGAAAGGGCATCGGCATAAAGTGTCATGTCGGTAAGCAGCACCAGCACCTTTTCGTTCTTGTCAACCGCAAAGTACTCCGCTGCGGCAAGGGCCATGTCGGGGATGAGCAGACGCTCTACAGGAGGTTCCTCGGTGGTGTTCACGAACGAGACAATCTTGTCCAGCGCTCCGGCGCTTTCGAAAGCGTGGCGGAAGAACAGATAGTCGTCGTTGCTCAGGCCCATGCCTCCAAGGATAATCTTGTCCACATCGGCACGCAGCGCCACATCGGCCATTACCTGGTTGTACGGCTGGTCCGGGTCGGCAAAGAAAGGAATCTTCTGCCCGGACACGAGGGTGTTGTTGAGGTCGATGCCCGCGATGCCGGTGGGAATCAGTTCTGAAGGCTGGCGGCGCTTGTAGGGATTTACCGAAGGGCCTCCCGCCTCGCGTTCTTCGCCTTCAATCTCGGGGCCTCCGTCGATAGGCGAGCCATAAGCGTTGAAGAACCGTCCGGAAAGCTGGTCGCTCACCTTCAGGGTGGGGGGAGCGCCGCGGAAACTCACTTCCGCATTCGTGGGGATGCCTTCGGTGCCTGCAAACACCTGCAGGGTCACGAGGTCGCCCTTGGTCTTCACCACCTGGGCAAGACGCCCTTCCACGGTGGCGAGTTCGTCGTTGCTCACGCCCGAGGCATGCAGCGAAACTGTGGCCTTGGTGATGGCCTCGAGCTTTGTGTATATTTTCTGGAATGCTTTAGTTGCCATTTTCTTCGAGGATTGAGCTGAGTTGTGTACGGAACTTTTCAAATTCGGGCGAACCCCATTTGCTGTAGTTCATCTGGCGCAGGATGTTGATGAGGCGTTTGAAGTATGCGCTGCACTGCTCGTAGTTTTCGAAAGAGAACTGCCGGTCGCAGATTTCGAGAATCAGGTCGAGCATGAACTTCTGGCGCTCTATGGGGCATAGGCTGTCGACGGGGTCGAATCCGTCCTGCTGGAGGAATGCGAAGTCGATGAGCTCGCTCTTCCAGAAGGTTTCGTGGTAGCTCATGGGCACGCCGTCGTCGCCGAGGATGTTGATCTGGTCGGACATTTCCTTGCCGCGGAGCACCAGTGTCTTGGCGCGGACAACTTTCTCCACCCAGCCTTTCTCTATCTTTTCGTCGAGATACGCCACGATTTCGGGATATTCCAGATACTTGGAATAGGAGTCGATGGGGTTCACGGCGGGGTAGCGCTTCTGGTCGGCGCGGGCCTGCTCAAGTGCGTAGAAGCAGCGGGCGGCCTTCTTGGTGGACTCCGTGACGGGTTCCTTCAAGTTGCCGCCTGCGGGGGATACTGTTCCTATGAAGGTGACCGCTCCGGTCTTGCCGTTGTTCAGCACCACCATGCCTGCGCGGGCGTAGAAATTGGAAATGATGGCGGAAAGGTCGACCGGGAATGCATCGGCGCCAGGAAGTTCCTCCATGCGGTTGCTCATTTCCCTCAGTGCCTGGGCCCAGCGGGAAGTGGAGTCGGCAAGAAGCAGGCAGCGCAGGCCCATCGCTCTGTAGTATTCGCAGATGGTCATTGCGGTGTAGACGGATGCTTCACGCGCAGCCACCGGCATGTTGGAAGTGTTGCAGATGATGGTGGTGCGCTCCATGAGGTGACGCCCGGTATGGGGGTCTATGAGCTCCGGGAACTCGGTGAAGATTTCCACCACCTCATTGGCACGCTCGCCGCAGGCGGCCATCACGATTACATCGGCCTCGCCCTGCTTTGCGATTGCATGCTGGAGCACGGTCTTTCCGCATCCGAAGGGCCCGGGGATGAAGCCGGTGCCGCCCTCGGCAATGGGATTGAAGGAGTCGATTACGCGCACTCCGGTTTCCATGATTTTCTGCGGACGCGGTTTTTCCCTGTAACCCTTGATGGCAACCTTTACGGGCCATTTCTGGGTCATGGTCACCTTTACTTCGCCGCCTTCTTCGTCAATGAGCGTGGCGATGGTCTCGTCAATGGTGTATTGCCCTTCGGGAGCGACATCTTTTACGGTGTAACTGCCTTTGAAGGAGAAGGGAACCATGATTTTGTGAGGCAGCCATCCTTCCTTCACCTCACCGAGCCAATCGGCTGCAACCACCTTGTCGCCTGCCTTGGCAATGGGAACGAAATCCCATTTCTTCTCATGGTTGAGAGGGTCGGTATATTCGCCACGCTTGAGGAACACATCGCTCATGGTGGTGAGGTCGTTCTGCAGGCCGTCGTAAACGCTTGAAAGCAGGCCCGGGCCCAGGGTGGCCTCGAGCATCTTGCCGAGGAATTCCACCTGGTCGCCGCCGCGAAGTCCGCGGGTGCTTTCGAATACCTGCACGGATGCCTTGTCGCCGTTCACTTTGATAACTTCGGCGAGGAGGTCGGTTCCGCGGAGTTTGATGTGGCAGAGTTCATTTTCTGCAACCGGGCCGTCAACCTGTACGGTAACGAGGTTGGAGACAATGCCTGTCACCTTTCCTAATGTACTCATATCTTGTAATTTTCTTTGATTTCACTAACCAGTTTGCGGAAGAGCTCGCGGCCTGCAGCCTCGTCGAGCCGCAGCCAGCGGTCCACAAGTTTCAGTTTGACTACGAATGCGAGGATGAGGTCGAGGTCGAAAACATCCATTTCCGTTATCCCGTCCACCGCCTTCCAATAGAAGTCGTCCAGCGCGCGTTCCCGGGCGAGGATGTCGTTTCCTTCAAGGATGGCGTCCACTTCGGCTTTGGCCTCGAATTCGGGATTCTCCCCGTCTTCCGTCAGGAGTACGGTATCCGTTCCTTCCGGACGGCCAAGGCTTCGGTTAAGATACTCCACCTTGGCGTTCCGCACACCGAGGTCGAGGGCGAAATACTCCCTCACGAAGCGGTTTGCGGCGGCAGCGGCTTTAAGGTAAAAATCCTTTCCGAGCGCTTCGGGGTCATAACCCTTCAGCAGGAAATCCAGAGTGTCGTTGTCCTTTCGGCTCAGCTGCGCGCGGATGTCTTCGAGTATGGATTCCGTATCGGGGTGCTGCTGCCCGTCCTTGCCCAGGAAGGGGAGCCCGGCGATGATGTACTCGTAATTATTCACCGAAGAGAAGTTTACGGGTTACGGGGCGAAGGTACTGCGCAATCAGTTCGTCGAAACTCTTGTCGGTAAGGCTCACGAACCATCCACCGTCCTTGGGGCCGATTGTAAAACCTCCTGCCACTTTCTTGCTGAAAGCGGCCTGCACATCGTTCTTGAGCGCCTTGGAAAGCTCGTCTGAAACCCAGGGTCCGAGTTCTGCCTTGAGGCTTTCGGGGAGGACGAGTTCAAGGTCTGCCGCTTCCGAGGCATCGAAGCGGGAGGCTACTGCCTTGATTATTTCCTTGATGAATCCTTCATCCTTGAGTGCGGCCGAAACTTTTTCGCCGGTCAGTTTGCCGGTAATCAGATTCTCAATGTCCTTTTTGGTGGCCTGAAGGCACTGTGCGGATGCCATCTTGAGGTCGGATTCAACCTTTGCTTTCAAATCTTCGGCATCTTTTTCAGCCTTTGCGGCAATCGCCGCGGCTTCCTCTTTTGCCTTTGCCACTATCGCGGCAGCCTCCGCCCTGGCGTTCTCCACCAGCTGCTCTCCCTCCGCCTTGCCTTTCGAAAGACCTTCGTTGTAGAGCTTCTCAGTGAGCTCCTGCAATTTATTCTGCATATCTTATTGGTTATATTGTATTTGCATTTTACAGACTACAAATATAACCATTTTGCTGAAGAAAACCTATTCTGCCGGGTCCAACTTTTCTTCCTCCTGCGGGGAATGTATGGGAAAGGGGTGTTTTTGGCGCAAATAATGCCAAATTACCAATTTGAGGACTGACAGGGAACAATGAAATTTGGAGAGTTATGCTTACCTTTGTAGGAGAAACCCCAATTCTATGACTACAAAGCAAATGACCGACCTTGTGGACCGGTATCTGGATTCCAAGGGCCTGAGTAATCCGAGCATCAGGAAACGTGCTGCCCGGAAGGTGCTTGGATTTATGGACTCCACAGGCTCTTTTCTGTCTGGTGGCCAGCTTGCGCTTCCTTCCGACAAAGGGATTGTAGCATCAGCTTATGAGCGCCATAAGGGTTCGTCCCTCAACAGCGCGGAAAAGAGCGTCATTAACCATATCTACGAGCTGGCCGGATCTTCTGTCGGCAAATCCTCTCCACGCCCTGCTGTGACTCCCAAGGCAACGAAGCCGGTGGCCACGGCGCCGAAAGCCGTGAAAGGATTGGCTACTGCCGAGAAAAGCCTGCTGCAGGGAAACTTCATTTCCGTCGGAGCTCTGTCTGGTGAGATGGTTCCTGATGTGCCAGGGCTTTATTGCATCAAACTGCGCAAAAGTGTCCGTTTGCCCGCAAAGTTTGGGAAGGTTCGGGAAGATGGCGTCATCTATATCGGCCAGGCATCAACTTCTCTCCGTAAGCGGTTCTGGAAACAGGAACTGAATCATATCGGCGCAGCCACTTTCTTTCGGAGCATTGGCGCTATGCTGGAGTATCTTCCTCCAAAGGGGTCACTAGTTGGGAAAAAGAATCAGAGCAACTTTAAGTTCAGCCCGGAGGATACGGAGGCCATTCGGCAGTGGATGAGAAACTCTCTGACTGCCAATTTCATTGCATTCTCCACGGAGACCATGGATGATGTTGAAAAGAAACTTATCGACACATACCGTCCGCTGGTAAATTACACCCATAATCCCGACTACAGTCGAGAACTGGAAGCAGTCAAAGATAAATGTAGAGAGTATGCCAAAAGCCAATAATCATATCGAGAAGCCCTGGTATCGGAAGTCCGGCAGCTGGGCTTGGATTACCTTTGGCTTGCTGGTGTTTACCGTCATTGTCACTCAGATTATGGCTGACAATGCTGAAAAGCGGGCCAAAGAGAATCAGCAAAAGCCTCATACTTACAAAGAGCTCTTCACTCCTGAGGAGGCCAAGAGAATGGGCCTTGATTTGAAGATGGATGGCTCCGACATCGTGAAGCCCGACCCGAATTCCGCTAAGAGTGTCCGGAATTTCATCTTGCTTTAGCGTTTTACCATTTGAGGCATCCGAGAGGGATAATCTTCACGCCATCTTCACGGGTATAGGCCATAGTGCCGCCGGTGAGGACGATAAGTTGGTCCGGTTCTCGGATAGGAACCTGCTTTTCAGTGAGGTTGTGTTCCCGGATGAGTTGGAATATTTCCTTAAGATGGGTGGCACCTTCCTCGATTTCCCGGCTGCCGAGCTTGCATTCTACAAGGGCGTATCGGCCGTCGCCAAGGTGGAGAACCAGATCGGATTCCAAGCCGTATCGGTCGTGATAGTAGGACAGATTCCCGCCGAGGTTCTGTGAGTAGGCCCTGAGGTCCCTTGCGCACAAGTTCTCGAAGATGAAGCCGAAAGTCTTTAGCTGAGTTTGCAGGGACGCGGGCGTTGCGCCAAGGGCGGCTACGGCGATTGACGGGTCTGTGAACTCCCGCTTGAGACCGCTGCGGATGGCGCTCTTGCTGCGGATGGGAGGGCACCAGGCTTCTAAATCATCAATGACAAAGAGTTTGCGGAACGCCGTTACATAGTCATCGAAGGTGTCCATGGACAGACTGTATTCCTCTGAGACCACAATGTCTGCGCGCATGGTGGATTTCTTGGCAAGTGTGGAAATATTCCTGGACCAGGCACGGAGAATCATCCTGGCGGTGCGCTCATCACGCTGAACACCGTCCACGCGGGAAATATCGTCGGTGCAAAGGGTATTGATGTATTCAGAGGCCGTGAGGAGTTTGGCCTTGGGCGTCCTGGCATATAGGGATGCAGGCCATCCGCCGCGACAGGCCAGGAAGATAAGGTCTTCTACGGAAAGCGGAGAGTGTGCGCCGTCTATGGAATAGTCCGGATTGTAAAAGAGCTCCCGCAAGGAGACTTCTCCGCTGGATTCCTTGGATTCCCAGAGGCTCATGGGATACATCTTCATTTTGGCGATGCGTCCGGTGCCGCTGTGCTTGATTTTGGTTTTGTCCACGACGGTGGAGCCGGTGAGGATATAGAGGCCTACGTTGGAGCGGTTGTCCACGGTATCGCGGACAGCATCCCAGAGGTTGGGGGCATCCTGCCATTCGTCAATAAGCCGGGGATTCTCGCCCCGCAGCAGCAGAGACGGTTTGGTGGCGGCGGTGGCCAGATATTCAGCGGCATTGTCCGTGTCCTGCATCTTGATGATGCTCTTTGCCTGCTGGGAGGCGGTGGTTGTTTTGCCGCACCATTTGGGCCCTTCCAGAAGGACTGCTCCAAAGGCATCCAGTCGGTCCGATAGCATTATGTCGGCTGCTCTTTCAAGGTATTCCATTTCAAATCAATTTTTTTCCGGGTGTAAAGATACGTTTCTTTTCCCTGACCACCAAACCTAATCGGTATTTTTGTGGCAAATCAAGCGGTGTTTTTGTGGCAAATCGAACGGAACTTTTGCGGGGCTACGGCTGGGAAATCCGGGATTATGAGTAACTTTGTGAGCAACAAGCATAAACCTTATGTCCAGAATCTACGTCGCCTCCAGCTGGAGGAACAAATACTATCCCGATGTGGTGGCGGCTCTCAATAAAGCGGGCCACGAGGTGTATGACTTCCGTAATCCTCCCCACGGCGGAGCCGGATTCCATTGGACCGACATCGACGAAAACGCCCCTAATTGGAGCTTTGAGGAGTACGCAGAGGGATTGAGCCATCCGAAAGCCGAGCGTCAGTTTCAGGCCGATTTGGATGCCCTCAACTGGGCCGATACCTGCGTGCTGGTCCTCCCCTGCGGACGCAGCGCCCACACCGAAGCCGGGTGGATGGCCGGAGCCGGAAAGCGGGTCATCGTCTATATTCCGGAGATGCAGGAGCCGGAGCTGATGTATAAACTATTTGACCAAGTTGTCGGGGATATCGACAGCCTGGTCAAATGCTTACTCCGTGATGGAATAAGTGAATAATCGGGATTAACCTATTCGTTTTTTAGAGCCTTAGAAACGGCTTTTGCCACATGCCACATCATTACAGGCGGCACAGCATTCCCTATGGCTTTGTATTGTTTTGTTTCTGAAACAGATCCGAATAGGAACGTATCTGGGAATGATTGTATTTTCGCCGCTTCAGCAGGTGTGAACCTCCTATAACGTTCTCCGACCTGAAATACTGGATCTGTCGAATTTAGACTCACTTTTGCCAAGTGCGAGCTGATTGTATTGCATGGTTCTTCCAGACTTTGCGCACGACCTTTGTTCATTTTATCACGTACAACCATCATCCCGGCAACGGCTTTTTCACTAAAGAACCAATGTTCGTCATTGTTTGCGGTAGGGTCAATCACATCACCGAGCACATGTTTATCTTTCACTTCTGACGGGTACGCAAAAGCGTCAAAATCCTTCTCATCACGAAACCCTACGATAATGACACGTTCTCGCTTTTGGGGCACACCGTAATCGTATGAATAGAGAAGTTTATGAACTACGTGGTAGCCAGCTTTCTCAAACTCCGTAATGATCATCGGGAAGGCTTTGCCTTTGTTGGCAGACAACAGACCTTTTACGTTTTCTGCAATAAATGCACGGGGTTGCTTCTCCTTTAGGATTCGGACCATCTCAAAGAACAACTTCCCCCTGTCGTCCTTATAGCCCAACCGAGGAGGGTTCTGGGCTGAAATTGAGAAAGCTTGACAAGGAAAACCACCAATCAGTAGATCGAAGTCTTCGAGTGTGTTTCCGTCAAGTTCTTTGACGTCCTGAATCTCGCACTTATGGATAAAATTCTCGTTGTATATCCGGGTACAGTATGGGTCATTATCAATGGCCTTGATAATCTTGAAAGGTAACTTCGCATAGCGCTTACCCAGGTAGTCAAAGCCACCAACAATGCCAAGGTCCATACCTCCGCATCCACAAAACAGCGAAACTGTCTTTATTGCTGCTGCCATAGTCTCAATTTTACTTTTTCACAAACACTCTCATCAAAGGTCAACTCAGCGCCATCGCTGGGGGTCATATTGATTTTGTCTGCCTTATACATCGCCACTGGATTCTTCAGAAGATACAGATACATCTCACCGCTGCTTATCATCAATCGATAGATGAAGTAATGATCCTGGATTGTAGCGGCAGCACTCCATTCATTCGGAGTCAAGTGAACTTTGAAGAAATGAATCTTCTTACGGCTCACTGTAGTTTTGACTTCAATGTAGCGCTTGATGCGGTCTGGAGTACCTTCAAGGCTCTGCACGTCATATCCGACACCTAGAGACGTAGGAATCTTTACAATAAGGTGCAGGCAATCTTCAAGACCACATTCCTTGATTCTCATTTTTTCATGTCCTATGACCAGCGATTCTCCCAAATCTCCAATGTCTTTCGTGCTGAAATCCTCGGCAGCGAAGATTTCAGCAATCTTGTCCCTGACAAGTTGGGAGTATTCGTTTTCAGGATACTGCTCCTGAATGAAATCAGCAATGTTAGTCGAGAAAGCAGCAGGGTCGATGTTGTCATTGACGTACTTGAACCAATCAACCTTCGGGCCATCTAATTCAGCAAGATCAACAACTTTCCCATAGAACTTATCGTACCCAGTAAACCATTTGTCTTGAATTATGTATGACGAAATTGCCTCTGCCTCCATGCCGTTTAGATAATAGTACCCATGCTCTTCTTTGAGGAGGTTGGCGAGGACCATATAATCGAGGATATCACCAGCGTATCGAATTACATCTCCATCCGTATCGTAATCAATTCTTTTATGCCTGTTCTCCATAATCAGGTCATAGACCTCACTCGGCTTTCTGTTATCCCTGGTCACGCGGAGATCATTGAAAATACAGTGTGTGGCTTCTGCTTTAGAAATGCCGAAAAGCTTCCCCGTCCCTTTTCGCTGGTCATTGCCATAAGTCAAAACACTGGCGATGTATTTAGCAGGCTTAAAGCGAATACCGTGATTAATCATGTCCAGGACAACCTCCTTTTTTGTATGGCCTCCAGGATATTGAAACGTGAAGAGGAAGTACTTAAAAAACTGCATCAAATCTTGATGAGTCGCAAGTACCTTAGCCATCTCGCCGGTTTTGGTATAGTTAATTAGCTTGTCCTCTATGTAAAACCCAAATAGAGATGAAATCTCGGTCCTCCAGTTGTTGATGGTCTTCTCGGCCACACCCTCATTGCCAGGGTATAGTCTAATTGCTGCATTGAAAGCAGCACTATATTCCTTATATGGACCATCAGGAATCTTACAACTTTCTTCGGCCATAAAGAGTAGTACATTCTCAACGTCGCTCTTAAATCTTGGGCGTACGTGATGAATCCTGTAATAATACTGTTGAGGGACGTGGTACATATTATTGTTGTTCTAATGATTCTTTGACATTCAATGCTATAGCACGAGCCATCAAAGGAGGAACAGCATTCCCCACCTGCTTATACTGACTGGTTCGGCTATTTATAAAGACATAGTCATCTGGAAATGACTGTATTCTTGCACATTCCCTTACTGTTGGTATGCGGTTGTATGAATAATGAAAATGGTGACGATGCCCTGTGTCAATAGTAAAACTGGGCTTCTGACTGCTTAGTCTCGTCCAGGCTATATGAACTTTTCGAGTGCTCTGGAGTTCGGCTGGAAGATTTTTATAGTTTCCACCGTCAGGGACCATTGAAATGATTTCTTTAGTCCTTTCGTTGTGTTCCGTTGCTTCGTGGTTGAACAATCCTTCTGTCGCCTTTCTTGCCCATTTCTGGTACTCACTTTGTGGGGCAACAGGATAAGACGATCCATCATTTACTGTTTGCTCAGGGAGATCAGATATTGCTTGCGCCGCAGTGACCTTGGTAACGACACTGGGTGAAGGAAACGAATAATGACCAATCTTCTGTCCAACAAAAATAGCCCTACGTCGATTCTGAGGAACACCGTAATCGGAAGCTGTTAGCACTTTATATACTACCTCATAGCCGAGTTCGCGGAAATCAGCCAGTATAGATTCGCGCACAGCACCATCGCCAATGGAAAGTATATTAGGCACATTCTCCATTACGAAAACCCTGGGGGAAAAATACCTTACGAATGCCACGAATGACTTGTATAATTTGTTGCGAATGTCATCTACAATACGTTTTCCTGCTATTGAAAATCCTTGGCATGGAGGCCCGCCAATGATTACATCTACATTTTTCAAATCATACAGTTTTGCCACGTTAGGGATATCAATAGTAGAAAGGTCTGCACAAAGAGTTTGTGCTTCGGGGTGATTATACAAGTATGTGTCCAGAGAATCCTGCCAGTTATCAATAGCCAGAAGAGGTTCAAAACCAGCCATCTCAAATCCTGTGGACAACCCTCCTGCACCCGAGAAGAGGTCTATGAACGTGTATTTTCTAGTAGAAGTATTATTTTTCATCTTTAGTTCAATTCTTCGAATTATTTGATAACAAGAAAAAATGCATCATTAAAAACACTGATGATTCTGTAGATTGAAAGCGTCATCAGCCAGCTACCATATTTCTATTACTTAACCGGCCTAGTGACACGAAGGAGGTCTCCTACTTCCACGTCAAGGACTCGAGCAATTTCAATAAGGGTTTCTACGCCAGGTTGTGACGTATTCGTACACCATTTTGAAACGGTGGCAGGATCCTTCCCCAATTGCTCAGCTAGCCATTTATTTGTCCGGTTCTTGTCAGCAAGAACGACTTTTATTCGGTTAATCGCTTCCTTCATATAGTTTGTGGGATTGCTTAATGCGCAAATTTAATGAATTTATTGTAATAAATTAGACGAAAGGGAGTAAATTTGCATACAATGTCCGACATTCTCACTCCCGCCCAGCGCCATGCCAACATGGCCGCCATCCGCTCCGCCTCCACCAAGCCGGAGGTGACTCTGCGTCGTGCGCTGTGGAGAGAAGGCTTCCGCTACCGCATGAACGACAAACGTCTTCCGGGCACTCCTGATATCGTCCTCCCTAAGTACCGCACCGTCATCTTCGTACACGGGTGTTTCTGGCATGGCCATAAGGACTGCAAGAACTACACGGTTCCCAAGACCAACACCGACTTCTGGACAGCCAAGATTGCCCGCAATCAGGAAAGGGATCAGGACACTTGGCGGCAACTGGAGGCAAAGGGCTGGAGCGTCATCATCGTCTGGGAGTGCGAACTGAAAAAGGGCCGGCTGCAGGAGACCGTCAGGGCCACGGCATCGGCCATCCGAAGGAACGGAGAGATCCTTCGCTCCGCTCAGGATGACAGGAGGAAGGCACGCGAGGAGTATTGGCAGGCACGCAGGGAGCAGAAAGCCCGTGAAGAATCACTGAAAGCGGAGCTGGATGCCAAATACCACAAGAAATAGTTTGCTGTCCCGTCCCACACTTGACGTGGGACATGTGGGACACTTTTGATGGAAAATTTTGTGGAATGAAAAAAGATTCCTACATTTGCAGCAGGAAATAAGCCGCGATACGGATGAGGTAATTCGCTATGTGCAAAGCCCCCGCCCCGAGCCTCACCGAAAGGTAAACATCCGCCGCGTATTCCTGGGGCAAATCTAAAGGGACGACCTCAACGGGCCGTTCCTTTCTCTATTTGCACGGCTCCTCCACCTCGACCCGCTCCACATTACCATAAGCGCCTCAACTTGGTCCAGGGATTCAGGCGAAAGGAATCTCTGGACTTCGAGGAAGGTCCTGCTATGGTGCAGAGGAGATTCTTCGGCTCCGTCCAGGGGGCTTCGCTCAGAATGGCGCTGAGCTTGATGGTCCACTCGGTGCGGCCATCGACATTGGGGAGGGCGGTGAGTTTGCGGGAGCCGGGGACACACTTGCCGACGCCGGAATGTACTGCCTGGCGACAAATGCAAACCCCTTTCCCGGTTCCAGCACAAACGAATTGCTGATGATGTCCTCCGGTTTCTGGACCGCTATGCCTTGACTGGCCAGCTGAAGGATTCCTTCTTTGTCCTTCGACAGGGCAAAACATTGAAAGAGAACTGTACCTTTCTGCCGTTTGAGTGTCCTGACGCTTCATCTCTGGGCCTCACATTCCTTGGTGTGGAAACTGCCTTCCTGCGGGTCATCAGATTTAAGAATCTCAGAATTTTGGATGTCAGGTCTCCTGTGCTAATCTTCGGAACTGTTTAAGTCAAAGGCTTTTGATAACTATGGCTTCCATAATTCTGTACCCTTCGTCATTGGGATGAACTCCGTCGGGGGAGAGCTCGGGCCTTAGCGACCTGCCGTCGTCTGAAAGCATTGCAGGGTAGTAGTTCACGAATTTGACCTTGTGCGATTTGGCATAAGCTTCAATCCTGGCGTTGAGCGAAGCTATCTTTTCCGGAGCGTCTTTCACTTCCGGCCTCCAGCGGAATCCTGCTGCAGGGAGAACCGAACAGAGGACAGGGCGGATTTTGTGTGCCTTTGCAAGTTCCACTATGGAAATTATGTTCCCCATGGTATAGTCTTCGTCGTAGGCGCCCTGGTTCAGTGCTATGTCGTTGCATCCTCCGAGGATTACTACGGTCTTAGGGTGCAGTTCGATTACATCTTTGCGAAAGCGCAGCAACATCTGTGCGGTGACTTCTCCGCTGATTCCTCTGCCTACAAATTGCGGATTGTCGAAAAAGCCGGTTTCTGCCCGTTCGGCCCAGCTTTCGGTTATTGAGTCTCCCATGAAAACAACGCGCCCTTTTGCATTTTGGGGCAGTTCGGCATTTTCCTTGTCGAAGCGGTGGAGGCGCACCATGTTCTGTGCACCCATTCCGAGGCAGAGGCTGCCTGCCACTAAGAGAGTAAATAATTTTTTCATTTCTTTTTGAAAAATCCTACTGTAGTATAAACTGCGCGGTACTCCATCTTTCCGTTCTGGTACCAGTTGTTGAGGTGGGTGTTGCGTACCATCATTCCTGTGGAGCCGCCTCCGTCGAGGTTCATTGCGCTCACGCAGCCGAGCCCCTTCATGATTTGTCCGAGTTCGGTCAGGTCTGCGCCGAGGCTTTCTCCGGGAAGGCGCCCGTCGCAGATGAACAGCACGACTCGCCCGTCGTCGGTGTATCCTATTGCCGTGCGGTCCGGCCTCTGGTCCTGGTCGAAGATGTCGTATGCGAGCATTTCGTAATTGCTGTAATAGAAATTGCCCACACCGCCCTGAGCGGCGTTTATGGTATAATCAACTATTACCTTGCCGTCGTATAAGACCATGGGCCCCGCACTGATAGCATTTATGGGTTTCCATTCCTTCTCTTCCGCCGTGTAGGAACTCCAGTAATACTGGGCTTCGCCCTTTACGGTTGGCATCGGGGTGGTGTAGTACCAGGCGGCTCCGTTGCGTACCCTCCACCACCATGCTCCCGGTTTTCCGGATTCGTCGACCCCGACCACGGAGCGGTTGCACTCGTACCATTTGTCGGTTTCGGGAGCTCCGCTGCGGATGTCGCCCATGCTGCCGTAAATCTCCCCAGAGAGTTTGCCGTCGCTTACAAGTGCACCGATGTGGCCGTTGTAGAAAAAGCCTCCGTTGATGAGAACATAGCAGTCTTCGCCCGCGTTTGCCATCTGCTTGTCAATCTGGGATGCGGAAGAAGGGCTCAGCACCCGGAGCTCTATGTCTTTGCTGCAGTCGGCGATGGCGTACCATGCGTTGAGCGGGCGTCCGTTGAGTGTCGTGCTTGTTTTATAGACTTTGATACCGGAGGGAATGTCGAAGTCGTCCATCTCGGTCCAGTCGAATCGGATAGGGGCGGGTTCTTCCCCAAGCGAAGCTGTAACCTCGTCGCTGTAGAAGATTTCATCGTCCACCTTGACATATGCGCGCAGGTGATATGTCCGGCCATATTCAAAAAGGGTGCATGGGAGTACCTGCAGCGTTTTTTTCGAAGAAGGAATGTTGGGTCCGGGTGCACAGGCGTCATCCGTGGTAGGATTTCCGGTGGTATTGAAGCATATTCCGTGCACGGGAGTCTGGGAGCTTATGTTGGAGTAAGTGCATGTCATCCTGATATATGCATGGGTGGATTCAACATCGGAAACCGTCACCCCAGGTTTGCGGTCGAGATCCCAGATTTTGACATCTCCGAGCGTGGAGATGGACGAGGCCGTGCTGAAGCTGTTTCCAAGTGCCTGCACCCCGAGGATATAGGTATGCCCCGTGGCGAGTTTGGTGAAACTGTACTCAAGTGTTCCGGCAGATGTCGTTCCGGCTTCCTTGAGCCCGCTTCCCTGCTCTGCGGCAAATACCCTGTATCCGCTTGCTCCCTGCACTCCGTTCCAGCTAAGCACGCAGCTTGTGTTGCTTTCCTGCCGAGCTGCAAGCCCGGAAGGGGCTGCGATTTTGCCGGGGGTGTCCTGCGCTGCCATTTCGGTGATGCTGAGCATCCTGTAAAGAGAGGAATAGACAATCTCGGAATGCTGCCTGCTGTCTTTGGAAAGTGCCTGCACTCCGAAGTAGTATGATTTCCCGGCACTCAGTCCGCTGAAACTGTATTGCTTTGAGCTTACGCTTGCGGAGGGATCGACATAATACCCGTCGTTCTGCTCGCGGACGAACACCCGGTACCCTTCGGAAGCATTTCCCTCCCATGTGAGCAGTGCTTCGGACGGCGAAGTCTGCTCGATGCCGGTAATATTCGGGGCCTGCTCTTTTTTGATGGTCTCGGCATTGCTTCCGGAGCATGCGTTCGAGAAAAGAAGGATAGCTGTCAGGCTGATTAAGGTGAAGAGGGAGTCTGTTTTCATCATGGATTCAGTGAAAAATATCTGGACATTGCAATGGTGCATGCGCCGGTGAGGCCGGCATCATCTCCAAGCTTTGATGTTACGATGGGAACATTGTTGCACATGAGTTTCAGTGCATATTTGCGTACTGCAAGGATTGCGGGCTGCAGGAAATAGTATGGATTCACCTTTGCCAGGCTGCCGCCGATGATGATGGCATCCGGGTTGAAGATGTTGATGATTCCGGCAAGTTTCCTGCCGAGTTCGCTCCCGGTCCATGAAACAAGCTCGATGCACAGAGGGTCCTCCTTGTTGGTGGCCTCGATAATGTCGTCAACCGTAATGGTTTGACCTTCATGGACTTTTGCCGAAAGGACCGAAGCTTCGCCATCAAGGATGCGCCTGGTAAGCTTCCGGTGGATGGCGGCTATCGAAACTTCGGTTTCAAGGCAGCCTTTCTTCCCGCAGTGGCAAAGGACATTGTTGTCGTAACTCGGAACATGTCCGAATTCTCCGGAATATCCGTCCTTGCCATAATACATGTTTCCTCCGGTGATTATTCCGAGTCCGAGCCCCCATCCTACATTGATGTACAATACATTCTGCCATTCGGAGTTTCCGAATGCCTGGAATTCTCCGAAAGCCATGGATTTGGTGTCGTTCTCCAGGAATACGGGAATGCCAAGCCTGTCGTTCAGCATGTCGGCAAGGGAACTGCCCTGCATTTCCTCGAAATTGAAGAACGATGAACTGATTCCGTTCCTGGAATCCACGCGTCCGCCGATATTGAAGTTTACTGCGGCGATGCGCTTGCGGATTTCGGGCTCAAGCCTGGAAATGAAGTCCTGCACCCGGGAGCATATGTCATCGAGCGTGGAATGTGTGTTGGTGAGCTTGAAACTGCGGTCTCTCTCTGCCCGGGGCATGTTCCTTCCGAGATCCATGACTCCTATGCCGAATTCGAAATGCTTCACATCGACGCCCACGAAATAATGCGAATCGTTTTTGATACCATATAAAATCGGCCTCCGGCCTTTGTTGCCGGTTGCCAGGCATTCAATGTCTTCGACTATGCCGTCGTCGCGCAGTTCGTCAATGTACTTGCCGATGGTTGTCATGCTCAAACCGGTGTAGTTTACCAGTTCCTGGACCGTAAACCTGCGGTTGAAGAGTATGAATTTCAAAATGTCTTTTCCGTTGGCCATGCGTATAGTTTTAACAAAGGTATTATTATTCAATTAAAATTCAAAATAAACCTAAATTAATTAAATAACTTAATTATAACACACCACAGCAAACTATTGTTATTAATTCACCTATAAAATTAAACTGCAATTATTTAGCTGTATTATATTAGAATAATTATATTTTAGAATTAATCAATTTAATATTTTAATTCCTCAAAATTGAATTTTATTTGGTAAGAATTCAAAGTATTGATAAATTTGTTAGAAGAAAAAGAATACTTCTTATATTATGCGTAGATTACTGGCTATTTCAGCCCTTGCCCTCGTGATATTCGCTGCGTGCGGCCCCGAAGAGAAGGCTCCCGTTCAGGAAGATTATTTTACCGTTACCGAGCCTGACGGCCCGGCAGGTGCGGAGGCGGGAACCGTTACCGTTGCAATTTCCACGAACCTTCAGTTCGAAGTGTCGATTCCCGAAGCGGATGACTGGCTGTCCGTTGGCAGCAAAGGCACCGATGCCGTCGTCTTTTCTCTGGAAACCAACATGGAGGATTCGATGCGCGAGTCGTTGGTTTCTTTCCTGAGCGATGGCAAAGTGGTTGGCGAACTTGGTATCGTGCAGAAGGCCGGGCAGGGAATTGAATTCAATTTCGAACCTGTCGAAGCCCTTGATGCCGATGCGGCTGCATTTGATGTAATGATCAGCAGCAATGTCGATTATGAGCTCCGCGAAACTGCCCCGCAAACATGGATTTCTGCAAGTCCTGTCGCAGGAGGCGTGCATGTAGAGGTGGAAGCGAATCCTTCGGAAGAAGCCCGCAGGGCCGACCTGGAGTTCTTCCGCACCGGGAAGGACAGCAAAATAGGCGTTATTTCCATAGTGCAGAACGGCATAGTTTATCAGGTGAAACTGAATGGCGTGCCTGTGGCTTCGCTTGAGGATGCCCTTGCGGCACTTCCGGCCATGAGCGAAGCCGCCACCATCGAGCTTGGTCCGGAATCGTTCGACCTGCACATTGCCATTGGCGGTGATGTCACAGTTCCTGTTACCATACAGGGTGCGGGAGAAAAAACCATCATTGCTTCAGTGGAGGTTATGAAAGCTTCCGTGTCGCTTAAAGACCTGACGCTCAAACCTTCAGGGGAATTCCTTCCCGTGTTGGACCCCAATGTTGCATCGGGATACAATCATCCTTTCGGCCTGTTCGTGCACAGGGCGGCTTATGGCGTGAGCCTGGAACGCGTCACGGTGGACATGTCGGAGGCGGCAGCCAATACTACGGGCATGTTCTGGCTGGGCGGCGACGGGGAGCGCGGAACCCGGCGCGATCTGCTGCAGGACTGTGTACTGAGGGGCAGGGCCGGTGAACGCAATGCCCAGCTTTATGGGGCAGTAATAGATATAATAGGTAATACCATAATCAGCGGACATAGTGCCTACGGCATCCGAATCGGAGGTAGTGGAGGCAATTACCTGCTGCACAACAATAAATTCGAATCGGCTTCTTCCGATGCCGCTTTCGGGGTGCAGTTCTATTCGCTTTCCAATTCTTCCGTTACCTTCGGCGACGGTGAAGGCGATACCAACAGCCAGGACGGCACCTTCAGGGCGGTTTTCGGAGCAAACGAGAACATCGCAAGCGGTCATGGCAACCGCTTCAACCCCAGAATATCTTACAACGACGGGGTCATTTCGCTCGCGACCAAGGCCCTCACCCGTATATGGGGTAAATACACCATCTCCCTTCCTTGGGATTCTGCCGTTTCGTCCATTGCGGAATGGGACCGCAACGCTGCCGTTACGGAAGATTACATCTATGTTCCTATAGCAGGCCGTGCCACTGCCGATTATGGAGTTGCCGTATTCGACCGTGCTACCGGAGATTTCTATCATAAGCTCACGGCGGGAATCGATGCCCAGGCGGGCCTGTTCCCCACCTGCGGGGCTGCGTCAGTCAAGGATGGTGCTGCAACCATTGCACTCATCTGCAATATGGTGAATACTGCGGGCGGGCATCTGAAGGTATATGCCTACAGGAGTCCTGATGCCGCGCCTGAAACGGTAATAGATTACGAACTCCCCGAGGCACTGCGCTATGGCGACAAGATGTCGGTGTATGGCGACTGGAATTCGGGATATATCTTCTTCACGCCCTATGGCGACCCTGCCGACCACAGGCGCCAGATGCTCATGTTCCCCGTGAACGGGGGAGTCGTGGCTTCGCAGCCTCTCGTCAAGAACCTGAATGTGGATGCCCCTTCCGCAACCGGAAATGAGAATCACATGAACGGATTCTACATGTACAATTCCATAGAGGGCCTCTATGCCGGAACCCAGCGCCCCAGCCTGTACAACCGCTGGGAGGCAAACGATGCCAACGGCTTCGACCAGACCGGCGATTCCGACTGGCAGATGGTTTACCAGAGGCGTGTGTTTGAAAGCAGCATTCTCGACCCTCAGTTCTTCAAGATAGGCGAACAGGAGTACATGGCATACGCCAGCTATATCCCGTCGGGCCGTTTCACTTCCGATGGCAAGGCCATAGCAACGGGTTACCTGCGTGTAGTACGCCTGCCTGCCGACTACGACAACGCAGGCTACAGCCACCTGAAGGTGAAGATGTACAAGATAATGGACGACAATAACCTTTCCGAAGTTTCGGAAGTGTATGCCCTGGGCGATGCCGTCAACACCGCCGCAGGCGGTACCATCGCCACCAACGGCACCGGCTATTGCTCCGTAATCGAAATCGACGGCCAGACCTTTGTCCTTGCCGGAATCACCGGTGCAGGTATGTCGCTGTTCCGTTTCAACGAGTAGGCGGGCATGAAAACCATACTTGCACTATTTCTGTTCTCTGCTTTGCTGCAGTCGCCTTCGAAACAGGTGACGGTTCAGGCTTCGCTCGACGGAAACGGACGCCCGCAGTGGTCCGTCGCATACAAAGGACGCCCCGTCGTACTTGAAAGCGGGCTCGGTCTGGAACTTCTTCCGAGCACCCGTGCGAGCAAAGGGCTTGCCGAAACCAGCCTCATGGACGGATTCGAGGTTGAGGGCTCTTCCGTAAACACTTTCGACGAAACCTGGGAACCCGTTCTTGGGGAGGCATCGGCGATACGCAACAATTACGAGGAACTCGAACTGCGCCTGCTGCAGAGGGAAAGCGGCAGGAGAATGACAATACGCTTCCGCGCTTACGATTACGGTGCAGCGCTGCGCTATGAGTTCCCGGAGCAGAAGGAACTGGAATTCTTCCTCATAAAAGAAGAACATACCCAGTTTGCGATGGCAGGCGACCATACCGCCTGGTGGATTCCCGGCGATTATGATTCTGAAGAATTCCGCACCCAGAAGACCCGCCTGAGTGAAATCCGCGCCGGAATGCCAGAAGCTGTGGATACATACTGGACGGCCCATTCTTTCTCGCCTACAGGGGTCCAGACTCCGCTTCAGATGAAGACTTCCGACGGACTTTATGTCAACATTCACGAAGCGGCGTGCGTGGACTACTCCACGATGAGCCTCGAACTCGACGACTCCTCCATGGTGTTCGAATCGCATCTCACCCCGGATGCCGAAGGGGTGAAAGGCTATATGCAGGCTCCCTGTCATACTCCCTGGCGCAGTGTGCTCGTCAGCGACAGGGCGACTGACATGCTCAGCTGCAAGCTCACCCTGAACCTGAACGACCCCTGCGCCTACGATGATGTAAGCTGGATTCATCCGGTTAAATACATCGGGGTTTGGTGGGAGATGATTGCAGGCCGGGGTTCCTGGGCGTATTCCAACCTAACCAGCGTGAAACTGGGCCGGACCGACTTCGCTTCGGTCGCTCCCAACGGTAAGCACCGGGCGAACAATGCCGAAGTGCGCCGGTATATAGATTTTGCGGCTGAAAACGGATTCGATGCCGTGCTGGTGGAAGGATGGAATCAGGGATGGGAAGACTGGGAGCTCCATACCAAGGAGGATGTCTTCGACTTCGTGACGCCCTATCCCGACTTTGACATCGAAGCCCTCAACGAATATGCCCATTCAAAGGGGGTGCGCCTGGTGATGCATCACGAGACGGCTTCGTCGGTGAGCAATTACGAAAGGCGTATGCCGGAGGCTTTTGCCCTGATGGATAAATATGGTTACGATGCCGTGAAAACGGGATATTGCGGTGACATCATTCCCCGTGGAGAGCATCATTACGGGCAGATGATGAACCGTCATTACCTTTATGTCGTGAAGCAGGCGGCGGAGCATCACATTATGGTGAACGCCCACGAGGCGAGCCGTCCTACCGGCCTGAGCCGTACATATCCGAATCTCATTGCGCAGGAAAGTGCGAGGGGGATGGAGTACGAGTGCTTTGAGAAAAAGAAGGGGAATCCGGTTGAACATACGGTGATTCTTCCTTTCACCCGCCTGCAGGGGGGAGCCATGGATTACACTCCCGGTATCTTCCGCACCCGGCTCGACTGGGCAGGCAATCCCATGCAGGTGCACAGTACGCTTGCAGGGCAGCTGTCGCTGTATCTCGTGATGTACAGCCCCCTGCAGATGGCCGCCGACCTGCCGGAACACTATGAAATGTATCCGGACGCCTTCAAATTCATAAAGGAAGTCGCCCTTGACTGGGACGATTCCGTGTATCTTGAGGCTGAACCTGGAGAATATATCACCGTGGCCCGCAAGGCAAAGGGGAGCGATGACTGGTTCCTCGGAGGCAAGAGCGCAGGTGAACGCGACGCTTCTCTCAAACTTGACTTCCTCCCGAAAGGGCGCAAATACCTTCTTACCTTGTATGCCGATGCTCCCGGGGCCGACTGGGAAAATGCTCCGGACCGCTATGTCATCAGCTCCCGCAAGGTGCGGGCGTCGGACAGACTGCAGGTTCACATTGCCCGCGGCGGCGGTTTTGCGGCTTCGTTGAAGGCCATGGACTAAATGAATAATATGAATACAAGCATTATAATGAAAAGAATCCTCTTTGCGGCGTTACTGCTTTTCGCCTGCGGAAGCATGACGCTTTCAGCCGCTCCCGCGCCGACCCATGTCGTGAAAGGTGTGGTTGCCGATGAAACGGGAGAGCCGCTGCCCGGGGCCTATGTCCTTGTAAAGGGCAGTTCCCGTGGTGTCCTCACCGACGCCGACGGCACTTACAGCCTGGATGCGGCAGATTCCGAAACACTCGTTTTCCAGTTCCTCGGCTTTGAAGACACCGAGGTGAAGGTGGCGGGGCAGACGGTAATCAATGTTTCCCTCAAACTCAAGGGCGATGCCCTCGACGAGGTTACGGTGGTGGCTTATGGCACCCAAAGGAAAGCAAGCGTGATAGGCGCAATTTCCACGATTGAGACCGGTGCGCTGCGTATGCCCGTGGGTAACCTGTCGTCGGCGCTTGCCGGCAAGATGGCCGGACTGGTGGTGCTGCAGCGCACTTCGGAACCCGGCGCCGGTGCCGATTTCTGGATACGCGGCGTGAATACTTTCGGAAGCAACTCGCGGCCTCTGGTTCTGGTGGACGGCATAGAGCGCAGCATGGATAATGTCGATGTCGAGGACATCGCTTCATTCTCAATCCTCAAAGATGCCACGGCAACCGCACTCTACGGCGTGAGGGGCGCAAACGGCATCATCATCATCACCACCAAGAGGGGAGCCGAATCGGAACCCAAGGTAAGCGTCAAGGCCGAGTTCGGCACGACCACCCCAGTGCAGGTTCCCAAGATGGCTTCCACCTCCCAGTGGATAGATTTCTACAACGAACTCTATCACGACCAGGGGTCCGCCCCGGTGATTTCGGAATATGAGAAAGAGCTTTATCTGAGCGGTACCGACCCCGACCTTTATCCTTCCGTGGACTGGATGAAAACGGTTTTCAAGGATTTCGCCAGCACCTCCAAATACAATGTCAGCGTAACGGGAGGAAGCCCCAAGTGGCATTATTATGTGGGAGGAAGCTACTATCACGAAGGCGGCATCCTGAATACCGCGGCGAACGAGAGGTATGATTCCAACATGGACTACAACAAGTTCAGTTTCCGAAGCAATGTGGACATCAACATCACCAAGTCCACGGTGCTCGGCCTCTCCCTCTCCACTCAGTATTCCATCAGGAACACCCCGGGTATCTCCGATGTGTCGAACATCTATTCCAATGTGATGCAGGTTACGCCCATAGCCACGCCCGTAATCTATTCCGACGGCACTTTCGCCCGTGCGAAGATGGGACGCAACCCTTACAACGACATCAACAACATGGGTTATCGCCGCGAGAACAACATGACGGCCCAGAGCCTTCTCTCGCTCACCCAGTATTTCGGCGACATCGTCGATTGGCTGGACGGCCTGCAGGCGAACCTCAAGGTGAGTTGGGATGCCTTCAACGGCGCAGCCCTCCGCCGCTACATCGATCCTCCGATGTACAGGGCAACCGGGCGCGACTCCAATGGCGCACTTGTGTATGAGCAGGTTACCGATGGCGACAATTACATGCAGCTCGCGCGTTCCAACAGCTCTTCCACGACTATCAATGCCGAGGCATCCGCAACATACGAGCGGACCATCGCCACGAATCATAGGGTGAGCGGAATGTTCCTGTTCTCGATACGCAACTATCAGAACAACATGGCAGGCAACTATATCGAGGCGTTCCCTTACCGTAATATCGGTATTGCAGGAAGGGCGACCTACTCCTATGGCGACCGCTACTTCTCCGAATTCAACTTCGGCTACAATGGCTCCGAGAACTTTGCTCCCGGACATAAATTCGGTTTCTTCCCTTCGTATGCACTCGGCTATCTTATCAGCAATGAGCCTTTCTGGAATGGCATAAAAGATAAGGTCAGCCTTCTCAAATTCAAGGTGTCATATGGCAAGATAGGCAACGACCAGATTGGAGGCGGACGGCGTTTCGCTTTTAATACTACCATGAACACAGGTGCGGCAGGCTTTGCTTTCGGTGACGGGTCCAACCGCAATTATGAATCCGGAATCTCCACCGGCGACATGGGCAATGCCGAAGTTACCTGGGAGGAAGCGCAGAAGTTCAATGCCGGATTCGAACTCGAACTCTTCCGCCATTTCAAGCTCAATGCCGACTATTTCCAGGATAACCGCAAAGGCATCTTCATCCTTCGCGAGTCCACGCCTTCGGTCGTGGGCGTGAATGTGGCGCAGTATGTGAACCTCGGCCACATGATTAACAGGGGTGTGGACCTCAGTGTCGAGTATGACCACAATTTCTCGAACGGACTTTATGTATCGGGCAGGGCCAATTACACTTACAGCCGCAACAAGCGCCTGTATGACGACAAGCCCGACCAGATTTACCGCTACCAGAACCTTGCGGGCTATATCAACAGTCAGCAGATGGGACTTATTGCCGAAGGGCTTTTCGAAAGCGAATCCGACATAATGAACTGGCCGGTGCAGACTTTCAGCACCGTCCGCCCCGGGGACATCAAATACCGCGATGTCAATGGCGACGGCCTTGTAGACAAGTATGACATGGTTCCGATAGGTTATTCCACGATTCCGGAAATCAACTATGGCTTCGGCCTCAGCGTTGCCTACAAGGGTTTCGACGCGTCCGTGTTCTTCAGCGGCGTCGGACATGTCACGCGAATCATCGGCGGCAACAACCTGTCGGGAGCCACCTACGAGGTTGATCAGCTCGGGCAGATTTATGCCGATGTGGCAGAGCACCGCTGGACCCTTACGAATTATGAGAACGGCGTCGACCAGTCGGACGCCCGTTATCCGCGTCTTTCGCTCAACGAAGTGGATAACAATACCCAGGCTTCCACTTTCTGGCAGAAGGACATGAGTTTCCTGCGCCTGAAGAATGCCGAGCTGGGATACACCATTCCCAAGAAAGCCGTGCAGAAGCTGAAACTCTCCACCGTCCGTTTCTATGTGTCGGGCGTGAACCTCCTCACTTTCTCGAAGTTCAAGCTCTGGGATCCCGAGCTCAATGTGAGCTATGGCAATGCTTATCCCCAGATGCAGACTTACACATTTGGCGTCAATGTTAACTTCTAAGCAGTATGAAAACGAAACTCTATATTTTGATGCTTGCCGTTTCGGTCGTGCTTGCTGCATCCTGCGAGGATTATCTGACAGTCAAGCTGTACGACCAGGCAAATCTTGAAGAAATATTCTCCAAGAGCAACACTACGCACCGCTACCTGCGTCAGCTGTATTCGTATATTCCTGAAGACGAATCGGTCGACAACCGAGAAGGATGGGTGGTCTCCCGCAGCGACGAAGCCCAGAACTCCGCCGTTACCTTCGTGCATTACCTGTCGTATCGCACCGGCAATTATTCTCCGGCCACCGCCGGACGCACCGACAATGGTGAAGATGATGCCTATCGCCCGTGGAACGAGATGTACAAGGCCATCAACCAGTGCACCATATTCATGAACAATGTTGACCTCGACAAGGAGGACAGCGCAGGCGACCGAGAGTACATGAAGGCTCAGGCCCGCTTCCTGAGGGCATATTTCTACTATGTGCTTTTCCGTCAGTATGGCCCCGTTTTCCTTTGGATGGACTCGGATTATAACGCAGTAACGCCCGACGAATCTCTGGAAGGGGCAACTGTCGACCGCCATACGGTTGACCAGAATGTCCGCTTTATCGTGTCGGAACTCGACAAGGCGATTGAGGCTCTGCCCCTTCGCGTGGGCGACAACGACCTGGAATCCACTTCCCGCTGGACCGGTATGGCTACCAAAGGGGCGGCTATGGCCGTCAAATCCAGGGTACTTCTCATGGCGGCTTCTCCTCTCTACAATGGCTGCGACCTTTACAAAGGGCAGATGCGCAATCTCCGCGGCGACTATCTTTTCCCCCAGACGGCTGATGCTTCTAAATGGGACAAGGCTGCCGATGCTGCCTACGACCTCATCAAGCTTGCCGAAGACGAAGGACTGTATGAACTGGTAAAAGACCAGCCTTATCCTTCCGGGTCGCAGTATGAAGATACTCCCCAGCAGCATGGGGCATGGGATTATGAACAGGTTTTCCATACCAAATGGAACAAGGAAATCGTGTGGGGATGGTGGAAGCGCGAATCCTCGGAGTACTCTTACCTTTGGGGAAACGGGCAGCAGCTTGCACTCACGCTGCCTCCGGCTCCCGCGCTGCACTATCATGGCTTCGCACATGTTTCCCCTTCGCTCAAACTTGTCGATGCCTTCCCGGTATGGGAAACGGGACGCTATCCTGTCACGGGATATGAGAGTACCGGCGGCAGGCTGGATTATTCAAGGCCGATCGTGGATGCCGAATCGCATTACCAGAGCGACGGCTGGACCGAAAACTACAAGGCTCCGGTAAATACTCCCTGGGCGCCCGCTTTCAAGGCGCATAATTCCACCGTTGGCAGGGATCCCCGCTATTATGCAAGCCTCGTTCCCAACGGATGGCCCTGGCCCAACGCCAACAAGGCGAAGTTCTTCTCATGTTACAACTCCGCCGAGTGCATTTCGCAGTGGGCCGCGAACGGCGACCACAACCGCGTGGGCTATGTGTGGCGCAAATGGTATCCCACCGACCTCAACCTTGACGACAATAACAGCTACCACATTTACGAGGTCTATCCTTCCATCCGTCTGGCAGAGATATATCTTAACTATGCCGAAGCCATGAACGAAAGGAGCGCCCGCAATGGGGCCGTTGCCTGCGAATACATCAACAAAGTGCGCAACCGCGTCGGCCTCAATAACATAGAAGACGCCTATCCCGGCATAGAAGGCAATCAGGCCCTGCTGCGCTGGGTAATCCGCATGGAGAGGATGTGCGAGTTCAACGGTGAGGCTGTGCGTCACTACGATGCCGTGCGCTGGATGATAGCCAAGGACGAATATACGACCAAGAACTGGACCCTGAAACTCTCGGCCACCACCTATGAGGAATCTTACGAAAGGGTGAGCGATGATTTTGTCGGAGGCGACCCTACTTTCACCGACCGTGACTATCTGTTCCCCCTGTCGAACAACCAGCTTTCGGAGATGACCAACATTACCCAGAACTATGGATGGTAAAACATTGAATGTCATGAAAAAAGTATATTTTCTTTCGGTTCTCGCACTCTCGCTCTGCATGGCTCATTCATGTGAAGATTACCGGGATGATTACCTGCTCGGGAACACTGTCTATATCCGCCCCGATGCCACGCCGGTGCGCAATTGCTCGGTTTATTCTCCGGTGCAGGAATTCGGCGTCATCCGCAGCGGTGCCCTCAAGGATGGGGGAGAGGTGCGGCTTGGCACTTCGGCAACGCTTCTTGTCAAGTATAACATAGCCTCCGGCACCAAGTATGTGAATATGCCCTCGTCGCAGTTCAGCCTCGGTAATGATGTCCTCGATTTCGGCAGCGACGATGCCTGCCTGCTCAGTACCGTGAGCTGGGATGCCGATGCCCTCGCTGCGCGCATCGCTTCGTCAAAGGACGACCTTGTCATCCCGCTTTCGATAGTAGATGCGCAGCTGCCTGTGGTGCAGGACCGCAACCTGCTGATTATCCGCCCTGTAATCCCTTCGTATTCCATGAGCGTCTCGAGTGTCCGGGTGAGCCTTCAGCAAGGCGACAAGAATCCCCGTCAGGGTTCCGCCACCATTGTCCTGGACTATCCTCTCTCCGACAGGGAGCTTACTTTGGGGCTGACCCACGACCCTTCCCTCGCTTCGGGCTTTCGCGGTTCCGCCGCCCCCGACGGGTTCTTTACCCTCACATCATCCACCGTTACCTTCAAGGCGGGGGAGACTTCTGCTGATTTCACTTTCAGCATAGACCCTGCCAAGCTTTATGACGACGATGGCGGCTGGCTGCTCAGCGGCTCCAGAGTCTATTCGGCCCCCGTTGCGATAAGTTCGTCTTCGGTTTCCGGCCTGTCACAGGGAAGGACTGTATGTTACATTTATGCTGCTGCGGAATAATATGAGAAAGATAATGTTTGCCTCGGCGTTTGCCGTATTGCTGATTGCTTCCTGCTGCGGACATGGCTCCGTGAAGGAACCTGCAGATGGTTTTACCGATATGATTCTCTGTTACGGGGGAAGCCCGAACAGGGGAGCCCTTAATAAATGGGATGCCGAGCGATTCTCAACGCTTGTGAGCTATACCGATACTACGGGGAAGGCGCACTGGCTTTTCGACGGCTTCCTTGCAATAGAACCCAGGCTCTTCGGCCGGAGCAGCGACCCCGTGGATGTGTGCCTGTCGCAGGAGGACATGGGCGGATGGCACGAAAGCGGGCGCAAGGAGCACTGGCAGGAACTGATTGACTTCTGGTTCGCTCCCGACAATGGCTTTGCGGAACTCGACAAGGCAATCGATATTGCTTCCCGCAAGCTCGGAAAGGCACCTTACAAGAGAAAGGTGGTTATGAACCTGCCCGATGCGGTGATGCACAGGATATTTGAAGATACGCTGTCCACTACCGTCTATTGGGGCTCATACGAAGGACGCAAGCTCGATTTCAGCAGGCCGGAGGACAGGGCCGCCGCGTGCCGGTGGTATATCGACGCCGTTGACAGTACCTTCAAGGCGGCAAAGTTCCGCAACATAGAGCTTATAGGCTTTTACATCCACTGCGAGGAACTTCCCACTCCCACCAAGGGTTGGCGCTGGCCGTGGAAGAAGATGGATACTTATCTTCCGATGGTTGCGGATTACCTGCATTCCAAGGGGCTGAAGCTCACCTGGATTCCCTACCGTGAGGCGGCAAGCTATGATTCGCCGGACGAACTGGGCATAGACCTCTGCTGGATGCAGCCCAATTATTACTGGGAGGGTGACAAGTATCCTTTTGACGCGTCCATGAAGATGATTACGGACAACGACCTTGGAATGGAATTCGAGTTTGACGACAGGCTTCTTTCATCCTCGCCACAGCATCAGGAACAGCGTCGCCGTTTCGCGCTCTATTATGACTGGGCAAAGGCGTCCGGAGTTTACGGCACCAAGACTTTCACCCATTTCCAGGACCATGACACCGTGCGCAACCTCGCCCTGTCTGACGACCCGGACGACCAGAGGCTCTATCACGAATACTGCAGCTTTATCATAAACAATCCTTTGCGTAAGTGAGACGCTTCTTCCCCTTGCTGCTGATTCTTGGCTGTTTGTGCCTTTCGTGCAAACACGGATCCGACGCTCCCCGCAAGGGTAACCCGGTGTTGAGGATGGGCGTCGATTCGGTAGGAGGAAGCATCGTCGTACTCAATTTGGAACTTTTGAATGCTGAGTACGCTTTTTGCAAAGCCGTACCTGCATCTGAGGCGGCTCCCTCTGCAGAGGCCCTTGGAAAAAGCGGAATACGACTGGAGGCGGGCAGGCAGAGGCTGGAAGGTCTCAGTCCGGAAACCGATTATGTGGCATACGCATGTGCCGCTGCGGATGAAGTGCTTGGAAGCGTGCAGTCGGTGAGTTTTCGAACCATGGTGTCGGAAGCATCGCTTTATGACTGGGAACGCTCCAGAAACGGGATACCGGATTTTGCCGACCTTGTGCTGCTTTATGGCTTATGGCGGAGGGATGCTTCCGGAAAAGTGCTCGCCTGGTCGGAAGAGCGGATTGCTCCCCTTGTGAGCTGGACGGATGGCGAGGGCCGGGAGCACTGGCTGTTCGACGCTTTTTTGGCTCTTGAAGGATGCAATGCCGACGGCAGCAGGTCCTTCATGATAGGCACGCATGAAAACGGCTCTTCCCAGGCCAGGAGGGCCTGCACCAAGGCCGATGCGCAGGCGTTCATCGACTGGTGGATGAGAAGCGGCAACGGCTTTTCCGCCCTCGACAAGGCGGTAGGGGATGCGGCGACCCGCATGGGTGCTCCTGCGGTCAGGCGCTATGCCATAATGATGATGCCCGATATTCCGGTCAATGAACGATACGACGACCGCAGCAGCTCCACCACATACTGGGGAGAAGTGGACGGCGTAAAACTCGATTTCGGACGCACTGCCGACAGGCTCAGGGCATATCAATGGTATGTCGACGAGGTCCGCAGGCGTTTTGATGAGGCCGGGTTCAGCAATTTGGAGCTCGGAGGCTTTTATCCCATGACCGAAGAGCTTCCGACCACGCGTGCCGGGCTTCCCGGACAGGGTGAGGTTGGAATGGACGGCTGGGAGCAGCAGTATAAGCGTTGGGATGATATTTTTCCCGCCCTTTCCGATTATATCCATCAGTACAAGCAAAGTGTGGTATGGATTCCCTACCGCAATGCCGCAGGGTACAGGTACACTTCCGAACTTGGACTGGACTATGTTTTCATGCAGCCTAACCGTCTGTGGAATTCCGATGCGAGGTATAATATGGCCGATTTCTTTGAAACAATATCGGCCTTCGGGCTTGGGATGGAACTCGAGTTCGACGACAACATCCTTTCAGGCAGGGCAAATTCCGATACTTATCAGGCAAGATGGAGGGAGTATGTCGATGGCATGCGCGAAAATGGAGTTTACGGCTCCCGGCGCTTTGCCCTTTATCAGGACACCGATTCGTTCAATCATTTCCGCCTTTCCGGGAATGCCCGAGACCGGGAGATATATGACGAACTGTGTGAACTGGTGTCCGGCAATCCCCTGAAGGCGAAATAATATTTGCAAACCTGTCAGTGATTTATGACGGGGAACTGGCTGATGCGCAGTTTCGTGCATCCATAGGGCACGAGGGAGATTTCCTTCGTGCCTGTTTTTTCGTGGCTGGTGAGGTCGTTCACATCGGCGCCGCTGCCAAGAGACCATGGCAGAGGGCCGCAGTCGCCGTTGTACAGGGTCCAGTCGGGAATCCTGGCCGCTTCCAGCTTCAGGCTCAGGGGCGCCCCCTCCATGGTCCAGTACCACGGGCCTGCGAGTTTTGTGCTGTCGATGCTTACGCTGATGCTTCCGGGGTCTTTCAGCTGATGGTCGACCAGGGCGTAATTCCATTCGGAACTTGTCAGCACTTCGAAGCATCCGTCGCCGAATTCCTTGCGTGTGTCGCCGCTGAAATCCTGCCATTTCCAGTTCTCTTCAAGTCCGAGCGCATATACCAGCGGGCCTCTTTCCACTGCGGCGGAATTCTCATGCCAGCGCGAAATCTCCACTTCCATGGGAAGGCGGAGGGTAAGGGCATCGCCATCGTTCCAGCTTCGTTCAATCCTCACGATGGGCTCCCCGCCATCCACCGGCTCTCCGTTCAAAAGGATTTCGGGCTCTTTGCACCATGCAGGAATCCTGAGTTCGAGAGTGAAAGAAACGGGGGAGGAAGTGTTGATGGTGAAGGATACAAGCCCGTCCATGGGGTAGCAGGTTTCCTCGGAAATGCGTACTTTCGTGCCGAGAATCTCCGTTTCGACTGTGCACGGGGAATAAACGAGGGCGGCAAGACCTTCCCCGGGCGTGGAATACCAGAGGTTCTGCGTGAACTTCGGCCAGCCCTGATGGTGGTTGGAAAGACAGCAGGGATAGGCGGTGAGAAAGCCGAACACCTGGCCGGTGCCTTTCTGCCCCACATCGAAATTGTGGAGCCCAAGGATCACCTGTGCCTGGTTGGGCTTCTGAAAATACTGGTGGTATTTGAAGTCGCTGCTGATTTGTGCGGGAAGGGCATTGAACGCCACTCTTTCCAGCTCGTCGGCAA
>JAFUGJ010000101.1 GCA_017469425.1 Bacteroidales bacterium
GATGGCATATGCGAGTTGCACGAGGGCTTCTTCGGCAATGCCTGCCGCCACGAGGTTCTTGGCGAGATATCTGGCTGCGTAGGCTGCGCTGCGGTCGACTTTCGATGGGTCTTTGCCGGAGAATGCTCCGCCGCCGTGTGCTCCGCGTCCGCCGTATGTGTCGACGATGATTTTGCGTCCGGTAAGCCCGGTGTCGCCTGCAGGGCCGCCGATGACGAATTTGCCGGTGGGATTCACATGGAGGATGAACTCGCCGTCGAAAAGTTCAGCAAGTGAAGAGGGGAGGGAGGCGATGAGACGGGGGAGGACAATTTCGCGCACATCGCGCTCGATGCGAGCGTGCATTGCTTCGTCGGTGTCGAATTCGTCGTGCTGGGTGCTGAGGACTATGGTATGGATGCGGACGGGGCGGTTGGTCTTCCCGTCGAATTCCACGGAGAACTGGGCTTTTGCATCGGGGCGAAGATAGGGCATTCCGGGCTCTCCGGCATGCCGGATTTCTGCCAGCACCTGCAGCAGACGGTGCGATAGATAGAGTGCGAGCGGCATGTAGTCGGGGGTGTTCTTGCAGGCATATCCGAACATCATCCCCTGGTCGCCTGCGCCCTGGGCCATTTCGTCTTCGCGCACGACGCCCCTGTTGATGTCGCCGCTCTGTTCGTGAATCGTGGAGATGACCCCGCAGGAATTGGCGTCGAAACGGTATTCGGTCTTGGTGTACCCTATCCTGGCGATGGTTTCGCGCACGACGCGCTCGATGTCGACATAGGCTTCCGAGCGCACTTCTCCGCCCACTACCACGAGCCCCGTGGTGCAGAAGGTCTCGCATGCTACTTTCGCCTCCGGGTCGAGGCGCAGGAATTCGTCGAGAATGGAATCTGAAATCTGGTCGGCAACCTTGTCGGGATGCCCTTCCGAGACGCTCTCGGATGTGAAGAGATAGTTCATTTTAGCATTTTTTTAAAATTACAGGGGTTGCAATCAGTCAAATCCTTCCCCTTTCCGCATGCAAAGATATAAAAATAAACATCAACTTTGTTGATAACTTTTTCTTTCTATACCGATAAATCGTGCTATCTTTGTGCCACGAAAAAACATATTCTTATAAAAAGGTTTATGAAACAGTTCTTCAAGAGTCTGTCGTTAAGTATTTTAGCGGCACTTTTCGTTGTGTCTGCCTATGCGCAGGTCACGACATCATCTCTTGGCGGCCGTGTTCTCGACGAAGCCGGCCTGCCTGTTCCCGGTGTGGCAGTTGTTGCTACGCATGTTCCCTCCGGAACCACCTATGGCGTTGTGACCAATCTCGACGGTCACTATACCATCCAGGGTATGCGTACCGGCGGCCCCTACACGGTTGAGGTAAGCTGCCTCGGCTATGCCACCGTCAAGTACACCGATGTTACCCTGCAGCTCGGTGAGCTCTACAGCCTGAATTCAGTGCTGAAGGACGACACCCAGCTTCTGCAGGAAGTAGTGGTTACAGCATCTCCCACTTCCAAGTTCGCTTCTACCGAGAAGACCGGTGCTTCCACCAACATCTCCTCGCGTCAGATGACCGAACTCCCTACTATCAGCAGGAGTCTTACCGATGTGGCAAAGCTCTCTCCCTACGGTGGTAACGGAATGAATTTCTCCGGAAGTTCAGGCCGCAGCGCAAACTTCACCGTTGACGGTGCGAACTTCAACAACAACTTCGGTCTTTCCACCGCACTTCCCGGCGGCGGCAACCCCATCTCCATCGATGCTATCGAGGAAATCCAGGTTGTGGTTTCGCCTTACGATGTGCGCCAGAGCAACTTCATCGGCGGCGGTATCAATGCAATCACCAAGTCCGGTACCAACACCTTCAAGGGCACTGCATACATCTATCACCAGAACGAGAACCTGCACGGAAGCCGCGTTGACGGCGTTGACCTCGAAAGGACCAAGGACCGCCAGACCACTTACGGATTCACTCTCGGCGGACCCATCATCAAGAACAAGCTCTTCTTCTTCGTGAATGCTGAGCAGACTCCTAACCCTTCCGAGATTATCCGCTGGCGCACTTCCGAGGACGGAGTCGCCAATACCGACAGGATGATTACCCGCGTCCGTACCTCCGAGGCCGAGACCATGCGTAACTTCCTTATCAACAACTACGACTACGATCCCGGTTCCTACACGAGCTACAACAAGGATCAGGGAACTCTCAAGCTCCTTGCCCGCATTGACTGGAACATCAACCAGAAGCACCATCTCGCCCTGCGTTACAACTATACCAACTCCAATGCATGGAGAGAGCCTTCCACTTCGCGTGATGTGCCTACCCTCAGCAATAATATGGCCAGCCAGGACGGTCTCGTGTTCAGCAACTCGCTCTACAACATGATGAACAAGATTGCCACTTATTCGGTCGATCTCAACAGCCGCCTTTCCGACAATCTTTCCAACCAGCTGCTCATCACCTATTCCGACATTCAGGATGTGCGTGGCAACGACGGCGGATTCTTCCCCTTCGTGGAAATCGCTGCAGGTGACCTCGGCGATGCAGGTTCTCCTTATATGAACTTCGGTACCGAGCTCTTCACCTACAGGAACAAGGTTCAGAACACCGTGCTCAACATCAAGGACGATGTAACCTACTATCTTGGTGCACACAAGATTACAGCCGGCATCAGCTATGAGGCCCAGATGGCACTCAATACCTATATGCGTAACGGTACCGGTATGTTCCAGTTCGCCAGCCTCTCCGACTTCTACGCAGGCAAAGCTCCCGTTGCAATGGCATTCGACTGGGGATTCGACGGCGACGAATATCCTTCCGCAAAGGTGCGCTTCGCGCAGATTGGCCTTTACGGACAGGATGAGTGGAATGTGAACGACAAGCTCAAGCTCACTTACGGCGTCCGCTTCGACAACATTTCGTTTAACAACGACGACATCATGACCAACGATGCCACTCTCGCCATCGATTACGGCGGACGCAAAGTGGATACCGGCAAGTGGCCCAAGACCAACATCCAGGTCAGCCCCCGCGTAGGTTTCAGCTATGATGTGTTCGGCGACAAGACCCTCAAGGTCCGCGGCGGTACCGGTCTGTTTGCAGGCCGTATCCCTCTCGTGTTCTTCACCAACATGCCCACCAATGCAGGTATCGTGAAGGGCCGTCTTACCCAGATGAAGGATGCCGCCGTGCTCGCACAGATGATGCCCGGCGGAAAGATGGTTACCGACCGCTGGCAGATTCTCGACATCCTGAACGGAATCGATGCTGACAAGTATGCCAAAACCATCACCCCCGCCACCGCACCCGCTCCTTCGGAGGTTGCAGGCGTGGATCCCAACTTCAAGATGCCTCAGGTTTGGAAGTCTTCAATCGGTGTGGATTACACCCTTCCCGTGAGCTTCCCTCTCACCGTATCTGCCGAGTATGTCTTCAACAAGACCATCAATGCCGTGATGCTCGACAACTATAATATTATAAAGGACAACTCCGGATGGACCACCTTCAAGGGTGCAGACAACCGTCACATCTATCCTTCGAGTTACACCTACAGCAAGGTTGACGCTTATGTGCTCACCAACAACAAGAGGGGTTACGGCTCGGTCGCTACCGTTTCCTTCAATGCAGAGCCTGTCCGCAACCTCGAGCTGACTGCTTCCTATACCCACACCGTGAGCAAGGAAATCACCGGCATGCCCGGCTCCAACGCCGCAGCTGCATGGCAGTATATTCCTTCGGTTGACGGCCCTAACTTCAACATCCTCCATAACTCCAGCTACAACCTGCCCGACCGTCTGATGGCTTCCGTAAGCTATACCGACAAGGCCCACAACCACTGGAGCCTCCTTTATGAAGGTCTGCGTTATGGCGGAAACAGCTACATCTACGCAAATGATTTCAATGGCGACGGCAAGGCTTACGACCTTATTTACATCCCTGCCGACCGCAGCGAAATACGCTTCACGAATTCCGACAACGAGGCCCGTTTCTGGGAATTCCTCGAGCAGGACAAGTACCTGAGCAAGCATAAGGGCGAGTATGCCGAGGCTTATGCCGTTACCCAACCTATGCGCCATGTGTTCGACTTCCGCTATGCACACGACTTCGTCGTCAAGGTCGGAAGTGTCAAGAATACCCTCCAGGTGAGCCTCGATGTACAGAATGCAGGCAACCTCTTCAACTCCCGCTGGGGTGTGAGCAAGGGCTGGAATTCCGATGTGCAGCACGACTCCAACGGAAACGCCAAGATCCTGAAGTATGAGCGTACCGATGCCGATGGCGTTCCCGTATTCTCCACCACCGTGGGTTCCGGTGTCAAGACCTGGGACTTCACTCACTCCCTGTCGAACTGCTGGTATATGCAGATTGGTCTTAAATATATGTTCAACTAATAATACGGACTGGTTATGAAACTTAAATATATTCTTTCTTCCCTGTTCGCGGCTGCCGCAGTCTTTGCAGCCTGCTCCACTGAAGATCCGGTTTCCAAACTGTCTGGTCTTGAAGTGTCCAACGACTATATCACCTTCGGTTCAGAGGATAACCTGACCGCCAGCATCAGCGTAAAAGGTGATGAGGCATGGACATTGTCATACGATGAGAAAGCCGACTGGCTTACCGTTACTCCCGACAGCGGCGCTGCCGGAGAGACCGTGACCGTTTCCTTGACGGCTGCCGCCACAGCGGGCGCCAGGAGCACCGAGGTTAAGATTACCATGGGCTCCAAGGAAAAAATCGTTACCGTAAACCAGGAAGGCAACATCAGCCCCGCCACCGTCAAGGAAATCCTTGAAGGTCCTGACAAGACTTATCAGGTTACCGGTAGGGTTACCAAGATTGTCAACACCCACTACGGCAATATCTACATCAATGACGGTACTGTTGAGGGTGACGGTGTGTATATCTATGGCGTGCTCGACAAGAAGGGCAATGACAACAAATCTGCCAACTCCTGGGACAATCTCAACGACCCCAACTATGAAAACAGCTGGGAACTTGCAGTCGGTGACGAAATCACCGTAGAAGGCCCCAAGTCTGTGTATAACGGAGCCGTTGAACTTGTGAATGTTACCGTTATCAAGATTGTTCCTTCCCTTATCACCGTGGATAACCTCGAGTTCGATGTTCCCAAGGAAGAAAGCGTGGTAGTTGCCAAGGTTCAGTATTCCGGCGACAATCTCGATTTTACCTCCGATGCAGGCTGGCTCAGTGTAACCAGCGTGAAGAGGGATGCCGATACCACTCTTGTGAGCATCCATGCATCGGCCAATACTGAGGATACGCGCAAGGGCGTCATTACCCTTTCTTCCACCAAGGGCGCATCCGTTACCGAGATTGCCATTACCGTTACCCAGGCTTCAGGACTTGCCGCTTATCCCCTGCCTTACGAAGATGCCCTTACCGACGGATTCGGAGCATGGGAGGCCAATGACATTGTTGCTGTCGATGGTGTCAGCAGCATCTGGACCAACAGCGACCAGTATGGCATGGTTGCCAAGGCTACCAAGGCTGCCGACAGTGAGGCAGAACTTGTAAGTCCGAACATTGACCTTACGGGTGCAGTTTCCCCTGTTCTCAGTTTCGAGCATGTTTCCCGTTATGCAGGCAGCGTATATGAGGAACTCAAGCTCTATGCTTCCAAGGACAATGGCGAGACCTGGACCGAGCTGCTGATTCCCAACTACTCCAGCGGAGCAAACTGGAATTATGTTGCTTCCGGTTCAATCAGCCTTGCAAACTTCACGGGCAGCCTCGTAAAGGTCAAGTTCGTATATAAGTCCAGCACCGCTCATTATGCTACATGGGAAATCAAGAACCTCAAGGTTGCGGATGAGACCCTTTCTGTAACGAATATCGCCGAGATTAACGACGCCGCTACTTCCGACGGTTTCGCGTGGTCAGGTGAATTTACCGATGCCGTTGTAAGCTATGTGAATGGCGGCAATGCGTTCATCGAAGATGCTACCGGCGGTATCCAGCTTTACAAGAGCGGTCATGGCCTTACAACGGGCCAGAAGATCAGCGGCAAGGTTTCCGGCACGGTCAAGCTGTACAACGGATATGCTGAACTTACTGCCCTCGATCTTTCCGCGGCTACCGTTACCGATGGCGAAGCTCCTGCTGCAACTGTCCTTACCGTTGACGAACTCCTTGGCAGGTATCTTCGTTATCAGAACTGCAAGGTCCAGCTCGAAGGCGTAACTCTCAATCCTGCACTCACTACTTCCAACAGGAACACTACCGTTACTCAGGGAACCGCTACAATTGCGGGTTATGCGCAGATAAGGGAAGCGATTGAGATTGCTGCCGACACAAAGGGTACACTCTTGTGCTGGCCTACCCGCTACAATGCCAATCTCCAGGTTGGTATTTGGGAAAGTGCCCATTTCACTGCCGAGTAATTGCTTGACACCATAATTAAAGCGCGACGGAACCCCGCCGCGCTTTTTTTTTGGAAATTTGAAAACTATTCTTTATCATTGCGAAGAATATACATCAATGGAGAACAATGCCGGAATTACACCCAATAGATTTCGAAATGATCCAGCGTTTCAGCATGGACTTGAAGCGGGAGGCAGACTCCTGGTCCAAGGAGCCTTGGTCGTGGAGCGATATGGTCGCTCAGTATCAGAGGCTTCATTCGGGGCAGGCGTAGATGCTGATTTTGTTTCAGAACTCGAGGATGCACTTGAGCAATGGGCAAAATCGGATGGCTGTTGGTTCAGTAATCCCAAACAGTATTACAAGGATTGTCACTATCGATTTTATGGATATGGTGGCGAGGCTCAGGTTTTTGCCGAAGAGGACAGGTTCGTTCATAAAATCTGCAGAGTAGGCCAGTTCGCCAATTTGCGATTGTTTTTTGACAGGATTATTATACAGAATTCGTTGTGCCCTGCTGCAGCATTGGAAGTGGAGGGCTTTGGCCGTGATGAATTCTGTAATTTTGTCGTACTGCTTAAGCAGCATTTTTTTAGAGAAGCCCGGACTATGACAGAATCCGAAGTATCGTTATTCATGCGGTGTATGGGTTTTCGGGAACTTGTCACAGAACCATATCATGTAGTTCGCTATTTTTCGGAATCTGTAATTGCCGAAGATTTGCATCCGGGAAATATTTGGATGACAGCCGAGGGCAATGTTGTGATAATAGATGGCATATTCTCATTCAATGAATGACTGGGAGTTGTTTTGAATGATTGCGCGACGGAACCCCGCCGCGCTTTTTTTTGTTTTATTCCTGCGGAATAGTTATCTTTGAAGGATAAGTATTTTTGTGCATCAGCATAATCAAAATAATTAAAACAATAACGCAATTATGAAATTCAAATCACTTTTCGCCATTGCCGCAACGGCTCTTGCCTTTGTGCTGTCCGGCTGTGAGGAAACCGAGAATCCGGGCGTGCCCGAGCTGACTCTCACTCCTGCAGAACTGAGTTTTGAGGCAACAGCTGCCGCGTCCCAGACACTCACTGTCATCGCCACACGCGAGTGGTCGGTGGTGAGCTGCCCCGAGTGGGTGGGCCTCAGCATTGAAAGCGGCCCCGCTTCCACCAAGGAGCAGAGTGTCACCGTTTCTGTCGAGGACAATACCGGCTACACCCGCAGCGATGTCATCGTGTTCTACAATCTTGCCGGCAAAAAGTCGGTTTCCATTACCCAGGAAGGCCCTCAGGGCGTTCTCGACAATGGTGAAGGAACAGCCGACAAGCCCTATACCATTGCCGGTGTGAAGGCTTACATCGACGGTCTTGACAATCCTTCCCAGGCCAGCCCCGAAAAGGTCTATGTAGCAGGTAAGGTGTCCGCCGTAGTGGAACAGTATGGCACCCAGTATGGCAACGGCACATTCTACATTTCGCTCGATGGTACTGCAAGTGCTACCCACGACAGCGAATTCTATGTTTACCGTGCCCTTTATCTCGGCGGACAGCGTTTCAAGAGCGGCGATACCGAAATAAAGGTCGGCGACGATGTGGTGATTTACGGAAATGTATATCTGTTCGGCTCGTCCAATCCTGTGTATGAGACCGTTACAAGTGAAGCCTATCTGTATTCTCTCAATGGAGTTACCGGAGGCAAGGCTCCCGCGCCCACTCCCGGAACCGCAAAAGGAACCGGCACCTTGGCCGACCCTTATAACCCTGCAGGTGCTGCAGCTGCGGTTGCGGGTCTCAGCTGGACTTCCAACAATGACTATCAGAAGACAGACCCCGTTTATGTAAAGGGAAAGATTGCGAGGATAGCCGACAAGGGCACCTTCACCGAGGGCGGAACCTACGGCAACGGTTCCTTCTATATCACCGACAGCGACGATGCGACCGGAGAATTCTATGTGTTCCGTGCCCTTTACCTCGGAAACAAGAAGTTCACCTCCGGCCAGACCGACATCAAAGTCGGCGACGAAGTCGTCATTTGCGGAGCGCTCATGAACTATCACGGCGACACTCCTGAAACCGTTGCAGGTGAGGCTTACCTGTATTCGCTCAATGGTGAGACTGGCGGTGATACACCAGCACCTACCCCCAGTGACCCTGCCGGTACGGGCACGCTCGAAGACCCTTACAATGCGGCAGGAGTGCTTGCTTACATAGCTACGCTTAACGGTGCGGAAGAAAGCCCCGCCGATGTTTATGTGAAGGGTAAGATTTCTTCAATCAAATATACTTTCAGCGCCAATTACGGCACTGCCACCTTCGATATTTCCGACGATGGCACCACTTCCGGCAGCCAGTTCACCTGCTACAGCGTATATACCCTCGGCAACCAGCCTTGGGTCGAAGGCAACACCCAGGTTGCCGTCGGCGACGAAGTCGTAATCTGCGGAAAGGTTTACAAATATGAAGGCAGCACTCCCGAGACCGTATCCAAGAAGGCATACATCTACTCGCTCAACGGAAAAACGACGGATACGGTATCCGACCTGTTCGGAGTTGAGAATGCCGCCGTTTCTGTCGGCGCTTCGGCAACATCCGCAACTATCAAGGTAACCGGAAATGTAGCCTGGACCGCTTCCAGCACCGATGCAACGGTCGCTCCTGCAAGCGGCTCCGGTGCGGGAGAGCTTACCGTAAGTTTCGAGGCCAATACCGACACCGAGAACGCAAAGACCTATCATGTGACCCTCACCACCACCGCCGATGTGGCCGAAAAGACCATCAATGTGGTGATTACCCAGGCCAAGGCAGGTGCGGCAGGCGGCAGCGAAGTTACTGTCGACTTCACTGCACAGGGCTATGCCAATGCCCAGGACATTACCTCGCTTACCGTGGATGGCGTAACCGTAAGTTTTGCTGCAGGCAGCAACAATAATGCCCCCAAGTTCTACACTTCCGGCAACTCCATCAGGTGCTACGGCGGCAATTCCATGACTGTAGCTGCTGAAGGTAAAACCATTACGAAGATTGAAATTACTTTTGGCGGTTCCGACGGCAACTATTCCAATGAAATAACCGTCAATTCCGGCACTTTGAGCAGTGGCATCTGGGAAGGAGATGCTTCCTCCGTGGTATTCACCATCGGAGGTACTTCCGGACAGCGCCGCTTTGCAAAACTCGTAGTAACCATTCAATAATTTAACCTATGACTGAACGGATTTTCAGATTTACACTGTGCCTCGCCGTCCTTTCCGGGATTGCGGTCTCGTGCGGAAAATCCGGCGAGGATGAACCGTATGTGACGGATGCGGGCATAACTCCGCGAAAGACGGCTTTCAGTTCCGATAAGGGAAGCACCTTTGTTTCGGTGAACTGCAACGGAGACTGGACCCTTTCGCTTTCCTATCCTGCAGACGGCGAGTCGGGGTGGGCGAGTATCGAACCTGAGTCCGGCAGCGGCAGCAGGGGAGATGTGCGGCTTATTTATGAGGCCAACGAGTCCGAGACGACTCGCAGCGTCGTGATTACCCTGCAACCCAAGAATGGCCTTGCTGCAAGTGTGACTATCGTGCAGCTCGGCGAAGGCGTGACTTATGTGCCTGACGACCCTCTTCCGAGCGAGAACGGACAGTATGGAGCCGATGTGGCTTCTGCCGGATGGCTTGAACTCCCTGCAACGGTCGCCGGTGACGGGCGTGAGTTCTTCACCCATGACATGAAGGGTGGCAGATATGTCAGCCAGGCGGTGAGCGGCATCCGCAACTGGTCGTTCTATTACGATTACGATGCCTACGACGCCCTCTGGGTCGCTTATCCTCTGAACAACGGCCTTCGTGCTTCGGGTTCGCGCACCAATGCCTGGGGCATAGACCCCCTGATTCCCATGGCCTATCAGTCGGCTTCCTACCTTGGCGGATATGGCAGCGGTTACGACCGGGGGCATCAGCTGCCTTCCAACGACAGGCTCAGTTATTCGGCAAATGTAACCACATTCTATCCCACCAACATGACTCCCCAGTACTCCTCGTTCAATCAGGGTATTTGGGAGAAGCTGGAAGAGAAAGTCCGCAGTTACGCTTCGTCTTCCGATACGCTTTATGTGGTAACCGGGTGCGTGCTTGCAGGCAGCCCCGGCACCATTACCGACAGGGCGGGCAACAAGGTTACCGTGCCTGCTGCATACTTCAAGGCCCTGCTCCGCTACATGCCGAGTTCCACCTACGGTTTCGGCGGTTATATGGCTGCGGGGTACTATCTGCCACATTCCACATCGATTTCCGGCAACAGTTTCACGGGCTATATCATGAGCATCGACGAACTTGAACAGAAGACCGGAATCGATTTCTTCGTGAATCTCGCATCGGTGGTAGGGAAGGACACGGCTGACAAAATCGAAGCCCAGTCGCCTATCAACTGGTGGACAAATTAATAACACTTACAGATGAAAAGATTTACTGTCATATTGATTGCCCTGCTGATGATGCTGCCCGTCGGGAGCAGCGCCCAGCGCAAGCATGCCAGCTATGTAATCGGGTTCTATAACCTCGAGAACCTGTTCGACACCGTGCACGACGAGGGCAAGAACGACTATCAGTACCTGCCCGACGGGCAGAACCAGTGGACCGAAGCCAAGTACAGGAAGAAACAGCACAACATGGCGACGGTCATTAAGGCCATGAAGGAAGACAACGGAGCCTGGCATGCCGTGCTTGGAGTGTCCGAAATCGAGAACCGCCATGTGCTCGAAGACCTTGTGAGCCAGCCGGAGATTGCCGACGCGAACTACCAGATAGTGCATTACGACGGCCCCGACAACCGTGGCGTGGATGTGGCCCTGCTCTACAAGCCGGAAATACTCAAGGTCATCACGAGCGAAAGCATCCCCTTCACCTTCGCCCCTTCCCGCATCGACTTCAGCGAGTGGACCAAGGAGGAAATGGACCGTTTCCGCACGCGCGATGTGCTGATGGTACGCGGCACCATAGACGGTGAAATGTTCGCTTTCTTCGTAACCCACCTTCCTTCCCGTCTCGGCGGAAAGGGCGCCGACCTGCGTCCCCGCGGAGCGGAAATCATCTACAAGAGAGCCATGGAACTCCAGAAGGAATTCCCCGGCATCAAGATAGTGGTGATGGGCGACATGAACGACAATCCCACCGATATCAGCATGACGGATTTCATGCGGGGCAAGGAGAAGATAAAGAGCGTTACCGATGAGGATTTCTTCTCTCCTTTCCTGAGCATGCTCAAGGCAGGCTACAGTTCTCTGTACTATCGCGGCGAGGGCAACATCTACGACATCATCCTCGTTAACAATGCCATCGCCAACGCTCCCAAGGGCACATTCCAGATTCAGCCCATCGTGCAGAAGAAATACTACGGGCGCGTGTTCAGCAAGCCTTTCATGACCAACCAGTCGGGCGACTACAAGGGCACCCCCTTCCGCACTTTCTCCGGAGGAGCCTTCGTCGGCGGATACTCCGACCATTATCCTACTTATATTGTAATCAAGAAATAATATGAAAAGAATATTGATGGCAATGGCGGCCATTCTGGCTTCGGCGGCCCTGTATGCGCAGGACTACACCGGAGGCGTGAAGGGTACCGTCATCAACCGAAACGGCAGGCAGCCTGTCGAGAATGCCAAGCTCACCCTCCTGCAGGGCGCGGCCGAGCTTGCAACGGTGAGTTCGGATGCTGACGGCAACTTCTTCATCCCGAACCTGGCCGACGGCATGTACACCCTCGTTATCGACGCCCCCGAATTCCTGGAAACCCAGGTGCAGGTAACCGTGAACAACGGCTATGTGAAGAACATGTTCAACCTTTCCCTCACCGGCATCCAGCGCGTGGCGGAGGTCGACGACGACAGCTTCGCACAGTTCGACATGGATGATTCGGGCTACAACGACAATCCCACCATCCTTTTCGGTTCGAACGATGTGTTCAACAACATTGCAGGCTATAATTTCAGTTCCGTGCGTTTCCGTGCACGCGGTTATTCTTCCGAGAGCCAGGATGTGTACCTCGCGGGCGTGAAGCTCAACGATGCCATCACCGGATATTCGCCCTTCTCCCTTTGGAGCGGCCTCAATGAAGCCATGCGTTCCAAGGAAACCGTGAACGGCAGCGAGGTGTCCGACTTCGGCTTCGGCGGGTACAACGGCCTCACCAACATCTTCGGAAATGCCTCCAATGTACGCAAGGGGCTTCGCGGAAGCGTGATGACCAACAGCGCGCTTTACCGCCTGCGTCTTATGGGTTCGTATGCCACGGGCCTCATGGATAATGGCTGGGCTCTTGCGTTCAATGTGAGCGCCCGCCTTGGCGGCAACGACTGGATTGACGGTGTATATTATCGTTCTTTCGCTTACTATGCCGCTGCCGACAAAGTGTGGGGCGACACCCACAAACTCGGCTTCGCCTTCTTCGCAACCCCCGGCTCGAGAGGAGCACAGAACGCATCTACTCAGGAAGTTTACGACCTCGTCGGCGACAACATGTACAACTCCAACTGGGGTTATCAGGACGGCAAGGTGCGCAACTCCCGCGTACGCAACACCAATGAACCCATCGCCGTGCTGAAGTATGACTACACCCCTTCGGACAAATTCAACGCGCATCTCACCGCCCTCTACCGCTTCGGCACGAACGGCTACACCGCCCTTGACTGGTACGACGCGCAGGACCCCCGCCCGGACTACTACCGCAATCTTCCCAGTTATTTCTACGACACCAACACCGACCTCAACCGCAGCAGTTTCGAGAAGGCGGCGTGGGCGACCGAAATGTGGACCTATCCTCAGACCTATTCCAACTATACCCATATAGATTGGGACAGGCTCTACAACATCAACCGCTCGCAGGCTGACGGCCGTGCAAAATATGTGCAGGAAGAACGCCATGTGGACCAGCGCGATTTCAATCTCGCCGCGTCCTTCAAGTACCGCCCCGCGGAGTGGGCGACGGTTACCGGCGGGCTGAGCGCAAGAGTGAACCGTACCGAATATTACAAGGTGATTGCCGACCTTCTCGGAGGAAAGTATTTCGTGGATTCCGACAATTTCGCCGAGCGCGACTTCGCGGCATCTCCTTATAAACTGCAGAATGATATTGACCACTACCTCCGGGTTGGCGGAACGCGCACCGTGGTAGAAGGCGAGAAATACGGATATGACTACTACGCTCAGGTGCGCAACTACGGCGGATGGGTGAACGGCAGGTTTACCTTCGGCAACCTCAGCGCCAACCTCGGCGGAAGGCTCGGATACGAATCCTTCTGGCGCGAGGGTCTGCTGCGCAAGGGCCTCTTCCCCGGGCAGCCCGAGGATGAAATCATGGCCGCACGGTGGCAGGCGGACGGGATAGTTCCCACCGATGAATCTTCATACGGCAAGAGCAAGGTGAGCAAGTTCGTCACCTACGCGGGCAAGCTCGGACTCAACTATGTGATAGGAGGTTCGCAGCGCGTCTATGCCAATGTGGGCTATTTTGCAGACGCCCCCAAGTTCAATCAGGCATTCCTCTCGCCCCGTACCCGCAATACCCTGATGGAAGACCTCAAGACCTCCAAGACCTTCTCTTCCGACATCAATTGGCAGTACTCGGCCAACGGCATCAATGTACGCGCTACCGCATACTACACCACCATCAAGGACCAGTCCAAGGTGATGAGCGCATACGATGACATCCAGAACGCATTCTCCAACTTCGCAATCAACGGCATCGACCAGTGCAACGCGGGCGTTGAATTCGGTTTCAAGGTTCCTACCTATGTGGTTCCCGGCCTTTCGGTGCAGGGAGTGCTCGCCGCAGGCCGCTACGAGTATACTTCCAATCCTACCATGACCCAGACCGTCGACAACAGTGCCGACAAGGTCATGGACAATGTGACCGTTTTCTATTGGATGTCGAACCCCGTGTTCAAGAAGGATGATAATGGCAACTATACCGGCGAGATTTCCCGCTGGCAGAAGCACTATCTCCCTTCCACTCCGCAGCTTGCCGCAAGCCTCGGGCTTTCGTACAATGTGAACTACTGGTTCATCGATGCCGATGTGGAATATTTCGGAGAGAGCTATCTCGACATGAATCCTCTCTACCGTACCGATTACGCCACCGCGGGCCCGGACAACACCGTGTCGCCTGCCGAAATCGAGTACATGACCACTCAGGAGAAGTTCGACCCTGCAGTGCTGCTCAATCTCTCCGTGGGCAAGAGCTGGTATATCCACTACAAGTATCAGCTTGGCTTCTCGTTCAATGTGAAGAATCTGCTCAACAACCGCAATGTAAAGACCGGCGGTTACGAGCAGACCCGTATCGTTGACAATACCGTGAGCAAGGAGCGCTTCTACCGTTTCGACCCCAAGTATTTCTATATGACCGGTACCAATTATATGTTGAATGTTTATTTCAGATTCTAAGCCATGAAGAAGATTATAATTGCAATCGCCGCCATCGCGGCCCTCATTTCCTGCCGGAGTCTGAAAGAAGAATGGCAGCCTGTGTTCGGAAGCCACGAACCCGACAGTTTCGTGCCCTTTGACCCTACAGGCATCACCTTCACCAATATCGCCGACCTCAAGGCCATGTACAAGGCTCCCGGCATCGACATTACCGGAGATGTCTGGATTAAAGGACAGGTCATTTCGTCCGACAAGACTGGCAACATCTACCGCGAACTCTACATCCAGGACGAAACCGGAGGCATTGATGTGAAGATAGGAAAGTCCTCCCTTTACAGCGAGTTCCAGCTCGGACAGTGGGTGTATGTGAACTGCAATTCGCTAACCCTCGGTTCCTACAGCGGAATGCCCCAGATTGGGGTTGACGACCCTACCGGCGAATACGAAACTGCATACATCGACCTTCAGGTGCTCATTGACAAGCATATTTTCCGCGGAGCCTACGATACCCCGCTGGAGCCTGTGGAAGTGAGCGAGGCCGACCTTACCGCAGCTCTCAGCCGTGGCTACAAGCATGAGCTCTGGGGCAAATATGTCACCATAAAGGGCCTGCAGTACGGCGCTCCCTCCACCTACAGTACCGACAATTTCAAGCGTATCTTCATCCTCCTCTATGTGGACCAGTACAAGGACAAGAAAGACGGTGCCAACCGCGTATTCTGCTCCGACAAGACCTATGGAGTGACCACATGGGCAATGAGCAAGGCCAAGTTCCTGGAATATCTCGACGGAGGCAATTTCGATGAGTGCACCACCAACGGCAACAAGGGCATGAACGACATCTTCGACCCTCTTACCAACCTTACCGTTAAGGAAACCCTGCGTGCCAATGCCGTGGCTGTTACCACCAGCCAGTATTTCCACATTGGCAATACTCCGGTGCAGATACGCACCAGCGGCTATGCCAAGTTCTCCGACACCGAAATCGACCCCGACATCATCGGTGATGTAAGCGCTAAGGACGGTGCCTTGATAGATGTGACGGGCATTCTCTCCATTTACAATGGCGCCGCCCAGTTCACGCTCGTTGACGAACCTTCCGTATCCGTGAAGAAACATTAGTATGAGATTCCACCGATTTTTAGTTGCCGCACTGGCAATCATGCTTATGACGAATGCTTGCAACCGTACCAATCCTTTCCTTGAGGATTGGGATACCCCTTACGGGATTCCTCCCTTCGACAAGATAAAGGTCTCCGACTATATTCCTGCCATAAAGGCGGGAATCGCGCAGCAGCAGGCTGAGATAGATGCAATCGCCGCAAATCCCGATGCCCCCACTTTCGAGAACACTATCGTGCCTCTGGAGCTTTCGGGCGAAATCCTTTCAAAAGTTGAGGGCGTGCTTTACAATGTGGCCGAGACCGACCGCAGTGACGCACTCGACGCCGTTGTGGAAGAGAGCATCCCTCTTATGAGCGAGCATGAGGCCAACCTTTCTTTCAACAAGGCCCTCTACGAGCGCATAGCCGCTATCTGGAACGCTGACCAGAGCGGCCTTACCCGCGAGCAGCAGATGGTGCTGAAGAAGCACTACGAGAGCTTCGAGCGCGAGGGAATCGGCCTTCCCGAAGAGAAGCAGGCCCGGCTTCGCGAAATCAACTCCGAGATTGCGGCAAAGACGCAGAAGATAGGCAACAACATCCTTGCGGAGAGCAATGCCTTCAAGGAGAAATTCGGCTTCAGCGTGAGCGCCTATCCCGACAAGATGACTTCCACCGCCGACCGCGAACTGCGCAGGGCCTACAATGAAGCTTATACATCCCGCGGGCACAACGGCAACGAGTATGACAACGCACTGCTCGTCATCGAAGTGATACGCCTCCGTCAGGAGAAGGCAAAGATGCTTGGATACGAGAATTCCGCCGCCTACACCCTCGACAACAAGATGGCGAAGACTCCTGCAACGGTGGATAATTTCCTCCGGGGGATAATGTCGGCTGCTACCGCCCGCGCCCGTGAAGAAATCGCCGACATGCAGAAGGTGATGGATGAAGACATTGCCGCCGGCCTTCTTCCCGCAGGCTCGAAGATTGAGCCCTGGGACTGGTGGTACTATGCAGAGAAGGTGCGCAAGGCAAAGTACGACCTTGACGACGAGGAAGTGAAGCCTTATTTCCAGATGGATTCCGTGCGCAAGGGCGTTTTCCTTGCTGCCAAGGAACTTTACGGAGTGCAGATGGAACCCCTCAGTGGCGTGCCTTCATACAATCCAGACTGCGTCCAGACCTATAAAGTCCTGGATGCCGACGGCTCGCTTCTCGGCATCTTCACTACCGACTATCTGCCCCGCGACAGCAAGCGTGGGGGAGCGTGGATGAACAATATCCGCGAGCAGTATGTGGATGCTTCCGGAGTTGAGGTGCGGCCCATTATCGTGAATGTCGGGAATCTTGCCGAGAACATGAATGTGGACCAGGTGCAGACCGCCTTCCACGAATTCGGCCATGCCCTGCACGGGCTCCTTACCAAGTGCCATTATCCTTCGGTAAGCGGCACCGGCGTCACCCGCGACTTTGTGGAGATGTTCAGCCAGTTCAACGAAAACTGGGCGTTCCAGCCTTCGCTGCTCGCGCGCTACGCACATAATTCCGCCAATGAGACCATTCCTGCCGCACTCGTTGAGAAGATTAACAATTCCCTCAAGTTCAACCAGGGCTTCATGACTACGGAACTTTGTGCGGCATCCCTTCTGGATTTGAAATGGCACGAACTCGCCGACATCCCTTCCGATATTGACACTCGTGAGAAGGCGACGGCGTTCATCGATGCCTTCGAAGCCGACCTTGCCAAGTCCATAGGGCTGAATCCGGAAATTACCTATCGCTACCGCAGTACTTACTTCAACCACATTTTCTCCAGCGGCTACAACACCGGTTACTATGGTTATCTGTGGAGCGAAGTGCTCGACAAGGATGCGTTCAGCATCTTCGAAGCCTCCGAAGGCGGCCCGTTCAACCTCGAACTGGCCCGCAAGTTCCGCCAGACCTTCCTGGAGCGCGGCGGCAGCGAAGAACCCATGACGCTTTATGTGCAGTTCGCAGGCCGCGAGCCCGACTCCCGCGCCTTCCTTGAAGCGCGAGGATTGAAATAGGATTTTTTATTAACGGAAAACAGCTTGCATATTCTGCGACCATTTTCCCGTCAGGGCCGCAAAGCGACAGGGAGCGGAAATGCGAGGTGTTTTTCAAAAAGGAAACAAATAAATATAATGAAAAACATCGTATTAGTACGCCATGGCGAGAGCCAGTGGAACAAAGAGAACCGCTTTACCGGTTGGACAAATGTTGATTTAAGTGAGAAGGGCCTTCAGGAAGCTCTCGATGCAGGAAAGGCACTCAAGGAAGCAGGCTTCAAATTCGATATTGCCTACACTTCATATCTGAAGAGGGCCGTAAAGACCCTGAACAATGTGCTCGACGCAATGGACCTCGACTGGATTCCCGTGGAAAAGACCTGGCGCCTCAACGAGAAGCATTACGGCATGCTCCAGGGCCTCAACAAGGCCGAGACCGCGGCCAAGTACGGCGACGAGCAGGTTCTCATCTGGCGCCGCAGCTATGATGTGGAACCACTTCCCCTTCCCGAGACCGACCCCAACTCCGCAACGCAGGATCCCCGCTATGCTGATGTTCCCGACCAGTATGTTCCCCGCACCGAAGCCCTCAAGCAGTGCATCGAGCGCGTAATGCCTTTCTGGGAGTGCGAAATCTTCCCCAAGCTCAAGACCGTCGATAACATCATCGTAGTTGCTCATGGCAACAGCCTCCGCGGTGTGGTAAAGCACCTCAAGGGCATCTCCGACGCCGACATCGTAAAACTCAACATCCCTACGGCCACCCCGTATGTATTCGAGTTCGACGACGACCTCAATCTCGTGCGCGACTACTATCTCGCCGACCCCGAGGAACTCGCCGCCAAGCAGGCCGCCGTTGCCAACCAGGGCAAAGCGAAGTAATAATCAGGGATTTCCTTAAGAACTATCGCTCATTTTGGGCGATAGTTCTTCGTTAAATGGTTGAAATATACTCACTTGCCTATTCCATATGTGGAACCCCTTCTCCATCTTTTCCCGCCAGGAGTAGTCAACGGCCATGTGCGGAGCGAGAGGTGGCAGGGGATAGGAAAGTCCGTACTTGCCTTGATACCTGCTAATTGCTTGTCGCAGCATTACCTTTACTTCACAGGTGATGCTAATACCTCGAAGAACAATCATCGATGTATTAGTTCTTTTTCAAGGATTTCGTCTCTTTTTGCAAAGAATCGAGATATGCTTTTTCTACAGGCGTTAACTCCCGGACTTGATACTTCCGGTATTCTGCGATGGCTTTTTCCCGGGCCTGTTGGTTGGATACACTGCCGGAACCGTCAAGGACCTTGGCACCGTTTGCTGACAGGATATTATCCAGCAAAACCCTGTAATCGTGCATAGTCATGGGTTTTCTCATCAAAGCCTGGTTCTCGGCGAAGTCGAAATAACCGGATACAAGGTTGTTGAGATACCGGAGTTCTGTCTCGCTCAAGTAGTTCTTGGCAACAGTGACATCGGCAAGCGTAGGATGCGAACCTTTGAAGGAAGTAAGCCCCATAAACTCCTTGTCAGAATCGGCCCGATTGTAAATTAGTTCGGCTGCCGTCTGCCCATGTGTTGCAAAATGAAATTTGTTCTGGACAATCTTGAAAAAGAGCCTGGTTTCCTCATCCGAAGCGTCATAGTCGATGCTGGTCGCATATAAATCCAGAACCTGACGATACAGAACTTTTTCGCTGGAGCGGATGTCCTTGATGGTATTAAGCAGGTCATACCAGTACTGACCGCCTCCGTTCCCTTTCAGCCGGTTTACATCCAGCGTCCATCCTTTGACGATGTATTCACGCAAGCGCTTCGTGGCCCACTGCCGGAAACGGGTTCCAGCGATGGAGTGAACCCTGTAACCGACGGATATGATTACATCAAGATTGTATAGAAGAACTTCTTGATTCTGCATTTTGCCTGCAATAGCACCATGAGGAGTGGTTGTTCGGAATTTCCGAACAACCACTGATTTCTCCAGCTCTCCCTCTTTGAAAATATTGGAAATATGTTCGCTGATTGTGGATTTAGCTTTGTTGAATAATAGACATAGCTGCTCTTGAGTCAGCCATACGGTTTCATTCTCTAAACGCACATCCAGATGTACATTTCCATCCTCGGACTGGTAAAGGATTATTTCCCCTTTATCTTTTCCCTCCATAGCGATAAGCAATAGGGCGCTTGGTTCTCACCCTGATTGACATCCAAAGATAATCACAAGAAAATGCAAATCCAAGTGATTGCAGCTTCGTAATCACTTGGATTTGTTGATAGTTTTACTTCGCTGTCATTCTGAGCGAAGCGAAGAATCTATTTCCCCTTCTGCAGCTCTTCTCTCCAACCGTGACCTACCACAACCGGGGCCGGGAGCGGCGGCAGCGGTTTGGAGAGACGCGCCTTCGCAGCCTGAGTTTTGCGGCGCTGGATGGCGGCAGGAGTGCGGTTCACTGCATCGTAGGCCACGAAGTCTTCGTAACTGCCTTCCCATGATTCGCCGTAGGCCAGCTTTCCGATTCGGTACCAGATGGCGTATCGGCTGGGGGCGTTGAATCCGCCGGTATTGGTGTTCATGATACTGTTCACAGTTGGACGCCAAACGCCAGTCCAATAAGTGAGACCGCCTTCGTAGCAACCAAGACCTTCGCCTGAATAACGAGGGTCACCAAGGAACTGCGACCATTTCACCTGAGCCGGGTCGCTCGTAAAGTCAACATTCTTCCACCAGCCGTAAGCCTCATTGACTTTGGTGTTGGCAATGGCATCCGCCGAAATTGCTCCATTATACTCGTATGCATACTCATCAGCCAGTTTGGAGAAGCCGTGACCGCCAGCCTCGTGGGATACGAGTCCGTTGAAAATATCGGTATCGCTGTTTGTGGGGAAATAGGCAATGGAAAGTCCGCTACCATAGTTGCCCGATGATGGATAATACATGTAGCAGGTACCGGCGTAGGCGTTTTCATTCATCATGACGATGATGACAGCATCGTCCAGTCTGTCTTCGCTGATGGCTTTCTTGGCATATTCAATGACCTTTGAGTCGTCTCCATAGATGTATGTGCCATCACCATGAGCAGTGGAAAGTGCTTGGCCACTATGTTCATAGCCTTCGGTGGCCGATACGACATTCACTGTATAGACATTGAAGCGGTCTTTCATTGACTTGTAAGGCTCCTCTGAGAAGAACGCATCAGCAGCTTTCTGCATTATGTTGGCGTATGTGCCGTCTGCTATCTGCCGGTCAGAGAAGCCATCTCCCATCAAAACGAGGTCTATGCCAGTGCCAATGGTTGACTGTTGGAGGGTTGATGTTGCGCCGTCTGAGGAATAGTCTGAGGACTGATACCAATCAACAACGATATTTTCTGCAAGAAACTGAGACAGATCTAGCGTACTTATAAGATTTGACCAAACAACCTTTGAATTACTATCTACGACTGTAATTGCGGGGGAGCCTGTATACCACAGTGGATAACTGACTATTTCGTAATCAGGGTCAACGCTTTTATAAAAATAGTTTCCTTCTTGGGAATAACAAAAATTTATCCAGGGAGTTTCGGATGCACGAATCTCATCAACACTATCGCCTGTCCATGCAATCATTCCCACTCCCTTATCCTTATACTCATTAAACAAATGAATCATTGTTTTGGTCATATCAGTATTTTCCCCTGGACGCCACTGCATCAAAATAGTGTACTGATTAGCCGTATAGATATCCTTCGCAACTATCTGTTCACCATCAATATCAGTGGTAATAAATACAGGTGCATTGAAAGTAATTTCATTCAAGTCAAATTGATTCCCTGGAAGAATCTCTCCCCATTGATACATAAACCAGGGGGAAGACTTTACCGATTCTGGGATTATGCCTGAAAGATGATTCCCGGATAAAGTTAAATCGTGTAGTCTATTTAAATATGAAAAAGACTCAGGGATAGTACCGATAAGGTTATTACCCCTAAGATCTAAAGTCTCGAGTTGATTCAGAGTACCGAGCGATTCGGGAATAACGCCAGTCAAGCCGCATGAACCAAATAATAGTCGCTGTAACTGTTGTAATTCTGAAATCCATGAAGGAATTTGTAATCCATCCATCCGTGTCAGTGAAAAGTCCAATGTCCTAAGATTCTTTAATTCGCGAATTTGCTCAGGCATTTCATTTAATACACCCATATGGTATTCCAAGTATTTCAAGTTGGGAATAGAACATATTCCTATCGGGAAAGATTTAAAAACAATTGAAATACTAGACAAGTTAGTAAGGGGAGTAAAAGTCGGTTTTACATCTTCCAAATCAGCTCCGCCTATAAACAAATAGTACAATTTGCTTAGTTTATCTATTTCTTGCGGGATTACTTTAGTTCGATGACCGCAAAGTGTAAGTTCCATTAGGTTTTTCAAATTGCCTATTTCCGATGGAAATGATGTGATATTATCATCTTCAAGCCGTAAGGCTTTCAGATTTACCAATTCACCTAATGAGGCTGGCACATCACCTCTCATGCCGATATACTGTAGGGAAAGATTGCCAACATTTCCGTTCTCATCTGTATGAACCCCATACCATTCTCCAACCGGCTTATCCGAACACCAGTTCTCATTATTTGTCCAATTGTCACCATCCAAAGCATTATAAATAGCTATCAGTGCTTCACGCTCAAGTGCAAGCTGATAATCATGATTGGGTCCTTGTTCGATTAAGTATGGAAGGATAATCGCTCCGTCTTCACTTTTGATAACCACCGTGGCGCTCCTTTTAGTGCCGGTATTCGATTGAACAATCAGTCCTATCGTCTGTTTCTCCATCGCCTTGGTCTCCGGAGCAACGCTAATCCAACTCTGAGCATCTTCAGGGATGACGATGTGGCAAGGAACATTGGCGAAGAACTCCAGCGTGACCTCGCCGCCTTCGTTGGAGACTTCCTTGGTAGTATTCTCCTCAACCTCAATAGCTTCCGCCTCAAAATTCAGCGTGCGCATAATGGCCTGGCTGCCATTAGAAACAAGCACCACAACCTTGCTGTATTCATCAATTGTCGCGCCTGTCTTAACCTGAAGCGCCCCCGTCTTGGCATCGGTCTTTACGACCTTCACCTTGATATCGACCGAACTCAATGCCTCAATAGTGATGTCGTCAATGCCGGAGGTAATAGTATAATGAATATTGCGGGTAGCGTTGGTGCCCATCACCACAAGGTCTGCCGAATCAAACTCTATGCTCAGCGCAGCAGCACGACGAATGACAAAAGTCTGGCCGTCGCTTGTAACAAATGTCACTTCCGTTTCGGTCACATTCACGCTCTGGAACATACTGTCGCCGTCTTTGCCGTCAATTCCGTCTTTCCCATCTCTTCCATCCTGACCATTCTCGCCTGTAGCTTTGCCCAACTGGGTCCAGGTAGTACCGTTGTCTGTGGAAACATACCAGTAGCCGTCTTCAATCTTCAATTGAGGCGTGATGCCGTCTTTACCGTCCTGCCCATTCTGGCCATTCTCTCCGTCCTTGCCGGGGACACCGTCTTCCCCGTCCTGACCATCCTTTCCGTCTTGGCCGTTTGCTCCGTTCTTACCATCAGTTCCTACGGCTTTGACCTTCTGGCCGTTGCTGTCAAGAAGCCACTGCCCGTCAAGGGTCCAGTACCAGATGCCGTCGGTATCCTGCTTCACTCCAATCACCGGCGTGTGACCGTCCTGACCATTTGTCCCATCCTTGCCATCGGCCCCATCTTTTCCTTGATAGATAGTTACAGAACCACTCTTTGTGAAGTTGATGATGTACCCAACCTCCTTGCCGTCCTCTATAATGGGAAGAATTGCCGTGATATAGTCATTGTTCTGCAGAGCGTAAACAATAGTCTGCAACGCTTCAATGTTGGAATTCATCTGATTCACAAGGGTCCTGAGCTGTTCAAAAGCATACCAGGTAGGGATTGTGAGAACAGTTCCATCCATTAAAGTGAACACAATGTAATCACTGTTAGAGGTATCTATGCTAGTAAACATTGAATCTCCAGTTAGGCCGATTGCTCCGTCCTTGCCATCAACACCGTCCTTACCATCCTTGCCGTCTTCGCCTGTGGCTTTGCCCAGTTGGGTCCAGGTGGCACCGTTGTCTGTGGAAACATACCAGTAGCCGTCCTCAATCTTTAACTGAGGGGTGATGCCATCTTTCCCGTCTTGTCCATTCTGACCGTTCTCTCCGTCCTTGCCGGGGGCGCCGTCTTTACCATCCTGACCATCCTTTCCGTCTTGGCCGTTTGCTCCGTTCTTACCATCAGTTCCTACGGCTTTGACCTTCTGGCCGTTGCTGTCAAGCAGCCACTGCCCGTCAAGGGTCCAGTACCAGATGCCGTCGGTATCCTGCTTCACTCCAATCACCGGCGTGTGACCGTCCTGACCATTCGTCCCGTCCTTGCCATCTCTGCCATTGGTGCCGTCCTTTCCGTCAGCACCGTCTTTGCCATCGGCCCCATCCTGACCATGATAGATGGTGATGGGATTGCCCTTGGCGAAGGTGATGGTGTAGCCGACGGTCTTGCCACCCTCGGTAATGGGGTTGACCGAAGTGATGTAGTCGCCGGTCTGCAATGCAGAGACGATGCCCTGCAGGGAGGAGATGTTGCTGTTCATCTCGCCGCAGAGTTTCTCCAACGCCGATACGCGCTTTTCAAGGTCGTTCAAGCGCTCGTTGACATCCATGATTTCCTGCTGGCAGGAAGCGAGGGCAAGCATCGTGAGGAATGCTGCCAGAATAATTTTGATGCGTGTTATCATATTTTGTGAGTTCTTGTTTCCTCCTATACATAAAGTGTGAGCCTCTCGGGTCTTATCCTAGCGAGGGCTCTGGAAAGCCTGTAAAGAGAATAAGGGAATCAGCTCACACCGCTATATGGAGGGAAAACCCACAATACAGCCAATGCAAGCGTCTCACTATATCCCGTCTTTACAATGAATTATCCAGATTCTCGCTACGGAACAAGCTTAACGCTCAAATATGTACGCGCACCTTGCGGTGAGCATGGCAAAATTAACCAAAGTTTTGCAGATATACAATAATAGCAGGCGCATCCGTTATAGCTTGTATATCAGGTGTTTACTAAAGAACTATCGCTCATTTCGGGCGATAGTTCTTCGTTAAATTATTGATATTTAGCTATTTGAGTTTTCCGAGCGCTCTCAGATGACGCACAATCCTGGCATTTCACCGACGGAGGATTGTCCGTATTTTAAAGATGTGTGGTAAGCAATTTAAGCGTATTTCCGTCGGGGATGAAACTCACCTCGCTCTCTCCCATTATGAGAAGGGCTTCGCCTGCGGCAATGGCAACCGGGTCGGAACCGTAAACCTGCACATGCCCGGAGCCTTCCAGTCCCATTACAACCAGGAAGTTCTTGCCGGTAAGCCCGAAAAGATCCTTGGTGAAGGGCTTGCTTAGTTCATACACGGATGTTACGAAGTAGGGGCACTCCACAACCTGCATTTCGGCATCGGGAACCCTTTCGTAAGCGGTCTTATAGGAAGGATGGACTTTGTAGTCGATGACATCCTTGGCGAGTTCGGTATGGAGCTGGCGGGGTTTCCCGTCGAGCCCGGGGCGGTTGTAGTCGAAGATGCGGTAAGTGATGTCGGATGTCTCCTGAATCTCTGCGATGTAGCATCCTCCGCAGATGGCATGAACCCTTCCTGCAGGCAGGTAGAACACATCTCCTTTTTGGGTAGGATGATTCGCCAGCACCTCGGTAATCCTTCCTTCTGCAACCAGCCGTACATATTCTTCGGGCGTAATCTCCCTGCTCATCCCTGAATACAGATGCGCTCCGGGTGCGGCATCAATCATATACCACATTTCCGTCTTGCCACGGCAGCCGTGACGCTCCCGTGCAACATCATCGTTCGGGTGCACCTGAATGCTCAGGTCCTGCCTGGCATCTATGAATTTTATGAGCAGCGGAAACTCCTCCCCATACAGTTCATTCAGGGTTTTCCCGTCGGCAGGGCCTCCCGTTACTTTCGTTTCATTTCCCTTCACCCCCGACAGCACCCAGTTCTCGGTGCCCCATACCAGGGTCTTCAGTATCGGTTGAAATCTATATATCATTGCAGCACTTAACTAATTTATTTTCAGTATCTTACCGGACAACAAATCGGTAAAATCCGCCGATTTGTTCCCCGGCAAATATTTGATATTCAATCATTTGCGTGCTGCAAGTTTTAGGAAGATACGGAGTACTTGCAGCCCGAGGCGGCCAAGAGCGGACGAATCGCCGTTTTCGGCGTCCTGGAGACGGACGGCGTTGAGTTCTTCGCTGCGCACGAGTTCTTTGTAGCCCGGCTTGTCGCTAAGGATGCGCACGAAGGTGCCGCGGAACATGCTCCCCCGGCAGAGGAAAAGCACCAGGAGGATAAGCAGCAGGGCTCCGGCCACAATGAGGGCGCCCAGGGCGTAGTTGCCGAGGGCCTGTCCGATGAAGAGGATGCCAGCAAATGCGAGTGCGCTCAGGGCGAGTATGCCGATGGCGATTATCAGAATCCAGGCAACCAGGATGCCGAGGGCCTTTGAGCCGCTGTCGGCGCCTTTCAGTTTCAGTTGCTCAATGCGCAGGTCGATGTAGTCTTTGGTGCTCATACGGCTGCGTCCCGGGGTTGCTCTGGCGATTCTTCCCTGTCGATGGCGTTCTCAAGTGCATCCAGACCTTTGGAAACTGCATCCATTGCGCTGTCGGCAAATTCGCCAGCCTTGTTCTTGACTTTTTCACCAAGGTCGTCCATGGTCTGCCGGATGCGTTCTTTGTCTTCCTTGCCTTTGTCGGAAAGCAGATATGCCGCTCCGATTGCACCGAGTGCGAGACCGGCCATGAATCCGAAAAATGAGTTGTTTGCCATATCTTATCTGAGTTTTTCTACAAGTTCATAATCGAGGAGACGCTGCTCCAGGTTGGCGCTCTTGACCTTGATGCGCACCGGGTCGCCCAGGCGGTAAACCTTGCGGGTGCGTTTGCCCACAAGCCGGTAGCGGGCTTCGTCGAATTCGAAGAAGTCGGACTTGATGTCGCGCAGGGCCACCATCCCTTCCACCATCGTGGGTTCGATGGCTACATACATGCCCCATTCGGTAACTCCCGAAACATGTCCGGGGAACTCCATGCCCACTTTGTCCTGCATGAATTCCACGAGTTTGTATTTTGTGCTTGTGCGCTCGGCGTCGGCGGCTATCACTTCGCGTTCCGAAGCGTGCTGACACTCGGTTTCGTAGTAGCTCTTGTTCTGCGACTCTCCGCCTTCCAGATAGATTGTAAGAAGACGGTGTACCATCGTGTCGGGATAGCGGCGGATGGGGGAGGTGAAGTGGGTGTAGAAGTCAAAGGCGAGCCCGTAGTGGCCGATGTTGTCGGTGCTGTAGCAGGCTTTTGCCATTGAGCGTAGGGCGATGTCTTCGAATGCGGCGAGTTCTGGCTTGTCCTTTGCCGCCTGCATGAGGGAGTTGATGCTCTTTGCAGCCGCGCGTCCCGAGAGTTCGCCGTCGATGTGGTAGCCGAATCCGCCCGCAAAGTTGCGCAGACCTTCGAGTTTTTCGGTATTGGGTTCGTCGTGGATACGGTAAACGAAGGTCTTGGCTTTCTTGGATGCCACGCCGTTCATCTTGCCGTCGGTGGCAATGAATTCCGCAACCGTGCGGTTGGCGAGGAGCATGAATTCTTCTATGAGGAAGTTGGCTTCTTTGCTGACCTTTTCGTAAACATTTATCGGTCGTCCGTTTTCATCAACCTCCACCTTCATTTCGGGCCTGTCGAAGTTTACCGCTCCGGCCTTGAACCGCTTGGCCTTCAGTCTCTGCGCCAAATCATTCAGAATTAGAATAGCTTCGCGGAGTTCAGCGGAGGGGAGTATTTCTTCTGAAACAGTCTCGCTGTGCTCGACCCCTCCCAGCGATGCTGGGCCCCTCCCTCTTACATTGCCGAGGGTGGCATGTGTTCCAGAAGAAATCTCCCTTCCGCCCTCAATAATCTCTTGCGCCTGCCCGTAGTCCAGGCGGAAATCCGAATTTATGACTGTGCGCCCTATCCAGCGGTTCTTGATTTCCGCCTTGGGAGTCATCTCGCAAACCACTGCAAAGGTGAGCTTGTCTTCGTGCGGACGCAGCGAACAGAGTTTGTTGCAAAGCTTTTCGGGGAGCATAGGAACCGTGCGGTCTACAAGATAGACGCTCGTTCCGCGCTCGCGCGCCTCCCGGTCGACGGCGGTGCCGGGCTTTACATAATACGATACATCGGCGATATGCACGCCCACCTCGTAATTGCCGTTAGGGAGCTTACGGAACGACAGTGCGTCGTCGAAGTCCTTCGCGTCGGCAGGGTCGATGGTGAAGGTGAACACATCGCGGTAGTCTTTCCTGCCCTTCAGGTCTTTCGATGTTATCTTTTCCGATATGGCATCGGCGGCATCTTCCACTTCCTTCTCGAACTTATAGGGGAGATTGAATTCCGCGAGAATGGCGTGCATCTCGGTATTGTTTTCTCCGGGAAAGCCCAGAACATCGGCGATGTGCCCCCGGGGGCTGATGTCGCTGCGGTTCCAGCGGTCCACCACCACGGAAACCTTCATCCCTCTCTGCGCCCCTGCAGCCGCCGCCTCTTCGGCATCCACTTCAATGTCGTAGGGCATGTTCTTGCTCTGCATCAGCACCCACGCCTGGGCGCCCACGGTGTGGTAGATTCCCACGAACTGCTTGCCGCTGCGGCGTATAATCTCAATCACTTCCCCTTCCCTGCGGCGCGAAGCCTTTCCTCCGGCGCGCGACGATGCCTTGGTTCCGCTCTCCTTGGTAACGGCCACTCTCACAGTGTCGCCGTCCAGGGCGTTTCGGGTCTTGGACGCCTTGACATAGATGTCGTCATCCTGTCCGTCCACTATTACAAAAATGAATCCTTCGCGGGTCATCTGGACCCTTCCCTCCAGAATCGGGAAAACTTTTTTCTGCTTTCTGCCGGAACCTTTCCGGCTTGAATTCTTTTTTCTCATACGATACAAAGTTAGAAAATTCTTACCTTTGTGCGACAATATGAACCACAAAATGAAACGCTTTATTTTAATCATCTCCATTTTGCTGGCAGGGCTCTCTGCCGGTGCCCAGGAAACGCCCCGCAGGGCCTATGCAATTTGCGGACCTTATGTACAGAACCCCACGACCACGGGCTTTACCGTAGTGTGGGAATCCAATATGCATGCAATCGGCTGGGTTGAACTTGCTCCCGACGACGGAACCCATTTTTACAATTCCGACAGGCCCAAGTACTACGACATGCGCGGCTTCGGCAACCAGGTCATCAGCACCATCCACAAAGTGCGCGTGGACGGCCTTCAGCCCGGCACCACTTACCGCTACCGCATCATGATGAAGGGCGTAAAGGAATTCAAGGGCCCCGGAGAGGTGGAGTATGTGCTTGGATGGGGAAGCAATGTCTATTCAAAGAATCCCTTTAAGGTCACAACATTGAAGAAGGATTACGATAAAGTCCGCTTCGATGTGTATAACGATATCCACCAGCAGGATTCGATTCTCAATGTGCTGATGCAGGGTTCCAAGAAGGAGGAACTGGATTTCGTGGCATTCAACGGCGACATGGTGAGCTCCCTTGCGTGGAAGGAGAAGATACGCGACATGTATCTTGCCACCGGTGCGAAGAATCTGGAAGGGAGCATTCCCCTCTATAATCTGCGCGGCAACCATGAGTTCCGCGGGGTGGATACGAAGCATTGGTTCGACTACGCCGACCTCCCTGAAGGAAAACCCTACTGGACCGCATCGTACGGCAAGTTCTTCTTTATTTTCCTCGACACCTGCGAGGATAAGCCCGACAACGACATAGAGTATGGCGGAACCATGCTGTCGGAACCCTATCTGAAGGAAGAGGCCGCATGGCTCTCGAAGGTGGTGGAGTCGGATGAGTGCAAGAATGCCGATGTGCGCATCGTGATAGGGCACATCTATCCCGAATCCGCAAGCTGGTACGGCAACAGGAAGATAGAAGAGCACTTCGTGCCCGTGCTCAACAAGGCGGGCATCAGCCTGTGGATTGCGGCTCACCTGCACCAGTGGCGCGAGGATGAACCCGGAAAGGTTTCGGGCGCGAATTTCCCCGTTATCGTGAACAGCACCTGCGAGCGCTTGGAAGTGACTGCTACAAAGAAGGATATCTCCCTGAAAGCCTTCTCTCCCGACGGAAAGCAGACCCACAGTTACAACTGCAAGGTAAAGTAGTGCATTTCAGAGCCTTGAGAGGACTTCTGCCCTGTATCTGATGCTGAGGTGGACGGTCCTTGCGGCGAGATGCGCGAAGTATGCCGCCATCAGAAGATGTATGGCGGCGGGGTTGTACGGCGTTGCGGCGAAAAGTTCCGGTGCCAGGGCTCTCCCTGCAAACCACACGCCGAGGAAGGCGGCAAGCGCCCAGGTCATGGCGTTGCGCATGGCCTTGGAAGCGGTAGCTCCTATGTAGATGCCGTCCCAAGTGAAAGCGGCGCAGCCTATGGGTGGCATGGCAATCAGCCAGGGTATGAATTGCATGCAGCTGTCGGTTACGGCAGGGTCGTCGCTCATCAGCCGCAGCATGGGAAGCCCGGCAAGTGCGTAGATGAACATCCAGATTCCCGCCACGCCCATGCTCCATCGGAAAGTGCCCGCTACGCTTCTGCGGAGCATTGCGCCGTCCTTTGCACCTATGAAGCGTCCGGTAAGGGCCTCTCCGGCATAGGCGAATCCGTCGGTGAAATAAGAGAAAATCATCAGCAGGTTCATCATGATATTGGCGCATGCGAGGAGCGTTTCCCCATAGCGCGATGCGATGATGGTGTAGCCGAGGTAGATGCCAGTGAAGCACAGCGACCGGACGAACAGGTCGGTATTCAGGTGGAAGAAGTCTGCAATGCCTGAAGCTGGCCGGGCAGGCAAAGGACCGTCCGAAGTCGCAGGGACATTCGGTACGGCATTGCCTTCTCCGGACACGACGCCCGCGCACGGCATTGTAGACTTCTTCGGTGACATCCGGTATTTGAAACGGCAGACGCAGAAGGCGAAGATGAGCCCGGAGTATTGGGCAATGACCGTGCCGAGCGCGATGCCCGGGAAACCCATTCCCTGCCAGGAGCCTATGCCAAGGGTGAGGATGATGCTTGCGGCAATGTTCACAACATTCACAATGAGGTCGGTGAACATGGAACTTACCGTATCCTGCATGCCTATGAACCACCCCTTGAATGACATCAGGCTGAGTGTCGCCGGTGCTGCCCAGATGCGAATCATCACATACCGGATTGCAAGGGCGGCAACCCCGGGAGTAGCGTCCCGGAATATGAGGGCAAGGCGGGAGATGGGCCATTGGAGAGCCAGCAACAGAACGGATATGGCAAAGGACAGGCTCACCGCCCTCCGAAGGATGGAATGGCATTCGGACGGCGCCATTCTCCCATAAGCCTGGGCTGTTAGGCCGCCCGTGCTTGCCCGCAGGAAGGCGAAATTCCAATAGATGACACTGAGAATCATCGCCCCCACGGAAATCCCCCCTATGAACTCCGCACTGCTCCCGGCGACAGAATGAAGATGCCCGGCCACGGCAGTATCCACCAGCCCCACGAGTGGAACGGTAATGTTCGCAAGTATGCTTGGAACGGCCAGGCGCAGTATTTCCTTGTCGAGGGCTTTCATCATTGCCTGAATTTCCCGTCGTCCTCGAGCATGCCGAGGTAGGAGTTGTATCGTTCGGAGCTGATTTCGCCGGTTTCAACGGCAGCCTTTACTGCGCATCCCGGCTCATGGGTGTGGGTGCAGGGCACGAAACGGCAGTCGTCGGCTACGCGCAGCATTTCGGGGAAGTATTTTGCGATTTCCTCCTTCTCCAGGTCTACCAGCCCGAATCCCCTGAGCCCAGGGGAGTCAATGAGGTATCCGTCGCTGAATTTGTACATCTCGTAAAGCGAGGTGGTGTGCTTTCCCTGCAGATGGGCGAGGGATATCTGCCCGATTTTTGGGTCGAGAGAAGGGTCTATTGCCTTGATTACGGAGGATTTTCCCACTCCGGATTCGCCGGAAAACAGGCTCAGGCGGCCTTTGCATGCGTCGCGCAGGGCATCTATCCCTTCCCCCGTTTTGCAGGAAGTCTGAATCACCCTGTATCCCGCCCCTTCGTAGATTTGCATGAAGGTTTCCACTGCTTCCGGGGCGTCTTCCCGGTAGAGGTCAACTTTGTTGAGCACTATGACCGCCGGGATTTTATACACTTCGCAGGTAACCAGGATTCGGTCGAGGAAGGGGAGTTTTATTTCGGGAAAAAAGAGGCTCACTACAATCACCGCCTGGTCGAGGTTGGCGGCAATGACATGGGCCTGGCGGCTCAGGTTCGTGGATTTGCGGATGAGGTAATTGCTTCGCGGAAGGATTTCGGTAATGACGCCGTCCTCGTAGCGGACCCTGTCGCCCACCGCGACGGGATTGGTCGAGGAACTTTTCTGCAGGCGGACTTTTCCTCGGAGCACGGCGGGAAACGGCTCCCATGCCGGGAGCTCGCTAAGCAGATAATGGCTGCCTGCATTCTTTACGACCGTTGCCGTTCCGCCTGTCTTTGCCATTATTTTGCGCGTCCTACGAGTTTTTCGGCAAAGCGCCGCAGCGTTTCCGAACGGATTGCCGACAGTTTCAGGGAAGAAGTGGCCTCAAGGGCCTTGGATGTGTAAAGGGCTATCTCGGCACGGGCATCCGTATCGGCGCCGCAGTTCATGTAATCCTGCCTGATTGTCTCAATTTTTACCCTGTCGGCTTCGGGAGAAGAAGTGCTGCAGTTGAAGCGTGCGATAAAATCCTCCCTCTCCTTTCCGGAAAGCTTTTCTATGGTGCGTACGGTCAGCCAGCTCTTCTTGCAGTTGAGGATGTCGCCTCCGATGGGCTTGCCGAATACTTTTTCGTCGCCGAAGGCATCCAGATAATCGTCTGCCACCTGGAAAGCCATTCCCAGTTCATAGCCATATCGGTACATCGCTTCGCTGTCCTTTTCCGAAGCGCCTGCAAGCAGGGCTCCCATCTTTGCGGAGCAAGCCAGAAGCACGGCTGTCTTCAGCCCTATCATCTTGCAGTATTCCTCCATGGAAACCTGGGGAACACGCTCGAATTCCATGTCGTATTGCTGCCCTTCGCAGACCTCGGCCGCCGTCTTGCTGAAAAGCTCGAGCACTGCCTCCAGCTTGTCGGAAGGGGCGGTGGCTATGCGCTTGTAGGCATCAATCTGCATCACATCACCGGAGAGGATTGCGGTATCCTCATCCCATTTTTTCCATACTGTAGGCTTGCCACGGCGCAGGGGGGAACGGTCCATGATGTCGTCGTGCAGGAGGGTGAATGTGTGGAAGACCTCCAGCGCGCGGGCCGGTTCAAGAACCTCGTTTGCGATGCTGTCCCTGAAAATGGAGTAAGCCGTGAGGCAGAGGCGCGGGCGGATGCGTTTTCCGCCTATTTCAATCATGTATCGCAGCGGGTCATAGAGTCCTGCGGGTTCGGCAGGGAATTCTATGCCCGCGAACATTTTTTTTACGGTGGTATCTATCAGTGCTTCTGTTATCATATCCACAAAAGTAATAAATTTGGATGTCGATGCCAAGCCGCCGCTTTGTTTTTCGGCCGATTATTGATAGATTTGCGCCGCCATGAGAATAACTTTGGGCGATATCCTTTCAGGACGGGTGCGGTTCGTGGTGCGGAGGCGCAGGCGCAAACTGCCCGAAACCCCTGAGGTGGCCGCACTTCGCAAAGAGGCGAAGGCGTATCTTCCCGTGCGGCTCGCCGAGCTCGCCGCGGAGCATGGCTTCGAGTTCAATTCGGTGCGCATCAAGCACAATTCCAGCAACTGGGGAAGCTGCTCGTCGAAAGGCAACATCAACCTGAACCTCAATCTCATGCGTCTGCCGGAAGAGCTGCGCGACTATGTTCTTCTCCACGAACTCTGCCACCTGCGCCACATGAACCACGGACCCGAGTTCCACGCGCTGCTCGAAAGCCTCTGCCCCAACCATGCCGAACTTCGCAAAAGGCTCAGGGAATACAAGTTGATTTAAAAACTAAATTATTTACATAAAAGTCGGCGGAAATGGCTATATTTGCAATGCAATGAAGATAACGGACGCTAAATTCGCTGGCAGCAGCACGAGGGTTTCCGGCAAACCCAAGCGGAAACTGCCCGAATTCGCCTTTATCGGAAGGTCGAATGTGGGCAAGAGTTCGCTCATCAACATGCTCACCGGCAACGGCAGGCTTGCCATGACTTCTTCCACTCCCGGCAAGACCAAGCTCGTCAACCATTTCCTCATCAACGACAGGTGGTATCTGGTGGATCTCCCCGGCTACGGCTATGCCAGGATGGGGCAGAAAGGGCGCGGCGAACTGCAGGCGGTAATCAGCGACTACATCCTCGGCTCCGAAGAACTGCGCACCCTTTTCGTGCTGGTGGATTCCCGCTACGACATCACCCCCATCGACATCGGCTTCATTGCCGAACTCGGCGAAAAGGGCATCCCCTTCGCCCTTGTCTTCACGAAATGCGACAAACTCGGCCCGGTGGCGCTGCAGGCGCAGATAGAGCAAAGCTGCAGCATCCTCCTTCGCGACTGGGAAAGTCTTCCTCCGGTTTTCGTGAGCTCTGCGGTAAAAAAGCAGGGACGCGACGAAATCCTGAAGTATATTGACGAGATTCTATCATTAAAATAAACTATGCAACACGAACACAGAATGTTGGTTTTCAGCTGCAAGGCTTCCGAAGCTTTTGCGCAGCAAGTGGTGAGTTATCTTCAGGCTACCGAGGGGCCCGATGACGAGCACATTGTACTCGGCCAGTTGGAAGTGGATAAGTTCAGCGACGGAGAGTTCCAGCCTTCGTACCGCGACAGCGTGCGCGGGGCGACGGTGTTCCTCATCCAGAGCACATTCCCCCCGGCAGACAATCTGATGGAGCTGCTTCTGTGCATCGATGCGGCCAAGCGTGCCTCCGCCGACAAGGTGATAGCAGTGATGCCCTATTTCGGATGGGCCCGTCAGGACCGCAAGGACCGCCCCCGCGTGAGCATCGGTGCCAAGCTCGTAGCCAACCTGCTTCGTGCAGCCGGATGTGACCGCGTGATGACCTGCGACCTCCATGCCGACCAGATACAAGGCTTTTTCGATATTCCGGTCGACCACATCTACGCCAGCGGAGTGTTCGTGAAGGAGATTTCCGAAATGAAGCTCAAGCACCTCGCCATCGCCGCTCCCGACATGGGCGGTGCAAAGAGGGCCAACTCTTATGCCAAATACCTGAGCAAACGCCGCGACTGCCCCGTCATCATCTGCCACAAGACCCGCGAGCGCGCCAATGTGGTGAGCGAGATAAAGGCTATTGGCGATGTGGAAGGAAAGGATGTGGTTATCGTCGATGATATGATAGATACCGCCGGCACCCTCTGCAAGGCTGCCGATGTGCTCAAGAAGATGGGTGCGGAGAGCGTGCGCGCCTGCGCCAGCCACGGAGTGCTTTCCGGCGAAGCCCTGAACCGCATCGAGGCTTCGGCGCTTGACGAAGTGCTCATTACCGACACCATCCCGCATGCCGAGCTTGCGGATTATCCCAAAATCAAGGTCCTGAGCATCGCTCCCGTATTTGCCGAGATGATGCGCAGGGTTTATATGTACGAACCTATCAGCACACAGTTCGAGGTCAAGTGATGAAAGTGCTTCTCGCCGCCATACTGCTTGTGGGAATCTGCGTCCTGCTGATGAGCGTAGGCATCATCGCCAGACGCGGCTTTCCCCAGTTTGATGTGGGGAAGAACGAGAAGCTCAAGGAACGCGGCATTACTTGTTTCAAAGACGAGGATGCTCTCCTGCACCGGCGTCCGGATACTGTGTGCGACGGCAATTTTACCGACGCCTGCAAGGACTGCAGCCTGTACGGTATCGAATCAACGAAACGAGTATGAACGGATTAGTAGCAATAGTAGGACGCCCGAATGTGGGCAAATCCACACTTTTCAACCGTCTGGTGGGAATGCGCCAGGCAATAGTCGATGACATTTCCGGCGTGACCCGCGACCGCCATTACGGGCGCAGCGACTGGAACGGACGGGAGTTCTCGGTGGTGGATACGGGGGGATATACCTCCAATTCCGACGATGTTTTCGAAACAGCCATCCGCCGTCAGGTGCAGATAGCAATCGACGAGGCGGATGTCGTACTCTTCATGGTCGAGGCGGGAACGGGCATCACCGATTATGATTCGGAGATTGCAGATGTGCTGCGCCGCTCGCGCAAGCCCGTCATCCTTTGCGTGAACAAGGTGGATTCGGGCGAGAAAGTGTTCGACACCTATCAGTTCTACGGTCTCGGGCTTGGAGAGGTGTATTCAATTTCCGCGGCCAACGGAAGCGGCACCGGCGACCTGCTGGACGCGGTTGTGTCGGCGCTTCCAGTAGAAAATGAGGCACCGGACCCTTACGAGGGGCTGCCGCGCATCGCCATCGTGGGAAAACCGAATGTGGGAAAATCCTCCATCACCAACGCCCTGCTCGGTGAAGAGCGCAACATAGTCACCCCTGTTGCAGGCACCACCCGCGACAGCATCGAAACCCACTACAACAAGTTCGGCCATGAATTCATGCTGGTGGACACCGCCGGCATACGCAAGAAAGGCAAGGTTACCGAAGACCTGGAATTCTACTCCGTCATGCGCTCCATACGCGCCATTGAACACAGCGATGTGTGCGTGATGATGATAGACGCCACCACGGGCATGGAAGCCCAGGACATGAACATCTTCAACCTCATCGTCCGCAACCGCAAAGCCTGCGTGCTGGTGGTGAACAAATGGGACCTTTTCATCAAGGATTCCAAGACGATGAAGGAATACACCCGCGCCCTCAAGGAGCGCCTTGCCCCGTTCGACGATGTGCCCATAATCTTCACTTCGGTAGTGAAGATGCAGCGTATCCAGGATGTGCTGGATGCTGTGACGGAGGTCTATGCCAACTATTCGCAGAAGATTCCCACCGCCCGCCTGAACGAGGCCCTGCTTCCCATAATCGAACAGACTCCTCCTCCCGCATGGAAGGGCAAGTATGTGAAAATCAAATACATCACCCAGCTCCCCACCAAGTTCCCGTCCTTTGCATTCTTCTGCAATCTTCCGCAGTACATCAAGGAGCCCTACAAGCGCTTCCTCGAAAACAAACTGCGCGAGAACTTCAATCTCACCGGATGCCCCGTGCAGATTTACTGCAGGCAGAAATAGTGCTTTATGGCAGCCGTGGAAGAAATCTCCCTGCTCGAACTGCAGACCCTAATTGCGGAAGGCATTGAAGATGCCGTTCCGGGGAAACTGTGGATACGCGCGGAGATAGCTTCCGTACAGGCGAAAAGCAACGGGCACTGCTATCTGGAGCTTTGCCAGAATGAGGGCGGACGCCTGGTCGCCAAGGCCCGGGCAGTTATCTGGAAGAATGTGTTTTTCGCCCTGCGCCGCTATTTTTACGACGCCACCGGCAGCGACCTCACCCCTGGAATGCAGATTCTCGCAAGGGTGCAGGTGTCGTACAGCGAACTGTACGGACTTTCCCTGGTGATTGACGAACTGGAACCCCGGTTTACCCTCGGTGCGGCTGAACTTGAAAAGCGCCGTACCATCGAAAAACTCGAAAAGGAAGGACTGCTCGACAGACAGCAGGAACTCTCGCTTGCCGACCTTCCATATTCCCTTGCCGTGATTTCCGCCGAAGATGCCGCAGGGTTCGGCGACTTCTGCCGCCATCTTTCCGAAAATGAATACGGATTCAAATTCCGGGTGGAACTTTTTCCTGCGGTGATGCAGGGGGAGTCTGCCCCGGAAAGCATTATAGATGCCCTTCAGGCAGTTGAGGCGGAAGGAGGTTTCGACGCCGTGCTGATTCTCCGAGGGGGTGGCGCCCGGCTCGATCTCGCCTGTTTCGACGACTACGGCCTTGCTTTTGCCATAGCGAACTGCGGCATCCCCGTTTTTACCGCCATCGGACATGAGCGCGACCACAGCGTGGCCGACATGGTGGCTTTTCGGGCGGTCAAGACCCCGACGGCACTTGCGGATGAATTCATTGATGCCTTCGCCGCGGAAGACGAGCGCATCAGTTCCTTCTCCAACCGCCTCCGACTTGCGCTGAGCGGCAAGATTTCCGCAATGGAAAACGCCGTTTCCCTTTTGCAGCAGCGCATCCGTGCCGCCGACCCGCGGAACATCCTCACCCGAGGCTATTCCCTCGTTACCGACGAAGGCGGTGTCGTTCTCAAATCCGCCTCCGGCCTCAAGGCAGGCCGGCGCCTCCGCATCCTCTTCGCCGACGGCTCCGTCGATGCCGAAGTGCTTTGAATCGTGCTGAAGCTGAAGAACAATCTTGACTAATTCAAAGAATATCAGTATCTTTGAATGTTATTAAAACGGATTATGATTAAGGATTTCGACTATAAAAAGGCCCTGGACGAGCTGGAGGCGATTGCAAAGAAGGTTGAGGACACTTCTACGGGGCTGGACGACATTGACAAATACATTATGAGGGCCGACGAGCTCATTGCTTCGTGCAGGGAGTATCTGCGTTCGGCGAGGGAGCGCCTGGACGGAATTGAATGAAGATGAAAGTCAAGAAGATATATGAAACCGACCCGTGGCTGGAACCTTTCCGTCAGGCGGTGGATGAGCGTGGCGTGCGGCTGTCGAAGCTGACGGCGGAAATCAGCGGAGCCGGTCCGGAAGGGCTGCTGTCGCCCCATGTCAACAACCATCTTTGGTATGGCCTTCACAAGGAGGCCGGGAGCTGGGTGCTTCGCGAGTGGGCTCCGGGCGCCACGAGGATTTTCCTTATAGGGGAATTCAATAACTGGAAGAAGGCTGATGCCTGGGCACTCAAGCCTGTGGGCAGCGGCAACTGGGAGCTTCGCATCCCGCAGATATTCCTCCATCACGGCGAACTCTACAAACTGTTCGTGGAATGGCCCGGTGGTGGCGGAGAGAGGATTCCCGCGTATGCGACGAGGGTCGTGCAGGACCCGGATACCAAGGTGTTCAGCGCCCAGGTGTGGGATGCCGCCCCGTACAAGTGGAAGCATGAAGGCCCGGGAAAGCGTCCGCACCCTTTCATCTATGAGTGCCACATTGGCATGAGTTCCGAGAAGGAGAAGGTTGCAAGTTTCGACGATTTCCGGACAACTGTGCTTCCGAGAGTGAAGCGGCTTGGTTACGATACGCTTCAGATAATGGCGCTTCAGGAGCATCCGTATTATGGTTCGTTCGGCTATCAGGTGAGCAGTTTCTTCGCGCTCAGTTCGCGTTTCGGCACCCCCGAGCAGTTCAAGGCCCTGGTGGATGAAGCCCACGGCATGGGGATAGCGGTAATCATGGACATAGTTCATTCTCATGCGGTGTCCAACGAAATAGAGGGGCTCGGGCGTTTCGACGGGCACGAGGACCTTTACTTCTATCCCGGCGAGGCGGGGCATCATCCGGCATGGGGTTCGCGCTGTTTCGATTATGGCAAGCCCGAGGTGCGTTATTTCCTTCTTTCCAACTGCAAATACTGGCTCGAAGAGTATCATCTCGACGGATTCCGTTTCGACGGGGTGACTTCCATGCTGTATTGGGACCATGGCCTGGGCACCGATTTTGGCGACTATGGCATTTATTTCGGGCCGGGGGTCGATGCCAATGCAGTGGATTATCTCGGACTGGCGAATTCCCTCATCCATGAAATCAATCCCGATGCAATCACAATCGCCGAGGATGTGAGCGGAATGCCCGGTCTTGCAGCTCCCCGGAAGGCTGGAGGCGTGGGCTTCGATTTCCGCATGGCCATGGGCATAGCCGACCACTGGATAAAGTGGATAAAGGAGAAGGGAGACGAGCAGTGGAGTCCCGGGGAAATATGGTACGAACTTACCAACAAACGGGCCGACGAGAAGACGGTGAGCTATGCAGAATGCCACGACCAGGCGCTGGTGGGCGACAAGACCATAATCTTCCGCCTAATCGACAAGGAGATGTACTTCTCCATGGACAAGCCCGTCAAGAACATCACCGTGGAGAGGGGAATTGCGCTGCACAAGATGATAAGGCTGGTTACCGCCGCCACCGCAGGCGACGGCTACCTCGATTTCATGGGCAATGAGTTCGGACATCCGGAGTGGATTGACTTCCCGAGGGAGGGCAACGGATGGAGTTATTCGCACGCCCGCAGGCTCTGGTCGATAGCGGACGATGACTCCCTTTTGTACAAGGGGCTTGAGGCATTCGACGCCGCAATGGTGCACTTCATCCGCAAAAACCAACTGCTCAGCCATAAACCGGTGCTGCTCACCGCCGATGAGCAGAAACAAATACTCGTTTTCCTACGGAAAAATACTATCTTTGCACTGAATTTCAATCCGACAGGCTCCTTTGGAGACTACGGCTTTGCCGCTCCTGAGGGCACATACGAACTCGTGTTCAGTTCCGACGATGCCGCATTCAACGGACAAGGGAGGCTCAGCGTGGGCGAAAGGCACATCAGCCTCGCGCAGAAGTGCCCCAACGGAAACCGGGAGTTCGACAATACCCTGTATCTGTATCTCCCTGCGAGGAGCGCTGTGGTTTTGAAGAAAATCAAGTAATATGGCTTTTTTGAAATTCAATAAGGCGGAACTCGTGAATCTCTCGTATTCGCTGAAGCGGGAGATTATCTGTGTAAACAAGACGGGCGCCTACTGCAACACCAGCATCGTCACCTGCAACACCCGCCGCTACCACGGCCTGCTCAGTGTGACTCTGGACCGTTTCGGAGGCGACAAATACCTCCTTCTCTCGGCAATCGACGAGAGCATATATGTGAACGGCAAGCAGTTCAACCTTGGCATACATTGCTATGGCGACAGCTACGAACCCAGAGGACATAAATATGTTGTTGATTTCGGCGCGGACCCCATTCCTTCCATCACCTACAAGGTGGGGGAAATCGTGTTCCGCAAGTCGCTCCTGCTGCTGCCCGGGAAAGACCAGCTGCTCATCCGTTACGAGCTTCTGGAGTCTCCCGCAAAGGCCGTGATAAGGCTGAGGCCCTTCCTCGCCTTCCGCAACATACATGCGCTCACACAGCGCAACGATGTTGCCGACACCGGCTTCAGGGAAGTGGGCAACGGAGCCTCGTTCCGCATGTACGGCAACTTCCCGGACCTGGTGCTCCAGGCTTCCGATTCCTCGTTTGCCTACACCCACGAGCCTGCATGGTACTATGGCATCACCTATTCCGACGAATACCGCCGTGGCTTCGACTGCAAGGAGGACCTGTTCGTTCCGGGATATTTCGAAGGGGGCATGAAGGCAGGGGATTCCCTGGTGGTTTCCGCATCGCTCAAGGAGGAAACCCCCTCCGGATTCAAGCGCATTTTCAGCAATGCCCTCGCAAAGGCTCCCACCATAACGAACTATCAGGACCTTCTGAAGCGCTGGGCGAATCTTTTCATCTGCGAACACAATGGGCGCAAGCGCATTACCGCAGGATTTTCCTGGATGTATACCGGGCTGCTCCGCGAAACTCTGATTTCACTTCCCGGCCTTACCCTTTATGCCGGCGGCGACACCCGCACTTTCGAGGAAGTGCTGGACAATCTCATTGCCGACGAGCAGGAACGCCTGTTCCGCCGCACCACCCAGGTTGAGGCTCCGCTGATGCTCGCTTCGGTGCTGCAGCAGTATATCGCTTTCGGGGCTTCTCCCGCAAAGGTATGGAAGAAGTATGGCGTCATCGTGCGCGGCATCCTTGAAAGTTACCTTCCGGGCCGCAGGCGCGAAGTGGCAATGCATCCCAACGGCCTGCTGTGGGCCCAGATGGAGCGCGTCGCACTGAGCTGGATGAACGCGTACATCGATGGAAATCCCGTCACGGAACGCGCAGGTTATCAGGTAGAAACCAACGCCCTTTGGTACAACGCCATCTGCTTTGCGGTTGAAATGGAATCCAAATATGGCACTGGCAGCAGCTTCGTGCGCGAGTGGAGCGCCATCCGCGACCTCGTGAAGGCTAACTACCAGCCTGTTTTCTGGAATGCAAAGCGCGGATGCCTTGCCGACTATGTGGACAACAACGGCCAGAACATGGACATCCGCCCCAACCAGCTGATAGCCCTTTGGGTCAAGAATACACCGGTTGAGGATGAACTTCATCCGTCCATTTTCAAGGTGGTTTCGGCAGAACTTGAAACATCGCGCGGCATCAGGACACTGTCGCCCCGCGACCCCAAATACAAATCCGTTTACGAAGGCTCCCAGGTGGACCGCGACCTTGCCTACCATCAGGGCAGCACCCGTCCGTTCCTGCTGGAATACTATGTGGCCGCAGGCTTCCGCCTCAAGGGTGCCAGCTTTGCGAAGAAGGCCGAATGGCTGTGCGAAGGCTTCTACGAAGACCTCGGCAAGCACGGAGTAGTGGCATTCAGCGAGCTTTACGACGGCGACCCGCCGCAGGAACCTCACGGGGCCATAGCTTCCGCCCTCAGCACCGCCGCCCTCGTAACCGTCAATTACATCATCGGACTTAACAAGGAGGACGCCAGATGAGAGTGCTCATGTTTGGATGGGAGTTCCCTCCGCACATTGCCGGAGGACTCGGAACGGCCTGTGAAGGCATAGTCAAGGGCCTCGCCTACAATGGGGTGGAAAGCATTTTCGTGATGCCTTCCGCAAGCGGCGATGAAGACCAGTCCGCCACCCGCATCATCAATGCGAGCGATGTCGCCGTGGAGAACTTTACGGACACCGTGGATGAATTCCTCGACAAGGTGAAGTTCATCCATATCGACTCCAACCTCATCCCCTATGCCGACCCGGAAGAGTTCTCGAAGATAGTTGAAAACGAACGCGCCCGCCAGGTAAAGGATTTCAGCATCAGTTTCGGCCAGAAATACAAGTTCTCCGGAAAATACGGCGCCAACCTCCTGGAAGAGGTGGCGCGCTACGCAATGGTGGGCGGAACCATCGCAATGCAGCATCGCGGTGAGTTCGATATCATCCACGCACACGACTGGCTCACCTACCTTGCAGGCATAGCCGCCAAGGAACTTACCGGGAAGCCCCTCGTGGTGCATGTGCATGCCACATCTTTCGACCGCGGAACCGACGACATGGTGGATTCCAGGGTCTATGCCATCGAAAAGCGTGGCATGGAGGCGGCAGACCGCGTGGTCACCGTGAGCGACCTTACCCGCAACATCGTCATCAACAAATATGGCATCGACCCCGCCAAGGTGGTGACGGTGCATAACGCCGTGGATTTCAGCGGACGCGAAAATATAGAGGTGGAGCGGGGAGTGCGCGACAAAGTCGTCACCTTCCTCGGCCGCATCACCTTCCAGAAAGGACCCGAGTACTTTATCGAAGCGGCTGCCAAGGTGCTGAAGCGCACCAAGGGCGTGCGTTTCGTGATGGCGGGCAGCGGCGACATGATGAACCGCTCCATCCGTATGGTGGCGCGCCTCGGCATTTCCGACCGCTTCCATTTCACGGGCTTCCTTCACGGGGCGGATGTGCAGAAGATGTTCGCGCTGTCCGATGTCTATATCATGCCTTCGGTGTCGGAGCCTTTCGGCATTTCGCCGCTTGAAGCCATGCGCACCGGAGTGCCCTCCATCATCTCCCACCAGAGCGGTGCGGCAGAGGTGCTCCGCTATGCCCTCAAGGTGGACTTCTGGGATGTGGATGCCATGGCGGACGACATATATGCCCTTCTCTCCTATCCTGCCCTTTCGCATTTTGCAACAGTGCAGGGCTTCGACGAAGTGAATGAGCTGAAGTGGAACAACGCCACCGCAAAGCTCAAGAAAGTTTATGAATCAGTATTAAACCAGTAGCCTTATGAAAAAGGTTTGTTTCTATTTCCAGATACATCAGCCCGACCGTCTGCGCGTGTTCCGTTTTTTTGACATCGGCAAGGATTCGCACTACTACGACGATTTCGTGAACCGCACCATCCTGCGCCGTATCGCCCAGCGCTGCTATCTTCCCATGAATGAAGTCGTGCTGGAAGCGATTCGCAGCACCGGAGGAAAGTTCAAGGTTGCTTATTCGATTACCGGCAGCGCCCTCGAGCAGTTCGAGCGCTACGCTCCGGAAGTAATCGACAGCTTCCGCGAACTGGCGGCTACCGGCTGCGTGGAATTCCTCTGCGAAACCTGCAACCACTCGCTTTCGTCGTTAAAGAGCGAGAATGAGTTCGCACACCAGGTGCGCAGGCATAAGGCGACCATAGAAAAATATTTCGGGGTGACTCCCACCACCTTCCGCAACACCGAGCTCATCTACTCGGATTCCATCGGGAAGACGGTCTATGGCCTTGGATTCAAGACCATCCTCACCGAGGGCGCCAAGCACATCCTCGGATGGAAGAGCCCCAACTACATCTATTCCAACGATATCCAGGCTTCGCAGAAGCTGCTGCTGCGCAACTACACGCTCAGCGACGACATCGCCTTCCGCTTCGGCTCCGGCGCCACTACCGCAGAGAGCTTCGTCGCCAAACTGCAGGCGGAAGAAGGTGACATCGTGAACCTTTTCATGGATTACGAGACCTTCGGCGAGCACCAGAGCGCCGACACCGGCATCTTCGAGTTCATGAAGGCCCTGCCTGCCGCCGCCGTCGCCGCAGGCATCAGCTTCGTGACCCCCGCGGAGGCCGCCAAAAAGCTGAAGAGCGTCGCCCCCCTCTCCGTTCCACAGCCCATTTCCTGGGCCGATGAAGAGCGCGATGTTACCGCATGGCTTGGAAATGAACTCCAGCAGGATGCCTTCAACAAGCTCTACTCGCTGGTGGAAAAACTTTCGATAATTGACAATGCCGACCTGTGGGCCGACTTCGGACGCCTGCAGGAAAGCGACCATTTCTACTATATGTGCACCAAGTTCTTCTCCGATGGCGATGTGCACAAATATTTCAATCCTTATGACACTCCGTACGAAGCTTTCATCAACTATATGAATGTACTGAGTGATTTCATTATCAGAGTAAACGACGAATATGCAACAAAAAATTGAGATTGGAGCCCCTTCATGGGCAAGTGTACGCGTGACGCGCCACTTGCCCGGAGAACTCGAGGGGCTGGAAAAACTGTGCAGTAATCTTTGGTGGTGCTGGAACGACAACGCGAAAGCCCTTTTCAAATATGTGGACCCGGACATTTGGCACCGTTTCGGGCACAATCCCATGGTAATCCTCGACAAAGTATCGCTCAAGCGTTACAAACAATTGTCGAAGGATTCCGAATTCCTCGGAAGGCTGCATGCCGTGCTGGACGAATTCAATGCCTACATGGCCGAAAAGGAGCATCGCAGCGACCCTTCCGTAGCGTATTTCTGCATGGAATACGGCCTCGACACCTCGCTTCAGATTTACTCCGGAGGTCTCGGCATCCTTGCAGGCGACTACCTCAAGGAAAGCAGCGACATGAATGTGAATCTCGTCGCGGTGGGTCTTCTTTACCGTTACGGGTATTTCACACAGAAGATTACTCCCCAGGGCAACCAGGTTGCGGAGTACAATGCCCAGGACTTCCTGCGCATTCCCGCCGAGCCCGTTACTGATTCGGAAGGCAAGTGGCTCACCGTCAGCTGCCAGCTGCCCGGACGCGACCTTCACGCCCGCATCTGGAGGGTTGCGGTAGGCCGTACCGACCTGTATCTTCTCGACACCGACTTTGAAGATAACAGCCCCGAGGACCGTCAGATTACATATCAGCTCTACGGCGGCGACTGGGAGAACCGCCTGAAGCAGGAAATCCTGCTCGGAATCGGAGGCATCCGCGCCCTGCGCGCCCTCGGCCTGCATCCTACAATCTACCATTCCAACGAGGGCCATGCCGCATTCATCGGCCTCGAGCGCCTGCGCGAATACATGTTCGAGCAGAAGATGGATTACGACGAAGCCATGGAGCTCGTGCGTGCGAGCGGTCTGTTCACCACGCACACCCCCGTTCCCGCCGGTCACGACGCTTTCGACGAGGGGATGATGTACAACTACTTCGGGCACTATCCTTCCCGCTTCGGCATCGACTGGGACACCCTTCTCGGGCTGGGCAAGGTGAATGTCCACGACCATAACGAGCGCTTCAGCATGAGCGTACTCGCCGCCAACTGCTCGCAGAATGTGAACGGCGTGTCCATGCTGCACGGAAAGGTCAGCCAGGACATTTTCGCCCGCATGTACCCCGGGTATCTGCCGGAAGAACTGCACATAGGCTATGTAACCAACGGAGTTCACTATCCCACATGGGCGGCCAAGGAATGGAAGGCGGTGCACGCGAAGGTGTTCGGCCCCGAGTTTCAGACCCATCATTACGACAAGAGTTGCTTCGAGGGCATCTTCAATGTTTCCGACAAGGAGATATGGGATACCCGCACCGTGCTGAAGAAAGAACTCATACGCATCATAGGCGACCGCCTTTCCAATCCGGAAATCAGCAGCCATTATTCGCCGAGCGAAGTCGTGGAAATAAGGGAAAAGCTTCGTGAGGATGTGCTCACGATAGGCTTTGCCCGTCGTTTTGCAACTTACAAGAGGGCTACCCTTCTCTTCTCCGACCTCGACGAACTCGACAGCATCGTCAACAATCCCGAGCGCCCCGTGCAGTTCATCTTTGCGGGCAAGGCCCATCCTGCCGACCAGGCCGGACAGGACCTTATCAAACATATCATCGAAATCTCCAAGCAGCCCCGCTTCCTTGGCAAGATAGTGTTTGTGCCCGGATACGACATTTCCCTCGCAAAGAGGCTCGTGCAAGGCGTGGATGTGTGGCTCAACAACCCCACCCGTCCTCTCGAAGCGTCCGGCACCTCGGGCGAAAAGGCCGTGATGAACGGCGTGATGCACTTCTCCGTGCTCGACGGATGGTGGGTTGAAGGCTACAAGGAAGGCTGCGGCTGGGCACTGCCTCTGGAAAAGACTTATGACGACAACAACTACCAGAACGAACTCGACGCCGCCACGATTTATTCCATAATCGAGAATGAAATCGCTCCCGCATACTACCGCAGGGATCCTTCCACCGGACTTTCTCAGGAGTGGCTGTCGCAGATTCGCAACACCATCGCCCATGTCGCCTGCAACTTTACCACCAACCGCATGATGGAAGACTACTGCGTGCAGTATTACAGGCCGCAGTACGACCGCTACAACTTCCTCGTCGCAGACGACTGTGCCAAGGCACGCGAGATTGCCGCATGGAAGAAGAAGGTCGCGGAAGCCTGGGGAAATATCAATGTACATTCCGTCACGGCGCCCAATGCTTCATATGTGCTCTCGCAGGACAATCCTCTCGAAAGCGAAGTGGTGGCCGACCTTGCCGGACTCACACCCGAAGACATCGGCGTGGAAATGATTTTCGCCGTTGCCGACAAGAAGAATGTTCTTCACATTCAGGAAAAGGTGGATTACGAACTCTTAAGCTTCGAAGACGGAGTCGCCACTTTCCGCGCATCCATCATACCCGAGCGTACCGGCATGTACCAGATTGGCGTGAGGATGTATGCCAAGAATGTGCTGCTTCCCCACAGGATGGACTTCCCTCTGGTCAAATGGCTGTCATAGCAACAGGATTCTTCGACGGTGTCCACAAAGGGCACCGTCTGATTATCGAAAAACTCGTTGCCGAGGCTCGGAGACGGGGAGAGGAGAGCATAGTGCTCACTTTCTGGCCGCATCCACGCACCGTGCTTCAGGACGATGCGCTCAGCCTGCGCCTGCTCAACACTCCCGACGAAAAGCGGAAAATACTGCTTTCACTCGGGGTTGACCGGGTGGAACAGCTGCCCTTCACCAGGGAATTCAGCCGTATGGGCACCGAACAGTACCTGCGCGAGGTGGTCGTGGGGCGTTTCGGCGGCACTGCGATTCTTCTTGGCTACGACAACCGCATAGGGCACGACTTGCTCACTCCTTCCCAGACCTCGGACATCGCTGCGGGCCTCGGGCTGGATGTGGTGCGGGCGGAACAGGTTTCGTCCGTAGGCATTGCGGTGAGTTCCACCAAGATACGCGCGGCGCTGCGAAGCGGTGATGTGAAGCTTGCATCCTCCTATCTCGGTTACGACTACAGCCTCTGCGGTGAAGTGGTTCATGGGAAGAAGCTGGGCCGCACGATAGGCTTTCCTACTGCCAACATGGAAGTATCGGAGCCCCTCAAGATGGTTCCCGCCCCCGGAGTATACGCCAGCGTCGTGGAAGTGGGAGGAAGGGAGTTCGGAGGCATGACCAACATCGGCTCCGCCATCGAAACCCATATCTTCGCTTTCGACGAACAGATTTACGGGCAGCGCATCACTGTGGCCTTTTCGGACCGCGTGCGCGACGAGATTTCATTCGGCTCTTTGCAGGATTTGAAAAAGCAGTTGCAGACCGATGAAGAATGTTGCAAAAAATTATTATCTTTGCATAAATGACAAAAGCGAGGGTTCTGCCGCAAGGGCAGGACTCCTTTTTGATTAACCAATACTAATATGGCAGCAATACATTATATGAGCCAGGAAGGGCTCGACAAACTTAAGAAAGAACTTGCAGATGCGCTCGCCCAGCGTCCTGTGATTTCTGCCGCAATCGCCGAAGCGCGCGAAAAGGGCGACCTCTCCGAGAATGCCGAATATGAGTCGGCCAGGGAGGCGCAGGGCCTGCTCGAACTGAAGATAGCCCAGCTCCAGAACCAGGTCGCCAACGCAAAAGTAGTGGCGGCTTCACAGCTCGGCACCGACAAAGTACAGATGCTCAACAAAGTAAAGGTGCAGAACATCACCGCAGGTGCGGTGATGGAGTTCACCATCGTGGGCGAGTCTGAAGCCGATTTCTCAAAGGGGCGCCTTGCCGCCACCACTCCCATTGCAAAGGCTCTCATGGGCCATGGCAAAGGTGATGTCGTGGAGGCTCAGGTTCCTTCCGGCGTACTCAAGTTCAAGATTCTCGACATTTCAATTTAGTGCGATATGGCTACACTGTTCACACGCATAGCAAACGGGGAAATCCCTTCTTATAAAGTGGCTGAAAACGAGGATTTTTATGCTTTTCTCGACATCAGCCCGCTCGCGCCCGGGCATACCCTCGTGATTCCCAAGAAGGTTGAGGACGATTATATCTTCAATCTCGATTCTTCCGTGTATGAAGGTCTCTGGGCCTTTGCGCGTAAAGTCGCCGTCGCCATCAAAGCCGCCGTTCCCTGCAAAAGGGTAGGCGTGGCCGTGCTCGGCATGGAAGTGCCCCACACTCACATTCACCTTGTGCCTCTGCAGAACGAGGGTGACATGGATTTCCGCAAGCAGAAGCCCGTGGTTACCGATGAGCAGAAAGCCGAAATCGCCAAATCCATACTTTCCGAATATGAAAAGCTTTAGACTTGCCGCTTTTGCCGCTGCGGTGCTTCTTCTTGCATCCTGTACTTCCAACAAGGCAGGCATCAGTGCCAGCATCCCTTCCGCTCCCAATTCGGCGCTTGTCATCAAGCAGCTGAACGGCACTGCGGTAAGCGTCCTTGATACTGTCAAAACCGATGCTGCGGGTGCGTTCAGGTACAATGTCAAACTTCAGCCCGGGCAGCCCGAGTTCATCTATATCTACAAGGGCGACACCCGTCTCGCCTCGCTTCTTGCCCAGGCCGGGGAGACTCTTGCCGTCGAGGCCGACACTCTCGGAAATTACACGGTGGAAGGTTCCGATGCTTCCGCTCTTCTGAAGCGTGGGGATGATGCCTACAAGGCTTTCCTCTCCCGCATCGTTGCTCTGTCCAATTCCGGTGCGGAGCCCGCAGAAATCGCGAAAGAGTATGTGTCGCACTATCGTGAAAGCGCAAAATTCGTCCTGGAAAACAGCGGTTCGCTTGCCGTGATTCCCGTGCTTTACGAAGGGATGCCCGACGCTCCCACATTCAGCAGCCTCACCGACGCATTCATTTTCCGCCGCGTCTGCGATTCGCTTTCTACATTGTATCCCGACTCAAAATATGTAAAGGCCCTCGAAAAGGAAACCCAGCGCAGGGAACATCTTTTCAACTTGTCAAACAGCCTGAATTCCGCCAGCGAATCACCTTATCCTGAACTCAATCTGCCCGGCCTGGACGGGCAGAAGGTTTCGTTGACCGGACTTGATGCCAAGCTCGTTCTGGTTTATTTCTGGTCTGCTTCGGATGCCACCCACAAGATTTTCAATCAGGATGTGCTCAAGCCTCTTTATGCCCAATATGCATCCAGAGGTTTTGATATTTATGCCGTGGGCGTCGGTGCCGACAAGGTTGAATGGGCCCAGGTTGTGAAGGACCAGCAGCTTCCCTGGAAGAATGTGAACGACGGCCTCGGCACTGCATCGAGAGCACTGTATCTTTACAATGTGCAGAGTGTGCCTGCATGTGTTCTGGTGTCTGAAAAGGAAGTACGGCAGGTGGAAGTGAGCGAAAAGGCTCTCCGCGCAGCCCTTGCAAGTATGCTTTGACACTTGCCTATGAACGGTATCTGGACCGTGTTGATGCTGGTTGCGTCAAACATCTTCATGACTTTTGCCTGGTACGGGCATCTGAAACTCAGCGAAATGAAAATATCTACGGGATGGCCGCTGATTGCAGTCATCCTTTTTTCCTGGGGCATCGCTTTCTTTGAGTATTGCCTTACCGTTCCGGCAAACCGCATAGGCTTTTCCGGCAATGGAGGTCCGTTCAACCTGATGCAGTTGAAAGTGATTCAGGAGGTAGTATCCCTTACGGTGTTTTCCCTGATTGTGCTCTTCGTATTCAAGGGACAGGCCATCCAGTGGAACCACATTGCCGCCTTCGTCTGCCTTGTGCTCGCGGTTTTCTTCGTGTTCCTAAAATAGTTTCTTGCCCACGGTGGCAACGAATTGTTTGAGATAGAAGGGTTCGAAGTACGCAATGTCTTCGAACTCTTTCTTTTCGAATTTTGCAAGGGCGGGGGTGAGCATCGCCTTGGCTTCCGGGCAGCATTGGATGAAGCGGGAGGCGGGGAGTACTTCGCGACATTTGTCTGCCGCATCGCCTATGACGGTAACCGGTCCGGAAGCAAACAGGTCTGCGAAACTGTTTTCATCCAGCACTGCCGGGGCGATGTCGGACAGGCGCTGCCCGGAAGGGGAATAGACGGCTGTGTAAACCTCCATCCTTCTGGCATCCACTACGGGGAGTATGCCCGTGCATCCCTCGGGAAGAAGCCCGCCTTCGATTGCCTGCCATGCAAGGACATCGAGGGTGCTGACGGCCAATAAAGGGATGCCCGCGCCGAAACAAAGCCCCTTTGCGGTGGATACGCCGACCCGCAGTCCTGTGTAGGAACCGGGGCCCATGCTGACGGCAACGGCGTCCAGGTCCGATGCGCGGAGCCCGCATTCATCCAGAACTTCTTTTGCAAAGACGGCGGTAAGGGATGCGTGTGCGCGGGGCTCGGCACTGCGGCGCTCTGCGGCAATCTTTCCGTCAATTGCAAGTGCTACCGAGCACAGCGAAGTGGATGTTTCGATAAGGAGCAGTTCAGACATTGGCAATCAATGATTTCAGGTAGGGGAAAACCTTGAGTGAAAGTTCGCTCAGGCTCTGATAGACTATGGATGATTCAAGCACTTCGGGCTTCACTATCATGTATTTTGCATTGACAGGGTTGAAAATGAAGATGATGAGGCTGATTATCAGCGCGGCTTTCAGCAGGGCGAAAACGAGCCCTGCAAGGCGGTTCAGCCAGCTTAACGACGCCAGCTTCAGCACTCCTGTGAGGAGCCTGCCGAGCAGCGATAGCAGCACTATGGCGATGATTACCATGAGCGCGAAGGCGATAATGTTTGTTATCTTTGGCTCCAGCGAGAGAAAACCCGACATCCATACGGCCAGGGGGCCGGAAAATTTGAAGGCGGCCCATACACCCACGAAAACGGACACGAGAGATACGACTTGTTCGACTATCCCTTTCCGTATCCCCGTCACGAGGGCGGGTACGAAACATACAAGAAGTATAATGTCAAGAGTTTCCAAAGAATTGATTATATTTGTAAATTATTTATAAGGACAAATTTAAGGAAAAAATATGACATTCAAAGAATATAAGGGATTGGACTTGGTTGCCACCGGCAACCGTGTGTTGGAACGCTGGAAGGAACACAAGGCTTTCGAGAATAGTCTCGAACTCTCGGAAGGGGAGCCGGAGTTCATCTTCTTTGAAGGTCCTCCTTCTGCCAACGGAATGCCCGGCATACATCATGTGATGGCCCGTTCCATCAAGGATGCCATCTGCCGCTACAAGAGCCAGACCGGGCACAAGGTGCGTCGCCGCGCAGGATGGGATACCCACGGGCTGCCCGTGGAACTCAGCGTGGAAAAGAAACTCGGCATCACCAAGGCCGACATCGGCACCAAAATCACCGTAGAGGAATACAACCGCACCTGCCGCGAGGAGGTGATGAAATATACTGCGGAGTGGGAGAACATGACGCAGCGTGTGGGCTACTGGGTTGACATGAACGACCCGTACATCACCTACGACAACCGCTACATCGAGACCCTCTGGTATCTGCTTCGCAGGATTTACGACAAGGGGCTGCTCTACAAGGGCAAGACCATTCAGCCCTATTCTCCTACCGACGGTACGGGCCTGAGTTCCCACGAGCTCAACCAGCCCGGATGCTATAAGGATGTCACCGACACCACCGCTACCGTGCAGTTCGAAGTCGTCCGCAACGAGGTTTCCGAGAAGCTCTTCGGCGAAGGTCCGGTCTACTTCCTTGCCTGGACCACGACGCCATGGACCCTTCCTTCCAATACGGCTCTCTGCGTCGGCCCCAAAATCGACTATGTCCGCGTGAAATCCACCAATCCCTATACCGGGGAACCTGCGGTATATGTGCTTGCGGAAGCTCTGGTGGGAGCCTGGTTCAATGATAAGATACCCTACGAAGTGCTTCCCGGAAAGATGAAGGGCACGGAGCTCGCGGGCATTGCCTACAGGCAGCTGATTCCCTGGTTCAAGCCCGACGGAAAGGCATTTGAAGTCATACTCGGCGACTATGTCACCACCGAGGACGGTACGGGCATAGTGCATATCGCACCCACCTTCGGCGCCGACGACAAGAAGGTTGCCACCATCGCGGGAATCGCCCCCCTCATGGTTGTCGACCGCGACGGAAATCCCCAGGCGCAGGTGGACCGCCAGGGGCGCTTCTATCGCCTGGAAGACCTCGACCCAGCCTATGTGGCAGCGTCCGTGGACCCTTCATACAAGGAGTTCGAGGGCCGCTATGTGAAGAACGCCATCGAAAACTTCTTCCGCCAGTTCTCCGGACAGGAGCCTCTCGGAAAAGACGCTCCCACGCTCGACATCGACCTCAGCGTCATGCTGAAGGCGCAGGGCAAGGCTTTCCGCATCCAGAAGCATGTGCACAGCTATCCTCACAGTTGGCGCACCGATGTTCCCATCCTCTACTATCCCCTCGACTCCTGGTTCATCCGCACCAGCGCGGTGAAGGACGACATGGTGGCCTTGAACAATCAGATACGCTGGAAGCCCGAATCCACCGGTACGGGCCGCTTCGGGGTGTGGCTCGAGAACATCCAGGACTGGAATCTCAGCCGCAGCCGTTTCTGGGGCACCCCTCTGCCCATCTGGCGTACCGAGGACGGGAAGGAGGAAATCTGCATAGGGAGCGTAAAAGAACTCTATTCCGAGATAGAAAAGGCGGTAGGGGCCGGTTTCATGGCCTCCAATCCGCTCAAGCTTCAGGGCTTCAACCCCGACGACATGAGCAAGGAAAACTACGACCGCATCGACCTGCACCGGCCTTATGTGGATGAAATATTCCTCGTGAGCCCGAGCGGACGCAAGATGGTGCGCGAGAGCGACCTCATCGATGTATGGTTCGACTCGGGAGCAATGCCTTATGCCCAGACAGGGCTCCGCGGCCTCGGCACTTCCGACTTCGGCAGCACAGCCGACTTCATTGCGGAAGGAGTGGACCAGACCCGCGGATGGTTCTATACCCTGCATGCAATCCATACCATGGTAAGCGGCACGCCTGCGTTCAAACGCGTGATTTCCAACGGCTTGGTGCTCGACAAGAACGGCAACAAGATGAGCAAGCGCCTCGGCAACGCTGTTGACCCCTTCAAGGCCCTTGACACCTACGGGGCCGACGCCCTCCGCTGGTACATGCTTACCAATGCCCAGCCCTGGGATAATCTGCGTTTCGACGAGGCCGGAGTGGACGAGGTGCGCCGCAAGTTCTTCGGCACGCTCTACAACACCTACTCTTTCTTCGCCCTCTATGCCAATGTGGACGGCTTCGACCCTTGTGCCGAAGAGGTACCGGTGGCTCTGCGGCCCGAAATCGACAGGTGGATAGTATCGCTTCAGAACAGCCTCATCCGCGATGTGCGCGCCGCATACGAAGACTACGACATCACCCTTGCAGGCAGACTCATCCAGACCTTCGTCTGCGACCATCTTTCCAACTGGTATGTGCGTCTGAACCGCAAGCGCTTCTGGGGTGGGGAATTCTCCGCCGACAAACTCTCCGCGTATCAGACCCTTTACGGAGTGCTCCGTACCGTGGCCCTGCTCTCCGCTCCCATCGCTCCTTTTTATGCCGACGAACTCTGGCGCGACCTCGTGCCCGCTTCGGAGTGCGTGCATTTCGAGTCCATGCCGGAGGCGGACGGCGCTCTTATCGACAAAGACCTGGAGCAGCGCATGGAGCTTGCCCAGAAGGCCACTTCGCTCGTGCTTGCGCTTCGCCGCAAGGTGAACATCAAGGTCAAGCAGCCGCTTGCCAAAATGCTGATTCCGGTCATTTCGGAGGAACTTCGTTCCGCGCTCGAAAAGGTCAAGGACATCATTCTTGCCGAGGTGAATGTCAAGGACGCCGAGTTCATTGCCGACACCGCCGGTATCATCACCAAGAAAATCAAACCCAACTTCCGTGTCCTTGGCAAGAAGCATGGCGCCCGGATGAAGGAGATTGCCGCTGCGTTCGCCAAGCTCGACCAGGCAGGAATTTCGGACATCCAGGCTTCGGAGCAGTATACCCTCGCACTGCCTTCAGGTCCGATAGTGCTCGTGCCTGAAGACTACGAAATCACTTCCGAGGACATGCCCGGCTGGCTCGTGGCTTCGGACGGGCCGCTCACCATCGCGCTCGACATCCAGCTCACCGATGCACTGCGCAGGGAAGGCACTGCCCGCGAACTTATCAACCGTATCCAGAACCTGCGCAAGGACAGCGGATTCGAGGTTACCGACCGCGTTAGCGTGCATGTCGTGGCCGATGGCGAGTCTTACGACGAACTTGAAGACGCTTTGGCGGATTATAAGGACTATATTGCATCGCAGACCCTCGCCGTGGCTCTGACCCTCGCCCGTGAAGGCGAAGGCGCAGAGGTGGAGTGGAACGATGCCGTAATAAAGATAAATGTAATACGAAAATAAGTATATACTATGGCAGAACAAGTTAAAACCCGTTATTCTGATGAAGAGCTTGCCGAGTTCAGGCAAATCATCGAAGGAATGCTGGAAAAGGCCAAGGCGGAGTACAACACACTCAGGGCCGTGGTAATGCACGGGGGCAACAACGACATCGAGGACACTTCGCCCTCGTTCCGTACTGTAGAGGATGATGGAGCCAACCAGCTTACGAAAGAAGAGGCGAGCCAGCTCGCACAGCGCCAGTACAAGTTCATAAAGAACCTTGAGGCTGCGCTCATCCGCATTGAAAACAAGACTTATGGAATCTGCCGGGTTACCGGCAAACTGATTCCGAAGGAGAGGCTTCGCCTTGTTCCTCATGCCACGCTCACCGTGGAGGCCAAGGAGATGCTTGCAAGGCAGGGTAAGAATTAGCTTATGAAAGTGTCCAGGGGGGCGAGGCTCCTCATATTGGGAGTATTGTTGGTTGTCGTCGATCAGGTGATAAAGTACCTGGTCAAGACCAATATGTCGCTTGGCGAACAGATTCCCGTCATCGGGAACTGGTTCCGCCTTTGTTTCGTTGAAAACGAGGGCATGGCTTTCGGAATGAAGTTCGGGGGCAGCGTGGGCAAGTTCCTGCTGTCGCTTTTCCGCATTGTGCTGTTTTGCCTGCTCTGCTGGTGGATTTCCTCACTCGACCGTAAAAACAAGGCACCTGCAGGCGTTCTCGTAGGCTTGACCATGATTACTGCCGGGGCCCTCGGCAACATTATAGACTGCCTTTTCTACGGGCTTGTATGGGATTATGCTCCGTTCATGTTCGGAAAGGTAGTGGACATGTTCTATTTCCCGCTAATCCATAATTCAGCCGGAGAAGTCATATTTTTCAGTCCGGTGTTCAATTTTGCCGATTCCTGCGTGACGGTCGGAGCTTTCTATCTGCTCCTTTTCCAGTGGAAATTCTTTGTGAAGGAAGAAAAATAAAATCAGCCTCGGAGCAATCCGAGGCTGATTTCTTTTCAATACGCCGGTTTTAGAACAGGTATGCCACGCCGAAGTGGAAACCACCGGTCGTGACAGAGTCGTCGGATTCCTTTATGCGGTTCAGCAGACCCTTGTTGTAACCTACGCTGATGCGTATGATGTCCATTACATCAAGAGCTACGCCTCCGCCGACGAGAATGTCGAAGCGCTTGGCAATGTCAACATCCTTGTCGTAAAGGTTGATGCTTACACCGGAACTCTCCACTTTGTCGCTGAGTCCGATGCTGAAGGTAGGGCCGAGGAATGGAACAAGGTTGAATCCTTCGGCAAGAGTGACGGTGTAGTTGGCAAGAACGGGAATTCCCAAGTTGAATTCCTTGATGGTTGCGCCGCCTTGATCGCCGCTGAGGAAGTTGACGACTGCGCCGAGCGAAACTGCCAGGCTCTGGTCGAGTACATAATTGTAGTTGGCACCGACATATACGCCTCCTACGGAGTAGGAATCGTCGCCGTCCGAATACTTTTTGCCCTGATAACCTGCGCCGACTCCAATCTGTGCGCTTGCACTGATGGCTGCTGCAGCCGCGAGTGCGAGAGTGATGATAATTCTTTTCATGTTATATATACTGATTATTCTGCATTTTCAGATATGGTTTCTTCAACTGTTTCCGCTGCATCGACTGCGGCTTCCACTGCTTCGGCGGCCTGCTGTTTGGCAGCCTTGCATGCCTGGTACTTCGTGTATCCGAGGTAACCGCATCCTGCCAGAAGGAGCACGACTATCGTCCAGACAAGGCAGCGCTTGCGCACCACCTTCTTGCGCTCTGCAGGGTCAACCGCAGTAAGCTTGGGATATTTTACGAGAGTGGTAAGCGTCTTTCCGAACTTCGTGTTCACATACGCGGCGGCATTGATGGCCCAGCCGTTGGCATTGAGCACGGGGCCGAGGTCGCGCTTGCGGAGTTTGCGCCAGGTGATGAATACGGAAGGCAGGGAAATTACCAGCATAACGGCGATGATTACGAGAACCACTTTGACGAATCCGAGGTTCGCGGCTCCTTTCGCAAGCGATACGAGCGCCTGTCCGATGAATCCGAGAGCCATGCCTATTGCGGCGAAGATGCCTGCGAACTTGGCGATGTCGAAGGTACTCTGCACGGTTGCGGCGGCTCCTTCCTTGCTTGAGGTAGCGCTGTCGGCCGAAGCGGTGAGATTCGCCATCGAAGCGTCGTTCTTTTCCGCTGCGGACTTGTCAATCTTGTCGGAAATCCATTTGCCTACCTTCTTATACGGAGCCCAGAAAGCCTGGCGGAGGCTGATGGGATTGTCGATGATGCCGGTGACGGTTGCGTCGTACTGCTCTCCTGCGCGGTCGTAGAAGATTGCGTTCTTTCCGACGCGAAGTCCGTCCACATCACCGTCGGTAAGCACGGCTGCAATGGGGAAACTCTTGCCGCTGACTTTGCTCACGCAGTTGCAATACAGGATATACATTCCGCTCAGGGCCGAAATATCTCCCTGCTTTCCGGCATCCAGGACCTTGACGCACAGGTCAGTGCTTCTCTGGTCGATGTAGAGCCGTCCTGCCTGGAAGATGGCTTTGGTGTCGGGATTTTTGTCGTAGAAGTCTTCAAGCACGACATAGTTCTTGAGGAAAGTGTAGAAGTCGCGCACATAGTGCAGGAGCTTGTCTACGGCCTCGATGCTGAGGGCTTCTTCCTCAAGGGCCTTGTCCTCAGCGATGAGTCCGAGCAGTATTGCCTTGCAGTCGGCCTTGAGCGCTGCATTGACCGCTTCGATGCCGAGGGGTTCGACTTCGGCGCCCTTCTTTGCGGCTTTCCAAGCATTGTAGCTGTCGAACTTCGCAAGGGTTTCCTGCCATTCAGCCTCGCTGATTTCTTCCTTATCGGGGAAAACCAGGCTTTTCAGCGCTGCGACTGCGCCCTGCCATGCGGGGTTGATGCCGTTTCCGAGGGGAAGTTTTCCGTCTTTTACGGGACGGGCGAGGGGATAGGTCGCAATTTCTCCCGTGGCTGCGGAAAGGTCGCCACCGCTGATGGCTCCGACCTTGTCCACCGACACATCCACGACTCCGGCAACGCTTTCGTCGAAGCTGATGAGTTTGCAGCGCATGAAGAAATCGGCAACTTTATCTTTTACGGCCTCGCATGCGGCAAGGGCTGCTTCTGTGTTGTCGCCGAAAGGTCCTTTGTCTTCGGCGGCCTTCCATGCGCTGTAATCTGCGAGGGCTGTGTAGAAGGCTTCAATCTGGTCGGTATTCACGCCATCCGCGCCGCTGCGGTCCTTGCTGGAGCCGATGGTGGCGATGATGTTCTTGATGGTCTCTTTGATTTGCCCGTCATCAGTGCTGGCTTCGGTGATGATGCCGTCGCCGTTGAAGCGGGTTTCGGCAAATATTTTCTCGTTGTCGGAAGTTTCGGCAAGGGAGATGCCGTCCTTCTCGATGCCGAGGTTTGAAAGAATCTGGCGGGCGGATTTTTCGAGCCTTGCGCCTTCTTCGCTCTTCTTGTTGAAGTCGCTGAATTTCAGGCTGTCGCCGCCTTTGATAAGGATTTCGGGGGTCTTCAGCACCGAGGTGAGCCACTGCGAAGCTGCAATGACTTCATCGACATGGATGCGTCCGTCGCCGTCGGCATCCAGGAGGGAAAGGGTCTTGGCATCGAACTCCAAGCCTGTGGTGGGGCAGCTGAGCACCGTCCACTTCTTGCGGTCGAGTTCGTGCAGGTGTGCGATGTCTTCACCGCTTTCAATCTTCACGCGGACGGACCCGCCCACGGAAGCGTATTTCCAGTTGTAGCTTTCTTTGGACATATCGTTGTTTGTTTAGAATACGAGGATTGCCGCCACGGGGTAGTGGTCGGAAATGTAGGGGATGTTTTCGTAGGTCTTGCGAATGCATTCGAACAGCGGGGTGGCGCTGAATCCGGATTCGTAGATGTAGTCGATGGCGGTGTCGCGGTCGGTCGTGCCCCATCCGTTGTAGGTTACGAGGCTGTCGGTGACGGGAGCGATGTCACGCACGGATTCCATGCGCCCGACGAGGCTCTGCAGGCAGGGGTCGCCAAGCTCGACATTGAAGTCGCCTGTGAGAATCATGGGGTATCCTTCGGGATTTATGTCGTCGATGCGGTCAACGATGAGGCTGAGCCCCTTGGCACGGGCAACAGGTCCGATGTGGTCCAGATGCGTATTTACATAGTAGTAATTCTTGTTGTAGCGCTTGTCTTTGAGAAGGGCCCAGGTTGCGGTGCGGAAGCACGCGGCGTCCCATCCCCTGGAAGGAACCTCCGGGGTCTCGGACAGCCAGAAATTGCCCCATTTTACAAGTTCCTGCGTCTTGGTGTTCCAGAAGATGGCCATCACTTCGCCCTTGGTGTCGCCGTCGTCGCGGTGTACGCCTACATATTTGTAATCGGGGCAGGTTTCGGTGAGATAGTCAAGTTGCATCTGCAACGCTTCCTGCAGGCCGAAAATGTCCGGCTGCTGGTCTGCAATCATTGCGGGCGACGCGCTCTTTCGCTTGTCCCAGTGATTGTCGCCGTCGTGGGCGGTACCTACGCGGATGTTGTAGGATATTACCTTTAGGGTCTGTTGTTTTTCTTTTTTGCAGCCGCTGAGGCTTGCGGGGAGAATGACGGCAATGCCGAGAAGGATGATGAATATTCGTTTCATCTTGCTGAATGGATTTAGATTTACACAAAAGTAACTTTTTTATTCCATTTGTCAAAATAAATAAAAATCCATAACTTTGCGTTCCCTTTCGGACTGGAGTTCCGTCTGGGCACGCCTTGCAGCCGGAAGTGCTGCACCGCGTTAACATGGAGGAATGGCCGAGTGGTCGATGGCGGCAGTCTTGAAAACTGTTGTGCGGCAACGCACCGGGGGTTCGAATCCCTCTTCCTCCGCGCAATGCAATCAGAATCAGGTGCCGCACATGAGTGCGGCATTTGTGTTTGCCGGTGCGCCCGTTGAAAGCTTGCTTTCATAAGGGTGTGCCGGCAAACACAAAGCAACCTATGGTTGCACCTGCATACTGATTGCTCCCGGACATCAGGGAAAAGGCACGGCGCGGCCGTGGCTAATCCCTCTTCCTCTTCGCTCAGGAAGAAGCTTGGTTTGCGTCAGGCTCTTTTTAGGGGCGCTGCCCCTGATGTATTCCGCGGATTCCGGCCTTCGTCCTTCGGACCGGCCTCCGCCGTTTGCGCTGGGGCTCTCAATGAATATTCTTCTGAACTATTGCTTGCCGACAGTGCGGGAAGGCCAAGGTGGCTGACACCTTCGGCCCTGGCGGGCCTTAAATAGGCTGAAATGTCTTCAAGCTGCCGGAGGCCTGTCAGTTGTTGGACCACCTCCGTAAAAATAGGCCGTTTTTGACGGACCCATGCCAGGTTGTTGGACCACCTCCGGCATCGAAGCCTTGTTTTGATTTGAAAAGAATTAATCGGCGTCGAAATAATTGGGCAGCGATTTTGCTGCGCGATATTAAATAATTGATTATTAATAACTTCGCAACTTACTATCGCTGGAAATGAGCGATAGTTTTTAAGTAATCGCCTGGCTATTAACGATTTAAGGACGCGCGAGCAATATAGACTGAACTTTTCGTGTGCTTCTCTCCTATCGGGAAAGAGGCATGAGATGAAAGCAGATTCTTTGACACCGTAGGTTTTATTGTATAGTTTAACCACTAAGCATGGTGCATAGCTGCCTCTCCAAAAACGCAGTTTGGGGGAGAAGTTGTCACCCCTATGGAGAATAATTCTTATATTTATAGCTTGAAATAAGATACACAGAATAGAGCTATGGAAGATTCTTTGAAGGAACTGAATAATAGTGTTGACAAATATATTGCCGATGGTACATTTACCGAGGATGCCTTCAATAGGTATGCTCAGTCGTTTTGCTGGTACTGCGGAAATACCTATGTGGACGGAAAAGTTTACAAGGATGTCATCCACTTTTCTCGATATGAATCCAAAAGGGTGGGCGCGAAAAGAGTCTCAAGAACAGAATACAAAACAATTGAGGTGCATCAATGTAGAAATTGCTGGCACATCCACGAAGATGAATCTTCTTGCATTGAAAGAGCGCAGTCAATTTTCAAAAAGGCATATTGGGGACTTGCAATAGCAGTTCCAATCATTCTATTCCTCTCCACTGAGCCTTGGGATAATTGGAATTGGGAAATTCTTGGAATATTAGCGTTCTGGGCTGTTCTTCTTTCCTTTGCCGCTTATTTTATTGTTCGGGCAATTGTAATGATGATTGTCTCTGAAAAAGTTCATAAAGAAGTCGTCAACAAATATCACCTCCGTAAAAGAGAAGATATCCCAGCTGTCAAAAAGGCACTTAAACACAAGTGGAAAATTGACAGATTTCTTTGATTCAGCGCTCACTCCGGTGAGCGTTTTTTGTTTTCCAGAGGAGGTGTTGGAACCAGCGCATTCTCCGCAATCTTCCTCTTAGGATTCACCTGCTTAAGAGCTCCGGTCTTGGTAGAGCGCCATCTCCCGGCAGCAGGCTACCAGCAGGTACAACTTCTTGGCCGTTTCCTTCAGGCCCCTTGCCTTGGGAAGAGCCGTCACCGGATTCACCGAGACAACGGCTCCATCCATCCGGCATGGCTGGTCGGTAGCCCGGAGGCGCTTGGCCTCGTTCGATATCTTCTTTCTGTCTTTTGTCATAAATCAAAGAATGTGTTTACATTTTTTGTAATTACAATTTTTGTTTTATACCTTTGCGGTGGTAAATCACACATTAGGATGGAAGCGCCTTTCATATTCGGCAAGATTGCCACAGACAAGAATTTTACAGACAGAGAACAGGAAACGGCTCATCTGGTAAACAATTTCGAATCTCTCATCAACACAATCATCATTTCTCCAAGGCGTTGGGGAAAAAGTTCTCTCGTTCATAAGGCTGCAACCATTGCACAGTATGAAGATAAACAGCTCAAAATATGCACGGTTGACCTTTTTAATGTCAAGACAGAAGAACAATTCTACACTGTCTTTGCTCGCAGTGTCATTCGGGGAACTGCATCTCGGTGGAATGAGGCAGTTGAAAACGCGAAGAAGTTCTTCTCTCGTCTGGTTCCCAAAATATCCATCGGGGCCGACCCGATGAACGAGGTCTCCATTGACTTTGATTGGGAGGAAATGAAAAGGAACCCCGATGAGATTCTTGATCTTCCGGAACGGATCGCACAGTCGAAGGGGATAAAGGTTATGGTTTGTATTGATGAATTCCAGAACATCGCGGAATTTGACGACCCTCTTTTCTTCCAAAGGAAGTTGCGTGCTCACTGGCAAAAACACCAGAAAGTGAGCTATTGCCTTTATGGGAGTAAGCGTCACATGATGCTTGAGGTCTTCACGGACTCATCCATGCCATTTTATAAGTTCGGTGACCTTTTTTTTCTGAATAAGATTGATACAGATCATTTTGTTCCATTCATTATAGAGCGGTTCTCCTCCACAGGAAAAACTATCTCTGAAGGCGCTTGCAAGAAAATCATTGCTCTCGCAGACAATCATCCATACTATGTCCAGCAGCTTTCTCAACTTTCTTGGCTCAGATCCTCCTCGCAGTGTACTGAAGAGATTGTAATAAAGGCTCATGAATCGCTCGTCGAACAGCTCAGTCTCCTTTTCTCCAACCTTATTGAAACCTTCACATTCCAACAGGTTTGTTACCTTCATGCCGTCATTGCAGGGGAAAAAGCTATAACGAGTTCCGAGACCATGCACCGATACCATATAAGCAGTGCCACGGCAGCATCGAGGTCTCTCAAGACATTGATTAAAAAAGACATTCTTGACAGCAAAGCTGGCATCGTTTCTTTTCAAGATCCCATCTTTGAATATTGGCTGAGACATCATTACTATCAGGTTTAGCATATCCATATTCCACAATTTTGCACGCGAGCGTTCTCGACTCAAGGGGCGGTTGACATTTGAGAGCCCGAAGGAAATCTGACTCCCTCCCCGTTGGAGTCAGTCGTATGCACAGAGTTGTCTTTTCGAGTGTTTTCTAAACTTTTATCAAAGAGTTACGCGGTTTCGGGCCGATTTTTCCGTAGTTAATTCGAGTGTGCATCTGTTTGAAAAGAATTAATCGGTGTCGAAATAATTGTGTGCGGCAATTTTGCTGCGCGATATTAAATAATTGATTATCAATAACTTCGCAACTCACTATCGTTGGAAATGAGCGATAGTTTTTAAGTAATTGCCTGGCTATTAACGATTTAAGGATGCGCTAACAACGGAACGGTCATTGTATCCAATTCAGTATGACCTGATAATTTGCAATCGAGTAGTCGGGAAGAATGAATAGGTCATCTATTAATGAATTGGGGGATACCTCCGCTATCATACAGTTTTTGAACTGATAAAAAGCCACTATATCAGGGTATGTCACATATGAATAGTAGCCGGGTAGCATTCCTGCGCTCTGCACTGGGATAAAACGCTTCGCCATTTCAACCCGGTCCGGACGAGATTCAAAGTAATCGTCCAGCAGTTTATCTGTTTCCTGGGTGAGGTATAATACTTTCTTCCCTTTTACAGCCGGTGGAAACATATAAGTTGTATCCGCGTAAGTATAAGAATCCAAATCGGAATAATAACTATACTCATCAGTGTGATAACTATACTTATACTCTTCTTCAGAATGAAATACGCTCACGCAGTATCTTCGTACTACATAATCGAGAGTGTCAGCATCTGATTTGGATCCGGGATAATTGGATAAAACCAATTCATAGTAGCGATTCATCATGGTGTCGGAAGCCTCTTTTTCCTGATCCATGGACCATTTTCGCCATTCTCTGATAAAGCGCGCGAAATTCTGCTTGGTCAATGAATCATACCTCTTCAGGAATGGCTGTTCCACTCTGGGTCTGTGATCCCTATAATTTGCTACCATGTGCGCTTGCCTTTCTGCTTCCGGAATGACGACAAGAAACATGATGGAACCCAGTACCGTCAGGAGGACAGCCGCATACCCTGACATATTAGCCGGGTTATGAAAGTTTCTTCTCCGCATACATCTTTCATCGTTTTGCAATTATCAATCCGTTGCAATCTTAGCATAAAAACGAAGGCCCGTATCCTTAGATGCAGACCTCCATTAAGTCAAATGATCCGTCAAGTCTACTTGAACCACTCGGTGAGATGGTCCTTGGCATACAGATAGTAAACTGCCAGGCCAATCCAGCTCGTTGCGAGCACGAGGACGGCGGTGATAATCTTGCCTACGAGGGAGATGGGTTTCTTGAGAATGTCGAGGACGGCGATGATGGAAAGAACTACGCCAATGATGTAAATGATGCTCATAATATTAAGGTTTAGATGTTTCCGCTTTCAAATATAGGAATTAGCCGTATTAAATGCAACTTTTATTTGGAGCGTTCAGACAATCTCCACCTTCTTTCCTTCGGTAATGGAGAGTATGCTTTTTATGATTTGGGTGTAGTCCTTGGTCTTGAACCTTATTTGCAGCGATGCTTTTCCGTCCGAGACCGTGAACGAATCCACCTCTATCCCGGCATTTTCAAAAGCGTCGATATATTTGAGCAGACCTTCGTTGTCAACGGGAAACAGGCTCACGGAAAGGGTCTTTTCCCCGTATTTCCGCGTAATGAAGTGCATGGTTTCCAGCACGAGGATGGTCATCAGCGTTGCGGCGGCGGCCACCGGATACATTGCCGAACCGCAGGCAAGTCCGATTGCGGCGGCGACCCAGAGTCCTGCCGCCGTGGTTACTCCCCGGACGGCGTTTTTCTGGAAGATAATCACTCCGGCGCCGATGAAACCGATGCCGGACACCACCTGGGCGGCAACCCTGGCGTGGTCGAACTGCCCTTTGAATGCATATTGGGAAATAATCATGAACAGGGCACTTCCGAGTGCAACGATGAAATGCGTGCGCACCCCCGCTTCCTTGGCCCTGAACTCACGCTCGAAACCTATCAGGCCGCCGAGCAGCCCTGCAACAAAAATCCTTAATATGAAATCCCAAGTCATGCGCAAATATAACTAAAATAATCCCGGTGTGATGCTCAGCCACTTGAGAACCGTTTCGCCGAAGACAAGAATCAGCAGCCATGAGAAGGTCATCATGGTGATTCCGAACTTGAAGGCGTCGGTGAGGCTGTACTGGTTGGTGTTGTACAGCAACGCTGCGGGTTTGCTGTTGAAAGGCAGCACATAACAGTGCTCGATGAGCATCGATACCGGCAGGGCGAGGCTCATGGGAGGGAAGCCGAAGCGCTTTTCCACTCCGAGCGCGATGGGCACGAATACCATCGTTCGTATGGTCTTGCTCTGGAACACGAGTCCGGAGTACATCATCAGGAAGGTAAGCACCACATAAAGAACCCAGAAAGGAGTGTCGGAGGTGATGCCCATGGAGTCGAATGCGGCGTTTACCATGGTGTTGGGAAGGTCAGTGGCGTTGAGCCCGCTCCCGAGAACATAGGCACCTGCCGAAAAGAGCATGAGGTGCCAGGGGATGTCAACATCGTTCCATTTTACAACCCCAATGCCCGGCAGCAGTGCGAGTACGGCGCCGATGAGTGCAACGATTGTTTCGTCGATATTGTGGAATGTGCCTTTGGTGACCCATAGAACGAGCACTACCATGAAGATTGCAACGGCCTTCCATTCTTCCTTCGACATCTTTCCCATGGTTGCGAGCTCATCTTTGAGACGGTCGATACCGCCTTGAATCTGAGGTACTTGCTCTTCTTTCTTCATGGGGAAGAATACATACATTCCGAGCAGCAGCCCTACCACGAGGATAATGACGCTCATGGGCCCCACTGCAATCAGCCATTCCTTGTATCCGAAATCGCATGAGCCGAGGAATCCGGCGATGAGCGAGATGGCGAGCAGGTGGGCGCCGCTTCCGGTGTAAAAGGCATTTGCGCCGATGTTCACCTGGAACAGGTTCTGGATTACGAGGTTGCGGCCGAAGTTGTTGCGGTTTCCGTTGGATGCTCCATATATGGCACATATTACCATGAAGATAGGCAGCATTATGGTCGCTTTGACGGTGGTTGCGGAGATGAACGCGGAGAGCACCAGGTTGATGACCAGGAAGCTCCAGAGCACGCCTTTTGCGCTTTTGCCGAATTTGATGACGAATGCGAGGGCGAGGCGTTTTGCAAAGCGCGTTTTCACCAGCATTGACGCGAGCACGAAACTTAGTATGTTCAGCCACATCACCGGATGTCCGAGCTGTGCAAGGGCCTCTTTTTGCGTGGTGACTCCGAACAGCACCGTGAACAGAATCAGAATCAGGGAGGTCAGATAGTTGGGAAGGGCCTCCGTGACCCATAAAATGAGGCTCGACACAAAGATGGCGAGCATCGCGTAGTTTGCGCGGATGAAACCATCAAGGCCCAGGGCGGCAAGGCGTTTCTGCGCCGATGCCGCCAGGCCAGTGGTGTCGAGATTGTCGATGAATCCTATATGGCAGAACCAGCATATCCAGACGAAGGCGATTATCGCAAGCGGACCGCCCAGGCGGGCGAGCCACACTTCGAAGCCCGACTTCTGCATTTTGGGGAGTTTCTCAATCTTGTAATTGTTCATGTCCAGCGGGTCGAACTGCACCGCCTCCGTCATGGTATCTGCTGCCATAGTCTAATATTATTTCCAGTTCTTGTAAGGATTCTTCATCAACATGGAGTTGAAGTACTTGGGGTCGCCGGTAACCTCTTCGCCAAGCCATGCGGGTTTGTCGAAGGGCTCGTTCTCGTCAGCAAGTTCCACTTCGGCCACTGTGAGGCCGTCGTTGTCGCCGTAGAACTCGTCAACTTCCCAGGTATGCACTCCGTCGGTATTCTTTACCAGATAGCGGGTCTTGTCGATAACGCCGGGTTCGGCAAGGTCGAGAAGCTGTTTGACTTCTTCGACGGGGATTTCTTTTTCCCACTCAAAGCGGGCTGCGCCGGACGCATTGCCAATGCCCTTCACGGTGATGAATCCCTTCTCGCCTTTTACGCGGATGCGCACCGTCCTTTCGGGAACGCTGCTGAGGTAGCCCTGGGTAATGCGGGTTGCCTTGAAGGCTTCGGACTTGAAGTCGCCCTTGACCAAGAATTTCTTTTCAATTTCCTGTGCCATAGTCTATTCGTTTGCTAAAGGTTTGTCGCTCATGCCAATCACGCGCTTGATGGCCTGCAGGTAGTTGATGTTCTCAACACCCTCGAGGCCGACATCGGCGATGGTTTTCTTGATGTCCTCGATTTCGGTGGATTCGGAGTTGATGGTAACCACCTTCGCTCCGTTGATAATGACATTGCCCACTTCGCAGATGGTGTTGTTTACCATATATCCGAAGCGCTGCTTGTGCACGCGTACGGCTGCAAGGTCCTTGTTCGCCTTCACCATTGCAATGAATTCTTCATAGGTGTAGGTGTCTTTGGTGAGTGCAGGCATCTCTACCATGAAAGCCGGGAATACCTCTTTCTCCAGAACTTCGCGGGAGATGGGGAATTCGCCCTTCATGAGGGGATTCCACTGCTCGAGTCCGTCAACGGTCTGGACATAGGTTTTGATATCCATTTTTCCGTTGCGGATTTTGGTGTTGTTTATGTCATTCTTTGCCGAGATGATGTAAATCTCGTCGCTTTCACGCTCCCACACTTTCTCAGGAACGGGAACGCTGAGGCGTGCCATGCGTTTTGCTGCGGCGCAGAAATCCTGTCCGAAGCTGCGGAATTCGAAGCGAGGCTTGCTCTGCTCGCCAATTTTAAGTTCTGCCATAATTAATACAAGGTTTAAGGTTATCAGTCATTTTTCACATAATCATCGTCCGCTGCTGCGGTGGAGTTCGCTTCGCCGGGGGTAAAGGCGTCGGTGCGCTGCCATTCTCCTATTCCGTCCGGAACACGGCTCCATGAACCGGAGTAATTGCTGATGCTTACGCCCCAGCCGGAGTCGCCCTTGTCGCCGCGCTGGAAGTAGTCAACAAGTTCACCCTTGGGATTGTAGAGGTCGATGCGAACGCTCTTCTTTGCGGAGAAGCCGCTGGAGAATCCTCTGGGGGTCGTTCCCTTGCCGCCGACGATTGCGAAGAATCCGTGTGCGGGGATGACCTCTCCGTCAATTCCGGTCCAGGTAAGTTCTTCGTCCTTGTTGATGGTAACGCCCGTAAGCTTTACGGGATAGTCGGTTCCGTTCCAGAGTTCGAAGAACTTCTCGTCATCGGCGCCCGCTCCGTAAACCTCGTTGAGTTTAACCTTGCTCCAGTCGGTGGCGGGGTCGCCCACGGTGTAGGTGTATTTGTCGGACACGGTGGTAAAGTCGGCGTCGTTCACTACGGTAACATTGAAAGAAACCTCGGTTCCGTCGGCAAGAGCGGGTATGGTTCCGGTGTAAGTGGAGCCTGACCCTGTCATGGGAACCTTGTTGCCGTTATACTCCAGTGTTGCGGAAGTTACAGCCTGCAGGCCGCTCACGGTGGCGGTTACGGTTACTTCGGAAAGGGAAGTAGGCGCTTCAGGTGTGAAGACGACCTTGTCGATGGAGGAAGGGCCTTTGTAAATTTCGTCCTCCATGCAGGCGGTGAAAGCCAGGACGGCTGCTGCAGCGAAATACAGTATCTTTTTCATATTCTTGTTCTTTTAAATTGCTAAAAGTCGATTTCGAAACGCACTGCAAGCATGTGGTAGTCAACACCGGCTTTGCCGCTCCCTGCTACGACCTTGGTGTAGTCCTTGGTGGGATTGCCTGCGGCATCCTTGCCGACATTCAGTTTGTTCTTGCCGTTTGCGTAGCGGTCATTGTCGTTGTACTGGTAGTTCACCATCATCTTTACATTGTCGTTCACATACCAGTTGAGGCCGAGGGTGTATGCCTGTGCAGCACCGCCATAGACATTGTCGCAGTTGAGGTTTACATTCTCGATGCGGGCGCAGAGCTCGAGGTCGCCCCACTTCTGTCCGCGCTCAACCCTGGTGTACTTGCCACCCTTTGCATCATAACGCTGCTTTCCGCCTCCGAGCAGGTAGCCTGCCTGTACATACCATCCGCCGAAATTCTTCGTCGCGGGGTCGGCTGCATCCTTCTTGAAGTGAACATTGTCGCCTATGTAAGCGGCTTCGTAGCGAAGTCCGTTCCAGTGGCCTGCAAGTTCGACCGTCCAGAGGTTGTTGTGGTCGAAACCGGGAAGGTTGTTGGTGTCAACATATTTCTTGCGGTTGATGTTGGTGGAGTTGCGGCAGCTTGCGCGGTAGGTTCCCCATTCGCCTGTGGCGAGGTCGGTAGTGGTGGTCCTGTGGGAATAAGCCGCGCCGATGTGCAGGCTTGCATTGTCCATCTTGTAGAGAGGGCGAACCACCAGTTTGGTAGTGAGGGAGTATCCGGAATTGCGGCCGAAATCCTTGTTGTTGTCGGCGACATTGTCCCATTCCTCCGTTCCGGCTACTTTCTGGGTGAAGGCGCCTGCCGATACCCAAAGCCAGTCTTTTGCATACTTGGCGTTGAAACCAAGGTGACGGGAAGGGGCGAGTGCGGAACTGACCATGGGCCTCTCGATGAACTGTAGGTAACGCGAAGTGGTGTTCCTCTGGATTGAGAAGAATTCCTTGAAGTTACCTACCTGCAGGTCGAGGTCGGGAACTCCGGTGTAGCGGACGATTGCGTCCTTCAGTTCGGCGAGACCGTTTGCGAGGTCCATGTCGAACTCACCGTACCAGTCTTTGTTGATTTGTGCCTTGACGGCGAAACGGGCACGGCGGATGCTGGTGCCGTTGCCGATGGCGTCGGCATAGTCGGGAGCGCCGAAGAATACGGCGCCGTCTGCCTGTGCGCGGGAATCGAACCAGAGTTTATATCCGCTCTTGGGCGATTCGAGAACCAGAATGCCATCCTGGGCTTCCGCATCCAGAACATCCGACTCGACAGCCACTCCGTACTGATTGTACTTGACTGCCTTCTGAGCCTGTGCCGCCCCGATGGGGAGCAGCATCAGAACTGCGATGTAAAGTAGTTTACGCATAATGTTTTTAAATGTGGTTAATAAATGATGTTAGATGGATTTTATGAATTTTGTAAGATTTTCGCCATGGTCCAGGCCAAGTTTCGACCTGAGCCGGTAGCGGTTGATTTCCACCGATTTGGGCGTGATGTTCATCAGCGATGCTATGTGCTTGGTGCTCAGGCCCTGCCGCAGAAGGTTGGCAAGTTTGCGCTCGTTCTCCGTGAGGCCCGGGAAGGCTTCGCGCAGGCGCATGTTGAAGTCCTTGTGCAGCACTTCGCTGCGGGCGTAAAAGTCGTTCACTTCGCTTGCGAAATACATCCTTTCCCTCAGTGAATGGAGGATTTCGTCGGTGGCGGCGTCCTTGTCGGGGCCGTCGGGCATCGCCCTCATCTTGCCGAGCCTGGCATAAATGTCGTCCATGAATTCCTTCTGGCTGCTGATGCCCACGGCAAAATCCACGAGTTCCTTGCGCTTCAGCTCAAGTTTTTCAAGAAGCTCCTTCTCATTCATTTCCGAACGCACTTCGAGCGCCGAAAGGGATTTCTGGTTGCTATATATTTGTTGTTCGCGCGAGCGCATGATTTGCCGTTGCAGGTCGCGGCCTTTCTGTATCCTGAGGTAGAGCGACACCAGCGCCGCCAGCAGAATGATGCCTGCGACTATCAGGGTGCTTACCATGTCGCCGCCCAGAATGCTCGCCAGGCTGTATGCAAACAGCACTCCCAGCACGGGGGAGAGAATTGCGGCGGCAAGGTGCTTGTACAGTGTGGTTTCGTCCGTGAGGGCGCTTTTTCTTGCTATGCCCAGGCCGGTCAGCGCCGCCAGATAAAGGCTGCATGCCGAAAGGGGAGTTGCGCTCATTCCCGCAAAGGACGGGAGCCTGGTGGAGAAGATGACAAGGGTCGCAGTGATGGCACAAAGAACCGACAGCACCGATTCGGAATTTATCTCCAGTTCATTGTCGGCGATGCCGGAGCAGCTTGTGTAGGTGCGCCTGCGCAGGATGAAGAAAAGCGCAAGGTATGACAGCGGGATTATAAGAGCGGCAAGGCGTACTTCTGCCGACCCTGTTACTGCAAAGAAAGCGGCGATGCTGCCGGTGTTGAGGCTGTATGCTGCAATGAGGATGAACGAAACAAGTGTGGAAAGGGCGAGCAGGCGGCTGTCGAGCCGTGCGAGATGGATTCTGCGCTTTCCAGTGCATGCGGAGTAGAGCCGCCAGAATCCTGCCGCGAAAATGGCGCACAGCACGAAGGCCGCTATCCATGACGACATGTGCGTGAGTGCGCTTCCGGCTGCAAAAGTACCGTTTTCTGCCAGGTCCAGTCCGAAAATCGCACCTGTGAATGCATAAGGCACGGCCGGGTAGCGGCTTATCAGGTTGCTTATGATGCCTGCGGCTGCCGTGGCAATTACGAGAGCCAGGGCATTCTGGAAGGGAACGGCCAGGATTGCGGGGCATGCGTCTGCAAAGGTCCTGTCTCCTGTCAGGATGAGAAGCCCCGGCCCCGCGGCAATCAGCAGGGGAAGCAGTAATCTTACCGAGCGTCTTTCACCGGCACCGGATGCGAGGATGCAGCCCTCCACGACGGGATAGTCGCGAAGCAGCAGCATTGCGCCGCAGAGCATGGATGCCAATGTCAGGTACGCGAGCGTCATTACAGGTTTCGTTTGATTGCCATAACCGACAGTTGCTCAGCCACTTTGACCGCCGCTCTCGAGAGGTCTTCGATATGGAGTGCGAAGTATCTGAGATGGAATTTTTCGCTGAGTTTCAGTCCGTCCATGTCATGAAACACGGTGCGCTTTATCGACTGCGAGAGTTTTACGGCCTCTTTCTCGTAGAAATATACCCTGCTTGTCGTTTCCGCGACAGAGTCGGGATTGTTGAAGTATGCCTTCGTTCCGGGAATGGAGCTTTCCACCGAGAGGGCGGCGAGTTCGGAAAGTTTTACGAATTCCTTTTTCAGTTCGGCGGGAATTTTGGGTGCTTCAATCTCGAATTGTATAAGGTCATTGCTGATTATCGAAATGATGTGGTCGAACCTTTCGAGAAGGCGCATGATGTCGCCCCTTGAACGGATGAGGTATCCGCGCGAATACAGGGTGTTTTCGATGTCGCGCCTGAGAACGCCTGTTTCAGTCTCCAGCTCCGCCATGGTGGAAAGGTTGTCTTGGAAGGATGAAGGATCGTCGTAAAGGTAATTCCTTACCCCGTCCTTGAAGACGAGCAGCGAGTGGTCGACCTTGTCGAGCAGGTTGTCGATGTCGGCTGCGAGCCTGTCCGCCCTGCGGGTCCGGAATATATTAGGAAGGTGCATTTGTCTTAGTGTTGATTATGGTTGTGAAGATAGTCATTATTTTTATAAATCATGCTCCATGTAGAGGAAGGCGGCCCGGCCTTGCAGAGGGCCGGACCGCCTTGTACCTACGGTCTAAAATATTGAAAACTAACTAACTGATGGTGATATATGGTTTTTGTTGCATAGGTTGCATATAGAGTAAATGTAGAGTTTTTCCAAAGGGCTTATATTCCTTCTCCATCCTGAAATCCGTGTTGGTAGATAGCTTTTCCCTGCACTATCCGGGAATACGGGGGCACGCTGGAAGTGAGCCATACATTTCCTCCAATCACCGAGCCTTTCCCTATCGTCACCCTTCCGAGTATCGAAGCGTTGGAATATACCGTCACATCGTCTTCGAGGATGGGATGTCTTGGGCCGGAGGAAATCTTCCTCGCACCGAGCGTCACGCCCTGATACAGGGTGACGCCGTTGCCGATGACGGTGGTTGCGCCTATCACCACTCCCGTGCCGTGGTCGATTGCAAATCTTTCCCCTATCTGCGCCGCCGGGTGAATGTCGATGCCGGTAAGGGAGTGAGCCATCTCCGTAAGCATCCTCGGGATTATCTTTACATTCAGTGCGAGCAGGGCGTGCGCCGTGCGGTAATGGAGCATCGCGGTAACCGACTGATAGCAAAGGATTACTTCGTCCAGCGAATCCGTGGCAGGGTCTGCATCCATTACAGCCCGGACATCGCTGTAAACGAGTCTCCTGATTTCCGGAAGCTCTTTCCTGAAGCCCTCCGCCGCCTCCTGCCCCGTAAGGTCGGCAAGGGCGGCGTAGATGGCTTCTTCGCGCATGGCTGCCGGATAGTATTCCGGAAACACATAGCTGCGGATGTCTTCCATCAGGATGTTGAGTTTCTCTCTCATGCTACAGGATACTCTTCGAATGCATACAGGACGGTGGAGAGATATCTTTCTCCGGTGTCGGGAAGCAGGGCCACTATGGTCTTGCCCTCGTTTGCAGGATTCTGGGCGAGTTTGAGTGCGGCGGCAAATGACGCTCCGGACGAAATGCCCACGAGAAGTCCTTCCTTGGATGCAAGCTTTCGCGAAGCGCCTATTGCCTCGTCGTCGCTGATGGTAAGGATTTCATCGACTATCGCTGCATTGTAGGTGTCGGGAACGAAGCCTGCACCTATTCCCTGAATTTTGTGCTTTCCTGCAACTCCGGTGCTCAGCACGGCGGAAGAAGACGGCTCCACGGCCACCACTTTCACTGCGGGATTATATTTCTTAAGGGTTTTGCCTGCTCCGCTTACGGTGCCGCCTGTACCCACTCCGGCTACGAAAATATCCACTTTTCCTTCAGTGTCCGCCCAGATTTCCTCGCCGGTGGTGCGCTCATGTACGGCAGGATTTGCGGGATTTACGAACTGGCCGAGGATTACGGCTCCTTCGATGCTGGCTTTGAGTTCGTCGGCCTTGCGGATTGCTCCCTTCATTCCTTCTGCGCCGGGAGTAAGTTCGAGTTTTGCTCCAAGGGCCTTGAGCAGGCTTCTTCGTTCCTGGCTCATGGTGTCGGGCATGGTGAGGATGACTTTGTATCCGCGGGCGGTTCCCACCCATGCAAGGCCGACGCCGGTGTTCCCGCTGGTGGGTTCGATGATGGTGGCTCCGGGTTTGAGGATGCCCTTCTGCTCCGCATCTTCAATCATGGCGAGGGCGATGCGGTCTTTCACGCTTCCTCCGGGGTTGAAGTATTCGAGTTTGACTACGATGTCGGCTTTCTGTCCTTCGAGGCCGGAGACGCGCAGCAGCGGCGTGCGTCCGATGAGTTCTGTAAGATTGTTGTAAATCATGATATTGGTGTTTTGAATGATGAATTGACAAAAAAAGCCAGCCGGAAATACACCGACTGGCAACAAGATGATATCGTCTGTTTAAAGAAAACTGCTTAGTTCATATACGACGCCTTTGCTGTACCAATCGGGAAATCGGCACGACAGCAACAAGCGATATTTACTACAAGCGTTCTCATTCGGATGCAAATCTATGTAATCCTTTTCGTATATCCAAACTTTTTCCAATTTATTTTTTGAGAAGGTGCGCAAGTTTTTGTGGATTAAGAAAAAATGGCTAAATTTGCACGCTTTTGTCCGAAGTGGTGAACGGCGATTTTGCCACATTGGCAACAAGCCTTCCGGCGCTGGCCGGAAGTTCCTGATTAACAACTTTTAATTTTTATTGAAAATGGCAGAGTATTTACAGCCTGAAAAGAAGCAGGAAGTCTTTGCAAAGTACGGAAAGTCCAACACCGACACCGGTTCTCCCGAGAGCCAGATTGCACTGTTCTCCTACCGTATTGCGCACCTTACCGAGCATGTCAAGAAAAACAAGAAGGATGTGGTGACGCGCCGCAGCCTTCTGCGTCTGGTCGGCAAGCGCCGTCAGCTCCTCGACTATCTCAAGGAAGTTGACATTGAAAGGTACCGCAGCATCGTCAAGGAACTTGGCCTCCGTCGATAATCCGGCCTTTTATGAAAGAAATCCGGTCGCTTGCGGCCGGTTTTTTGATGAATTAACACGCAGCACTTCCGGCAACGGGTCGGAAGAATGGCAAATAGAGAAACGATAATGAATGTAATCAACAAGAAAATCGAATTGCCCGATGGTAGGGTAATCGAAATCGAAACCGGCAAACTCGCCAAGCAGGCCGCCGGTTCGGCAGTAGTAAAAATGGGTGGCACCATGCTCCTCGCCACCGTCACCGCAGCAGAAGAAGTAAAGGAAGGCACCGATTTCATGCCCCTCACGGTCGATTACCGCGAGAAGTATTATGCTGCAGGGCGTTTCCCCGGCGGTTTCATGAAGAGGGAAAGCAAGCCCTCCGACTATGAGGTCCTCATCGCACGCCTGGTGGACCGCCCCATCCGCCCTCTTTGGCCGGATGATTTCCATCTTGAAGTATTCGTGCAAATCAGCCTCATTTCGGCAGAAAAGGACATCCAGCCCGATGCTCTCGCGGGTCTCGCAGCATCCTGCGCCCTTGCAACATCCGACCTTCCCTTCGGAGGCCCTGTTTCCGAGGTCCGCGTCAGCCGCGTGAACGGAGAGTGGATCATCAACCCCGGTTTCAGCCAGATGGCGGATTCCGACATCGAACTCATGGTTGCAGCCACCGAAGAGAACATCATGATGGTGGAAGGCGAAATGAAGGAAGTGTCCGAGGCCGACATGCTCGAGGCAATCAAGGTCGCCCACGAAGAAATCAAGAAGCACTGCCGTGTGCAGAAAGAACTCATGCACGAGCTCGGCACCGACGGCCCCAAGCGTGAATATCCCCACGATATTGAAGATGAAGAACTCAAGGCTGCAGTGCAGAAGGCTTGCTACGACAAGTGCTATGCCCTTGCAAAGAGTGCAAAACCCAAGCACGAACGCGAAGCAGGCTTCAAGGCCATAAAGGAAGAATTCCTCGCCACGATTCCCGAAGAGGAACTCGAAGAAAAGACTCCCATCGTAGAGCGTTACTACCACGCAGTGGAGAAAGAAGCCATGCGCAACCTCATCCTCGACGAGGGCATCCGTCTCGACGGCCGCAAGACCAACGAAGTGCGCCCCATCTGGTGCGAAGTTGACTACTTGCCTTGCGCCCACGGCTCCGCCATCTTCACCCGAGGCGAAACCCAGAGCCTTGCAACCGTCACCCTCGGCACCAAGCTCGACATGAAGGAGATGGACGAAGTTCTCATCCAGGAAGACCAGCAGTTCGTGCTGCACTACAACTTCCCTCCTTTCGCTACCGGTGAAGCCAAGCCCCAGCGCGGTGTAGGCCGCCGCGAAATCGGCCACGGCAACCTCGCAATGCGCGCTCTCAAGCCTGTGGTTCCGCTCGCACCTGAGAATCCCTATGCAGTCCGCGTAGTTTCCGATATTCTCGAATCCAACGGTTCTTCTTCCATGGCCTCCGTCTGCGGCGGCTGCCTCGCCCTCATGGACGCAGGCGTGAAGATCAAGAAGCCCGTTGCAGGTGTGGCCATGGGTCTCATCACAGATGCCGAACGCCCCAACGACCGTTATGCCATCCTCACCGACATCCTTGGCGACGAAGACCATCTCGGCGACATGGACTTCAAGGTGACAGGCACTGCCGACGGCATTACCGCCACCCAGATGGATATCAAGGTTGACGGCCTCAGCTACGAAGTTCTTGCAAAAGCCCTCGAGCAGGCCCGTCAGGGACGCATCCACATCATGGGCGAAATGCTCAAGACCATATCCGAACCCCGCGAAGACTACAAGCCTTTCGTTCCCCGCATCGAAGAAATCCGCATTCCTGCAGAGTTTATCGGCGCGGTTATCGGAAAAGGTGGCGAAACCATCCAGAAGATTCAGAAGGAAACCGGCACCACCATCAACATCGAGGAAGTGCAGCTTCCCGGCGGCGGTTCCGAAGGTGTGGTTGATGTGGCAAGTACCGATGCCGAATCCATGCAGAAGGCCCTTGATTGGATTAAGGGAATCTGCGCCGTTCCCGAGGCCGGACAGGTTTATCATGGAAAGGTCGTGAGCATTCTCGAGTTCGGCGCGTTTGTCGAAATTCTCCCCGGTAAGGAAGGTCTGCTTCATGTAAGCGAGATTGCCTGGACCAAGACCGAGAAGGTGGAAGATGTGCTCAAGGTTGGCGACGAGGTTGATGTCAAACTCCTCGAAATCGATGCCAAGACCGGCAAGATGCGTCTTTCGCTTCGTGCCCTCACCGAAAAGCCCGAGGGATATGTAGAGCCCAAGAGTTCCCGCGGACCCCGCCGCGAAGGTGGCAGCGACCGCAAGGACGACCGTCGCTCCGGTGACCGCCGTCAGGACAGGGGCGACCGCCGCAATTCCGACCGTGGAGAGCGCGGTGAGCGCCGTGAAGGTGGCCGCAACGACCGTGGCGAGCGCCGCAGCTTTGGCCCCCGCCGCGAGCAGGCTCCCGCTCCCCAGGCCGACGACTTCAAAGAACCTGTAGAGGAAATCTACTAACGGGTCTTACAGTCCGTCTGCTTGACGCGCTGTCCGTTTGGTGCGCTTTCTTAAAAGGCTGATTATCAGCCTGTTGTTTATAAACTATCGCTGGATTCCGGCGATAGTTTTTCTTTTAATGCCTGATAATCAATCAGTTGAAAAAATCCGTGACACTAATGATTTTTTGCGTATATTTACGGTTGTTTAAGAAGTTGTTCAGATGAAAAACAAGATTCTCATGGCATTTGCTTTCTGGAGCTTCCTTTGCGGTTGCTCATTGGTCAAGGATATTGATGTTGATGCTTTTGCCCAGGCAGCCTCGGATGGGGCGAGGGTTCTGGATGTCCGAACTCCTGCGGAATATGAGGAAGGTTATATTCCCGGTGCCGCTAATGTGGACTGGAATGGAGAAGGTTTCATCTCCAAGGTGGATGCTATCTTTGACGGTTCCGCACCTTTGTATATATATTGCCGCAGCGGACGCCGTAGTGCAGCGGCTGGCAAGGCGTTGGTCAAGGCGGGATATGAGGTTTTCAATCTTATAGGAGGATATGAGGCGTGGACTGCGGCAGGAAAGCGCATCGACCAGGATGCAAAATATGCTGCAAGCCTGATTCCGGCGGGCGAGTCCGTTCCGGATTTCGAATTGAATGACATTGACGGCAAAGCCGTGAAACTGAGCGATTTCAGGGGCAAGAGCGTAGTGCTTGTATTCTGGGCTTCATGGTGCCCGGACTGCCGTGCCGAGATTCCTGAGCTCAAGGCAATGTATGCTGATGCCGACCCTGCCAAAGTGGAATTCGTATCCGTTTCGTTCGACAGGGAATTTGAAGCCCTCCGTTCTTTCGTGGCCGAAAACGAGCTTCCCGGGGTGCAGCTTTTCGACCCGGCGGGGAAAAAGGAATCTAAAGTAGGTGCCGACTTTGGCGTCAAGTGGATACCCTCGCTCTATCTTATCGATGCCGAAGGCAAAGTGCTGGTTTCCACCGTTATGGCTTGGAAGATTGCCGACGCCCTTAATGGCAGTATCCCTGTTTCATCCCGCACCGGGGCGCTCTGCTCCGATGAAAGTTGCGCATTATGATAGTTTTCATAACCGGCGCGAGCAGCGGAATAGGATTTGATGCTGCCCGAAAACTCGCATCCCAGGGGCATAAAGTTTATGCCGGAGCCAGGCGTACCGACAGGTTGGAAGCCCTCAAGGAATACGGGGTAGTACCTTTATTTATAGATGTTACCGATGATGTATCCTGCCAGGCTGCGGTGCGGCAGATTCTGGATGCCGAGGGCCGCATTGATGTTCTGGTGAACAATGCCGGATATGGATTTTATGGAGCAGTGGAAAATGTGCCTATGGAGAATGCCCGCAACCAGCTGGATGTAAATGTTTTCGGCCTTGCACGGCTCTGTCAGCTCGTTCTTCCGTCCATGCGGGAGCAGGGGAGCGGACGCATTATCAACATCGCTTCCGTCGCCGGGCACATGAGCATGGCCTTCGGCGGATGGTATTGCGTGTCGAAGCATTCCGTGGAAGCGCTCAGCGATGCCCTCCGCATGGAAGTGAAGCCCTTTGGCATAAAAGTATCGATTATCGAACCTGGGCCCATCCACACAGACTGGGGGCTTATCGCCGCCGACCACTTGGAAGAAACATCCGCAGGCACGGTCTATGAGACCTCGGCTGCGCGCACTGCCGCCGTTTTCCGCAAGGCATACGGTTCCACCATACTTCCGGAGCCTAAAGCGGTTACCAGAAAGATTTGCAGGGCCGTGAATTCCCGCAGGCCGCGCATCCGTTACCGTGCCGGATTCGGTGCAGGCCTCATCATCTTTGCCCATACCATCCTCCCTTCGCGCTGGTGGGATGCAATGATGAGAGTGATGTCCAAATAGCCTTCCCTAACTGAAAATTTGTCACCTTTTCCTGCCAAAATGTTCATTTTCGGCAGGTGGTCCGCGCTTTGTATTTATGGAGTTGTCCTGCAGAGGACACGGCAAGATGGCAGGGTGGCCGGAAACCGTAACGATTAAAGTTTTTGAATTATGTTACCTGTTCGTAGAACTGCAAATAGCTGGTTGCCGGACATTTTCAACGACTTCTTCGACAACAGCTGGATGGAAAGGACAAACTACACCGCTCCTGCCATCAATGTAATAGAAAATGAAAAAGAGTATGATGTGGAACTCGCCGCTCCTGGCCTTACCAAAGACGATTTCCAGATTCACATCGACAACGAGGGCAAGCTCCGGATTACCATGGAAAAGAAGAGCGAAACCAAAGAAGGCCACAGGCATGGCCGCTACCTGCGCCGCGAATTCTCCTACGAGAAGTTTGCCCAGACCCTGCTCCTGCCCGACGATGTAGATCAGGAAAAGATTGAAGCCCGTATGGAAAACGGCGTGCTGAATGTGCATCTGCCCAAGCGCGAAAAGATTCAGTATCCCGAAACCGTGAAGCAGATTGACATTAAATAAGGGTCTGCTCAGCTCTTTTAAACCTGACGGGCCTGTTCCGTTCTTGTTGAGGTCGACTAAAAAGGGTCGGCCTCTTTTTTTCAGTATATTAGCTTAAAGTCTTGCTATTTCTTCTTCACTGAGCCCGGTGAATTCACAGATATCGCTTATGTGAATCCCTTTTTTGAGCATTTTACGGGCAATCTCGATACTTTTCTCTCCAGCGCCTTCGGCTCTGCCCTTCTCCAGTCCGGCATCGAAACCATCTTCGCGTCCGTAATCGTAATTGGCCTTGGCGATGTCTTCGCGTTCGTATTCATCGAGACCGGACTTGAAGTACTCCGTCCGCTCGGCGTCGGTCATTTTGTCGATGCGCAGCTTATCCATAATC
>JAFUGJ010000102.1 GCA_017469425.1 Bacteroidales bacterium
GACTCATCGCCCCGAAGGCCGAAATTGCAGTGGGCAATAGCGAAAGAGGCCCCCGGAAAAAGTTCGGGAGCCTTTTCGGCCATATACATCGAATCGATGCCGCCGCTCACTGCAAGCAGCACTTTCATTTCTTTTTGGAACTGATGGTATAGGAGAATCCCAGTTCGAGGAACTCCTTGAACTGCGTGGTGCGCCACCCTGCGGCGTGGGCTTCGTCGGTAATGATGACGGTGTCGTCGTAGATGAGGTTGGTCGCAAAGGTGAGGGTGAAGTATTTCGCCAGCTTCCAGAAGAACTTGTTGTCCCAGTTCACGCGGAGGTTCTGGGGATTCTTGAGGTAGTTGGAGAAGAGCACGAGCTGGGTGCTGTACTTTAGATTGTCGTTGATGGTGAAGTTCGCGTCAACCTTGACCTGTGCACCGAGTTCGAATCGGGAATAGCGGTACATATACCCTTCGGGAGCGCTTTGCCCTTCGTATTTTGTGCGGAGGTCCATTCCGTATGCCTTGCGCAGGTCTTCGTTGTCCACAATAACGAAGCCTCCGGTAAGGGGCGATGCGTTCACCGACAGCCAGGGCCTCGGGGTCCAGAGAAGACCTATACCAAGCGTGGCGTATGCAGGGGAGAGGAAACCCGACTTGAGGTTGTTCCTTGCTGCATTTTTCCATGCTTGGGTCTTGCTGGAGGCATCGGCGAACTGCTGGTCGGTAGGGGTGACATAGTTGTAGTTGTTGTCAATCTGCGTCTTGAAGTCGAAGTTAGCCGAATAGCTCAAGTGCTTGATGGGGGTTTCATATCCCCACTTGCTTTCGAAGTAGAACCTGTCCTTTACCTTCTGGAGAATGGGCTTGTCGTCGGAATACAGGAAACCGTAGTCAATCTGCAGGCGGTTGTTCCAAAGCATCTTGTCCTTGGCATAATTGGCGTTGGCATCCACATAAGATGTGAGGGTGACATTGTCGTAACCGCCCGCAGCCCAGTTCGAAAGGTGGGTCTGGGCGAAATTGATGTTGGTGAGCAGCGATTTCGTCCAATAGACGGGTTTAGGCTTGGGAAGTTCGTTTACGGGTGCCTGGGCAATGGCTGCCGCGGCTTCGGCTGCAGCTTTCTGGGCGTCGTCCTGGGCGTATGCTCCGATGCATGCGGCTGCAAGAGTTAAAATGATTATAGCTTTCTTCATAATATACTGATTAATAAGCGATTGCAAATACTACCCTGCCTTTGGACGGCTTTCCGGAGAAGATGTCCACACCTTCTTCCTCGCACACGCAGCTGTCGACGGGGATGCAGCGAATCGTGGCCTTGGTGGCGTCCTTGATTGCCTGTTCGGTCTCGGCAGTGCCGTCCCAATGGCAGAGAAGGAATCCTCCCTTCTGAATTTCGGACTTGAATTCTTCCCAGCTGTCACACTTGCGGATGTTGGCATCGCGGAAGGCGAGGGCTTTGTCGTAGATGTTCTGCTGGATGGTGCCGAGCAGGGTTTCGATATAGGCGTCAACCCCTTCAAGGCTGACGGTGGTTTTTTCGAGAGTGTCGCGGCGTGCGACTTCGACCGTTCCTGCGGCGAGGTCGCGTGCACCAAGGGCAAGGCGCACGGGTACGCCCTTCACTTCCCATTCGGCGAACTTGAAGCCGGGGCGGAGGGTGTCGCGGTCGTCAACTTTCACGGAGATGCCTTTGGCGGCGAGGGCTTCGCGTATCTGGGCGAATTTGCCGAGCACCGCGTCGCGCTCTTCGTCGGTCCTGTAGATGGGAACCATCACCACCTGTATGGGTGCAAGGACGGGAGGAAGCACGAGGCCGTTGTCGTCGCTGTGTGCCATGATGAGGGCGCCCATCAGACGGGTGCTGACGCCCCAGGATGTCGCCCAAACATATTGCAGGCTGCCGTCCTTGTCGGCGAACTGCACATCGAAGCTCTTGGCGAAATTCTGCCCGAGGAAATGGGATGTACCTGCCTGCAGGGCCTTTCCGTCCTGCATCATGGCCTCGATGGTGAGGGTGTCGAGAGCACCTGCAAAACGCTCGTTGGGACTCTTGTGGCCCACGATGACGGGAAGGGCCATGGTTTCGCGGGCAAACTTGGCGTAAACGCCCACCATCTGCTCTGCCTTCGCCTGAGCTTCTTCGGCTGTGGCATGGGCGGTGTGCCCTTCCTGCCAGAGGAATTCCGCAGTGCGGAGGAATGGCCTGGTACGCATTTCCCAGCGCACTACATTGCACCATTGGTTGCAGAGTATGGGAAGGTCCCTCCAGGATTTGATCCAATTTTTATATACGCTCCAGATGATGGTTTCGGAGGTAGGGCGGACGATGAGTTCTTCTTCCAGCTTTGCATCCGGGTCCACCACCACGCCTTTGCCGTCGGGGTTGTTCATGAGCCTGTGGTGGGTTACCACCGCGCATTCCTTTGCAAACCCGGCTACATGTTCGGCTTCGCGGCTGAAAAAGGACTTGGGGATGAAAAGGGGAAAGTAGGCGTTCTGCACGCCGGTCTGCTTGAAGGCGGCGTCAAGGGTTGCCTGCATCTTCTCCCAAATTGCATAGCCGTAAGGCTTTATGACCATGCATCCGCGCACCGCCGACTGTTCGGCGAGATCGGCCTTTACTACGATGTCGTTGTACCACTGCGAATAATTCTCCGCTCTGGGTGTGATTTCCTTTGCCATAAAAAACTTTAGAAATTTCTGCGTTTTTTCACGATATTTGCATCTACTAATAAACAAACTTACTTTCGGTGCGTCTACTTGGTAGACGGCGCAAAGATACAAAAAATAAAGGAGATTGAATGATGATACGCAGACTGATACTGATATTGACGGCCATGGTGCTTGCGGTTTCCTGCAGCATGAGCTCGGAGTACGGTTCCGTCCGGCGCTTTCAGGACGGAATCTATTATAAAGGTTTCGACAAAGACTTGCAGCAGGCCGCTCCTCTCACCGAAGAGGATTTTCGCCAGCTTGCCGCGGAGCAGATCCGCCGCGAGCAGCAGGGCCGGCGCGACACGCTCGTGGTAGTGGTGGATGACACCTGGGCCTCGCCTTGGCACTACTATAGCTGGTACGGCCCCCATTTCGGATGGTACGGAGGATGGCACAACCGCTGGTACGGCGGCTGGGGATTCGGATGGGGCGGATGGTATGACCCCTGGTACAGCCCGTGGTATTCCTGGTACAGCCCCTGGTACGACCCATGGTATTACGGCGGCTGGTACGACCCTTGGTATAGCCCCTGGTACTATGGCGGATACCACCACTATTGGGGATATGGCGGCGGCTGGCACGATCCAGACACCTATTACTACCACCACGACTCAAGGTCCGCAATCAAGGGAGGCGACAATGTCGGCTCCCGTGGAATGGGCAGCGTAAGCCGCTCGGTTGGCATAGGTCGTACCGGGTCCGGAGTTTCCCGCAGCAACGCTTTCGGCACCATGCGCGACCCTCTTGGCACACGCGGCACGCTTTCCGGTTCCCGCACGGGGTCGGTATCCGGCGCCACCCGTTCAGGAGGCAGTTCCTATTCCCGCAGCAGTTCATCAGGCACATCTTCTTCGGGATACTCCCGCAGTTCATCCTCGACTTACTCCCGCAGCAGCGGTTCTTCTTCTACCCGAAGCAGCAGCTCTTCCTATTCGCGCAGCAGCTCCTCCTCATCGTCTTCAACCCGCTCTTCCGGCAGCTCAGGCAGCAGCCGCAGCGGAGGTTCCTACAGCGGTGGAAGCAGCAGCCGCGGAGGAGGTGGCGGTTCGTACGGCGGCGGTTCACACAGTTCAGGCAGCAGCGGCGGAGGACGCAGCGGCGGTTCGCACAGATAAACTTAAACTGGAAAATTACCGAACGATATGAAAAGATTGATTACCATACTTACTGCATCCATTGCCTTGGCGGCAGGTGCTTCGGCCCAGACCATGTCTGACGCCCTCACTTTCAGCCGCAACAATTACTACGGCACCGCCCGCACCATCGGCATGGGCAACGCGGTTACCGCCGTGGGCGGCGACATAGGCACGATTGCCATCAATCCCGCCGGAGGATCCGTTTCCGCATTCTCGCAGTTCAGTTTCTCCACGGGATTCACCACCTCCTCTTCGGAATCCTCATACACTCCCTCCTACGCTTTTGACGGAAGTCCTTCATACGGAGCCTCTTTCAACGATTCCAAGACACGCATGACCGTGCCCAACATAGGGCTCAACCTTACATTCGATACCGGTTCCTACAGCGGTGTCAAAAGCTACAACTTCGGCTTCCTTGTCAACCGCAGCCAGACCTTTACCAATATTGTTTCGGCGGCGGGTTCCGAGGGGCGCACTTCCATCACCGGAGCCTTTGCAACCGCAGCCGACGGAATGCCCGGCAACATCTTGGGCTCTTCCGATATGTGGGACAGCGGTTTCGGCTGGAACGGCATTGCGGCTTACGACGGCGGGCTCGTTAATTACAACGGCGACGCAGGCACCTATTATGGTTCGGGCGAAACCAAGGAATTCGACCCTGCGACCGGAGAATATGAATATGGCGTACGCGGCATACTCGACCAGAGGGTCGGCACCACCACGAAGGGGTCGCGCAACGACATGATTTTCAACTATGGCGTGAATGTGGATGACCGCCTCTTCTTAGGCATCAACCTCAGCATACCGTTTGCCAATTACAGCTACTCCGAGTTTTTCGAGGAGAGCAGGAGCAGCGCGGCAAGCGATTTCCCCGTAACGGCAGAATATTGGGACAGCAATTCCAAAACTTATGTGACGGGTGCTGCAACCAATTACGAAAGAGGTATCTATGAATATAGCTACAAGGCCGACATCACCGGAATCAATGCGAAGATAGGCGCCATCTGGCTGCCCGCCGACGGGCTTCGTCTCGGTGCCGCCATCCAGACCCCCACGGCCTATTCCATCAATGAGCGCTGGTATGTTGATGTGCGTTCCGAGTTCGGCAACACATCCTACAATGCCTCTTCCGGTTCGCCTACCGCCGAAACCAGTTACAATTTCCGTTCGCCATACAGTGCGAACTTCGGCATCGCCTACACCTTCGGACGCATCGGCATGCTCAGCGTGGATTATGAATTCACGGATTTCAGCATCATGAAATTCAGTGAGTATGACGAAGATTTCGGCTACTCCTATGACGATCCTTTCCATGCCGTAAACCGTCTTAACAAGCTCTTCTGCGGGGTTTCCCACAGCCTTCGCATAGGTGCTGAAGTGAGGCCCGTGCCTGCTTTCTCGCTCAGGGCGGGATTCAATCTGACCACGGACCCTGAAAGGTATTATACCGACACCGACGGATTTCTGGTGTATGCCTCCGACTATGACGCTTACTTCAACGAATACGAAAACGGCACTTACAAGCTGGTGAAATCTTCAAAGACCTATGTGGGAGAAAAGGCCGTCTCGTTCTCGTTTGGTGCGGGCTACAGCTCACCCGGCTCTTTCTATGCCGACCTGGCGCTGCGGCGCACGACCCTTCCTGAAAGGTATTATCAGGCTTATCAGTCGTACCTGGACGGCATCGTGTCGCCTGTGGTCCGCAGCAAATCCTCTTTGTTTGACGCCGTTTTGACTTTGGGCTGGAGATTTTAAAAGATATGGAACTTACCGCTAAACAATTGGCCGACATCCTTCATGGAACTGTGGAGGGGAATCCCGAGGCCAGGATTACGACTTTTGCAAAAATCGAGCATGGAAAGAAAGGAGCGCTGAGCTTTTATGCCAATCCCAAATACGAACAGTATGTGTACACCAGCAAGTCGAGCGTCTTGCTGGTGAACAATGATTTTGTGCCCAGGGAGGCGGTCGGAGCCACCCTGGTGCGCGTTGAAAATGCCTATAACGGCGTGGCGGAACTGCTGAAATATGTGTCCGACCAGCGGAAGAAGTACAAGCGCCGCCGTGCATGGGGAAGCCATGTGGCATGCAGCGCAAAGCTCGGGAAAAAGGTTTCCGTGGGCACCGGCACCTTTATCGGAAAGCATTGCCGCATAGGGGATTATGGCATCATCCATGAGAATGTGACCATAGGCGAAGGTACTGTAATAGGACATCACTGCATCATATATCCCGGGGTGGTGATATATCCCGGAATGAAGATAGGCGACAATGTAATCCTGCATGCGGGATGCGTCATAGGCTCCGACGGATTCGGCAACGCCCCCCAGCCTGACGGGAGCTGGAAGAAAATAGAGCATCTTGGCAATGTGGTGATTGGCAACGATGTCGAAATCGGTTCCGGCACCACCATCGACAGGGCCGAGATGGAATCTACCGTAATCGGCAACGGCGTCCGCATCGACAACCTCTGCCAGATAGCCCACAATGTCGTAATCGGCGACAATACCGTGATGGCGGCGCAGTGCGGAGTGGCGGGTTCTGCAATCATCGGAAAGAACTGCATCTTTGCCGGGCAGGTCGGAATCATGGGGCATATCAAGATTGCCGACAACACCACCGTGGGCGCTCAGGCAGGTATTGCCGGACCGGTTCGCAAGAGCGGACAGATACTCATCGGCTCTCCCGCAATTCCGCACATGCTGTATATGCGCAGTTATGCCAAGTTCAAGCAGGCGGGAGCCGAATAGGCAAGGATATCAAAATAATTGCTATCTTTGCGGACTATTATGAAACAGCGCACTTTAAGCAGAACTTACGAATTCGAGGGCAAGGGCCTCCATACGGGTGTTTATTCGCATATGACAGTGGCTCCGGCAAAAGCCGGTTCGGGGATATGTTTCATCCGCACCGACTTGGGAATTACCATTCCCGCCCTTGCTGAATTCGTTTCCAATACTGCGCGCTGTACTCTCATTTCCAAAGGCGAAGCCAGCATCTCCACCATAGAGCATATCATGTCGGCCCTTACAGGGCTTGGCGTGGACAATGCCGAAATCCGTATCGACAATGGCGAAGTGCCCATCCTGGACGGGAGCGCCCGTTTCTATGCCGAGGCAATCTCTGCCGACGGTCTGGTGGAACAGGATGCCGAGAGGGTTTATCTCGAACTTCCAGAGACGGTGGAAATCCGCGACGAAAAGTCGGGCGGATTCGTGCGCATCGAACCGGCGGACCATCTGTCGTATGATGTTACCGTCGATTTCAATTCCCATGTACTCGGCGTTCAGTCCGCGCATTGGGACGAATCTGTCGACTATGCCGGTGAGATTGCCGTCTGCCGTACCTTCGTGTTTTTCCACGAGGTGCAGTTCCTTGCAAGCCAGGGGCTTGTGAAAGGTGGCGATGTGGACAACGCCATCGTTGTAGTAGAGCATCCGGTGGACGAATCCACCGTGGCGCACATGGCAGAACTCTTCGGACAGCCGAAACTTTCGGTGACTCCGGAAGGGTATCTTAGCAATCTGGTCCTGAATTTCCCCGATGAATGCGGGCGTCATAAACTGCTCGACCTCATCGGCGACATCCGTCTCGCCGGAGGCTACCTGCGTGCCCGGATTACCGCATACAAACCGGGCCATACAATCAACACTACGGCAGCCAAGGCCGTGCAAAACTTGTTCTGAAAATGGCAAACATTCATCCTTTAGCTTGTGTGAGTCCGCTCGCAAAACTCGGCGAGCATGTTGAAGTCGGCCCTTATGCCTTCATCGATGCCAATGTCGAAATCGGCGACTATACCAAGGTTCTTCCTCACGCCGTTATTTTCCCTTATGTGAAGATTGGGGAGCATTGCGAGATTTTTCCCGGCGCCGTGGTAGGAGCCGTGCCTCAGGATCTTAAATTTGACGGAGAGGTAACTTATGTTGAGATAGGTAATTATGTGACTGTCCGCGAGTGTGCCACCATTAACCGAGGCACCAAGGCCAGCGGCAAGGGCGTTACCAAAATCGGCGACCATACCCTCATCATGTCTTATGTGCATGTAGCCCATGACTGCAGGGTCGGCAATCATTGCATCCTCGTAAGTTATGTGGGCATTGCAGGTGAAACCGATGTCGATGATTGGGCAATCCTCGGCGGAAGCACCGTGGTGCATCAGTTCTCGCACATTGGCAAGCATGCGATGATTGGCGGCGGCAGCAAAATCAACAAGGACATCCCTCCTTACGCTCTCTGCGGACGCGAACCCGTGTGCTATGCCGGAGTGAACCTGGTCGGCCTTCGCCGCCGTGGTTTCGACAGCGATACCATCCGCAACATCAAGGACATCTACGATACCCTTTATTTCCAGGGGTACAATATCTCCGATGCCTGCGCCCGCATCCAGCAGGGCTTCCCGGACAGTCCGGAGAAGGATGAAATCCTGAATTTCATCCGCAATTCCAAGCGTGGCATCGTCCGTGCAATCGACGGCCGCGAAAAAGTGATTATCGAGTAGTGCTGCTCAGCGTAGCCTATTTTCCACCTGTAGAATACTTCGCCTTGCTTGCGGGGTATTCTTCCGTTTATGTTGAAGCCTGCGAGAATTACCAGAAGCAGAGCTGGCGCAACCGCTGCCGCATCCTCACCGCAAACGGAACGCAGGACCTGAATGTGCCCGTGGTGCATGAAAACGGCACCTTCGCCCTGCCGATACGGCAAATCCGCGTTGACTACAGCACTCCTTGGGTGATTCGCACGGAGCGGGCAATCGAATCGGCATACAGTTCCTCGCCATTCTTCATTTATTATAAGGACGAATTGTTCGGCATCCTTGATTCCCGCCCCACAACCCTTTGGGAACTCGACATGCGCCTGATACGCTTTTTCTGCGCCAAAATAGGCATCGCCCCTGATATTCGCGAAACTTTAAGCTTTGTGCCTCCCCTCGCCGGACAAGTTAGCGGGAACCCGGGATTTGCGGCCTCCTCTGCCGGGGAGGATTACCGCCAGGCCATCCATCCAAAGCGCCCCAACACCATCCTCGCCGACCTTGGCCTGGACCGTCCTTACTGGCAGGTGTTCCGTGAGCGCTTCGGCTTCGTTCCCGGCCTCTCCGTCATGGACCTCCTGTTCAACGAAGGTCCGGAAAGTATCTGCTGGCTCCGGTAAGCCCCGGTGTGCATGCAAGCAGAATCTTTCCGACGCTGCTGCCTATGCCGAAAATGTGGATGTTTCCGCTTCCCCGGATTTTCATTCTGGCCCGCAGTTCATCGCTGCTGAGCGGCAGGGCCCGTGCTGTAACATCGGCTTCGGGCCAGCGTGCAGCAAAATCCCGGAGGGCTGCTTTTCCGAAGGGCGCAGCTTCCTGCACCGAAAACCATTTTCCCAGTCCTGCAAGTCTGTCGAAAGTGGGAGCATCGTTGAGATACAGATGAGCCGAAGGGCCGAGTTTTGGCAGGCCGAAGCGGGTGCTCAGCAGATTGAATGCGCCACTTTTGGAAAGCGCGGGCCCCGGCTCGAAGAGGAACTGCCCTCGGCGGGGAAGATCCGAAATGAAAGATGCTGCGGCAGAGCCGATTTCGGAAAAGTTGAAGTCGAGCAGGGCAGGCCGTGCCTCTTCGCCGGAGCCAAGAGCGGCAACAATGATTTTCGTATCGCCTTCAAAGCCCGGTTCCAACAGAAGCAGGAGCTCCTTGCATTCTCCGTCAGCCTCTACCACATGAACTTCTTTGACGCAATGGAACTTTCGCAGCATCAGCGAAATATCCGCCATGGGGGAGAGCTTCAGGAGAAGACAGCATCCGTAGGCGAGAATTATGTCCTGCAGCGCAAGCACATCGGGGGAGCAGTCTTCGGGAAGAAAAACTTTGCGCCCGGAGGCGGAGCGTCTGGCGGGGTCGGCAAATACCAAATCCGGCTTGAATGAGCCAAGCAAGGCGGGCAGGGTTTCGGGGGTGATGCAAATCCCGCTGAATTCCACATTGTTGCAGCCGAGCCGGGGAAGATTCGCACGGGCGGTTTCCAGCAGCAGAGGATTCATTTCGTTGTAGAGAACTCTGGAAGCTGTCTTGGAAAACTGCCAGGAGTCCACGCCGAGCCCTCCGGTAAGGTCGGCGATGCGCAGGCGTCCGTTTGTCTCCCGGGGCGCTTCAGGGCCTTCAGCCGCAGCTGACGCCACTCCCGCCTTGTACAAGGCCGTGGCCGTGCTGCTGCACTGTTCCGCGCTGAGGGCGGAAGGACACACCAACCCTTCCGCGTACCACTGCGGCACTTTCAGCCGGAGTTTGCGCCGTGCGGCAATGCACTCCGCTGCGAGAGCCACATCCACCGAAGGGTAGCGCCCGCGCTGTAGCACCAGCGTGGCCGGGTCGTCGTTTTCGTGGGCGAGTATGAATTCCTGCAGGTCCATGAGAGTACAAAGGTAGGAAAAAAGCTTCTTCCGAAATATTTTGTTATTTGCTTGATTTTTCTTATTTTTGCACTCGTGAACGAGATAGAGGCCGCAAGGTCCTCTATTTTTTTATGACAATATGGAAAGACAGGAACTTTTACCGGTAGTGGAGCAGGCCGCCAAACAGCGCGGATGCACCCTTGTCCAGCTTGAAGTGGACGACGACAACAATATCGAAGTGACGATAGACAAAGACGGCGGAGCCGACCTCGCGGATTGCGAGTGCGTGCACCGTGCGGTGCTTGCCGCCTTCGACAGGGATGTCGAGGACTATGCCCTTACCGTAGGTTCGGTGGGAATCAGCGCCGAGGAGGCCGACAGCCTGCTTGCAGGGAACGAATAATATCAAACTAAATATAATGGAAAAGCGTAAAGAAGAAAAAGTTACTCTGATTGATGCCTTCAAGGACTTCAAGGAAGAGAAGAACATCGACCGCCCCGTGATGATGGGTGTGCTCAAGGATGTGTTCCTCACACAGATTGCCAAGACCTATGGCTCCGCCGACAATTTCGATGTCATCGTAAATGTTGACAAGGGAACCTGTGAGATTTACCAGAACTTCGAAATCGTGGAAGAGGTGGAAAATCCCGCGGCCGAGATGACTCTCGACGAGGTCAAGGCCGACAGCGGCGACGACGACTTCGAGATTGGCGACACCTATGCCAAGCCCCTGCCCCTCTCCGCATTCGGACGCCGTGGCATCCTTAACATCCGCCAGAATCTCCAGGGTCGCATCATGGATATCGAGAAGGCCAATGTTTACAGGAAATATTCGGAGAAGGTGGGCGAAATCTTCACAGGTGAGATTTACCAGACCTGGTCGCGCGAGGTGCTGCTCCTCGATGAGGACGGCAACGAACTCCACATCCCCAAGGAAGAGCAGATTCCCGGTGAGCGTTTCAAGAAAAACGATACCGTCCGCGCCATCATCAAGAGCGTCGAGATGCGCAACAACACCACTCCCTACATCACCCTTTCCCGCGTAAGCTCCGACTTCCTCGCACGCCTTTTCGAGATGGAGGTTCCCGAGATTGCCGACGGCCTCATCACCATAAAGAAGGTGGTCCGCGTGCCCGGCGAGAGGGCCAAGGTTGCAGTAGAGTCTTACGACGAACGCATCGACCCTATCGGAGCATGTATAGGTGTGAAGGGCGGCCGCGTGATTGGAATCGTGCGTGAACTTCGCAACGAGAACATCGATGTGCTGCAGTGGTCGAGCAATCCCAAGCTCCTCATCCAGCGCGCTCTCACTCCTGCTCGCGTTTCGTCCATCGACCTGGGCGAAAGCACGGAAGACAAGGTTAAAGTTTACATGCTTCCCGACGAGGTGCAGAAGGGTATAGGACGCGGAGGCGTGAATGTACAGCTTGCCGGAATGCTGGTTGGCCGTGAGATAGAGGTATGGCGTGAGACTCCCAAGGGCGAGGCCGCTTCCGAAGAGGAAGATGTCGCACTCGAGGAATTCACCAATCCCGAATATGGCCGTACCATCGATGCATGGGTTATCGACAAACTCAAGAGCATCGGATGCGACACTGCCCGCAGCGTGCTTGCAATCGATCCTGAAGAACTTGCAAAACGGGCCGACCTCGACATGGTAACCGTCGATGATGTGCGCAGCATCCTTTCGGCAGAATTCGAAGACTAATTAAAAAAATACAGGGGTTAATATATGGCAGAAATCAGACTGAGCAAAATAATGAAGCAGTTCAATATCGGACTGCAGGATATAGTTGACTTCCTTCGTGTGCAGGGAGCCGATGTGGATGAAAATCCGAACTTGAAGATTTCCGACGAGTATCTTCCCGCCATCCAGATGCAGTTTGGCGCTGACCTCAAGGCAGCCGAAGAGGCAAACGAGAGGGCTATCAAGATGTCGGATATTCTCGAGAATTCCGGGAAGAAAAAGGATGAGCTTGCTTTGGAAGAGGAAGAAGAGGAGCGCGTAATCGTGCGCAGCAATACTTTTACCCATAAAAAGAGCGAGTCCAAACCCGTTCCGGAACCCGGGCCCGCTCCCGAACCGGAGCCTGTGCCCCAGCCGGAACCAGTTGCAGAACCCGAGCCGACACCGGAACCTGAGCCCGTTGCAGAGCCCGAACCCGAACCCGCTCCCGAACCGGAGCCTGTGCCCCAGCCGGAGCCCGTTGCAGAACCCGAGCCGACACCGGAACCTGAACCCGTCGCAGAGCCCGAACCCGAGCCCGCTCCCGCTCCCGAACCGGAGCCTGTGCCTGCCGCCGAGAAGGAAGCCCAGCCTGCCCCCGAGCCTGAACCTGCCGTCCAAACCCCTGCGGCAGAGAAGAAACCCGAGACAGGTACCCTCAAGGTTGTGGGTAAGATAGACCTTTCGCAGTTCGACCGCAAACCTGCCAAAAAGCGCGAGCGGATTGCCAAGGGCACCCAGAAGGTTGATGTGGCGAAAGTCGGTCAGAATATCGACCGCAATGCTTCCAAGAAGGATTCCAAGAAAGATGCCCAGCAGGGCGGAGGAAAGGGCCGCAAGCGCGACAGGTTCAAACCTGCCATGACCGAGGCCGAAATCGAGGAGATGCAGAAGGAAATCCAGAAGCAGGTGAAGGAGACTTACGCCAAGATGAACGAGGGCAAGAAGAACAACTTCGGCGCAAAATACCGCAAGGAGAAACGCGAACTGGCCGCACAGCGCACCCAGGACGAGCTTCAGCAGGTTGCCGCCGAGGGCAAGGTACTGAAAGTGACCGAATTCGTGACGGTCAACGACCTCGCCACCCTCATGAACAACACTCCCGTGAACAATGTGATTGCCGCATGCATGAGCCTCGGCCTGATGGTCTCCATCAACCAGCGTCTCGATGCAGAGGCCCTCGTGCTCGTTGCCGAAGAATTCGGATACAAGGTCGAGTTCGTGGGAGCCGAGCTTACAAACGAAATCGAATCCGCTGAAGAAGAGGACCGCGAAGAAGATCTCGTATCCCGTCCTCCGGTCATTACCGTAATGGGTCATGTGGACCACGGCAAGACCTCGCTGCTCGACTATATCCGCAAGACAAATGTCATTGCGGGCGAGGCGGGCGGCATCACCCAGCACATCGGTGCATACAATGTCAAGCTGGAAGACGGCAGGCACATCACCTTCCTTGATACTCCCGGCCACGAAGCGTTTACGGCCATGCGTGCCCGCGGTGCGCAGATGACCGACCTTGCAATCATCATCATCGCAGCCGACGACGCCGTGATGCCCCAGACGGTTGAGGCCATCAACCACGCGCAGGCGGCAGGCGTTCCCATGGTGTTCGCCATCAACAAGATTGACAAGCCGGGCGCTTCCGCCGACAGGATTTACCAGCAGCTCTCGCAGATGAACATCCTCACCGAGGCATGGGGCGGAAAGTACCAGTGCCAGGAAATCAGCGCCAAGCATGGCGTGAATGTCGACAAACTCCTGGAGAAGGTGCTGCTTGAGGCCGACCTGCTCGAACTAAAGGCCAATCCCAAGAGGCTTGCGCAGGGCGCGGTCATCGAGTCTTCCCTCGACAAGGGACGCGGCTATCTCGCCACCATCCTCGTGCAGAACGGAACCCTGCATCAGGGCGACATCATCCTCAGCGGAAGCTATTTCGGCCGTGTGAGGAGCATGTTCAACGAACGCGGACAGCGCGTCACCGAGGCAGGCCCTTCCACTCCGGTTTCCGTGCTCGGACTAAACGGAGCTCCCGCCGCAGGAGAGAAGTTCAATGTGCTCACCGATGAGAAGGAAGCCAAGAGCATCGCCGCCAAGCGCGAACAGCTCATCCGCATCCAGGGCATCAAGACCCAGAAGCACATGACCCTCGAAGAAATCGGACGCCGCATCAGCATAGGCAACTTCAAGGAACTCAATGTCATCGTGAAGGGTGATGTGGACGGTTCAGTCGAGGCCCTTTCCGATTCGCTCATCAAGCTCAGCACCGAGAATATCCGTGTCAATGTCATCCACAAGGCCGTGGGTGCCATCTCCGAGAGCGATATCCTGCTTGCAGAAGCTTCGGATGCCGTAATCATCGGATTCCAGGTGCGTCCTACCGTCGAGGCCCGCAAGGCTGCCGACAAGGAGGGCATCGAAATCCGCCTCTACTCTGTCATCTACGACGCAATCAATGAGGTCAAGGACGGTATCGAGGGTATGCTCGAACCCGAGAAGAAGGAAGAGGTGATTGCCACCGCCGAGGTGAAGCAGACCTTCCACATTAGCAAGGTGGGCACCATCGCCGGATGTATCATGCGTGAAGGCAAGATGGTTCCCAAGGTGAGCGTGCGCCTCATCCGCGACGGCATCGTGGTTTACACAGGCGAACTCGGCTCACTGAAAATCGGCAAGGACGATGTTAAGGAAGTTGCCGCAGGCAAGGAATGCGGTATGAGCATTGCCGGATTCAACGACATCAAGGAAGGCGACTTCATCGAAGCCTTCAAGATTGTGGAAATCAAGAGGACACTGTAAAGCGCCCCCTGTATGGCAGACGAAAAGATAATATTCTCAATGAATGGGGTGGGCAAGGTCCTGCCCCATAACAACAAGGTAATACTCAAGGACATCTACCTGTCCTTCTTCTATGGGGCCAAGATTGGCATCATAGGTCTCAACGGTTCGGGAAAGTCCACCCTGCTGAAGATAATCGCCGGCGTGGAGAAGTCGTACCGCGGAGAGGTGGTCTGGGCGCCCGGTTACAGCGTGGGCTACCTGGAGCAGGAACCACAGATGAATCCGGAAAAGACCGTGCTGGAAGTGGTGCAGGAAGGAGTGCAGGGGGTTGTGGATATTCTGGCGGAGTACAATGAGATTTCCGCCAGGTTCATGGAGCCCATGACGGACGATGAGATGAATGCGCTCATAGAGCGTCAGGGAGAACTTACCGAACAGATTGAGCATTGCAACGGCTGGGAACTTGATTCAAAGCTGGAAAGGGCGATGGATGCCCTGCAGTGTCCTCCTTCCGATGCACTCGTGAAGAATCTTTCCGGAGGGGAGCGCCGCCGGGTGGCTCTTTGCCGCCTGCTGCTGCAGGAACCCGATGTGCTGCTTCTCGACGAGCCCACGAACCATCTCGACACTGAGAGCATACAGTGGCTCGAAGCCCATCTCCAGCAATATAAGGGCACGGTGATAGCCGTTACCCACGACCGTTATTTCCTCGACAATGTGGCCGGTTGGATACTCGAACTCGACCGTGGGGAGGGGATTCCCTGGAAGGGAAACTACTCTTCATGGCTCGACCAGAAGACCCGCCGCCTCGCCATGGAAGAAAAACAGGAGAGCAAGCGCCGCAAGACTTTGGAGCATGAGCTCGAATGGGCGCGGATGGCTCCCAAGGCCCGTCATGCCAAGAGCAAGGCGCGTCTGGGCGCTTACGAGAAACTTGCTTCGGCTGACAGCCGCGAGAAGGAGCAGAATCTTGAAATCTACATTCCCAACGGGCCCAGGCTTGGAAACAAGGTCATCGATTTTACCGGGGTGAGCAAGTCCTTCGGCAACAAGCTTCTCTTCGAGAATCTGACATTCAGCCTTCCTCCCGCCGGGATTGTGGGTGTAATCGGGCCCAACGGCGCGGGGAAAACCACTCTTTTCCGCCTGATAATGGGTTTGGAAAAAGCCGACGCCGGAAGCATTGAAATTGGCGATACCGTAAAGATTTCCTATGTGGACCAGCAGCATAAGAGCATCGACCCCGACAAGACGGTGTTCGAGACCATTGCCGACAATTCGGAATGGGTTAAGCTGGGCGGACGGGAAATCAATGCCCGTTCGTGGGTGTCTCGCTTCAATTTCTCGGGAGCCGACCAGGAAAAACTCTGCGGAGTGCTTTCCGGAGGCGAAAGGAACCGCCTGCATCTTGCTCTCACCCTCAAGGATGAGGGAAATGTCCTTCTTCTCGACGAACCTACCAACGATGTGGATGTGAATACCATCCGTGCCCTGGAGGAAGGTCTTGAAAATTTCGCAGGCTGCGCCGTGGTCATCTCGCATGACCGCTGGTTCCTCGACCGTATTGCCACGCACATCCTTGCTTTCGAGGGTGACTCCAGCGTATATTTCTTCGAGGGCAGTTACTCCGAATATGAAGAGAACCGCAGGGCCCGCCTCGGCGACTCCGAGCCCAAACGCTTCAAATACAAGAAGCTGATGGAGTAGGTGATTTGTTGAGGTAAGAGGATTCGAACCTCTGCAGACAGAACCAAAATCTGTAGTGCTACCATTACACCATACCTCAATTCCGGGTGCAAATATAGTAAAATTATCTTTTTGATTTAAGGTAATCCGTCAGGAGGGTGCCGCATTCTTCAGCGAGGATGCCGCCTATGGCTTCGGTACGGGGATGCAGCAGCGGGGGAGAGTAGAGGCTGTAGCCGCGGCGTGGGTCGGCTGCACCATAGACTATGCGGCTTACCTGGCTCCAGTTGAGGGCTGCGGCACACATGGGGCAGGGCTCGACGGTGACATACAAGGTGCAGTCCTGCAGGTATTTGCCACCAAGGGATTCAGTTGCGGCGGTTATGGCTATCATCTCGGCGTGGGCGGTGGCGTCGTGCAGGCGCTCCACCAGGTTGTGCCCTTTCCCTATGATGCGGCCCCGGCTTACCACGACGGCCCCGATAGGTATTTCTTCTTCGGCAAGGGCTTCGCGTGCCTGCGCAAGCGCCTCGCGCATATACTTTTCGTCAGTGCTCATATTGTATGCAAAGGTATCAATTATGCTCGAATTTCATTAAAATACGACAAAAAATCAAAAAAAAAGGTGTGTTCGTACACACAAGTTATTTTTCGTATGAAAAAATACATTAACTTTATGCGATTTTATACGCATTGCAATGGATATCAAGCTTAAACCCAACTGTAAATACGCCCTTCTGGTTCCCACCAGCATGGGGCTTCGCATCACGCCCGAGAACGGACAGCCCGTTCACAGCAGCGACCTTTTCCATCTTCAGGCAACCAGTGCCGAAACCAATGTGGCCAGCATCGCGTCCTACCTCGGACTGCCGGTGAAGGTGCTCACCTCGTTTGTGAAGGGCAGCCCCTTCGCCCATTTCATCAAGGCAAACCTGCGCAGCCGCGGAATGGATTTCGAAGGCCCAGAAGTGGAGCAGGGAGGACCCTGGGGATTCAGGCATCAGATAAATATCGCCGACAGCGGATACGGTTCCCGCGGTCCCCGCGTGTGGAACGACCGTGCCGGTGAAGTGGGGCGGACGCTGGATGTAAAGGATTTTGACCTTGACCGCATCTTCGGTGTGGAAGGAGTGCAGATAATACATCTTTCCGGCCTTATCGGGGCCCTCAGCCCTGAAACCAGCCGGTTCTGCCTGGAACTCGCCCGTGCCGCAAAGAAATATGGCACGCGCATCAGCTTCGACCTCAACTACCGCGCATCCTTCTGGAAGGGCCGCGAGCAGGAGCTGCACGACATCTTCTCCGAGATTGCAAGCTATGCCGACATCCTTATCGGCAACGAAGAGGACTTCCAGCTCTGCCTCGGCATCGAAGGCCCCGAAGCGGGAGGAAAGGACATCGCAGCAAAGATAGACGGATTCAAGGAAATGATACGCCGCGTGCGCGAGCATTATCCCAATGGCAAGGTTTACGGCACCACCCTGCGCCAGGTGAACAACACCAACAGCCACAATTGGGGTGCCATCCTTCTCGACGGCGAAGACTGGCATGTAATCCAGCCCCGCGAAATCCATGTTCTCGACCGCATCGGCGGCGGTGACGGCTTCGTGGGAGGGCTCCTTTACGGCATCCTTCGCGGATGGAGCGGCGAACAGTGCGCCCAGTTCGGATGGGCAAGCGGCGCCCTCGCCACCACCTTCCTCACCGACTACGCCCAGCCTGCCGACGAAGAGCAGGTGTGGAGCATCTGGCAGGGTAACGCGCGTGTAAAGAGATAGGTTATGCTATACTACGCAAGAGGCTCCAAGACCGATGCCATCACGCCCGACGAAGTGCGTGCGGCACTTAAGGATGTATTCGACAAGATGGGCCCGAAGCGCCGCGTGCTGGCAATTCCGCCCGATTTCACCCGTTTCAATTCCTATGCAGGGCCCATTACCGAAATGGTTTACGACTATTTCGGCGATGCGCTCACGGATGTGATGCCCGCGCTCGGAACGCATACTCCCATGACGCCGGAGCAGATTCGCACCATGTACGGCCATACTCCCATGGACAGGTTCCGCGTTCACGACTGGCGTAACGATGTGGTAACAGTAGGGCGCGTTCCGGCTTCCTACATTGAAGAGATTTCTGAAGGAAAACTCCATTACGACTGGCCTGCGCAGGTAAACAAGCTCCTGCTCGACCCGTCTTTCGACCTCATACTCTCCATCGGCCAGGTGGTGCCCCATGAAGTTGTGGGAATGGCCAACTACACCAAGAACATCTTTGTTGGCGTTGGAGGCAGCGAAGGCATCAACAAGAGCCATTTCATAGGTTCGTCCTACGGGATGGAGAGGCTGATGGGGCGCCCCGGAGGACCCGTACGCCAGGTATTCGAATATGCCAGGCAGCACTTTATCCCCCAGCTTCCCATCGTTTACATCCAGACCGTGCTGGCAAAGAATGACGCTACCGGAAAGATGGAACTTAAAGGACTTTTCATTGGCGACGATGCCGAGTGCTTCCGCAAAGCATGCGCGCTGTCGATGGAAACCAATTTCATAATGGTGGACCATCCCATTAAAAAGTGCATAGTCTATCTTGACCCTGAGGAGTTCAAGAGTACCTGGCTCGGGAACAAGAGCGTATACCGTACCCGCATGGCTCTTGCCGACGGTGGCGAGCTCATTGTGCTGGCTCCCGCCCTGCGCGAATTCGGCGAGGACAAGACCATCGACGGGCTCATCCGCAAATATGGCTACAAGGGTACTCCCCACACCCTCAAGTGTACTGAAGAGAATCAGGACCTGCAGGACAACCTGGGGGCATCCGCTCATCTTATCCACGGCTCTTCCGAGGGGAGGTTCTCGATTACCTACTGCCCCGGACCCGGCATGAGCCGCGAAGAAATAGAAGGCGTGGGATTCAAGTATTGCAGCTACGACGACATGGTTGCGCGCTACCCTGTCGACAAATTCAAGGACGGGTGGAACACCATGCCGGACGGCGAAGAAATCTACTATATTTCCAATCCCGCCCTCGGTCTCTGGGCGCATCCCGACAGATTCAAAGACTAATGAAAATAGTAGCCGACAATAAAATTCCTTTTCTGCGCGGGGCCCTCGAACCCTATGCGGAAGTAGTCTATCTTCCGGGAAAGGAAACCACTGCGGAAGTCGTTCGCGATGCCGATGCCCTGATTACCAGGACCCGTACCATCTGCAACCGTGAGCTGCTCGAAGGCTCGTCGGTAAAGGTCATAGCCACTGCGACGATAGGTTTCGACCATATCGACACCGCCTGGTGCGAAGCGAACGGCATTGTATGGCGAAACGCCCCCGGATGCAATTCATGGAGCGTGAAGCAGTATATCACTTCGCTGCTTGTAACCCTCGCACGCAAACGCGGACTGGATTTGTCAGCCCTGACGCTCGGCGTCGTGGGAGTAGGCAATGTGGGAAGCAAGGTGGCGGAGGCCGCTTCCGTCCTCGGGATGAAAGTGCTCCTGAACGACCCTCCACGCGAGCGTGCCGAAGGTCCGGGAAATTTCGTCTCGCTCGATGAAATCATCGCCGAATCCGACATCATAACCCTCCATGTTCCCCTCCAGAAAGATGGCCCCGACGCCACCTGGCATCTTTTCGATGCCGCCCGTATCGGACAATTGCGCCCCACGCAGATACTCGTGAATTCTTCGCGCGGCCCGGTTGTGGACAACAAGGCTCTGAAGGCGGCTCTTGCCTCCGGGCACATTGCAGGAGCGTGCCTCGATGTATGGGAAGGCGAGCCGGAGCTGGATCCGGAGCTGGTGGACATGCTGGACATAACCACGCCGCATATCGCCGGTTATTCGGCTGACGGCAAGGCAAACGGCACTACGGCCGCCGTGCGCACCGTGGCTTCCGTGCTCGGACTTCCGCTTACGGACTGGAGCGCCAGCGGAATTCCCGCTCCTGCGCAGGCCCTTTCTTTCGGAATTCAGGCTATAGGCAAATCATTGCAGGAAGTGCTCACCGAAGCGGTTCTTCATACCTACGACATTTCCGCCGACAGCGATGCCCTTCGCACCCATCTCGGTGATTTCGAGCGGCTTCGGGGCGACTATCCCATCCGCCGCGAATTCACATCTTTCACGGTCCGTCTCGAAGGAGGAACACCGGAAATGGCTTCGCGCCTTTCCAAATTAGGATTTAAAGTTATTCAATAAATATGGCAAAAGCAGTTTCAGACATCGGCCTCATTGGCCTGGCAGTAATGGGCGAGAACCTCGTCCTCAACATGGAAAGCAAGGGCTTCCATGTAAGTGTTTTCAACCGCACCGTCGAGAAGGTTGACAAGTTCATCGGTGGCCGCGGAGCCGGCAAAAATTTCTACGGCGCACATTCCCTCGAGGACCTGGTCGCTTCCCTGAAAAGCCCCAGGAAGGTTTTCCTTATGGTGAAGGCAGGACAGGCAGTTGACGATTTCATCGAAAAACTCATTCCCCTGCTCGACCCGGGCGACATCATCATCGACGGCGGCAACACCCATTTCCCCGACACCGCACGCCGCACGGCTTATGTCGAGAGCAAAGGTCTCCTTTACATAGGAACAGGTGTTTCCGGCGGTGAGGAAGGCGCACTCAAGGGCCCTTCGATGATGCCCGGCGGCTCTCCCGCAGCATGGCCTTATGTGAAGCCCATCTTCCAGGGCATCTGCGCAAAGGTTGCCGACGGCTCTCCCTGCTGCGACTGGGTGGGCGAAGGCGGTGCAGGCCATTTCGTGAAGATGGTGCACAACGGCATAGAATATGGTGACATCCAGCTCATCTGCGAGTGCTACCAGATTATGAAGGATTATCTCGGCATGACCAACGAGGAAATGCACGAAACCTTCGCGGAGTGGAACAAGGGCGACCTTGACAGCTACCTTATCGAAATCACCCGCGACATCCTCGCAAAGAAAGATGACGACGGCAGGTATGTGCTCGATTATATCCTTGATACCGCAGGCCAGAAGGGAACGGGCAAATGGACTGCCATTGCCGCCCTTGACCAAGGAGTTCCGCTTACGCTGATAGGCGAATCCGTGTTCGCCCGCTGCCTCTCTGCGCAGAAGGAAGAGCGCGTTGCCGCTTCCGAGGTGCTTGAAGGCCCCCGTGCAGCCCGCTTCACCGGCGACCGCGCAGCCTTCCTTGAGGACCTGCGCAAGGCATTGTTCGCCGCCAAGGTCGTGTCTTACGCGCAGGGTTACGCCCTGATGCGTTCTGCGGCAAAGGAATATGGCTGGAACCTCAATTATGGCGGAATCGCCCTCATGTGGAGGGGCGGCTGCATTATCCGCAGCGTGTTCCTCGGCAAAATCAAGGAAGCCTTCGACAAGAATCCCGCTATCGCTAACCTGCTTCTGGACGACTACTTCCAGGGCAAGCTTGCCGATGCACAGGGCGGATGGCGCAATGTCATCGCTTCCGCAGTGGTGAACGGCATTCCCGTTCCCTGCCTCAGCGCCGCTCTCGAATATTACGACGGATACCGCACTTCACGCCTTCCCGCCAACCTTCTCCAGGCTCAGCGTGACTACTTCGGCGCCCATACCTATGAGCGCACCGACAAACCCCGCGGCGAGTTCTTCCACACCAACTGGACCGGTGAGGGCGGGGATACCGTAGCAGGTACCTACATTGCTTGATGCAATGTAGGTATCTATCCGTATTAAATGGGGCTATCGGTTCTTGCTGAATACCAGGGCAAACCCTGTGGAAAGGGCGACGGCCACGAGTAACTGAATCCAGAGAGCGGTGGAAACCAGCGACATCTGCATAAGCCCTGCGGAGAGCACTGCGGCCTTGAGTCCGTAATAGAGAAGTTTGCTCAGAAGGATTGATGCGAAGGCGGCGGAACCGATGCAGAGAGCCCGGGCCGCTGCTGAATTCCGGACGGCGCCGGAAGCAATGCGCTTGTCTACAAGGTGCATGAACCAGGCGAAAAGCAGGACATTTACCGAGAGTTCAACGGCTATCAGGGCGCACTTCGGGAAAATGGGGTGCATGCCTATAAGGGCGGAGAATAACGGCA
>JAFUGJ010000029.1 GCA_017469425.1 Bacteroidales bacterium
AGTTCTTTCCACTCCGAATGTGCCTGCCCGACAGCCTTCGCATAAGCAGCGTTACCTGTGCAAAAATAAACAATTCTCGCGCAATTATCCAAAAAAGCCCTGAAACGGATAAAGCGGGCTGCTTTCCTGCGGGCACGCCCTTCCGCCATTCCACGCGAGATATAGGTATATGCAAGATTGTTTTCCAGCAGAAGGAGGTTGTTTCGCCAGTTGAGTTTGAGCTTGAACGGCGATGCCGGTTCAAGCGTGCCGCCGCCGAGATGCCACACAAGCGACTGCGGAACTACCTGCACCTTCCATCCGGCAAGCTGAGCGCGCCAGCAGAGGTCGATTTCTTCCATGTGCGCGAAGAAGCGCGGGTCGAATCCGCCGAGCTGCCGCCACAGGCTGCTCCGTATCATGAGGCATGCCCCTGTTACCCAGAGTACATCGGGATCGGCGGCATCGTATTGCCCCTTGTCTTCATCCACCTTTTTGCGTACCCGCCCGCGGCAATAGGGGAAGCCCCAGCGGTCGAGCAGTCCTCCCGCAGCACCGGCGTATTCAAAACGGGAACTGCGCACATAGGCGCCGTCCTTGCTTAGCAGTCCGTGAAGTTTCGGCCCGCAGATGCCGCAGTCCGGATGCGTTTCCATCCAGCCTAAAAGCGGCTCCAGCCATCCATCCTCCACTTCGATGTCGGAGTTGATAAGGACATAGTAGTCGTAATTCCTGTCCTTCAGGGCTTCGAGGGCACGCAGGTATCCTCCGGTAAAACCGTAGTTGGCTCCCAGTGGAACGGTGAGTATATCCGGATGCTCCCGCCTGAGATAATCCAGTGACCCGTCGCAGGAACCGCTGTCGGCGACTACGACATCCCCAAGTCCTGCACAGCTGTGCTTCAGGCCGGGGATGAACGCCCGGAGATACTCCAGTGTGTTCCAGTTGAGAACTACGACGGCCGTTTTCATTCGCGCTTACTTATTGTCCTTGCAACCACCCTCTTTTTCGCACCCGCCCTTGTGGCAGTCGCCCTTTCCGTGGCAGCAATGGTCTTCTTCGTCTTCGACGGGAAGATATTCCCCGTGCAGGCCCTCGTCAAGTTCTTTCTGCGTGGCATCGCGTACTGAAACCACCTCGACTGCAAAATTGAGGGTCTTTCCTGCGAGCTGGTGGTTGAAGTCCATGGTGACGCTCGCATCCTTCACCTCGGCCACGGTTCCCTGCACCACATGCCCGGTGCTGTTGAACATGGGCACCACCGTGCCTATGCGAAGCAGGTCCTCGCGCAGCACTCCGCCCACTTCGAAACTGCTCTTGGGAATGTCGAAGCGCAGCTGCGGATTGTAGGTGCCGTAGCCTTCCTCGGGGCTTACCACGATGTCGAATTTGTCGCCGGGTTCATGCCCTTCCAGACCCTTTTCAAAGCCTGCAATCATCATGTGGGTGCCATGGATATACTCCAGAGGCTGCCCCTCGGGCGATTTGTCAACTGTCTTTCCTTCTACGGTCAGGTGATAGGCGACCGCAACCACTTTGTTCTGTTCTATTTTCATGTCGTATAAAATTTCTATCCGCTGAAATCGACTGCGTCGAATGCAAGGGTCGGAGTGAGCTTCGCCCTGCACCTCCTGGCATCACTTCCCGCAGCAATCAAACGGCTCCACAAAGATAGTATATCTCCGGTAATAAGCATCTCGCGTACGGGGTGCACTATCCTTCCTTCCTTGAAACGGTATCCCTGAATTGCATAGGAGAATGCCCCCGTGGCAATGTTGCAGTTTCCTCCGCAGAAATCGGTGACGAGTATCCCGTCGCCGCAGAGCTGCATTATATCCTCCCTGCCGGTTGCGGCAAAGGGCATTACCATGGGGCGGATGGCGTCTTCGGCGGTGGGGGCGATGCCGAGCTTGTTGGCCATGTAGGTATTTACGAAATATTCCTTCACCACTCCGTTTTCGATAATGGCATGGTTGCTCGTGGCGACGCCTTCGGAGTCAAATAGCTTCCCGCAGGGCTCTCCCTTGGTCCGGGGGATGTCCATTATGTTCAGTCCGGCGGGGAAAACCTGTCTGCCTGCCGTATCCTTCAGGAAGGAATTGCCCTGCTGGATGTTGAAGGCATTGAGGGCGTTGAGGATGGGGGATACCACCTTGGACGACACTTCGCTGTCGATAACCAGTTTGTACTTTCCGCTGCGGCAGCGCTTCGGCCCAATCTGCATCACTGCCTCCTGCAATGCTGCCTGAGCCACCTTCTCCGGATGAAAATCCTTCAGAAGGGGAGAGGCTTCCCACCATCCTCCGCTGTATTTGTTGCCATGGGCATCTTCGATGGTGAGTTCAGTGAAGAATTCGAAAGAGGTTTCGCCGTGCAGGGCTTCGAGCCCGTTGGAATCAAGCACAAGGTTCCAATATTCAGAATCGGAATACTCTCCCTCCTGCGACACCAGTTTCCATCCGTCGCCTTCCGTGATTTGCAGTGCGTTCTCTGTGGCCGTCCTGCTTCGGAAGCTGTCGTCCACACCGGCAAATGCGGGGTCGGTGATGCCGAGCTCGTTTCCGTCAACTGCATCTTTTACTGTGCGGGAACCGTCCGGCAGGTCCCTGCATCTGTCTTCCGCGAGCATACGGGTGGTGGCGACGGCCTTGCCGATGAAATCCTTCAGCGACGCCCTTTCCAGCTTGTTGGTGGAAAAACTGCCATAGCGCCCGTCCACATATAGGTTGAGGCTGATGCTGCGGTCCAGGCAGGAGGTGATTTTGTCAATCTGCGCGTCGAGGGTGGCGATGAGATTCATCGTATTCTTGCTGAGGCTCACCCTTGCTTTCTGTGCCCCGGCGTCGAGCGCCATCTGAAGGCTCTCCCGTGCAATGATTCTTTCTTCAGTGCTTAACATCTCATTCTCCTCCTACGGTAAGTCCGTTTACCAGCACGCTGGGGATTCCGCAGCCAACCGGAGCGCTCTGCTCCTTGCCGCAGGTCCAGGTGCCGTTGTCTATCTTGAGGTCGGCAGCCACCGCAACTATGTCGGCAAGCGCCTTCGGGCCGTTTCCTACTATATTAATGTCCTTCACCGGCATGGTAAGGCGGCCGTTCTCGATGAGATGCCCGCTCTTTACATAGAAGGTGAAATCGCCTTCGCCTATCTTCACTTCGCCGTTGCTGAATTCCTCCACGAAGATGCCTTTCTTCACATCTGCGATAATGTCTCCCACGCTCCCGTCACTGCCGTTTTCCATATAGGTGCAGCGCATGCGCGGGATGGGATTGTAGCGGAACGATTCCCTGCGCCCGTTTCCGGTGGGGGCTACCCCGAACCATGCCGCGCTGATGCGGTCGTGAAGGAAGCTCGTTAGTATGCCGTCCTGCACCATGTAGGTCTTCTGGCCGGGCACGCCCTCGTCGTCGTAGTTGATGGAGCCGCGGTTGCCGGGGATGGTGGCATCGTCAAGGATATTGATGCCTTTGCAGGCCACCTGTTTGCCAAGCCTGCCGGTGAAAATGCTCTGCCCCTTGCGGACGAAATCGGCCTCGAAAGCATGGCCCATGGCCTCGTGAAGGAGGATTCCGGACGCTCCTGCGGCCATCACCACGGGCATTTTCCCGCCTTTCGGCCTGCGGGCCTCAAAGCGTTCGTCCATACCCTTTACTGCCGACTCTGCAATCTCTTCCAGAAGGGCGTCGGTAATGAGTTCCGCTCCCTGGCGGAAACTGCGCGAGGCGCTTGTCATCTCCGTTTTGCCGTCCTGCATGAAGATGGTGGTGACGGTGATGCTTCCGAGCGGACGGGTGTCGGCGGTGAGCTCGTCCAGGGAATTGTACATCAGGATTTCCGACACGCTGTAGCTCAGCATGGCAATCACCTTGTGCACCCTGGCGTCCTTTGCCCGGATGATGGCGTCCAGCCTTTTGAGTACGGGCACGAACTGTGCGCTCTGCGCATTCCGCCAGTCCTGCTGCATTTCGTAGAAAGTTGCGGCGGAGTTAAAATGCTGATAATCAGGATTTTGCTCATTAACTATCGCTGAATTCTGGCGATAGTTGTCGCGTAACTTGCTGACATTCAGTGATTTGGAATTGCTTCCTATTGCGGAGGCGGCGCGGGCGGCGGCAAGAAGAGCTTTCGGCTCAGTGCTCTCGGCGTAGGCATAGCCGGTTTTTTCGCCTTTCAGCACCCTCACTCCGCAGCCATAGTCGATATGCGAGCCTCCGGCATTGACTTCTCCGTCGCGGAGTACCAGTTCGCTGTAGGATGTATCTTCAAAAAACAGGTCGCACCAGTCGCCACCGCTTTTCATGCCTTCGGCAACCAACGCCCTCAATTGCTCCGTACTCACGCCGAAGCGTTCCAAACTTTCATTCACCGGTTTCATTTCTCACGGGATAAGCAGTGGAATGGATTATATTGAATTTTTCTTCATTTTTGATGTTGACCGAGCCGGGAGTGCCTTCCGCCACGACGGTGAAAGGTGAAGTGGAATTGTCGGCAAGCACCCAGCGGTCGCATAGCGGGATGTAGAGGTTGAACAGATAATTCAGGCCCATATAGTAGCGGCGGCGTACGACATGTTCGGGGATGTTGTGCCCGCCAGCCGCGACCCTGGAGCGGACCCTCGCGATTGCAAGTTCCGGAGAGTTCAGCCAGAAATACAGGATGGTGATGTCATAACCGTGGCTTCTGGCATCGTTGATGATGCTCACGAGCGAACGGGTGGCAAGGGTGGTTTCGACACAGAAATCGGCGTTATGCTCAAGCAGATAGTATATTTTGCGGAGCATGTAGCGGCTCGCAGTCACCGAAGCCTCCGCCGGGTTGAAAGGGGAGAGGCTTTTTGCGAATTCGTCGGAATTCACGAACTGGTTGCACTCCAGCATCTCGGGCAGGAGTGTGTATGAAGCGGTGGTCTTGCCGGAGCCGTTGCATCCGGAAATGATATACATCCTATGCATTGTTCACTCCATATCCGAAGAGGGCGAAATCCCCCTTCACGGGGTCGTCGGGGAATATCTCCCGGAACGCGTCGGTTATTTCCCTGGCGGTTACGATGTCCTTCGCCCTGCGGTGCGTGAGGCCGAGTTCCGAAGCCTGGCGGTAGACATGGACATCGAGCGGAATGACCAGGTCGCGTTTGCCGGAATTCTTCCACAGGCCCATATCCACGAGGCCGTCGTCGCGCACGAACCAGCGGCGCATCATCCAGATTTTCTTGTTTGCGGCCTTCGGGTCGGCTTTCTGCCCGTAAATCCTTACCCTGGTTTCTTCGGCGGAAAGGGCTTCAAGGCTTCCGGCTGCCGAATAGTAGTCGCGAAGACGCCTGCAGATGGCGGCAACCTCGCTCCACTTTATGGTCCTGTGTATGGAAGTGTCGTCGTTTCTCCAGTCTCCCGCCATCACATAGTCGTAGGGCCTCCACATCATTTCGTCGAAAAGGCGGCTGCAGTCGCGCACTATCATGGCCCTGCGCCCCCAGGCGAAATGCGCGGCAAATACGGCGGCAATCTCTACATCCTGCAGACTTGGCCGCCATTCGCCCCCGTCGAATCCGAGGACGGGCTGATTGGTGGTCATCATGCTGTAGAAACGCCGGGGGAACGCTATCGGGTCCTCCTCAAAGTAGCGGGGATTGTCGTAGCGCTCCGCCCATGCAATCAGTTTGTCTGCAATCTGCCGGTCCATAAGCAATTAAGCGGTTGCGGCCTCGAGTTTGCGGAGCATCGAGAACATCACGAGCCCGGAAATGACGCAGAGAGCCATCAGCACGCTCCAGTTGACCCAGAGGGGAACATTGTTCCAGAGCATGGAAGGGATGGAACTGAGGTAGTTGCCGACTGCGGTGGCGGCAAACCACAGGCCCATCATCAGGCCCTTGTATTTGGGAGGGGCGACTTTCGATACGAAGGAAATGCCCATGGGCGAAAGCAGAAGCTCCGCGAAGGTGAGTACCAGATAGGTGGAAATCAGGTAGGTAGGTACGACCGGGTCGGGGGATACGCCACCCACGCTCACCAGTTCGGAAGGTGCGGGCTGCCCGTTGGATGCGGCCAGCATGATAAGGTAGCCTATTGCCGCCACGAACATTCCGAGGCCGATTTTCTTGGGGGCCGAAGGCTCTTTGCCCTTGGCTGCGAGCGCTGCGAAAATGGCCATGGAGATGGGAGTCAGTGCAACCACGAAGAAAGGATTGAACTGCTGGAACTGCTGGGGAAGGATGTTAATCTGCGGGTCCATTCCCTTGTAGAGAAGATATGCGCCGATCCAGAGGACCGCCGTAACGACAGCGCTGATGCCCTTGCCCTTTTTGGTTTCGGACTGGAAGGTGCTGAAAAGGGTATATACCGACACGGCTATGAGTGCCAGGGCCCAGATGTTGAATCCTATCTTCAGAGGACCTTCGACGGTGCTTTGGGTGTAGTCGCGGGCGAAGTAGGTGAGGGAAGAGCCGTTCTGGTGGAAGGCCATCCAGAAGAAAATGACAACTGCAAACACCCAGATAAGTGCGGTGATGCGGTCTTTGGTCTGCTTGGGAGTGAGTTCCTGCACGGGAGCGCCTTCTCCGGCCTTGGCCTGCTTTGCGTTCACATCGGCATGCTTGAACCAGCTGCGGCAGCCGAGATAGATTGCGATGGACACTATCAGCGAAACGCAGGCCACTGCAAATCCGAGGTTGTATGCCGTGGAAAGATTGTTGATGTAGTACTGGCTGAAACTGCCGAGGTCCATGGCTGCAATCTGCTCTCCGGGCATAGCGGCTTTGAGGCTTTCGAGGATGCCGGGATCAGCCAGGGTGCCTCCCAGGTACTGGTGCGCCAGGGAAGGGATGTCGGCCTTGTAGATGAGCCCGGCGCCTGCGAGGTGCCTGTTGGTGAGGGCGGTTGCGGCGGTGGGAGCGAACATCGCACCGATGTTGATTGCCATGTAGAAAAGGCTGAATGCGGAGTCGCGCTTTTCAGAGTACTTGGGGTCGTCATAAAGGTTGCCCACGAGCACCTGGAGGTTGCCTTTGAAAAGGCCCGTACCCACTGCAATGAGGAGCAGCGCGCCAATCATCAGGGCGAGGGCGAAGCCGCGCGCTGCGAAGGCGTCGGTGGGGATGGCGAGGCAGAGGTAGCCTGCGAACATCACGCAGACGCCGGTAATCACGCATTTGCCGAATCCTATCTTGTCGGCGAGCCAGCCGCCGATAACGGGCATGAAATAAACCGCTGCCAGGAAAATGGCATAGAACTGGCCTGCCGCTGCGGCGGAAAAGCCGAACTTGGCCTGCAGGAAGAGCAGGAAGATGGCCAGCATGGTGTAGTAGCCGAAACGCTCGCCGGTGTTGGCAAGAGCGAGGGCGAAAAGTCCTTTTGGTTGTCCTTTGAACATATAGGTTGAGTGTTGGTTTTTTCTAATCCTACAAATATAATAATTATTATCCGAATGTATTGTGTGCATCTTGAATACGCATTCCCAGTTTTTAGTTATATTTGTAAGCTATGGAACAGGAAAGGAAATCATTCGGAGTCGTCATTGTCGAGGGAATCCTGGGCTTGCTTGCCCGGCTGCCCCTGAAGTTCCATCTCGCATGCGGGAGGGCCGTGTCATGGCTCCTTCGCGAGGTGGTGCACTACAGGCGCGATGTGGTGATGGTCAATCTTTCCCGCAGTTTCCCCGAACTTAAATACAAGGAGCTCAAGGCCCTGTACCGCAAGGCTTACGACCATTTCGGCGACATTATTGCCGAGGCAATATGGTTCGGCGGCTGCAAGGATGCCGAAGGGCGCCGCAGGCTCAACGAATCCCGCATCGTGGACATTGTGAATCCGGAAGTGTTCAACCGTCTCTACGACAGCGCGGACAATACCATGGTGCTCATGAGCCATGCGGGCAACTGGGAGCTTATCGGAGGGTGGCACAGCTACAACCACAATCCCGATGTGCCCCTCAAATCCGATTTTTCCGAAATAGGGGTGGTTTACAAGAGGCTCAAGAGCGGGCTGTGGGACCGCGTCATGCGCGACAACCGCTGCAATTCCATCCGCGACACGGGCTTTTACGGCTACAAGGAAAGTTCCGAGATACTGCGTTTTGCGGTTACCCACCGCAGGCAGAAGTTCGTGTACATTTTCCTTACCGACCAGTATCCCTACAAAGGGGCCACCAAGCACGACATCGGCATGTTCATGAACCAGCCTACCGTTGCAATGACGGGTGGGGCCGCCCTTGCGAACAAGTTCTCGATGAATGTCTGCTACCTGCGCTGGACCTGGCTCGAACGCGGAAAGTATTCCGTGGAAGTCGTGCCCCTCTGCGACGATGCCTCGCAGCACAGCCCCGAGGAAATCATGGAAAAATACTATGCCGAGCTGGAAAAGGACATCAAGGCCCAGCCCTGGAACTATCTTTGGACTCACAGACGATGGAAATGAAAAAAACTATATTGACGGCGGCGCTGACGCTGCTTGCCGTGAGCGCTTTCAGCCAGAGCGCGGCGGTTTCGTATTCGCTGCCTCAGACGGTGCTCGTTTTCGAAGTGGAGGCGGTGAGGGAAACCTTTGCCGCCGGTCCCTATGCCCTTTATGCCCGCAAGTATCTCGGAATCCGGGCCGAAGCCCAGGACAGGGTAAGCTATAAAGTCACTTCCGTCAAGCTCACTCCTGCAGTGGAAGCCGACCAGAGCGTGCGATACTCCTTCCAGATGAGCCCGCAGGGGCAGACCATCTACCTTCAGCTCACCAGCCAGGGTCTGATTTCCGGCCCCGCCGGTTCCTATACCCCGGAAAAGGGATGGAAGTATCCTGCAGGAAAGGCGGAAGGTTTTTCGGGCAGGGGAGTGCCTTCGAATCTGTCGGAAAAGACCACTACCCTGATTGAGGAAGGCAACAGGCTGGTCCAGCAGAGCGTGGTGGTGGAGAAGACCACCGAGGCCAAGGCCAAGGAGGTGGCGGACAAGATTTTCGAAATACGCGACATCCGCTACAAAATCCTTGTCGGCGATACCGATGCAAGTTACAGCGGCGAGGCCATGAAGGCCACCATCGACGCCCTCGACAAGCTGGAGGCCGACTACCTGAAGCTTTTTACCGGCTACAGCAGCTACGACAGCGAAAAATCCAGTTTCGAACTCATCCCCACGAAAGGGGAGTCGCAGATGTACATCGCGTTCCGGCTTTCGGATGAAGAGGGTCTCGTGCCAGCCGACAATGTCTCGGGCAAACCTTATATCGTGTCGATAGGAGTTGAGGAGATTGCCCCTGCTCCCAACGCCGATGCCAAAGGCAAGGCCCAGCAGGTGGTGTACTACCGCATCCCTTCCATCTGCAATGTCCGCCTTGGCGACGGGGTTTCCACCCTGCTGCAGACCAGGGTTCCCATCTATCAGCTTGGCATCGTCGCCGAATATCCCGTTTTCAAAAGCAAATAACAGTTAACTACATAAGAAATGGCTACCATCAAAGATCTCAAACCTTCAGCAGTATGGAATAATTTTTATCTGCTCACCCGTCAGCCGCGTCCGTCGAAGCACGAGGAGAAAGTGCGTGCGTTCCTGCTCCGGTGGGGCAAGGAGCACGGTGTAGAAACCTTCGCCGATGCCACCGGCAATGTCATCATGAAGATTCCCGCCACCCCCGGGTATGAAAATCGCAAGACCGTCATCCTCCAGGGCCACATGGACATGGTTCCCCAGAAGAATGCCGATGTGGAGCATGACTTCGTGAACGACCCCATCGAAACCTGGATAGACGGAGAATGGGTCAAGGCAAAGGGCACTACGCTCGGAGCCGACAACGGCATGGGCGTTGCCATGGCAATGGCTGTTGCCGAGGACAAGACTCTCAAGCACGGTCCCATAGAAGTTCTTGTCACCTACGATGAGGAAACCGGCATGACCGGCGCCAACAAGCTGGTGCACGGCGACCTTTCCGGTGAAATACTCATAAACCTCGACTCCGAGACTGAAGGCGAGCTCTATGTGGGCTGCGCCGGAGGCATGGACACCGAGGCCGATGCAAGATATACTCCCGTCCGCCGTCCTGCGGGCTACGAGTCCTATGCCCTGTCGGTAAAAGGATGCCAGGGAGGCCATTCCGGCATGGACATCATCCTCTGCCGTGCGAATGCGAACCGCGTCGCCGCGAGGATAGTCTACAATCTGCTCACCAAGACCGATGCCAAGCTGGTAAGCTTTGTCGGAGGCAACATGCGCAATGCCATCCCCCGCGAAGCTGAAGTCGTGCTTTATGTGAAGAATCCTTCCCGCGCCGCACGCATCGTCACCAAGGTAGGCCGTCAGATACTCGAAGAGTTCAGGCACACCGACCCCGACATGCGCATCGAATTCGGCTACGCTCCCTGCCGCAAGGGTTATGTGCCCGAGGACAAGGCGAAGGCTTATGTAAGCGCTGTTCTCGCCTGCCCCGACGGAGTGGAGAGGATGTCGCAGACCATGCCCGGCACGGTGGAAACTTCCAACAACCTCGCCATCGTGAACATCGCCGGAGGAAAAGTGTCCGTGGTAACCCTCATGCGCAGCTTCATCGACAGCGCCAAGGACGCCCTTTCGCAGAAGGTTGCGGCGGTGCTCAATCTCGCGGGGATACGCACCCGCTTCACCGGCGCATACTCCGGATGGGCTCCCGACGACAAGAGCGTCATCCTCAAGGTGATGAAGCAGACTTATGCCAAGCTTTTCGGCAAGGAACCCGAGGTGATGGCCATCCACGCCGGGCTCGAGTGCGGCATCATCGGCGGTATCTATCCCGGACTCGACATGATTTCTTTCGGCCCCACCCTCAAGAGCCCCCACTCTCCCGACGAGCGCTGCTACATCCCTTCCGTCCAGAAGGCGTGGGATTTTCTCGTTGCGGTCCTGGAGGCCATACCCGAGAAATGACAGCCACTGAAACACGATTGTTAGTTTAGTGTTGATAACTTTTGTTGAGGATGCATTGACAATGTGCATCCTCTTTTGTTAACTTTGTTAGCGAAAACGGTGGAAAACTTGCTTCGGATTGCTTTTGCAGTCCGGGTTTTTTTGCCCCAAATCGGAAATCAATAATTTATTAAAACCTTATAACCTATTGGCTTTATGGATGTTAGGAAAACGAACGGAAGCATCGAAGAGTTCGATCTCGATAAGTTGAAAAAGGGTATTCGCCAGACTTACAAGGCGACCGGCCAGCGCTGCCCCGAAGAGGTCGTGGTTTCCATTACCGACAACCTTTATATTTATGACAAAATGACGAGTCAGGAGATCCGCCGCCAGGTTGTTGATTCCCTGATGTCCATTAACAAGAAGGCCGCGCTGGAGTACATCCAGACCTTCGACGCCGGAAAGGACCTGCGCAAGAAGCGTGACTTCATCCGCGACTATATCAAGGCTTCCAATGCGGCGACGGGTTCCAAGTTCGACGCCAACGCCAATGTGACCCGCAAGAACATCGTCACGCTCGGCCAGGAACTCTACAAGGAGAACAACATCAAGCAGAACCGCTATATCATGCAGGACAAGATCAAGGCCCTGTACGGTCACGAACTTGCCGAGCAGTACCTGAAGGACCTCGAATCGCATGTGCTCTACAAGCACGACGAGAGCGGCACCCCGGGATACCCCTATTGCGTGGCCATCACCATGTATCCTTTCCTCGTGGGCGGTCTGCGCGAACTGGGCGGCGTTTCCGTCGCTCCCACCGACCTCAAGAGCTTCTGCGGCGAGTTCATCAACCTGGTGTACTCCATCTCCTCGCAGTTCATGGGCGCGGTGGCAACTCCCGAGTTCCTTATCTATCTGGACTACTTCATCCGCAAGGACTATGGCGACGACTATCTCGGGCGTCTTGACGAAGTGGTGGAGAACAACGCGAAGAAGCGCACCCTCACCAAGGTCATCGACAACTGCTTCCAGCAGGTAGTGCACTCCATGAACATGCCCGCCGGAAACCGCGGCTACCAGACCGTGTTCTGGAACATAGGCTATTTCGACAAGCCCTATTTCGAGGGAGTGTTCGGCGATTTCCGCTTCCCCGACGGAAGCGCTCCCAGGTGGGAAACCCTCGACTGGCTGCAGAAGCATTTCATGAACTGGTTCAACGAGGAGCGCAACAAGTACATCCTCACCTTCCCCGTGGAGACCATGGCACTCCTTACCGACGGAGGCGACGACTATGCCGACAAGGAATACGCCGACTTCACCGCCGAGATGTGGAGCAAGGGCCACAGCTTCTTCTGCTACATTTCCAACAGCGCCGACAGCCTTTCGAGCTGCTGCCGCCTGCGCAACTCTCTCAAGGACCTCGACAATGAGGACGAGGAGCACAACCACACCACCCACCAGTACTCGATGGGTACAGCCTCGGTTTCCACAGGCTCCAAGTCGGTCATGACCATCAATCTCAACCGCCTCATTCAGGATGCCGCCCGTGCTTACTTCAAGGAAGAGAAGGGTGTCGAACTCGAACCCGGCAAACCCCTCGAGCCAGGCAGCTATGACAAGAAGGAGCTTTATGCCCGCATCAGCAAGGCCGTTACCGTGGAGACGGAGCGCGTGCACAAGTACCAGATTGCTTTCAACGAAATCATCAAGGACTTCCTCAAGGCCGACATGCTTGATGTCTACAAGGCAGGCTTCATCGACATGAAACGCCAGTACCTCACCGTAGGCGTGAACGGACTCACCGACGCTGCGGAGTTCCTCGGGCTTGAGATTTCTCCCAACGACGAGTACAAGGAATTCGTGAACAACCTGCTCGAAACCATCAACATAGCCAACCGCAAGGACCGCACCAAGGAGGCTATGTTCAACACCGAGTTCGTTCCCGGCGAGAACCTTTCCGGCAAGAACTACAACTGGGACCGCAAGGACGGCTACTTCGTGTCGGGCAAGCACAACATGTACTCTTCCTACTTCTACAATCCGGAGGACGAGAGCCTGAGCATCATCGACAAGTTCAAGCTCCATGGAGAGGAATATGTGAAGTATCTCGACGGCGGCAGCGCCCTGCACATGAACATTGCGGAGCACCTTACCAAGGACCAGTACCGCGAACTTCTCAATGTGGCTGCGCATTACGGCACCAATTACTTCACCTTCAACTGCCGCAACACCGTCTGCAACGAATGCGGATACATCAGCAAGGATACCCTTACCGTGTGCCCCAAGTGCGGAAGCAAGAATCTGGATTATCTCACCCGCGTCATCGGCTATCTCAAGAGGATTTCCTCGTTCAGCGAGATGCGTCAGGAGGAAGCATATCATAGGTTTTACGCCGAAAAATAGTTGATTAAGTTCGTTCCGAAAATGACATCCGTGGTCCTGGAAGAGATTCCGGACCGTGTGACCTTGGCGGTTGACATCAGCAATTGCCAGGGCTCATGCGTCGGATGCCATTCCCCGTTTCTGAAACTGGATATAGGTGAGGAGCTTACGGCTGCGAAGGTGGATGCGCTCATTGCCGACAATTTCGGGGTGAACTGTTTCCTTTTCCTTGGAGAAGGGCGCGACCCCGAAGCCCTGCTGGCGCTGGCGGCTCATATAAGGGAAAGGCATCCCAAGCTTGAAATCGCCCTTTATTCGGGCCGGGAAGAAGTGGAGCCTGCTGTCTGGGAGGCTTTCGATTATGTGAAAGTCGGCCCTTTCCGCCCCGAATGCGGCCCTCTCAA